>PAYP01000022.1 GCA_002714785.1 Candidatus Poribacteria bacterium | reverse complement strand
TTTGTTCAAGAAATACGTTTTCCAAAATGCGAACTTACAGTTGATATTTCTAGCTACATTGATTTTCTTCTTCTTCACAACGATTACTCAAGCTGAGCAACACGATCAATCATCTGAATACGAATTTTACTGGCACCAATGGCGTGGGCCGACATCCAATGGCATTGCACCACGAAGTAATAACCCTCCTATTGAATGGAGTGAACAACAAAATATCCTTTGGAAACTAGAAATACCTGGTGAAGGGCACGCAAGCCCGATTATCTGGAAAGATCAAATCTTCATTTTAACATCTACTCCTATAGAAGTAGAGAAAAAGGAACAATCCATAGAAAACGAAGATGGAGATACCAGCTTTTTTGGTATACCCTTAGAACAATTCAAACAAGCAGCCCAAACAGGTGGACGTAACCGGCGAGGTGAGGCTCCTAATCTCAATCTAAAGCTGGCGGTTATTTGTGTTAATCGTACCACGGGTCAAGTAGAATGGGAACGGATCGTACGAGAGACTCAGCCACATGAAGGTACTCATAATACCGCCACTTGGGCTTCTTATTCACCAATTACGGATGGAGATTATTTGTACGCCAACTTTGGATCGTTTGGCTTATATTGTTTGGATTTATCTGGTAATGTGCAGTGGGAAATTGATCTAGGAGACATGCGTACACGCAACAGTTTCGGAGAAGGTAGCTCCGCAACTCTTCATAACAATACGCTGATTGTTAACTGGGACCACGAAGGAGATTCTTTCATAGTAGCATTAGATAAAGAAACTGGTGATCAATTATGGAGAGTCGAGAGAGATGAACCAACCAGTTGGTCTACTCCTATTGTCACTGATTATACTGGTCTGCCACAAATAATTGTCAATGCTACTAATAATATCTCTGCTTATGATTTACAGTCAGGAGAAATCCTATGGGAAGCTAGTGGTATGACAACCAATGTTATTCCTTGCCCGGTTTTTCATAGTGAAAGTGGAATGGCTTATTTCATGAGTGGCTTTCGTGGGAACGCCCTAATGGCTATTCAGTTAGCGAATGCTACGGGTGATATAACTGATACTAGTTCGGTTGTTTGGCAATATAATCAAGACACGCCATATGTACCTTCGCCTCTATTGTATGGTGACAACCTATACTTTCTAAAAAATAGGAATGGGATTCTTTCTTGTTTAGACGCCAAAACAGGATCTGTTCATTATGGCCCAGAACGACTGACGGGTATCGGTGATGTTTATGCTTCTCCTGTTGGTGCTGGTGGATATATTTTCCTCCCGGACCGAGACGGAAATATCGCTGTTTTAAAGCATGGGACAGAATTAGAAGTCTTGGCTATAAATCAATTGGATGACGGATTTTCAGCCTCGCCGGCTATTGTGGATGATCGGATCTATCTACGTGGGCATAGATATCTCTATTGCGTAGCGAATATGAATAATTAACCTAACATACATGGTCTATTGACTAATCACCGTCGGCGTTGACAGGCTAGATAAAATTGTGTAGTCTAATTTTGCAATTACGTTTCTGCACTAATGCCTAAGGAGATTTTGATGACTGGACCAGCTGCCGATTCAAAAAACACCATCAACCAAGCTTTTCTCGATACTGTTGAACGGAGAGGCGACTACCCTGCGCTGAAAAGTAAGATCGATGGAACATATCAGCCAACAACATATAACCAACTAGCCGACCAGGTAAAGAATTTTGCTCTTGGTCTAAGAGAATTAGGTTTAAGCTTTGGCGATCGAGCTGCGATGCTGGCCGAGAATAGCGAAAGATGGGCTGTCGCAGATCTGGGTATTTTATCGCTGGGTGCTGTTAATGTTCCGATGTTTTATACTTCAACTTCGGCTCAAGTATCCTATATCGTCCAGGACTCGGGTAGCAAGATCATCTGTGTTTCAACCAAACGTCAACTAGAAAAAGTCAAATCATTTTTTGATCAGGTAACAGAATTAGAAAAAGTTATCATTTTCGACGATCTCGATGATCTCGATGACCCACATACGTTAACGTTTAATCAAGTAGTGGAAATTGGCAAAAAAATTGAGAACGGTCAGCAAATCTACCGAGAAGCTAGTTACCTAGTAGAACCGGATAACATAGCCACTATTATTTACACCTCTGGTACTACTGGTAACCCAAAAGGGTCAATACTGACTCATGATAATTTGATGTCAAATGTTAAATCAGGTCTGAGTATATTAGAAATCGATCCGGATGATCAGTTTCTTTCTTTTCTACCTTTATCTCATGTTTTTGAACGTATGGCTGGTTATTATATTCCTATTTACCGAGGAGCCTGTATCAGCTATGCTCAGAGTCCATTGACCGTTCGGGAAAACATGGGGGAGGTCTGTCCAACAGTGATGGCAAGTGTACCGCGACTGTATGAAATGATGCATGACCGGATTTTGAAGCAGGTTAGGTCTGCGTCTGCTATCCGACAGAAAATTTTTCATTGGGCCGTTGGCGTTGGTCGCAAAGTCAGTGCACTGAAGCAAAAAGGACGAAATCCTGGCTTAATTCTATCTCAACAAGCCGCTTTAGCTAACAAATTGGTCTTTAATAAGCTTAAAGCGGTCACCGGTGGCCAATTGCGTTTCTTTGTCTCGGGTGGTGCACCTTTACCACAGCCGATCGCTGAGTTTTTTCATGCAGCAGGCATCCTAATTCTAGAAGGTTATGGATTAACTGAAACCTCACCAGTCATCTCGGTTAATACGCTGGACTCTTTTAAGTTCGGTTCTGTGGGTAAACCAATCCCAGGTGTGGAAGTAGTGATTGCTGGAGATGGTGAAATTCTAACTCGTGGACCACATGTGATGATGGGTTATCATAATAAACCAGAGCAAACAGCAGAAAGCATAGATGAGGAAGGTTGGTTTCATACCGGCGATATTGGTCATTTTGATGAAGAAGGATTTTTGCGTATTACAGATCGAAAAAAGAATATCCTCGTTCTTTCTAACGGAAAAAATGTGGCACCACAACCTATCGAAAATGCAATCAAACAAAGTAGCTACATTAACCAAATCATGCTACTAGGTGATAATCAAAAAACAGTCGCAGCTTTGGTTGTCCCAGATTTTGACTCAGTCAAGAGCTTCGCCCAAGAACAAGGAATCAGCACTAGTTCCCTAAACGATCTGTTGACAGATAAATCTATCATACAGTTGATAAAGAAGGAAATTAGTCAGTACACCTCCGATTTCTCCGACTTCGAGCAAGTACGACAGTTTCATCTGATTGATAGAGAATTTACTGCTGAAACTGATGAAATGACTCCCACTCTTAAACTAAAGCGAAATGTGATCATGAAAAACTTCGCTGATCAGATTAACCAAATATATAGCTAAATTTTTACTTTGACAATTGGAGACTAAAGCAATCATGAAAAATTATGGATTTGCCATTATCGGATGTGGCATGATTTCCGATTTCCATTCATCAGCTATTGCAGAGATGGAATATGGCCAATTGGTTGCGGTTAGTTCCCGCAGCGCGGAGAATGCAAAACGGTTGGTTGACCGCTACGATGTACCATCTTACTCTGACTACCATCAGATGCTGGCGCGCACAGATATTGACGTCGTCTGCATATGCACACCGAGCGGTGCTCACATGGAACCAGCAGTAGCCGCCGCCAAAGCTGGTAAGCATGTTATAGTAGAAAAACCTCTGGAGATTACCCTCGACCGTTGCGATGCTATTATTAAAGCTTGTCAGGATAACAAAGTTCGGTTGTGTGCTATTTTCAACTCTCGTTTTTCAGAAGCTAGCCAAATATTCAAAAATACAGTTGATAGTGGCCGATTAGGTCGTCTGACACTTGGTGATGCGTATGTCAAGTGGTGGCGGACACAAGATTACTATGATAGCGGAGGTTGGCGTGGCACTTGGGGGTTAGATGGTGGTGGAGCCCTGATGAATCAAGCAATTCATGCCGTCGACTTTTTACAGTACCTAATGGGGCCAGTTAAATCAATTCAAGCATTTACTGATACTCTGGCACATCAACGCATCGAAGTAGAAGATGTTGCCGTAGCGGTCTTGCGTTTTGAAAATGGTGCATTGGGTGTAATCGAGGGAACAACGGCAGCTTATCCTGGTTGGTTGCGAAAAATCGAGATTAGCGGTACTACAGGCTCCATTGTTTTAGAAGATGAGGATATAATAAAATGGGACTTCGCTGAGCCAGACCCCATCGATCAGCAGATAATTGAAAAATTCGCTGAACAACAATCCGGTGGAGGTGGAGCTTCCGACCCTCGTGCAATTAATCATGATAACCACCGTCGACAGATGGAAGATTTGATTTTTTCTATTGAAGAAGAGCGTTCTCACTTAGTTGATGGTAGTGAAGGACGAAAGGCAGTCGAAATTATTTTAGCTATATACAAATCTAATCAAGAGGGTCAGGTCGTACACTTACCTCTTTAATGTGGATTTCCAATTTTTTGTTTTAGCTTAAAAATAAATTGGTGTGAATTTTGTCTGTTTGATTTTAATTAACTAGGTGCCAGGTTGACAGTTTGAAGGGGATATGATACCATCCAATCTTGTTAAAATTTGGCGAATTATAGGAGTTTTTAGAGATGGCAGGAGAAGCACTTGGAATGGTTGAAACGAGAGGTTTAATTGGGGCAATTAACGCAGCTGACGCAATGGTTAAGGCGGCAAACGTAACCTTGATTGGCAAAGAACAGGTTGGTGGTGGACTCGTCACGGTTCTAGTCCGAGGGGATGTTGGTGCAGTTCAGGCGGCCACGGAAGCCGGAGCCGAAGGAGCCAGATCAGTTGGGGAGTTAATTTCCGTGCATGTTATACCTCGTCCACATGCTGAAGTTGATAGTATGTTAAGTAGTTAGTAGGGTTACTATTCGTTCAAGATAAGAAAAAAGAAGAAGGGAATCCTTAAATGGCAGAAGTTAGCCAACAACAAATCGAGGCAGTTGTTTCGGAGGTATTGGAGAGACTAAGTCGCGATGGAAAAATTGAGACGTCCTCACCTTCGGCTATCGGTTCATCAGCTTCAGACGGCATTTTTGCTACTGCAGAACAAGCAGTAGCAGCAGCAAAGAAGGCACAAATAGACCTGGTTAAACTTGGTCTAAAAAAACGAAGTGAACTTATTTCTGTAATCCGGCAAGTTAGTTTAGAACAAGCTCAATCCTTGGCGGAGCTAGCAGTTAATGATACTGGTATGGGAGTCGTTGAACATAAATACCAAAAAAATGAAGGTGCGGCTAATCTATCGCCCGGTATGGAGGATCTCCACTCAGAAACCATAACGGGAGACAATGGTACGTTGCTAATTGAGTATGTACCTTTCGGAGTTATCAATTCGATTACACCAACTACTAACCCCACCTCGACAGTTATCAATCATGCAATAATTATGATTTCGGCTGGGAACTCAGTGGTTTTTAGCCCTCACCCTAATGCTTATCAATGTACCATACAATCGATCGTTATTATCAATCAAGCTATTGTTAAAGCAGGAGGCCCACCTAATTTACTGACAGCGGTCAAGGATGCAAGTTTGCGGACAGTGAAAGAAATTATGTCGAGTGAAGATGTATCTATGGTAGTCGCTACTGGTGGTCCTAGTGTAGTCAAAGCAGCTATGGCTAGTGGCAAAAAGTCAATTGCAGCTGGACCAGGTAACCCACCGGCTATCATTGATGAAACGGCGGATCTGGTCAACGCTTCACTGTCAGTGATTACAGGGACTAGTTTTGATAATAACCTACTTTGTATTGGAGAAAAGTCCCTCTTTGTAGTGCAATCAGTGTGGAATGAAGTTGCTGGCCATTTGAAAAACAACGGTGGTCATTTATTAACCAATGATCAGCTCAAAAAGTTAGAGAATTTGTTGGATGGTGAGAACGAGAAAAACTATATCGGAAAAAATGCAACCGAAATTTTGCAAGCTATTGGTGTTCATGCACCTAGTAATGTGGTGGCAATATTAGCAGAAGTTTCGGTGGATCACATTTTTGTCGTTGATGAATACCTAATGCCTATACTACCGATTGTACGAGTCATCAATTTTGAAGAAGCGCTAAGTCATGCTGTTCGTACCGAAGGTGGCCGGGGGCATACGGCTGTACTTCACACGAAAGATATGTCTCGCGTAACTCGTTTTCGTCAAGAGATGGATTGTAACGTGGTCGTTGTTAATGAAACTTCGGCTGCAGCTGCTGGCTTTGGTGGTGAAGGTTTTATTTCCATGACGATTGCTGGACCAACAGGTGAGGGATTTACTTCACCCAAGACTTTTACTCGTCAGCAACGATTGACCTTGGCAAACGAGTTTTCACTACACGTCCTAAGTTAAACCACAATACATTTTTCCTGTTATGTTCTTTGGAGCCCCAATTCGATGAGGCAGCGACTTTGCATAAGTGGTAAGGTCCAGGGCGTTGCTTATCGTTTTTTTGCTCGATCTATGGCTCTTCAGTTAGGTGTGACGGGCTTTGTCCGAAATTTAGCTGATGGTCGAGTTGAGGTTGTAGCTGAGGCTAAGGTAGGTACTTGGAAAGAGTTTGTAGGAAAACTGAAACAAGGGCCAACTCTAGCTAAAGTCAGTTCAGTAGTAGTTGAGCCAACTTCGTCAACCGAACCCTTCATAACCTTCGAGATT
Organism: Candidatus Poribacteria bacterium; assembly: GCA_002714785.1. Taxonomy (GTDB): domain Bacteria; phylum Poribacteria; class WGA-4E; order WGA-4E; family UBA9662; genus TMED15. The sequence goes on along the minus strand of PAYP01000022.1, from coordinate 17,381 downwards.
CGTTATTAAACAGATGATTTTTTTATAGTGGTAGACAAATGAGACTATTGGTGACTGGCGGTGCAGGTTTTATCGGCTCAAATTTTATCCGATATTGGTTGGAAAAATATGGTGAAGATGAAATCTTTAATCTAGACTTACTAACCTATGCAGGTAATCTAGAAAACCTCGCCGGTCTTGATGATGCCTACGGTCGTCGTTATGGTTTCACACTGGGTAGTATTACTGATACAGACTTTGTAGATCGTTTGTTTAGTCAGTTTAAACCGGACGTTATCGTCAATTTCGCTGCCGAATCGCATAACAGCCGAGCAATACTGAACCCAACTATTTTTTTTCAAACTAATCTAATAGGTACACAAACCTTATTAGATGTAGCTCAGAAGTATGAAATTTCACGATTTCATCATGTTTCAACTTGTGAAATTTATGGCGATCTCCCGCTGAATTCGGCGGAAACTTTTTCTGAACAGACTTCTTACCGACCTAATACACCTTACAGCGCATCTAAAGCTGGAGCTGATCTGGCCGTTCTAGCCTACCATCAAACCTTCGGCTTACCAGTAACAATCTCTGTCTGTTGTAACAATTATGGCCCCTACCAAAATATAGAAAAGCTGATTCCTTTGTTTATTTCGAAGGCAATCTGTAACCAACCACTAACACTTTATAAAAGTAGTCAAAACAAGCGTGAATGGTTAGCAGTTGAAGATCATTGCCGGGCTATCGATTTAATCATCCGGCAGGGAAAAAGTGGTGAGCGTTACAATGTTGGAAGTCAAACCGAAAAAAGCGTGGAAGAAATTGCTGATTCGATATTACAAATACTAGGTAAACCACAGTCGCTAAAGACATACGTTCCAGACCGTCCTGGACATGACCGTCGCTACCTACTTGACTCCAGAAAAATTCAGCAAGAATTAGGTTGGAAACTAGAAACTGATTTTGAAACTGGACTGAAAAATACTGTTGGTTGGTATATCAATCATCGGCAGTGGTGGCAGCAATCTCAATCTAGTCAAATTCGCGAAGATCGGTGGGGTAAGTAGCAATTGTTTCATCCCTCTGAAATATCAACAGTTCAAATCAGGGGACTAAAAATCGAACTTTTTAGTCTCCGATAATCTCGTCTTGTTCTCTATCAGCTAATGTAATGTTTGTTTGTCAATCCATTACGTTAATGATTAGATAACAAAAAAGCTATATTTCTTATATCTACCTGATTCAAATGGTTATTGTATGGGGACATTTGTTACCTGATTGCATTCGGGTATAGATCTAAGAAATCACTCAATTCGCTACTACCAAAATGCATACCCCCAATGAGATTAATTATTGACTTGGTTTGATCAATAACTTGGTCAGATGATGACTCATCAAATTGGTCAGATTTTTCTAAGATAAACTGTGTGCCATCCATTGAAAATAGTTCTGATTGGTCTTGGTTCAAAAGAATATTGGTGTAGAAATAAAATCTCAAAACGTAACCGCATGTAATATCTGTACCAGGATAATTGGTTTCAAATAGCAACTTATCATCAATTGTGGTAGAAAAATTCCGCGTTTTATTCTCAAAGCTGACGTTATCTCTGTCTCTTAAAGCAGTCAAAACAAACATCGACGTAGTGTTTTTGTTACTTTGGATCAGCTCTGGTTTAAGCTTATCTACAGTTGTTTTATCCATATTAGTGCATGAAATGCATGATAGAAAAAATATGATTGAACCAAATAGCCAAACAACCTTCATGAAACACATATAACTCTGCCATGGATATTGAGACTAATTGGTTTTCTAGAAATTAAATCCGTCAAGGAATTGCCCAATCAGAAATAATCTGTAAATTATATGTAAAAAAAGAAGCACTATCCGGTGGATTGATTAACCGAATAGTGCTTCTTTTTTGGAGTGAACTAAGGGATATGAATTCGGTCCTAATGCAAAATCTCCTTCTTAAGTGAAGCCCAAGTAGTACTAACCTTATCTTTGGGGGAGACTGCTAAGTTGTGCATGGAATCTTCCATGTCTGCAATAATCTCATCTTGAGTTAGAACTCGGTTATACATCTTGATTTCGTCCAAGAAACCATCAATCCAACGACCACTACCTCCACGGGAACCAATATACAGATTCCCACCACCTTTTTCGACGGCCCCTTTACANGGTAGTTCCTTGGCTAGCTTTCCGTCACTGTATATTTTGATTCTCTTTCCATCAAANGTACCTGCACAGTGATGCCATTTTTTATCGATTATGGGTGGCCCACCAATTGCTTCATCATCGCACTCGTCAGGCCAGTCGTTAGCTTGCAACAAAATTCCCCCACCGTACTCAGGCAAAAGATTATATTCTCCGGCCTCCCACGCGGGTTGTTTTTCTACACCGCTTTGTACTTCTCCGGTCTGTTTCATCAGCTTTGCCCAAAGCATGATCGTCATCTTGTTGGTTAAATCTAAACTATCATGATCCTNTACCTCTAACCAATTACCAAGACCAAGCTTAATACAGCCACCTTGCTTACCATCTTTAGACCAAGATGTATTCTTACGAAATTCAGCTTTGTGTCCAAATTGTGATAGATCTTTTGCAACCTTCCCTGTCTGTTCTTCAAAAGGTAAATAAAGAACAATTGTTGGATCTACGGCCGCNAATGNAAANNGGGNAACTGTNAACAAATACAAAAAAACAACAAGTGTCGACTTATTTATAATTCTCAATACCACTAAGATCTGTTCTCCTAAATTGTTTTTTTTGAAAAGTGAAAGGACATGATCAAATTTCTTCGGTCGAGCGCCGTGCTGTGACTTCTGATTGTTCACAGCACAATACTCGGCACATGTTTAAACAANGTATTAGTCGGTAGTCTTAATCTTGCCCCAAGAAATGGCTAGCTTAGATTTAGCTTGAACCGAAGTCGCGGTTTTAGCCATATCAGCTTTAACTTCATCAGCACTCAANGCTCTATTGAAGACTTTAATTTCGTCCAAGGAACCATTCAACCAACGCTGTTTCCCACCACGAGAACCGATATACAGGTTTCCATCGCCAACCTTGATCTCACCGACACAGTCTTTCTCCGCTTNTAACACACCGTCAATGTAGACCTTGATAACTTTACCGTCCCATGTACCAGCAATATGATGCCAGTTATCATCTTCTATACCTTCTGGAGTAACGTTTGTATCTGCACACGCAGCAGGCCAGTCGGCAGCTTGTAATAATACGCCCCCGCCGTAGACTGCGGCCAAGTTGTATTCACCAGCNTGCCAAGCAGGTTGTTTTTCTAAACCGCTCTGAGTCCCTTCGCCACCAGCTGCGACCTTAGCCCACATACTGATAGAAAGAGCCGTGGTCAAATCCAAACTGTCATCATCTGGAACTTCGAGAAATTTACCTTCTCCCAAAACAATTCCATTACCGTATTTACCAGCACCTATTTCTGCACCAGTAACTCCAACCGTATGACCATAGGATGAATGGTCAGCAGCCTCACCACCATCAAATGAGAGAAATAAGACAACACTATCATCNAATGCCGCTTGGACNGACAATACATTAACAATTAATAGCGTCAAGACAAGAACTGTGATCTTAGATTTTTGAGTCATGAACATGAATCTCCGTTATATTTAAAGTTGATTGAGACTAGTATAAACAGTGAAATAACAAAACAGACCGTTACCACCTGAACTATTAAAAGTTCACTAGCCAACCCCGAGGATTCTAACACACTTCTTAATTATTTCACAGAAGTTTATTAAATTTCAACAAATAGGTGCGTGAACGCCCTACTTTTGAGTAGCATAAACTGAGCCAACTGCTCTAGAGTCGGATACCCCTTAATTATCGGTTTTTTATTGATAAAACGCGAAAATTTTTAGCAACAGATCAGATTAAATAATCAACAAAATTTAACATGATTACTAATTGCATTTCACGATAAGCCAAGCACGGAACTACCTAAGTATAGGGAATTTTACTTGTTTCCCTTGTAAACGAAGTCGTACTAAAAAATGGGATTACTGCTATCTTGGAAAAGATTGATCGCTGATAATTAATTAAAATTCATATGGTTGATAAATATAAAGGCAGGAAAATTAACTAAGCTAATACCTGTTGGATAATTTCGCCGTGTACATCGGTTAATCGATAGCGGCGCCCTTGAAATTTGAAGGTCAACTGTTGATGATCAATACCAAGTAAGTGGAGTAAGGTAGCTTGAAAATCGTGAATATGGACGGGGTTTTCGATTATATTGTAACTGAAGTCATCAGTNGAGCCATGNGTNTATCCAGCCTTAACTCCACCACCAGCCATCCATAAACTAAAACAACGAGGATGATGATCTCGCCCATAATCANTTTCAGTCAAGCGACCTTGTGAGTAGCAAGTCCGACCAAATTCGCCCCCCCAAATGACTAAAGTATCATCTAATAAACCCCGTTGCTCTAAGTCGGAAACTAAAGCCGCAGATGCTTGGTCAGTTTCCCGACATTGACGACGGATATTGTTAGGAAGTCCACCGTGATGATCCCATCCCCTGTGATAAAGCTGGACAAAACGTACTCCCCTTTCGATTAAACGACGGGCTAACAGACAGTTGGCAGCGTAAGTACCTGGTTCTCTCGAATCGGGCCCATAATTTTCAAAAGTATAGTCNGGTTCATCCGATACATCTGTAGCTTCCGGTACCGAGGTCTGCATACGAAAGGCCATCTCATATTGAGACANACGTTCTAATACTTCTACATCACCAGTTTTTTGATATTGNATTTCTTGTAATTTCCGTAAATATTCCATTTGATGACGACGGTCTTCTTTATCAATACCGTCTGGATTACTGAGGTAAAGTACAGGACTTTTTCCAGCTCGAAATTGAACTCCCTGATGCTGGGAAGGCAAAAAACCATTGCCCCACAACCGAGCATAAAGTGGTTGACCATTCTTATTTTTAGTAACTAAAACTACGAAACTAGGTAAATTTTCATTACTACTACCCAATCCATAACTCAGCCAAGAACCAATCGAGGGACGGCCAGGCAATTGTGATCCTGTTTGAATAAAAGTCGATGCAGGATCGTGATTAATGGCATCNGTATGCATTGATTTAATAAAACAAAGTTTGTCTACGATCTCAGAAGTATGAGGGAGTAGCTCACTAACCCAAGCTCCAGACTTACCGTGTTGCGAAAAATCAAAAATTGAGCTAGTCAACGGAAATGTCGCTTGCCCAGAAGTCATACCTGTTAGTCGCTGGCCTTGTCGGACTGATTCTGGTAAATCTTGCCCTCTCAGCTTAAGGAGNTTAGGTTTATAATCGAATAATTCNAATTGAGAAGGTGCGCCACTTTGGAATAAATAAATTACTCTTTTNGCTTTCGGCATGGTGTGTGGTTGTCCTAAAACACCAGTTTTTGATGNTCCTTTACTTGATGAAGGATTAGCCAAATTAGCAAATGCTACAGCACCAAGCCCAAGTGAGGTTTGGTTCAAAAACTTTCNACGAGAGTAATTTGGATCAATATTTTGGCATTGGATAGGATTCGGTTTGACCATACATGTTCCTTATTTTTNTACACTTCGTTACCGTTTCATATAGAAACCGTCGTAGTTCATAATCAGNTTTGCCATNACTGTCAGNGCTGCTACTTCAGTAGCAGGCAGAGTTTCGTCAAACGGATACTCACCAACTGCCAATAAAGATTGAACAGAAGATTGGTTAGCCAAAAATTTCTGATAATTGTTTTGATAATAAGTTTCCAGCAATTTGATTTGAATAGAGAGTGGCTGGTGCCCAGTTAATCGCTGAAACATTTCCGTTATTCCTTTGGCTAAACTATCTCCGTACGAAATCCGCCGCTGGATATGCTCGGCTAGGATTCGGGCTGACTCGATAAACTGCGGATCGTTCATCATTACTAAGGCTTGTAGCGGCGTATTGGTAATAACGCGCTTGACTGTACAAACGCTACGATTAGGTGCATCTAATGTAATCATGGCAGGTGGTGGTGAGGTTCGACGAACGAAAGTATACAGACTCCGACGGTAAAGCGAATCCCCATCATCAATTTGATAATTTCTCAGCTTGGCGGAGAAGTTGTTCTTTTCGATCCATAACCCTTCAGGCTGGTAAGGTTTTACACTGGGCCCACCCACTTGCTTTACCAAAACTCCACTACTAGCTAAAGCGTTATCGCGTAAAAACTCAGCAGGCCAACGATAAGTGGGGGATCTCCATAGTAGCTGATTTTCTGGATCAGTTTGGCCTGACGCGACATTAATTCCAGATGATTGCTGGTAAGTGGCTGATGTTACGATTAACTTAAGCAAATGGCGAATATTCCAACCTGAATCTCGAAATTTTATCGCCAACCAATCCAATAATTGAGGGTGCGTTGGCCTTTGGCCCTGTATCCCGAAGTCATGTGGTGTACGTACGAGTCCATGCCCAAATAACATTTGCCAGTATCGATTGACAGTCACGCGAGCTGTTAACGGATTGGTCGGTGCAAATAGCCACTTGGCTAAACCTAACCGATTATTTGGCAAGTCAGTAGGAAAATCCGCAATAGCAGAGGGGGTTCCCATTTCCACTAATTCACGTGGTTGGTTATATTCTCCACGATGTAGTAGGTGCGTTGGTCGTACTGAATCCATTTCTTTCATCACCATGACCAAATCTACTTGGCTGAACAATTCGATTCGCTGTTTTTGTAGCTCACGGTATTCGGCCATTTTTGCTGGCCATTCAGTATGATTTCGACTCAGCCAGTGTTGAAACTGGTTTTCTGCTGCTGGATTGTAGTCAATTTTGGCTTGTTGATAAGAGGCATACAGCTGTGCAACTTCTAGCTCAGTTAAGGATAATTGGTAGAAACGAATATCATCCATTCCACCTCGATAAATGCCAAAATCACCAGTAAACCCACGGTAACTTCGTCCTACCCTGACGTTTCTGGCGGTACCATTTTCTGGCAAGATGGTTCGAGTTAGTTGGTCAACGATAATTTCTGTATCAATCGGTTGACCATTGACAAATAGCCCTACTCCACTAGCTAGGCCAGTTCCATTGTAGGACCAAGTGACGTGCAGCCAATCTACTCCAGTTATCGGATCAATTGATCGAACATGGATCAAATTGTCGGGTAAATTGTGAATTAGACGAACAGCTAAGTGCCCTCGACGATCAAGATAGAGTTCCCAACCGCGCCAATACTGGTTTTTTCCACCAGAAGTTCCTAGTAAAGTCTGGTTGGTTAATTGGGATGGATCTTTAACCTGATTATGCCGTGTGGGTTTGATCCAGAGGGAAACTGTCACTGGATTGGCTACATCTATATCACCAACGTTTTTGAGTGCTAGGTGTTGATATTCACCGTCAATCCACAAAGCATTTCCGTCAATTCCATCCATCGGCCGGGGAGAAACAGATACTGTAGACTTCACATTACCATCAACAGCTTGTATTATTTTTCCCTCTACATCAATGGAAACAATCTTTTCCAACGGGAACTTCTCTACCTCCATATTATCTAGGAATTCAGGACTGAGAGAAGGCAACTGATCCAATTTAGCAAATTCAGATTTTGCTTGCTGTTCGATTTGATCCAATTGCTTTTCCAAAAATTGGATTTTCTGATCAATCAGATTCAGCTGTTTTGCTACTTGTTCTTCTGGTAAAGCTAAGACTGGCCCGTAGTTTCCATCATCGCCGGTCATTCCAAGTTCACGGACATTATTAAAGAAAGCTGACAGCTGGTAATATTCCTTTTGCGTTATTGGGTCAAATTTGTGATCGTGGCAACGAGCACAATTCATGGTCAGCCCCAGAAAAGCTGTAGATGTTGTTTCAACTCGATCGAAAACATAATAGAGCCGAAATTCCTCATCAATGACACCACCTTCGGCTGTCATTGGGTGATTGCGGTGAAAAGCGGTAGCCAAAATTTGCTCTTGGCTGGCATTAGGTAGAAGGTCCCCTGCTAATTGCCAGGTCACAAATTGGTCATATGGCATATTCTGTTGGAAAGCCGAAATCACCCAATCTCTCCATGGCCACATCCGACGCCAGCCATCAGCATGCATACCATGAGAGTCGGCATAACGAGCTAAATCCATCCAGTCTAGAGTTAATCGTTCTGCATGTGCTTCACTGGCCAATAAATTATCAACTAACGTCTCATAAGAATCTTCAGATGTTTTAGCCAGAAAATTGTCAATCTCTTCGACTGTTGGCGGCAAACCAGTTAAATCCATCGTTACTCTTCGTATTAGAGTAGCTTTATCGGCCCGAGGGGAAGGGGTTAGCTGATTGATAGCTAATCTATGCTGAATGAACTGGTCAATTTCGTTTTGAACCGGAAACTGACTAGAAACACTCGGTAGCTCAGGTTTGATCGGCGGAACGAAAGACCAGTGATCATTCCACTTGGCGCCCTGACTGATCCATCTTTTTAAGATTTCGATTTGTTGACGACTCAGTTTCAGTTTTGAGGATGCTGGTGGCATCAGCCGGGACAAGTTTGGGGTTGTAATTCGATCTATCAGTTGGCTATTTTCAACATCTCCAGACTGAATAATTGGATTTTCTCGACGTAGAGCCGATAACTCTTGGTCGAGTCTTAGTCCCGCCTGACGCGTGTTCTGGTCAGGTCCATGGCACTGAAAACAGTTATCCGACAGAATTGGTAACACATCTCGGTTGAAAGAAACTTCCTGAGCTAAACATGGAAAGCTATTAATCCAAAGCCAGCAAGAAAATAAAAAAAGTCTACATAACACAATGCTGGAAACAGGAGACATAATTTCTCTCTATCTTTCTATAGGCACTATCGTTGGTCCACCTTGTTGGGTCTGGAGGACAGCATCATAAAGCCGCATCGTCTCGAGGCAATCTTCTATATTGGAAATGGGCTGTCGATCTTCACGAATAGCAGTTACAAATTCGGTTAGGCTGAGACCATCACCCGTCAATTCTCCATTACGTTGGTCAGAAAAGTTATCCGTAAACGTATTTTTCCCCTCAGTGTAGTGGTCAATTTTCCATAAACCATCTAGGACAATGTATTGATTTTGACCGGTGATCTCGATTCGATCATAATTACGCCCCCATAATCTTTGGCAATTTAATTGCATATTACCGACTGCACCACTTTCAAATTCAACCGCTACGGCAAAACTACCTTTATTATCGATTTGATTATGGAAAGTCGCTATGGTCTTGATTTCACCGCCAAGATAACGAATCAAATCAAAATGGTGGATAGCAAAGTCGAGCAGATAATCCTGAGGTGTATTATAAGGACCACTACAAAAAGAACAAAAAATTTGCGAGATCTTTCCGAAATCATCAGTATTGATAATATCAAGAGCTGACCGAACGCCCAGACTGAACCGGCGTTGGAAATTGATCATCAATTTTCTATTATTGACTCTAGTGGCCTCCGCCAATTTAAGAGTATCAGTCAATGAAACTGCTGGCGGTTTGGGAGTGAAAACATGATAACCTGCTTCTAGTGCCTCCATTACTAGTGGGAAGCGTGGCTCTGGACCCATCGAAATAATAACGGCTTCTAGATTCTCGTTCTTGTACATCTGGTATCGGTCCGAATAGACAGTTGCACCACCACCAAACTTGGTAGCATTTCGATTAGCTCTCGATAGGTCTATGTCGCAGATGGCCTCCAATGCTATTGGAGCAAAATGTAGGGCTGGATAAATGGTATGAGAGGCAAAACCACCGGCTCCCAAAAAACCAACACGTAGATTTTCCATCATTTTTTCTCCTCATACATTTTTTGGCTAGATCTTTGAATTAGCCAAAATGTATTTATTTTCGATCATAATGTTATCTTAATAAATGACCACAGCAACAGAGATATCAGCTCATTTTTATTTTTCGATTGCTTCTAGAGTTCATTCTGTTTGACATTAATTTACAAGAAAGCAAAGCCATGAATTAAAACAAACATTATTGTTTGATTGATCGTTTTTGAGGTTCAAGTGGCCAATCAACTAACTACTCGACAAATTTTCTTGTTTTTCAATTTGCATAATAGGCAGATTCTAAATATGCCCATCCAGATTTTGATCTGTTTCCACTGAGTGGACCATTCTAATATTTTGTTGAATGTAATCAACTGCTTCATCCGGTGTGTCAACGAAGTGAAACAAGTCAAGATCACTTTCACTGATCATACCCCATTTGACAAAAGCTGAGAAATTAATTACTTCATTCCAGTATTCTCTACCGTAAACTAGAATTGGTATTTTTTTCTGAATTTTTCTGGTTTGAACTAGGGTTAGAATTTCCATCAGTTCATCGCAAGTACCAAATCCACCAGGAAAAACCAATATTGCCTCAGCTAAGTCTGCAAACCATAATTTTCTCATGAAGAAATAGTGAAAATCGAAATCGAGTTGTGGCGAAACATAGGGGTTTGCCTGTTGTTCAAAAGGCAGGCTAATATTGAGACCAATTGACGGTGAGTTAGCTAAATGACTGCCTTTATTAGCAGCTTCCATTATACCGGGACCTCCTCCTGAACAGACTACAAATTGGTCAGGCGTTGGTAATGCTTTCGACCATTCAGCCAATCGCTGAGCAATTTCGACGGCATCTTCATAATATTGGGCCATCAAAACTTGATATTCAGCAGCTTGTAACTCTGATTGATTAGTAGATCTTTGGCGTAACTGATCTCGTGCCTCTTGTGCCGTAGCCAAAGATTTTGTTCGAGCCGAGCCGAAAAAGACCACTGTACGGTCGATATTTTGCTGTTCTAACTTGGTTTGTGGCTCTAAATATTCCCATACCAAGCGGATAATCCGAGCATTGTCTTGAACCAAAAAATCGGGATCATAAGATCGGCTCCAAGGTAACTTTGGGTCTTGTTTTTCTATTTTCACTTTATTTTTTTCTCTCACCTTTGAATATTTGCTGCGACAAAAGCCTGCGACAGCGTATAGTAAGATTGTGTTGCTGCTANCAAAGGGTCGTAATNCGCCCGGCGCTGAACCATCATACTGACTTCAACTGTAACAAAGCCTTGATACCCGTATTTTGACATTGTTTGCAGATAAGTCACATAATCAAACTCACCTTCCCCTGGTATTAAGAATTCAAAATTGGGGTGTANGCCTCGTTGATCTTTGACATGCGTATGTNCCGTTTGGGGAACCATTAGNGGAATCGTTTCGCTCATGGGTAACCCCAGAATTTCGAAATGGCTGATATCGAAGTTAGCTCTTAAATATGGGGAATTGACAGTCTCGATTAATTCGCAAATTTGTTGTGGTGTTTCAATCATCACTCCAATATGTGGCTCTAGTGCGATGACAACTTGGAACTCAGTTGCATAGTCGATTAGTTCACCTAACCGATCAACCAATTGTTGTTTGCCTGCCGACCACTGATCAGGTCTTCCTCCAGGTGTAGTATTAACTACAGGACATGAGCCACCTGTTTGCAAGTCCACGGCCAAATCAACAGCCGCCTTAAGTCGCTCCATATTTGCAAAGTGGAGTCCCGGCTCTAACTCCATCAAGCTGGTATGAGCTGAAATGGCACTCAATGTCAATTGATGTTGATTAAGAAGCTGCTGAATTTGCCGTCGTTTTTGGGAAGTCAGTATTGACAAATCAGTCGTGTAGCCAGGGATGACGGTTAACTCTATACCATCAAATCCGAGCTGTGCCAAGTGTGGAATGGCCACATCGGCAGGAACAGTTGGCATACCCCAAGTACTATAAGCTAGTTGCATTAGTCAGAAATAATCCACTTGTCCATGGTTACAAAAATGAGAGGTTATTCAAAATTTTTGCCCAGTCATGCTAGTCAACAAAACTACGTATTCTTCACGAAGTCAGTTAATCATCAATAAACGAGGTGTCTACAGGAACACCCACTACAGTTTTACCGGTCTAACTAGCTAAGATTTCGAAAATACAACACAAAAACGGATGACTTTATCAAGTCAGTAAATTAAATTTGTAGATCACGGTTGATCTCAGATTGATAAATATCCGCATCTTCAGCGATCACTTCATCAACGGTAACAGCTCGGTTGAGTGTACTTGATTCCATCATAGCATAAGAGATAGCTACTGATCGAGTACCTTGATCAACATCAACCTCAACACTACTATCATTAGTAATAGCTTGAGCAAATTCACCGTATTCAAAGGCTAAAAGTTTACGATCAGTCTCGTCAAAAGGGAATTGGTAGCTCGATAAACGGTCATTCCCAAATAAGCTAGCAGTGATTGGATCCAATCGAAAATCGGGTACTAATTCCAGGACTTGGTCTACCTCAATTTTTCCTTGACCATGTAGGTTGAGTTGAATCGGTCGACCGCTCCGGTCCCCCGGTAAAGTTATCGAACCTAAAGAACCATGAATTTGTCTAGCCCATAATCCATCCCCTCGACCAGCGTGATCTTCGATGTATTGCCCTACTGCACCACTTTTGAATTGTAGCGTAGCGTAAGCTGCGTCTTCTGCTGTAGCTTCAAATTCTGTCGGCATTTCTTTTTGCCACTTACTATAAACGCCAGCTGGATCAGAAGCACCAGCTCGGCGATTTTGGCGAATTGGTTCGTGCAAACGAATTTTGGCGTAAACAGACTCAATTTCTCCTAATAGGTATTCCATCATATCTGCGTAATGGACACCTACATCCAGTAAAACCCCACTCTCATTTTTTTTGTGTCGCCAAACCGAAATCAACATCTGGTCAGCTCCACCAACAGTATGGTGGATCAGAAAACGTGGAATGCCGATAACATTAGCTTCTAATAACGCTTTGGCTAAACGGTTGATTGGGTCTCTTCTATAATTCTCAGCTACACTTAGAATTAATCCAGTATCATTNACTGCCTTCTTCATCAAATTGCAAGCCCGTACTGTTAAACCCATTGGTTTTTCTACCATGGTATGCCAACCGTNCCTCAGCGTTTCCTGTATGATAGTGTGATGNTATTTAGGGGTAGCGGTTACATCTACGGCTTGAATGTCTAAATCGACCAGCTGGCTGAGGNCGTTAACTACCANTGGCCGATTGCCAAAATATTCTTTNGCTTGATCAGCTAGTGAGTTAGCGTTGTCAGCCACTGGATCACAAGCAGCTACAATTTGNAACTGATCATAGCCCGCTCGGTGCAGTTCGGCTAAACCGGACAAGTGACGATGCCCCATACCACCACAGCCAATNATGGCTAAACGAATTTGTTGCCTCATGNTTCTCTCCTCAACACTGTGATTAACAGAAACATCATAATATAATTCTATAGTGATGGCAAGTCTAGCTACTAGGAGTTATAGATATTTGGGGTAAAGCACCCCTTAATCAAGTGAGTTTTTTTAACACCAATAAAAATAATTAAGTTATCAATAAGCTAGAACGAGAAGGCAACGTCAATTTGTCTGAATCAGAAGTGAATAGATGAGTAAACTGTCATTACAACCTCAGGAAAAAGAAACTAACTCTACCTAATTGGGAAGGTAGCCTTTAGACTCTTTGAAAATTGGGCAGGTAGGCGTCAAGCCTAGTCTGTTGTTAATGTAATGACAGAGAGCCAAGAGAAGCAAGTAACACAGAATTACTTGAGAATAACTAACCGTCGGTTAGCAGTGAAGTCCCCGGCTTGAAGAGTATAGAAATAAACACCACTGGCAACCATCTCGCCATAATCAGTCCTACCATCCCAGTAGACCGCTCGACCTATTGATTGATAACTTCCAGCTGAGCGAAAACCAACCGAGATTTCCCTAACCATGGTACCAACTACGTTGTAAATGGTAACTGAAACATCGGCAGGCTGATGTAGTTGGAAGGGTATCCAAGTTTCAGGGTTAAATGGGTTGGGGTAGTTTTGACCCAGTTGTGTTATTCTTGGTAGCTGTACCGACAATCGAGTATTGGCCGTTAAGTGCGCTACCGATAAGTGAGNTGATTCAACCCGAAACTGATGTTGGATAGGNTCAATNCGTGGGTCNATGATAGTAACTTGGTAGACGTCTCCTGANTTTACCAATGGTTTTCGNTCNGGATCAACAAAAACTGCTGTATAACTGGNCTGACTTATGTTAGTNATTGTTGATTTACCAANTGANACAGTNGATGGNGTTGAAACCCCNGTTCGTAAGTTNGTGACAACGATTTNAGTCTGTTCTGTTACCANNCCAGCAATATGACCACTGACTACAAAAGCCCAAGGNGCTGNNTCTTGAANCGANGGNGNNGCNAANGTCTGTGGAGATTCATCTCCTGCTAGNTCNTCANATAGGGGTAGGTCTTCATTTGAATTGATNGGACTTGAATCTTCNTCAAAGATNGGTGTNCCCCACGGCATTCCTTCNAAGTTNACCATTTTNGCNTCAGTTACATTAACCAAATAACCTTTGCCGGATTCCAGCGAGAAATCCATTTCTTCCGTTGAAGCTTCAGGAATATAAGCTTTGAAACGGCCATCCGATTGATCTAACCGAATTACCCAAGACGTATTCATTGAATTGGCTAACTGACTCGCAGTTAAGCTTTCGCCTTCTCGCTCAAGCCATACTGGTTTTACTGGAACTAAAGTGCTTTGCCCTCTCTCATGAGCAAAAAATCTAGTGATTTGCCCATTAACAACGTAGTCTTGTGTTCCTTGATAAATGTTGATACCATCTTCATTGTTGGGCCGCGAAATATCACTATCGGTATCATTCGGATCGTACAAGACGGATTGTCCATTGTTTGCATCTAGGAAAAGTGTGCCTTCTTCTAACCTGTTAGTAAATGAGGGGTTCAATTCGGCTACTGAAATAGAAGGTGTCTCTGGGACCTCAATAGAAGTATTATCATCCGGGTTGAAAGTAACCAGAATTAGCTGATCATTGACTGGATCGTAGGCATAAGTACCGAAAATTGATGCGCCAATGGTATTGAAAATACTATCCGCTCTATGGATATCCACGATCACCATTTCACTCACATTAAGGGGTTCAATCGGTGGGCTATCAGCAGCAGGTGAAGAAAAATACGGTTCTACCTCAGCATCAGTAGATATTGGAATGGTTGGCATATTCCCTAACATACGAAGAACTTCCCCGTTTTGAAGTTTTAAGCCTCCAACCATTGTACCGGCAGATTCTGAAATAGCCATCCAGCTACCATCTTTTTGAACTCTCTTGACATCTAGGGGCATGGAAATCATATTTACACCCACGTCAAGATCCAGTTCAAAACTGCGAGTGTAAGAGTGNACAGGTGGTTCATCTGCTTTCACCAAACTACACCACATGATTAGTAAAACAGTAAAGAAAATAAGGGACACTCGTCTTACCATCATCATCTCCTACTTCAGAATTACCATTTTTCGAGTTTGGGATATGGGTTTCGATTGTTCCGAGTCAGCAATAAAAGTATAGAAATAGACACCACTACTAACTTGCTCGCCTAACTGGTTGTTTCCGTCCCAGTAGGCTGCTCGGTTTTTAGACAGGTATCGGCCAGCTATTTGATGTCCTAAATCAAGTTGCCTGATAATATTTCCATTGCTATCAAAAATTGCCAACTGTACGTCACTGGCTTGTTGCAACTCGAACGGAATCCAAGTCTCAGGGTTAAACGGATTAGGATAGTTGGGTAAAAGCTGAGTTTGACTGGGGATTACATCACCAATCGTTATTTCTTGATGAATATATGCTTGCCGTAAATGTTCAGCATTCAGCTGCCAATTGAAGGGGCCTGCAACTAGGTTTCCATCTACNTCTTCGGCCCTGATATCGAAGGATTGCCCATCCATAACTACCGGCTGCATAGTCAAATCAGCAAGAACAAAGTGAAACCGGTTGCCTTTTAGTTGTCCGATTAATTCTTTACCAGTTCGTGTGTCAACGGCTACAATACGGGATATCTGAGATAAGTCAAAGCCGAAACTTAAAGCAGAATCGGTAATCAAGTCCCCACTGATGACAAATGTCCAAGGTGCCAAAACCCTGTTTGGTGCACGTCTAACTGAACTATCATCAAAATTTGTTTCTGTACTTCTAAGAGGTTGGTCAAGACCTTCAGAAATAGGCGAATTCGACCATGGTTGGCCGTCTANCGTCAGGGTTAGGTCGTCCAAGACATTGATAATATANGCNTTNCCNCCCTCAAGNTCGAAGCCTTGATCTAAATAAGAACCATCATTGTTCTTCATTACTTGTGGGATAAAAGGAACAAATTGCCCATTATCCATAGAAACAATTACTGTCGCAGAAATTTTATCGGCTAGGTCTGCCGCTGTCCATTGTTCTAATTCACCAATCTGATTAATTGGTTGTAGTGGCAAAGAAAATAGGTTCAAACCTAACTGCAAGTCTATTTCATCCTGCCAGTGATCAGGCAAAATACTAGCAACATCGACATAAAAAATCAAGGCTTCGCTAGTTGCACCATTAGTATCCTCAACTAAGATAGAAATTTCAGCTATCCCCTCCTGACTCTTGTCATCGGTGGTTTCTAGCATTAATTGCATGACTTCGCCTTCAACTACAGCAACATTGAGTAATTCAGGGTTATCTGATGTGGCTTCATAAGTCATTTGATCTCCAATTTCTGAGTCACTGTCACTGAACATCCCGTTCAGGTTAAGCAATTGACTGTCGCCACCTGCATTAGTCACCAGCATTCTAGAGTTCATCTGAATATCTTCAGTTGCTCCTATTGCTTCTAGAGACTGGTTAGCTTGACTGGCATGAAAAACGGGTGCTGTATTTTTCATGGTTACTACATAACTGAGATGAGCTAATTGTGCTTTCAATTTATTACCGATAATCTCAGTCTCTAAAATTTCCACGGTTTCGGATCTGTTTACTGAATCAATTGAAATTAATGCAATAGCATCAACAGGTTCAGCTTTATTAGTGTCAAACGGAATCTCAATTCCTAATGGAGTTTCATGAAAAATGCCACCGATACCAGTATTTGTAGTTCCTGGCACTTCAATTTTCAGTACTGTTTCAATTTGTCGTGCAGGTTGACCTTGTTGTATACCAATCTGTAATTTGGTTACCATTCTCTCTTGCTCAGCCGTTCGAACTTGCTGAATTCTCGGTGGTTGTTTAAGACCTACGATTTGATCAGTAATGGTTAAAACCACTGGGTCGTCGAATCCTTTGATGGGAATTGACTTACTGATAGTCATAACGGCTTCTAGATCAATTTGTATGAAATTATCCCGTATATCCGTAGTAGTGATTTGGTAGGAGTCTTCATCACTACCTTTGTCTGCTTGATCATCCAAGTAAACAAATATAGTGTCTCCTTCAGCTACCACAGGAGCCTCAATAGTTACCGCCGTCTCCGGTGATACTGGCTCAGATCCGATTCGCAAATTAGCTAGCAACATTCGG
>PAYP01000021.1 GCA_002714785.1 Candidatus Poribacteria bacterium | reverse complement strand
TTTGCTAGCCAATCGAGAGTAGGAGTTCGAATAACTGGATCCCCTTCATATCCAGTTACATCAGCTCGGTGTTCGTCGCTCATTAAAAATAAGATATTTGGTTTCTTTTTCATTTATTTATCTTTGTATTTTTTTGATCAAAATTTCAACTTAGATCTTATTCTTACAAAATGAAAATTGGTCTAGAACACCAAAACCGGACATTCAAAAAACATTTTGATCTTCAATTTTTTATTAGTAAAAAAGATAAGACCAGCTTACATTCGTAAAATGACACCCAATTATGGAATCTTTTGCCCATTATAAGGAAACTAACCAAATTGGTCAACCAACAAGGATATTGGCTAATTGACAAAAATTGGTGGAATCTGTATAATCGCACCGCTTTAAAGGTAAAACTACAAGATATGGTTTTGGCCGTAAATTTATCTGGAGAGACAACATCTGTATGAGTAGTAAACTAACAGCTGTTACCATAGGAGCAGGATGGGCGGGTGAAGGACATACCAAGGCCCTGGAGTTTGCTGGGGTAGAGGTACAGGCTATCTGTGCCAGAAAATTAGACGTTGTACAAAATGTTGCTAAACGCTTGAACGTGGCTGAAGCCTCTGTGAATTGGCGCGAGACGCTTGAAAGGGTTAAGCCAAATATCGTCGCAATTGCTACGCCAGCTGCTTTACGAGAACCAGTAGTTGAAGTTGCGACAGATTTAGGTTGCCATATTTATTGTGACAAACCTCTTGCAACTAATGCCGACGAAGCAGGTCGCATCTATCAGCTTGCCAAATCAGCTAACGTTAAGCACGCATATGCAGCTACACATCGATACGACTCAGGTGTAACTTGGCTAAATGAATTACTAATGAAAGATACTATTGGTACATTGCGAGATATTGTTGTTACCACTAGAGGGCGTAGATCTCCATCATTAATTATGCCATGGTCGTGGATGCAGACATTAGACGCCGGTGGTGGGGCTTTGAACAATGGACTACCACACATGCTGGGTATTTTACAAGCTATAACCGGCGGGAGGTTACTACGATCAATGGGAGAAGCTCGGGTCCTGACAAATAGAGCCCCAGTTATTCCAGATCTACATGACTATCGCGACTGGCTAAAAAAAGGTGGCGAGCTAACTCGTGAAGATGCAGCTCATCTGGAATGGCGACCTGTAGATGCTGATAATATTTTTTCTGCTCTTTTTCAGTTTAGGGTCAATCATGTGGATGTTTCCGCTACAATTTTATTTGGGGCAGGGCAACCAGTATCGACTGATATTAACGGGATTAGACTTTATGGAGATAAAGGTACATTGGCAACAGAAGGGACGTTTTTCTTAAACAAAATATTACTGCATAACAACAATTCTGAGGAAGCTAGGGAATTGAAAGTTCCACAAAGGTTAAAAAATCAGTTGCCTCAAATTGGTGATTTTGTTCAAAATCGATGGTGCGCATTGGCAAGAGATTTTTTGGCTGACATCAAAGGTCAAGATCATCAGCCTTATCTAACTTTTCGTGATGGTTGGTATTATCAACTTGCTATTGAATCTATTAGGAAAGGGCATGGGTGGTTAGAATTGCCCGGAGATGATCAATGAGAAAGAATTTTGTTTGTCTCAAATTATTTTGTTTATAGCTTGCACCAATATGCTATCGAGAATCATCAACAATTAATTTGCTTTTGGGATAGAAATAAGTATGTGGGTCCTTAAACATTTTTGTATTTTTCCTATCAGGCAAAAAACTAAAAATTAATTGGTAATAACTCTCCGAAAAACAACAACATTCCGACAGAATTTTAAAAGTTAAGTATGTTGGAATTTTATTCGGGCTAGTCACTCCATTTTCAAAAACTTTCAATTTGATCCCGATTCACGGTATAACCGTTTAAAGTTAATGCACATAAAAAGACAGTTCAGGACAATTTGAACATCCAGCTAAAGTCGGTCGATTTGTCATTGTGNTAGNCTTACTCAGTTCACGATACCAAATCTAACCGACCTAATAAATTTTTTAAAGTCCTCAAGTNTATGATATGTATACGCTACCAAGACCAATTTTGAGCCCAAACAAGTAATCTATTTGGTTTTTTCTCTTTGAGACAAGCTCGATACATACGTGCAGCTAATGGTTCTTTATTTACTCACTGCTTTCCATGCTCAACGTGGAAACAATACGAATACCGCAAACCGGTGGATTAACAACGTTGCCACATTTTACAGACTTGACTTGAGGGTTGGAATTCGCAAATGATATAATGCCCATTTTGAGCCTCAACCGAGGTGGCCGACGTTTGTGATTTTGAGTGGCAAATTTAAGAATTAGGGAATCCTATGAACAAAGATCATCAATTAGAACTCAAGGCTTTTAGGCCCAAACACGATTTCTTCGTTGGCATTGATTCCGATGGTTGTGCTTTTAACTCTATGGAGGTTAAACATAACGATGGTTTCAGTGTTAGTCTGATTAAACACTTTGGACTNGCTGGTATATCTCGTCAGGTCCATCAAGTTTGGGATTTCGTCAATCTTTACTCTAAAACGAGAGGAATCAATCGGTTCAAATCTATTGTACTCGTCTGNGATTTTCTAAAAGAACTACCCAAAGTCCAGTCCTCAGGTGTTGTAGTCCCCAATTTTNCTTATTTACGAGATTGGATTGAAAATGAAACCTCACTAGGAAACCCAGCTTTAGCCGCCAAGATTGATTCTTCAACCAGAGCCGAAAAAAAAGAATTAGAACAAGTAATGGCTTGGAGCCTAGGGGTCAATGATATGATAGAACAAGTAGTTCACAATCTTCCGCCCTTTCCGNGGGTTNGAGACAGCTTGCAAAAATTACATNGCAAAGCAGATGTCTTAGTGGTTTCTGCCACACCTTACGAAGCTCTAAAACGCGAATGGGACGAACATGAAATTACAGCCTATGTNGCCCTTATCGCNGGNCAAGAGATGGGATCAAAAACGGAACANCTGACGATCTCTGCCAGTGATCGTTATCCATCTGAGCGAATTTTNATGGTTGGTGATTCTCCAGGAGATTTGAAAGCTGCACAGAGTGTTGATGCTCTATTTTTTCCTATTAACCCAGGAGAAGANGAATTGTCATGGCANTCTTTCTTGGAAGAGGGAATTGATAAATTTTTCAGTGGCAAGTTTGCGGGCGATTACCAACAAGAACTAATTCAAAAATACGAAGTCTTCTTGCCTGAGCACCCACCTTGGCGAACATAAATGTGAGGANCTGAGAATGCAGATTGTTGTTTTTCATCCCCATGAACCGACTTATAACCCATTAGATGAATACTGTCGTCAGCTAATTTTAGATGTTACTTCAGGGTATGATGTTCACTTCCCTGATAATGGGAAAGANTTTGAAAGAGTTGGTCCCAAGGCTGACATTTTCCTTGGCTATACCTCTATCCAATGGATTGACCATTTGCCTAATACTAAGTGGTTTCAGTCTATCAGTGCTGGTATCATGCCGGAAGTAATAGAAGAATTAGACAAGCGTCAGCAGAAGTACGGTGAAAAAATTTCTTTCACCAATGCTAGAGGTGTTTACGCACCACAAGCAGCCGAGCATGCTTTTGCATTACTTCTTTATCTGACCCGTGGTTTAATGAATCAAAACAAAGAGTTATTGGTTTCGACTTGGGCTAGGTTGCCGGCAATCGAAATTGGTGGAATGACGCTTGGCATTATTGGAATGGGTGGTTTCGGTCTGGAAATGGCACGAAGGGGCAAAGGCTTTGATATGGATGTGATTGCTATCGATCCTTATTGTACTCAAAAACCCGANGTTGTTGACGAATTACTACCGAACAATCAACTAGATGAATTAATGAAAAAGTCGGATGTGGTAATGCTAGCTTGCCCCTATACAAAACAGACACACCATATTATTAACNGTGAAATGTTAGCATTAATGAAGCCATCGGCTTATCTGATTAATGTTACTCGCGGCCTAAACGTAGACCAATCCGCCCTAATTTCNGCTTTGGNAAACAAGCAAATTGCCGGNGCAGGACTGGACGTATTCGAAACAGAGCCGCTTCCAATTGATAGCCCGCTTTGGGAAATGGAACAGGTCGTTATATCNCCCCATAATGCTGGTTTGTCTCAAAATCGACCCCGTTTAACAATTGAGCTTTTTTGTCGAAATTTCCCAAAATTTTTGGCTGGTGAAGAACTTGAAAACAGCGTTAGCCTCAGTCTTGGTTTTTAGTTAAGATAACCTCTCANCCGGGTTGCCTCAGCTACTCTTTCCACGCCAACCATAAATGCAGCAGTACGCATAGATNTTTTTTGCTNATCGGCCAATTGGCAAACCTGTTGGTATGAATTGATTAGTATACGCTTGAGTTTGTCGTTAACCTCATCTAGCTCCCACGTAAACTCTTGAATGTTTTGTACCCATTCGAAATAGGACACAATTACACCGCCAGCATTGACTAAAATATCAGGAAAGATTATTTTTCCTTTGTCCTCTAATATACTTTCTCCTGATCTAGTAATTGGTCCATTAGCAGCTTCAAATATAGATCCAGCTTTAATTTTATCAGCATTCTGTTCGGTAATAACCCCCCCGACAGCAGCTGGAACTAGGATGTCGCAAGAAAGTTCCAGCAATTCATCATTGCTAATTGTATCTGCNGACCCAAATTCTTGTACTAGCCGACCTTGATTTGGGTAATCAGCTAAGAGATCAATGGGTAAACCGCCTGGGTTATAAATGCCGCCAGCATAATCGCTGATGGCAACGATTTTAGCACCCATTTCATCAAGAAATCGGGCAGTGTGCAATCCTACATTACCAAATCCTTGAATTGCCACTCTGGCTTCTTCTATCGGAACTATATTAAAATCTTTAACTGCTTGCTGGATTACTATTGCGGTTCCATGCCCTGTGGCTTCTGTTCGGCCGAAAGATCCATTTAAACCAATAGGCTTGCCTGTAACCGTTTCNGGNGTGTGCCCGTGGATTTTACTGTATTCGTCCATTAACCAAGCCATTGTTTGGCTGTCGGTCCCCATATCNGGCGCAGGAATNTCTTGACGTGGACCAATCACTAACGCGATTTTATCGGTGAAAGTCCGGGTTAGACGTTCAAGCTCATTGGTTTCTAAATCTCTTGGATTGCATGTNACNCCACCTTTTGCTCCACCCAGTGGTAAATTGGTTAGGGCTGTCTTCCAAGTCATTAATGATGCTAAAGCCCTCACATCATCCAAATCAGCAGTGTNGTGATAACGAATCCCCCCCTTAAAAGGGCCTCTAAAGTTATTATGNTGCACCCGATAACCGGTGTATAAATCGAGTTCCCCATTATTGCGACGTAGAGGTATCTCTACTGTTATTTCTCGGTAGGGATTTATCAAGGTTCTACGCATTTCATCTGACAAGCCTAATTTTTCAGCAGCCTGATTNAAAAAGTGCCNGACATTTTCAGTAGGTGAGTGTTGATGCATTTTGCTTACTCGTCTGATAATTTGGAATAAATATTTATTTGAAGAACAAATATTGTCAAAAAANGGGNTCCATNCTANCCTAGGTCGCNGTTTGTGTCAAATCCTNTTATCTCAAAAGAGATACAGNTTNCTCTATTTTCCACAACAGGCGAACTTGACATGATAGGGGTTTGGTGATATATTCGAAAAAGATTTGTATAAGTAATTTTTCGTAATTTTATATGAAACTTCATCTTGATTTACGCGTACTTATGGGGGCGGNGTGTTGCGCATGTCAGANTATACCNGTAACCTAATCTGGATGAGCTGAGTGTGTTCAACTAACGCCTTCCGATAAAGGAGAAAAATTGTCCCGACTTGCCAAAGAGGCATCTGCTCAGGAAGACACTCATTTAGCCAACCAACTTAAGTTGGGGGATGAGCAGGCATTTTGCCGTCTCATGGACAAGCATTCGGGTTGGGTTTATAGTAAAACCTACCGAACGTTACACAATCATCGAGATACTGAAGAAGTTACGATGGACGTTTTCATGAAGGTCTGGCAAAAAATTAGCAAGTGGGACCCCAAACAGGGTAGTTTTCAAGCATGGCTGAATACTGTGGCCAAGAATACCATTATTGATGCAATTCGTAAAAGAGAACGGATCCGTGAGTCTCTACTGTTGATGGAAGAGGAGTCGGAGGTCCCGCTAGCTCACTACAGAGACAGCGCTCCAACCCCAGACAAAGTCGTTGAAGAAAAAGAGTCAAAGGACATTCTGNTTCTTGCATTACANCAAGTAACTAAGCCCAACCANCGNACTGCTTGGGTCTTGCGGCATCTAGANGGGTGTAGCATCGCAGAAATTTCAGGCATCCTCAAAAGGAAAGAGGGAACTGTGAAGATTTGGATATTTCGATGTACACAGGAACTACGTCAAATTATGGTTCGCAACGGATTTAGCCAACTTTCTCATTTAGAAAGCTGAGATCAGGAGATAACGTATGGGATTTTGGAATCGACTTCCGTCGGAGAGTGAAGCCGACCAAGCTGAAATGTTGGAGTCTTACACGCGGTGGGTTCGCGGTGAAAAATTGTCTGGTAAGCAACAACGGTTCTTGCGATTCTTTCAAGAGAGGGATAGTAGCCAACTTTTGAAAGAGCTAGTNGATCTTGCTTACCAATNTTATAAGGGAGAAGANCTGGCTANTACAATTAGTTTGCTAGAATCAAACAGTCATAAGCTTTCCTCAGAAGTACAGACGCGTATGAAAGATAATCTGCTTAGGTCGATTCGCAAGGACAAAAAACAATCAACAACTAATGTGGGTTATATCCCACAGGCTGCATACAGNCCTGATCAGTTAGGTAGTGCAAGCGAATTAGCCTATGATGATGAAGCTCATGTACTAACTGAGGATTCGNTGAGTAGTCTGGCTATCTTGGATAATGAAGTACTACCTCTAGATTCAGAAATTTCGGTTCCAGTCAGTTTGAGCGATTGGCANTTGACATTAGAGGTTGATGTAGAAGGTGAGGTGTCGAAAGAATTTAACCTTGACATCAAGCATATGACCTTCGGTAGTGACAAACAGAATACAATACCATTGCTAAGGAACGCGACCGCTTCGTCCGTTCACTGTCAATTGACANTAGAAAAAGACCAAGTGTATTTAACTGACCTTGACAGTGAATCCGGAACACAGATAAATGGCACCTCAATTCACGAACCAACACCGATTAGTGTAGGTACTATTGTATCAGTTGGCACACAATCCTTCGAGGTCATTGAAATTGAGAGAGAAACAGGAACCTTAATGATTTCTTTTGAAGAAATTGAGGGNCAGTTGGCGGGGCAAATATTTACAGTTCAAGCACGACATATAATAATTGGACGTAGTGAGAAACTGGCACATATCCATGTACCTGATCCAAATCGCACGCTTTCTCGTCAACATGCTCAGTTTGAGCTGCTGCGCAGCAATCAAATTTATGTAACTGACTTGGACAGTACAAATGGTACATACGTTGACGAAATCAAGATTGCGGCGCCAACACCAGTCGTCGTTGGCAGTTCTCTCCGTTTTGGTGATGTTTGCTGTAGAGTAACTGCAATAGAACCAATTTGAGTTTAAGGCGCGGGCTTCGTTGCGGTAGTGTGGACAAGAGATCAATACTTTCAAAGTGCCACCTATGAATATAAAAATCGCCGTTACGAAATAGCGGCAAAATATTATTCCGCGGGCCTACGAATAGATCCACGGTCGGTAGTTGGCTACCTCGATCTGGGAAAATGTTATGAAATGTTGGGCCATTGGTCCGAGTCAGTGAAAGCTCTAGAAAAAGCTCTTAGGCTTTCGCCTGGTCACCCAACTGCTCTGAGGCGCTATACCCGTGTCAAGGCTGAACAGCGGTTTTATGAGAATTTTCAGCCGGAACTTCCTAAACTTCTCTCTCGGTTTTGTCCACCTTTCAGAATACCTGATGTCTCTGATGATGTTTTTCTGCATGTGCCTGCTGAATTGCCGGTTGAAATGGACGAACTATCACCTCTTGTCGCTTTTAACACAACCGAAATTAATTCTCTCTTTCGTTATTCCCACATAGATCAAGTTCCAGTCGACCTTTTACTTTTACCTTCTTCACCTTCACTTGCTCTGAAAAATACTGATGATAATTCATTCTTACCATCTTGGGCTATTGGCAAATACCAAAATCAGCAAATTTATATTCGTTATGATCCACAAAATCGTCTGATGAAAACATTATTCTCGATTGTCTTGCGACATGAATGGGTTCATTTTGTCATCGATCAATTATCAGGTGGGAAATGCCCCAACTGGCTTGATGAAGGTTTAGCCGCATTAATTTCTCGCCCTCTCATGGATTCAGAGAAATTTTGTCTGATGAAAAATCAAGAAGAATCAGATTTTGCTATGCCTAANAAGNCTTTAAGTGCTCTTTTCAGTGATATNNGTGGAAAAATATTTNTGGATTATTTACAAGCCCGTTTATTTGTNGAATGGTTGATAGGTGAAGTAAGTTGGNACCCAATACTAGACTCCNTCAGAAAAATGAAGGACGAAGTAGAGCCTAGCGTAGCTTTCCAAGAAACAATAGGAGATGATGCTGATGAATTTTATCACCGTTTTCAAAAACAAAGTATTTACCAGAAATTAGACTGGGACAACCAATCTGATGAGTAATGTTGATATTGTTATTTCAATTGTAGTTTTATCCGGAACGTGGAAATGTTGGCGTAGCGGGCTAGCGAAAAGTGTATGGGGACTTATGGCTATTTTTGCCGGTGTTTGGGCTGCCAGCCAATTCTGGCGGGACATAGCCCCAAACTTAGAGCCGCTAATTGGTGGAAATCCAGAACTAGCTAAATGGGTGAGTGTGATTGGTATTGCAGCAACAGTTAGTATAGCTGCTGACTGGTTGCTAGAAAGGATGCAGGGGATTTTTGATAAAGGTGTTTTAGGATGGGTCAATGGACTAGCCGGTGCAGTTTTCGGTATGTTCGTTGGTATATTTCTAACAGGTGGTATCTGTCTTTTGGTAAGCAGTCATGGTAGTGAAAATATTAAGAGTGTTATTGAACAATCACATCTAGCAGAACTAACCATGAGTTTTGCTCGCCAATTTTTAGATTTTGGCAAAGAAGCAATTAAGAAACAAGTCGACAGGATGCGATAAACTTAACCCTCGTTTCATTGAACTTATGCAAACTTTAGAATCAATTTTAAATATTGTTCACAATCTATTGAAACAAGAAGTCGAAAACGGATGCAGAAATGATATATCTCCTGACGGAATGCAGTTATTGATTCGAAATCAGTTTAGCAAAACACGCCCATTAAATCTAGATATGGGGGTACGAGCTCAACTGAGAGAAGTTTATGCATGTTTCAACACATATTCTCAAGCGACACCGATAGAACGTATCCATTACCTTGAGAAAGCCAGAAAACTGATTGAAAGAATGATCACGAATTCCTCCGTGGTAAATCCAAAAATAGAAAGTTCAGAAATTACTGAAAATCTTGACAGAAATGAATCAATTGCACCAGCTCGTTCTGTAGATACTGATTCTGATACAATCAATTTTTTGACAATTACAATAGATTGTATCAAGGGGATTGGTCCAAGATCAGCTAGTAAGCTAGAATCAGAACTTGGTATTCGTACTATCGGTCAATTACTGGAGTATGTACCACGGGCTTACCATGACCAAAGTCAGGTCACTCCGATTGGTTCTGTAAGCCAATTGGGAGATAACTATACAATTCAAGGAAAAGTGGCAAAGCAGTCGTATATTCCATCCCGCCGTCCTAGAGGCAAAGCCTTTGCTAAAATTGCCATTTATGATGGTACAGGCATAGCTCAATTGGTAATTTTTGGTAACCAGCGAATCAGCTATTTGAGAAAAACATTATCCGTTGGTACTTCAGTTGTTATCAGTGGGAAATTCGAAAGGAGGCAAAAAGAAATTCAATCTTCCAACTTCGAGTTTGAAATCATTACTGATAACGAAGAAGGGCGCATACATACAGGACGAATCGTACCTCAATACAGAACCACAATGAATCTAACACAGCGTAGTTTGCGACAATGGGTCAAAAATGCACTTGATAACTATATAACAGAATATCCCGAATTCTTAGCTGAAGAAATTCGNATTCGTAATGAACTCATAGATTGGCCTAATGCAGTCTCGGAAATACACTTTCCATCTTCGCCAGAAATGATAAATCTCGCCCGTCGACGTTTAGTTTTTAATGAGTTTTTTCTTTTGCAAATTTGGTTGTCAATTAATAAGAAAAGTGTTGCTTCAGTTCCTGGTATCAGCTTTACAAATCACCAACTTCAGGGAAAAACAAGTTTAGTAGAACAATTTGTATTAGCGTTACCCTTTGAACTAACAAAAGCTCAAAAACGATCGTTTGATCAGATTAAGATGGATATGGAGCGAGACGAACCAATGAATCGTTTGCTACAAGGAGATGTTGGTTCAGGCAAGACGATGGTGGCGGCTTTAGCTCTTTTAAAGGCAGTACAATGTGGGTATCAGGCTGTTTTAATGGTACCGACTGAAGTCCTCGCTGACCAACATGCNATTAATTTAAAAAAAACTATGTCTGATTTAGNAATTAATGTTGGTTTACTGAAAGGTGACTTGGGAAAAAGAGAACGAGATCAGATTTTGAAACAAATAAGTGATGGGCAATTACAAATAATTGTAGGAACACATGCCATAATCCAAGAATCAGTTATCTTCAACAACCTGGGTTTAGCNATTATCGACGAACAACATCGATTTGGGGTATTACAGCGAGCAAAGCTTCGAGACAAAGGACCTGCCAATCCTAAAAACCTATCCAATCAGCTGGTCCCTGATATTCTAGTGATGACAGCAACACCTATACCACGGACTCTCTCTATGACCATATATGGGGATTTAAATGTATCTGTGATAGATGAATTGCCTCCGGGGCGTCAGGAAATAAAAACTGAATGGATTAAGGATTCTGAACGAGATAGACTCTACCAACAATTATATAAAGAAATTGAAAAAGGTCGACAAGTGTATGTTGTATATCCACTNGTAGAAGAATCNGAGAATTTAGAGGATATAAAAGCCGCTACCGAAATGGCTGAACAACTACAACAAAAATCATTTCCAGATCAAGGGGTTGGCCTTTTGCACGGCCGTATGAAATCAGCAGAAAAACAATCAGTCATGGCTAACTTTAAGGACGGAAAACTGGATATTCTAGTATCTACGACTGTAATCGAGGTTGGTGTTGACGTACCCAATGCCACTATTATTGTAATTGAAAATGCTGAGCGGTTTGGNTTGGCTCAACTTCATCAATTAAGAGGACGTGTAGGGCGTGGTCAACATCAGTCTTGGTGCTATCTAGTTTCGGACCCGAAAAGTGATGATGGTATCCGACGTATTGAGGCTATGACTCAAACTAATAATGGTTTTGATTTNTCAGAAATTGACCTCGAAATTCGGGGGCCAGGAGANTTTTTTGGCACACGGCAATCTGGTTTGCCTGAATTTAAGGTGGCGGATGTTATTAGAGATGCAAACATACTTGAAGCCACAAAATTAGAAGCNGAAATAGTAGTCAATAGAGATCCGGATTTAGTTCAGAACCAGCACAAGTTGATTAAGGTTTTAGTAGAAAAAGAATGGAGTTCCAAAAGAAAGTTAATCCAATCTTAGTTTTCAATAATAGATCGAGTGAAAAATGGTTTTCATTGACACACTCAAAATATGGTGATAAAATCGAAGATCGGTTGATAAGGGGAAATCNGCGAACGGCGTAATTTTATTATCAGACATCGNATAGAACAATGAAGGCCGGACAGATTGTAGCACGACACCAAATCGAAATTGTTTCCGTTCCTGACCTTAGCATTGCTGANCAACCAACTGGGACTTTGTTGGTCAAGCCTTANAGGGGGGCAATTTGTGGTAGCGANATACCGTATTTTACTCTTCAACATCCGTCNTATCCATTGCCNCTGGGNCAGTCTCTACACGAGTGTATCGGGTTTGTGGTAGACAGTAAGTCATCTAAGTTCAAAGAAGGAGATGAGGTCCTGTCTGTTCCAATTGGACAAACTGGTNTGGCTGAGTATTTTATATCCAATGATCAACTAACTGTTCATCTTTCTCCATCCGATCGCCCTTCGGAAATGTTGATGTCCCAGCCTTTGGGTACGGTGATTTGGGCCTGCCGGAAGTTGGGGAACTTAATTCATCAGAACGTTGTGGTTTTGGGACAAGGTCCAATGGGACAGATGTTTAACCGTTTTGTCAGTAACCTGGGAGCGAAAACTATAATTGCTACAGATATTCTGCCTTACCGGTTGGGGGTCAGTAAGAAAATGCATGCCACTCATACCATTGATGTATCCAAAGAAGATCTGGTTGAGAAAGTTAGGGAGATTACCAACGGGCAGATGGCAGACTTGGTCATAGAGGTCGTTGGCCATCAAACACATACAATTAATACGTGTATTGATTTGGTAAAAAGAAATGGTACAATTTTAGCCTTTGGTGTTCCTGATGAATCGGTTTACGAAGATTTTCGGTATGGGGATCTATTTCGACAAAATATCCGTTTGATTAGTTCAGTGATTCCTGATGCGCAAGCCGATTATCCACTTGCTATGGACATGATCGCGCAAAATCGTATCGATGTTGCTCCTATTTTGACACATCATTTATCTTTCGACGAAGCTCAATACGGATTTGAACTCTTTACTTTCCGTCAAGAAGAAGCTATCAAAGTAATATTAGACTTCGAGGCGTAACTCCTTAGAAAAAGGATTCTAGCCCATGTTTGTACACTTAATTAGAGGAATTCTGCTGTGGTTGAATTTCTCACTATTTCCTATTTTCGCTTCACTTCCGTTTTTTTGGATACTGTGGATTTTGGGAAAGGACAAAACTCAGCGCCCACAATGGGAGTGGTTGGAAGATATCGATAGTGAAGATGTTACCCGCGTAATTGGACTGATTATGATCGTCTGGCTAGTTTCGGGGGCTGTGATGTTATTAGGAACTGTGTTTCGTGCTGTTGTAGAGGAAAAAGGACCAACAGTCGACCAAGCCGTTGAAGATGCCGAACAGGAAATACATGATCGTCGTAAGGCCTTACTTGCCGAAGAAGATGCTGAAGTTTAAATGATCTAATTTCCTAGTTTCTTATTCTGGAAAAAATGGCTTTTTAACTTCTAATTCTTTGACGCACTCTTCAACTTCTTTTTCGTATGTTTGAAATGCGTCCTGCATTTCGAATGGTTTCCTGTCAGGTAAGTATATTTGGTGCCAATCAACAATGCAGGGAATCTCGTTTGTCGACAAATAGTTCATCAAAGACGATCTGCCCTTAGCTCTAGTGTCTTGTGGCGGTTTTTCCGTCGCTCTTTGAATTTGTTCTATTTCGGTAATTCTTGTTGTATAACCTTGGCGTTCTAAGTCGTAATACAGTCCGAGTTCTGGGTCAATATTATGATACTCGAGATCAAGGCTTTCAAGCCAAGGGTCATCCCAACCGATGGACTCTTCTTTCATAAAACTTTCTAGTAACCACCGTTTAGTTACCCAATCAATTTTCCCGACTAAATTTTCTGGTAGATGACGGTGAGCTNATTCCAGTTCTTTGAGTGTTTCGCTCCAAGCATCCAANACCCAATCAGTTTCAGCGTCTTGCCCCCGTAGAGTTTGGTCGCAAGCCTGAAAATATTCCCACTGGAGTTCAACCGCTGTGATCGTTCGGCCTGATTTAAGTGTTACTAACCACTGATAACTGGGATCACGGGAAATATCTTTTATGGAAAAAATAGCATCTTCAATGCTAAAGTCTGGTAGTGAATGTCCAGTCTCCAGTAAATCTAGCATTAAAGAGGTAGTNCCAACCTTCAGCGCATTCGCAAATTCAGACATATTGGAATCACCAACTAAAAGATGTAACCGACGATACCTAGTATGATCGCCTAACGGCTCGTCACGAGTGTTGATAATAGCCCGACTAAATTGAATCCACTCATAGACTTCAGTCACAATGTGATCCGCCCGTTGGGAAATTTGAAACCCGACGAAATCGCTATTTATACTTTTGTTATTCTGGTAATCATCTGCTTCTTCATGGCCTCCGACGCGGCCCGCACCAGCATAAATTTGCCGAGTTACGAAAAAAGGCAATAGNGTTGGAATTACTACTTTGTAAAAAGGTACGTCTCGTCTAAGTTGATAGTTCTCNTGGCAACCGAACGTCGCACCAGTNACATGATCNATATTGTTTTTAAGAAAGGAAACTTNACCTTGTAGCTCCAGAGTTTCTAAAGCGTCTCTAATCGATAACTCGATGGCTCGATCGTAAGCTATTAAATCAAAGAGTCGTAGACACTCAGGTGTGGCATACTCCAGATGTCCCATNTCCATGTACAAACGACCNCCNTTGAATAAAAAACCACCATTGTGAGGAGGTTCCCCCCAATCTCGGTAGTGCATNTCAAAGATCCCGAGCGACAAATTTGAAAANATGCAATCCTTAACGATTGAGGCAACCTTCTCAGAAGAACCAAACTTATCTGATTTATTAAGACAACCAAACTCGGTTTCTACACCAAAAATTCGCTTACTCAACGTTGATCTCCACTAATCTCGAAAGGCAAGAAACTAGCTATTTCCTGATCGGTCAAAGAGCGAAACTTACTTTTNCCTCGCTTAGAGGTTTGCAAAGTGCCAGCTTCCACNTATAATTCAATCANTTCNGTCTGTANACATTGATTCAATCNCTCAACATCATAACCTGCNACTTCAGCCCCTAANTGTATTTCCGGATTGGATCGTTGATTGGCTAGACGACCAACTGCCCAAGTTTGGATAGCTAATTCAAAAGCATCTTGCAAAGTTAATTTATCACCCAACCCAGCATCCGTTTGATCAATATAGTCCCGCATCAATTCCTCAATGTCTTCAGAACCTCCTATAACCGCTATATGTTTTTGAATACTAGTAGTTCCATCATAATTAACAGTTACCAATTGATGCGGCCGGTTTAACCCACCCAATTCAGCTAACAGAATTTTTGCCACAGTAGGTGGGTTAAAAACTGACTCAAAAGATTGCTTTATTGGTGGACATAAAACAAAGTTTGTTAGACGATGAAGAGTAACATCATCAATAGAACTCTGAAATCCTTGAACTGAAGCAGAATCAGTTACTAATAGTCGAAGTCTCTCAATATCAGCAGTGTGCCCGATAGCAGAAAGTGCAAGATGATTATGTACTTCGTATAGTTTTTGGCTACTAGTCAACGTCAAAATCAAGACACCATCATCGTACACTAAACCGATAACTGGACTACCTGTCTGAATTTGATCTTCAATATAATCGCGCCGGTTTTGAATTGATTCTAAGTAACGATAATGTTCTTCAAACATTCAAGTTTCCTCAAACTTGGACAACTGTTTCATAAACCTGTTGAATCAGGTCAAGTGATAGCTCCTGAACACCATCTTGGGTGACAGTTTTGATAATGGGGTAGATTTGAGATTTCATGTTGGTCCCACTGGTCGCTGTATCAAATTCAGCTGCAGTATCCAACAACCTCAGAATAGTAGAGGTTGCTTGATTAATATCCATTTGGGATAGTCGTGTTTCAGACCATCGGTCCAGATAGTGTAAGACTCCACGAATCCAAACTGAACCCGACCCGGATGTTGCAAAATCTACTGTCTCAAACTGAGCACCGAGTACATCATAGAAAAAAATACGGCCGGAAGGAGAAACCAGATTTTCGGTTTTGTTATTGGAATCATAAAGCGCAAAAATTGGAACGACTCCACCGATCCCTTGTAATGCCATTGCAGTGTTATCTCGAATGAGACGAGCCAACATCCTAATTTTACCTTCGACACTCAACTCTTGTAGTTGTGTCCGCCGAAAATATTGAAAGGAATGCTCAAGAGTTCGAGCCATTTCGTAAGCAATCGCTGGCGAACCAGCGATTGCCATTACGGAATGTTCATCAATTTCAAGAACCTTATCAGCTCTGTCATACATCACAACATTACCTGCAGTAGCCCGCCGATCTCCGGCGACCATCACTCCATCTTCATAGCGAATTGCGATCACTGTCGTCCCTTCAATTAACTCTTCGCTATGAAGATGGCCAAGAGTTTCTACACTAGATTTTTGGTTGTGTAAGGCTGAAAAACGGACGTTGTTCGCCCGCAGAAGGTCAAGGAAATCACCTTGATAATCAACCGCTTGTTGCAATATGCTAGGGTTACTCACACCCTGCTGAGCTAATGGGTCTAAATTCAAAGATGATCTGTGCATACTATTTTATTGGCCAGTTCTTTGACGATAGCGCTTGGATTGATCTTTGTCAACCCGTCGCATCCGACGCATTAACTCTTTGGTATCTGGCCTGTCGACTTTTGGCCTTTTAGGCCCGTCATCGTCTCCATCGTCCCCAGGCAAAAAAGGTCTAGCAGATCTCTGCTTTCTCTCTCGAAGCGAAATTGGCAATTCAGAATTTGGGTATTTCCTGTTCACTAACTTAACCTCCGGCACTCGCACAAATGGCGTTATTTGCGATTTAATTTTTAGGTTCTGATTTTGAAATTTTGCTGGTCCCAACTATCAGTTGGTCAATAGTGTCTGATTGGTCGATTAATTGATTATACTGATTAGCTAGTTCTGGGTCTACCATGTTATCCATACTGATGGTGAACGACCCATTTTGACTTATGTTATTTGACTTAAATGTTACACGATCCCATTGTATCGATTCGACTTCGTTGGAAAACTTTTTGACAATAGTACCCCGAAAATATGCACGAGTATCAGCCGGTGGGTTATGAACTGCATATTCGATCTGTTCTTCTGTCAGTAAGCGCCGAACTAAACCTTGGTCTTCAAGACCATAGTACAATCCTACTTCGGGATCTATATTATGGTAAGCCAGATCTAGACTTTGTAACCAAGGATCTTCCCAGTTCAGTCCTTCTTCTTCCACGAAAGTTTTTAGTAGCCATTTTTTTGCCACCCAATCCAACCGATCAGATAATTGCATGGGATCGATTTGAAGTTGGGTAATCACATTTTCCCATTCGGCCAAAACCCAATCGTTTTGTCCTTTCGAAGGATCAAGATACCTCTTAGCTAAACTCAAATACTCGCTTTGAAGATCTGTGGCAGAAATAGTTTTACCATTTTGTAATCGAAATTCCCATTCGTAAGTTTGATCTCGTGAGATAGCTTTAATCGCCCCAATTGGATCAGCTAATGTGAACCAATCCGGAACTACTCGTAACTCAACTAAATCTAAAACTAGGGCTGTAGTACCAATTTTAAGTGCTGTAGCATACTCGGACATGTTGGCATCACCAGCGATACCATGCAGCCTACGATACATCGCTGGGTTAGCATGTGGTTCGTCTCTAGTATTGACAATTGGTCGTTTGTGCATTGTATCTACACTGGCCTCAACATGAAAAAAATCTGACCTTTGTGCTAATTGGAAGCAACCAAATTCCTCCATTCCTCCTTCAGACTCAATTCCAATTTTTCCGGCACCAGCGTAAATCTGCCGTGTAACCAAAAACGGAATTAGGGAGGATTTTAGGTAATTAAAAGGAACTTGTCGCTCCATCAGATAATTATCGTGGCAACCATAACTATGGCCAGAGAAATCAGTATTGTTTTTGTAAAGCTCAATAATATCACCTGAGTTTTCGCGAACTTTTTCTGCACATCGGGTCAATATACGTTCGCCAGCCCTATCATGAGCAACCAGTTCAAACAAATTTGCACATTCTGGTGTCGAATATTCGGGATGGGCATGATCATTATATAATCTTGCTCCATTAGTTAATATAAGATCACTTTTGATTTCAGCAAATGACTCTGTTCGTTCTTTGTCTCTTTCCTGATGAATTTCTTCGTCTGGGTGCTCTTGTAAGCGTTGCGCACGAAAACCTCGTTCGTCTTGGAATGGGTCTTCACCTTTATAATCCCACATCGGACGGAAATCTTCAGAATGATAGCTTTTTATTAGCTCAATTGACCGAGTAACAGGATCCGCCTCAGGCTGATCCTGCACAGAAATTCCATATTCAGTTTCAATACCAAAGAGTCTACTCAATTTTTCCTCACTACATACAACTAAATCTAAACGACTGTAATCGGGTTACTACGTCTTTTTATTTCTCCGCTTCGGATGGGTTCTACTTTAACAACATTTTCTGGTTCATAGTCAACCAAACGTAACCAATCTTCAACACTATCTGTTGCTGGGAAGATATCATTTTCACCGTACTCCGAATTGATAGCGTTTTCTAGATCAACTGCTTCAATGCCCAATTCTCTGCTGTCCGTCTCAATAGCTCTTTTTATGGCGGATTCCTTAGCCCGCTGAACAATTGACGCAATGATTGCACCACTACAAAGATCTCCACGGTAGAGAATATCTTTTCGACCACTCCTCAAAGACACTT
The DNA here is from genome assembly GCA_002714785.1 of Candidatus Poribacteria bacterium. GTDB lineage: Bacteria > Poribacteria > WGA-4E > WGA-4E > UBA9662 > TMED15. The sequence goes on along the minus strand of PAYP01000021.1, from coordinate 31,833 downwards.
CCAAAAACCGGTTACTATCAGTACGTGCAAATATTTGACTTGTTATATTATCTATAGTTTCGTCAATTACCGCTTGTACTGATCCATTGGTCTTTTGATCTTCTTTCAACAGATTAGGACTGAATGGTAAATTCGGAGATAAATAGATGCGGAAAATATCTTTGACAGCTTCTTCTGTAGGTCGATTAACTTTAATCTTACGGTCAATTCGGCCAGGCCGCAGGATCGCTGGATCAATTAAGTCAGGACGGTTTGTTGCTAGAATAATAACTACATCTTTCAGCGACTCAATTCCATCCATCTCGGCACAAAACATGGGAACAACTGTATTGGAGATATTATGAGATCGTAATGACCTACGCGTTCCTAGGATTGATTCAGCTTCATCAATGAAAATAAAAGGGAAAAATCCTTCATCCCGTTTTTCTCTGGCTATTTGAAAAATTTCTCGAACTTTTCGTTCTGATTCTCCCAACCACATGTTCAGAATCTCTGGCCCCTTGATATGTAGGAAACAGCCGTCCATATCCGAGTCAGATTCTGTTTTTAGTTTTTGAGTCAAATTATAAGCAGTTGCTTTACCAATCAGTGTTTTCCCGCAACCGGGCGGCCCATATAAGAGGAAACCTTTGGGTAAAGAAAAGTCAAACTGATCAAACAATTCAGGATGTAAAGTCGGTAGTTCGATCGTATTTTGAATCTGTTGAATTGCTTCTTCGTGACCACCGATTTCCGACCATGGTACATTAGGAACTTCTTCCACATAATAGTCTTGACTTTCTCGGCTCTCAATTCTCTCGATGGCAATTCGGTAACTGGTATCTACCCGAATTAGATCTCCGGATTTAAGTCTTACATTTGACAGTTCTGCTGAACGTTGGAGAATAGATGAGTTTAGCCCTTGCTCTTGACCAATTTGGATACGGCCATCAGGTAGAAAATCATTTACTTTGACTATTGGCCCAGCCTTTCCATAACCCATATGTCCGATCAGAACGTAGGCTTCATTGAGCAAAACACTATAGCCAATCTTCAGTTGATTAAGGTCAAGGTTACTATCGATGTTAGTATAGTACTCTGTACCNCCAACAATTACATGAGCTGTTTCTTGACTGGTTAGTCCTATTAACGTGCCAATCCGATTCGCAGGTGCCGTTAGCTTATCAACGGCTTCTTGCAGTTGCTCAATAATTTCTCGAGCTTCGTTGAAATCGACCTCGTCCTCCATAATAGAGCGNCGCAACTGCATCAGAATTGGTCGAAGNTGANCATCGTCCTCAGTGATATAAAGTAGTTGGTTTACCAGTAGTAGCGAGCGTGGGATAGAAGATTGTTCAGTGTTGTCTTCTGTTATTTCATCTGCATTTTTATCCCCGACTCGATCTGGGAAAGGATCATTGTTGATATCGGTCCGATCTTGTTTTTTACGCATCCGATAATCCTTGTGTGTCGGTTATTGGTGGGAATTCCAGAGGTCCAACAATTCTAACACACTTACGACCTCAGTTCAAAAATAATGATTAAATGTTAGAATTAACCACACCATAACCNAAACGTATTATTAGTAAAAACGAGGAAGGGATTAGCCTAAATGTCGATTATTACGCTTACAAGTGACTTTGGTACGAAAGACACATACGTTGGTGTGATGAAAGGAGTGATTCTATCTATCAACCCATCAGCGACCATCATTGATTTAACACACGAAATTCCCGCCCAAAATGTGGCAGTAGGAGCTTGGCAAATTTCAAAAGCCTATTCCTATTTCCCAGCGGGAACGATACACTTGGTTGTTGTTGATCCAGGGGTTGGCAGTGATCGTAGAGCAGTTATCAGTCAAATTAGTGATCATATCTTCGTTTGTCCTGATAACGGATTGTTAAGCATTATCAGTAAAGAATCACCCATAGGAAATTCGGTGATGATCGAAAACGACAGCTATTTTCTATCTCATATTAGTAACACTTTTCACGGTAGAGATATCTTTGCTCCTGTTGCTGCATATTTGGCTGCAGGTATAGCAATGAGCGAATTTGGCCCGTCGATAGAGAGACTCCATAAAATCAATTTCTCACATATTAAATTTGATAACTCTCAAATTGAAGGTCAAATTGTTTGGATCGATAATTTTGGCAACGCTGTTACCAATATAAGCCAGCAGTCAATAAATCAAATCTTACCTAACTTGGAACTTCAGATTAGCTTTGCTCACCAAAAAATTTTTGGNCTTTGCAGCGCGTATAATCAAGTAAAGACAGGTGAAACAATGGCAATTATTGGTAGCTCTGGGCACTTAGAAATTTCGGTTAACCAAGGTTCAGCCCAACAGCTATATGGGTTATCAATTGGAAATTTTGTATCGGTGAATGCTCTTGACCCGTGGAACAATACACCTGAGAGTTAAAATAAAAAGTAACGTTGAGCCATTGGTAGAACTTCTGCCGGGGCACAAACTAAATGTTCTCCATCTGCACGGACTTCGTAGGTCTCTGGATTAACTGTCACTTGAGGAGTATATGCATTATGAATCATTGATTCTTTATTAATGTTTCTGCAATTGGAGACAGGTAAAATTCGTTTCTGTAGTTTCAGATGATCACTAATGTTATTTTCTACTCCAGCAAGCGATAAAAAGCTAGCAGAGCATGTATATGGTGTACGACCGAAAGCTCCAAACATTGGTCTTCCTAAAACTGGCTGTGGCGTTGGAATTGAAGCATTAGCGTCTCCCATGGCCGCCCAAACGATGAAACCTCCTTTGATAATTAATTGTGGCTTAACACCAAAAAATGCTGGTTGCCAAATTACTAAATCAGCCATTTTCCCGACCTCGACTGACCCAACATGGTTTGAAATCCCATGAGCTATAGCCGGGTTGATAGTGTATTTTGCCACATAGCGTTTTGCTCGAAAATTGTCATTATGACCTATTTCCTCACTCAATGAACCTCTCTGAACCTTCATTTTATGAGCTGTTTGCCAAGTTCGGCTAATAACTTCTCCAACACGACCCATTGCTTGAGAATCAGAAGCGATCATACTGAGAGCTCCAAGATCATGTAAAATATCTTCGGCCGCAATGGTTTCAGATCGAATACGGGATTCTGCAAAAGCCAAGTCTTCAGGAATTGATGCGTCAAGATGATGGCAGACCATTAACATGTCTAGATGCTCATCAATAGTATTGATAGTGAAGGGACGTGTAGGATTAGTAGAAGACGGTAACACGTTACTTTCACCACAAACCTTAATGATATCGGGTGCATGACCACCACCAGCTCCTTCTGTATGATAAGTGTGAATGGTTCGACCTTTGAAAGCTGAAATTGAATCTTCTACAAACCCAGATTCGTTTAGTGTATCGGTATGAATAGCAACTTGAACATCAAAATTCTCAGCTACACTCAAGCAACAATCAATAGTAGCGGGTGTTGTCCCCCAGTCTTCGTGTAATTTTAAACCGATCGCACCTGCTTCGATTTGCTCATTCAAGGCTTCTGGCATAGAAGAATTTCCCTTCCCCAGAAACCCAAAGTTAATAGGAAAACCTTCTACTGCTTCTAACATTCTACTGATATTCCATGCTCCTGGTGTGCAAGTAGTCGCATTGGTTCCGGTGGCGGGGCCAGTTCCACCACCAATCATGGTAGTAATTCCAGAGGAAATAGCTTCATCAATCTGCTGAGGACAGATGAAGTGAATGTGTGCATCGATCCCTCCCGCAGTTGTAATCATGCCCTCTCCAGCTAACACTTCTGTTGAAGCTCCAACTACAATATCGACTCCATCCATAATATTTGGGTTGCCAGATTTGCCGATACCAACAATCTGCCCATCACGAATGCCAATATCTGCTTTCACAATACCCCAATGATCTAGTATTAAGGCATTAGTAATAACTAAATCAACGGCTCCATTGGCTCGCGTGGCGTCTGGAGCTTGCCCCATCCCATCACGCAAAGTCTTTCCACCACCAAACTTAGATTCCTCGCCATATACGGTATAATCCTTTTCGACTTCGACAACTAATTCTGTATCGGCTAATCGCACCTTGTCTCCAACAGTCGGACCATAGATATCCGCATAAGCTTTTTTTGAGATTCGCATTATTTATCACTCCTATTTAGGTTCAATGGTCCGTTAACTTTATTATTTAAGCCGTAGACAATACCTTTACCCTTTAACTCAACCAAGGTTACAGTTTTACTGTCTCCTGGTTCAAACCGAACTGCTACACCCGAGGGAATATCCAATCGCATTCCATAAGCTAACTCACGATCAAAAATTAGCCCTGAATTAACTTCAAAAAAATGAAAATGCGATCCGACCTGAATTGGTCGGTCGCCAACGTTAGTAACTTCGATGTCAGAGGTTCTCCGATTTTCATTGATAGTAATGTGGCCTTCGGCCACAATCAGTTCTCCGGGTATCATTTATAGTACTCCTTTAAATTGTGTAATTTCATCACGGACGTGTAGCAGACCCATCAGGTAGACGAGTTTGTGTCCAACCAATGACCTCATCTCTACAAGGATATTTTGCGGCTAGGACTTCGTCTATATCAATCCCAAGACCGGGCTGATCGTTAGGATACATATAGCCATTTCGAACTTCCGGTAGTCCTGGGAAAATTTCATATACCAAATCAGGAAAGCGACACCATTCCTGAACACCAAAATTTGGTGCCCATAAATCTAGGTGAAGATTCGCAGCATGCCCAACGGGTGAAGTGTCCCCGGGACCATGCCAAGCTGTACGAATTCCGTACATATTGGCGTGAATAGCTGCGTTACGAGCTGGAGTAATTCCTCCCATTTGGCTAACGTGCATACGTAAAAAGTCAATTAACTTACCCGCGATTAACGGTTGCCACTCTCTAGGGTGATTGAACAACTCACCCATAGCAATTGGTGTTGCGCACTGCTGTCGAATATGAGTGAACCATTCCAGATCTTCTGGAGCTAAAGGGTCTTCTAAAAAGAAGAGCTTAAACTGCTCCACATCTTTTGCAAACTGAACAGCATCAATAGGCTGTAGACGTTCGTGAATGTCGTGTAGCAATTCAGCAGAATCTCCTATATGTTCACGAACATAAGCTATCATCTCTAGTATATTTCGACAATAATCGCGCGGATCAAAATACGAACCATCTAGTGCCCCTTCCGGTTTAATTATTCCCGAGGATTGCCCTCCATAACCTCCCATTTGAATACGAATATATCGATAACCTTGATCTATAAAGGATTCTACACTATTAACCACACTTTCAGGTGAATCTCCTCCAGCGTGTCCATAAACAGCAGCAGCCTCGCGACACTTTCCACCCAAAATATCATAAAGAGGCATATTAGCCATTTTACCTTTTATATCCCAAAGTGCTTGGTCAATACCAGAAATAGCATTGTTCAGAACAGGGCCATTCCTCCAATACCCATTTACCATCAACATTTGCCAAATATCTTCAATTCGTGTTACTTCCCGGCCAATCAGGAATGGTTTCAGATGTTCTTCTATGGCTGTAACCACAGGCCGAAAACGTTGGGTGAAGGTTGCACAACCAACCCCGTAGAGTCCTGGTTCTGATGTCTCAAGCTTGACCACGACCAACCGGGAACCAGCTGGTTGAGTAGTGATAACTTTGACATCTGAAATAGTAGTAGACATCAACAAATCCCCCTGTACATTTTATTTCATTAGTAGATATTCTTATCATTATTTACCGTTAAATTTTATCAGCAATTAGGATAAAGTGTAAATGAAAGGATCTATAAAGAACTTAGTAGTATCAAGTTTACTAGCCCATCTAATTTTTGCTATTATTATTGTGTGAAAATGAACAGGGCATTCAAAACTCTATTGAGTAATATGAAAAAAACGACGATCGTATGGTGGCTACTACTAATATGGCTATTGGTTTCTCGACTTTGGAGTACTATCTATTACATTGAAGATTTAGATAGCCTTCGCTTCGCTTTGTCAATGATCGACTATAATGTAGTCAAAAATCAACCCCACTTCCCAGCCTATCCGGTTTTTTGTTTTGTAACTAAATTGGTATATCAGCTTATTGGTCGTTACACAGTTGCTTTTTCTATTATTGGAGCATTTTCAACCTTCCTCNCCATTTTTTTCTTGGTCCGATCNGCAAATATTCAGCCGACCTCACTACTTGGATCTCTTGTTATTTTCTTTTCTACGTTTAATCCTCTTTTGTGGCTAATGNGTAACCGTTACATGCCCGATATGATGGGAGTTGCNTGCATGATGTCTTGCTTCTATTATCTCCAGACNAATAATACAAAAACCAATTATAATGGCCTAATTGGTTTTTTTTTGACAGGNATTCTACTTGGTGTCCGTTTATCCTATACGCCTTTTCTGTTCCCTTTGTTAGTGACAAACCTATTTTCGACTAAAGGGAACAGACTGAAGTGGTATCAGCTGGCTATATCTGGGGTGGCTGGTATTTGTACATGGCTTTCCCCTTTGATTTTAATAACTGGTTGGAGTGAATTAATTGACTCTGCAAGAATACAAAGCCANGGGCATTTTACTGATTTTGGTGGAACTATCACTACCGAGTCCAATTATGCCCGTAGGACTGAGAGATTGATTGAAGGTGTTTGGGCGGANGGATTAGGTTTCTACTGGTTAGGACGCCATTTGACTACGGTTATACCAACCGTNTGTTTATCGTTCTTATTTTGTGTTTCTTTCATTAAATCCAAACCCAGAATACCAATTAAAATAAGTAACTTTGCCCAAACGGCAATCCTAAGCTGTTTAACATACCTTATTTGGATTTTTTATTTTCAAAATATCATTCACAAAAGTAGGCATNTTTTACCCCTTTTACCATTTGNCGCTTTATTTGTAGNAATTTTTTTGACTCGAGTTATAGAAAATACAAGTAGAATTTGGTCAAACTTTCTATTTAAAGAGATATTAATACTTGGACTGGCTAGTTATACTTTGGTAAGTTTTCANCTAGTTAGTCAACACAAAAAACCGACAGCCATAGCTCAAATACACGAGCACCTTAAACAAGTAAAAAACGACTACCAAAAACCGATTCAAATTATCTCAGTTCCNTTGATCAAATACTATTTAAGTGCTCAAGGNTTTAATACTAAATACTTGNTTGTAAAACAAGAAGAAGAATTTAATCTAAAAAAAAATTTAGACCAAAATGCAGATTGGNTCGCGATCGGTAGTGCTTTACCACCCGAGGTTATCGGAGATAGAAAAGCACTAGTCAAAAATTTTTATCATAACCCTTATGTTAACCGCATGTGGNCTAGCCTGACAGTCTATCAATATACACTTGAATAACTGAGATTAGTTAGCTTTATTATTTACCAGATAGAACATAATTTTTTACAATGGTAGAAACTTGAAAATGTTTGACAGTATGCTAGAATGCGAGTGATAGGAAACACTAGAAGCTACTTGTTTTTCACTTAGTCAGATTATCTAATCGGAACAAAATGGGGAAGGTAAATGAAAAATCACCTATCATCAAAAGAAACAAAGTTATTTAGTATCTACTCACTGTTTTTAGCATTTTGTATAAATTTAATAGTTCATTCAGATAATGCGAGTGCTTACATNGAGAAAGGAAAGCAACATCGGNAAAACAACCTGACTTCGGCAGANCATGATGCATTNATGCAAGCCTACAAGCTGGATCCTAATAATGCCGAGATTTTGTGGAGACTTTCTCGTGTGTATGTTGACTTAGCTAATCTTGAAAAGAATGAAGGTAAGCAAAAGGATTTATATAAGAAAGCTGAAACATATGCCAAACAAGGTATTAAGTCTGCACCCGAAAATTCTATGTGTTACACCTATGATGGAATAGCTGTTGGAAAAGTAGCCTTAGGTGAAAATAGTAAAGAGAAGGTGCGTTTATCNGCTAGGGTCAAAGAATCAGTTGAAAAAGCTATACAACTTGATCCCAAAAATGATACTGCCTACCACTTATTGGGTCGTTGGCATCGAAATGTAGCCAACCTAGGTGGAGTGTCTAAAGCATTTGCCAAAATTTTGTATGGGGGATTACCTCCAGCTTCTAATNAATTGGCAGTAGAAAATTTACAGAAAGCAGTCGAACTTGCACCGAAGTTCATCAATCATCACTTAGAGCTTGCCATCACCTATCAAATGATGAAAAAATGGAAACTTGCCCTAAATTCTCTAGATCAAGTCGATCGGTTACCAGCTATAGCCAAGTTGGATAATGAATACAAACAAAAAGCTCAAAAGATAAGAAAAACAATTACCAAAAAAGTTAAATAGTATTAACTCGTAGGAAAATTGAAAATTAAGCATACAAAAAATTTGATGNNAGTAATTTCTCCGTAACAAAGGGTGATATGTAGGTAAACAGACAGGAACAAAACATAGTAGTTTCCTCCCAGATAAGTTTCAAGTTATCATTTTTTATTGTGAAAACCTGAGAGATAAATAAATAGACCTATTGGCTGACTTTAGATGTTGGTACAGAATTTAAGAAGGATTCGTGAAAAATGGATATTAGTTTTCAAACTGCTGCAGGAGGAGACTCTTGGAGCTTAACGGCATGCGCGGAGTGGGCCGAGGCCAACGATTTTGATTGTGTTCGACTAGCTGATAATGGCACTCTTAATTCAGAAAAAATCTTGGAAACGGGGCCAGATCAAGTAAATACAATTCTATCGAACCATCATCTCTATTTGGCTGCGATTACTTCGCATTGNAACTTACTGGATGATGACAAAAACATCGCAGAAGCAGAACAAAAAAGACTAATAAAGGCAATTAGATCCGCGAGTTTACTTGGATGTCCAGTAGTTGTTACTGGTAGCGGAGCACCAGTAANAAATGGTCAGTTTTATGGCATGTATTCCTCTCCTCCAGGCAATACNAGTGATCGGTCTATCGAGTTGGTTGAACGTTTTAAAAAGATGTTTGATCCGGTGGTNGAAGNNGCNGAATCAGTTCAAGTCAAAATAGCCCTTGATGTNGCTGTCCGTATGGGCAATATCGCTTGTAACCCGGAGATGTGGGAAAAAGTGATGACTGCTATACCATCNCCATATTTGGGGTTGTCGTGCGACCCATCTCATTGGTTATGGATGATGATTACACCTGTCGAAGATGTTATCCGCGACTATGCGGGAAAGTGGTTTTANGCTGATGTGAAAGATTGTGAGATAAGNACTCGAATGCTGTACAGGCAAGGTATTATCGGAAATTGGTGGTGGCAGTATCGGTTGCCTGGCCGAGGTCAATTAAATTGGGGNACTATAATTGGAGCTTTATTGGAGTCAGGCTACGACTATGTTCTTTGTGTTGAAAACGAGGATCGGGGACTTCCTGGTCTAGAAGGATTCGCGTATGGGAATCGCCACCTGCGACAGTTTTTACCTCTCAAGCATGAAGACTACCAAACGCCATCTTCTTATTGGAAAACCAGCAGTTGGGGCTAAATTCGAATAGGAACGAGACCTAATTGTTTAACGGCTGATTTTTAGTCTTGTCTTTCTAAACCTTGCTGCGATTGACTCCTACAGGAATATATTATATTGTTCGCTGAGGTAATCTTTTTAGCTATGCACTGGTTGATTACTACATAAAAACGGAATTTGCCGTAGATCTTTGATCAATAAACACTTGGCATGAGTAAGTCGAAGGCTGGTCTTCGTTTTCTGAAACTAGTTTCAGGTCAAAGTTAATATATGATAAGTTTCAGTAGAAATAAGGCTGGAACTCAGGTTTAAACTTTTAAGTCCGGAAATTTTTCATTTTCTTCTATAAATTGTTCTTTATTGTTCAGGCAATTGCCTGCATCGCACGTTGTCGATACAGTAGCTCAAACAGGTTACCTTCATGGGGCTGGTCCCAAGAAATCTGGTTTGTAGGAATCGGTCCTAAGTTTAGCCGATCAATGTGTGAGCAGTGAAGTAAGTCGTCTATCCAATTTTGAGTTTTTGTTAAGGCTGTTGCTACCAATGTTGAGCCAATTTGGTCCAACATTTCTGATTGTGGTGTTTCGACGACGCTAACAAATGGAAACAGCATTTCAGTATTAGCTAGTGGATGACTAGGGTCAGTGCAATATATAACCTTGGGTTGTAAAAAAGTATAGCCGTTGGATTCGACTAATGTCGGTTGGCCGAAAACCTGATTGGAGATGTCAACCGCTCCAGGAGTTTTAAGATGTCTTTCGATCATTGACTGTAGCTGATATGCTACTTTTGGATTAGCAAAAGCTGATAGCTTAGCTTTTGGATGATCTAGAGGAAGTGGGGCAATGTCACTTAACCGCTCCGCCAGTGCTGTGGCAATTTTTCGTCCCTGTGATGGAACCCAAATACTAGAAGTGTTTATACATGATCTACCACTGTTTTGGCTAACTGACGTTATCATCAAATCAAGATAATCTTTCCAACTAGCAATTACGTCTTCTCCAACTAAAATTTTACTCCAACCAGTTCCATGAATTTGAACACGAGGGTCTGATCTCNAAGGAGCAACAGTTGATTCACTACCATAAAGTACCGAACGCCCAGCTCGAAGCAAAATCTCCGTGGCACCGTCATATGAAGTTGGGTATAAACTAAAAGCTGAAGAAGGACAACCAGCCTTAATAAAAGCTTGTGCAATTCGGTAAGGACTCCATGGTTCGGTGCTTCCAGGTTTCAATACTAATGGAACTTTTAAAGCAATAGAAGGTACCCAGAGAGAGTGGACACCAGCCGAGTTGCTCGGCAAAACTCCACCTAAGCTGTTGGTACTACACAAGTAACCAATCATTCGACCATGTTGTTTTCCCCACCCTTGATCTAGAATGGATAGGTCTAGTCCACGACTCAGACCTCCTAGTACTTCAGCGACATTTTTCAGTACAGTGGAGATTTTATTCATGTTCTGGCTACACAATGTTTTTGGAACACCTGTTGATGCAGACAATTGATCAACATAATCTTGAGGGGATTGATTCTGGTCCCCTATTTGTAAATCAGCAGTCAAAAAGTATTGGCCAGCTTTGCTGCTAATCTCAATTAACTCAGCAACGGAGAATTGCTCCAGATCGCGCTTGCGTTGAGCTTGGTTTAGCATATCCCGCGAAATCAAACCTCGATTAGCTAAACTCATNACTGCCATTGGTTCTCCATTTTGGCTATGCTTTACTTCGACAGTGGAAAGGCTCTGGTAAGGTTGACCAGCTCTCAGTAAGGGGATGTGCAACATTTTGATCTCCTATGATTTTTTATTTTACTTCGTTGAACCTGTGGCAAGTCAATTGTAGCTAATAATTCCTTTCAGGAAATCAGGCTCTATTTTTATTTAGTTACCATTTAGAGTTACCTAAGAACACATTAAATTCTCTGTTATAACTGAACAGTAAAGATTTTTTGCAGCGTAACTTATAAACCTTCTATCACGTTCTCTTCGTATCTCAGAATTTCATGTGAAATTTATTCATCTTATTTATTTTACTTGAAAGAAGAATCATATTTCTCATTATTCACAATTAATTTCTCTGGTGGGTAAGTAAAGACTACTCCATCTCTCATGACCCAAAAATATTCTTTTGGTGAGGTTTGGGCTTGCTTCCAATCAACCCAAACTGCTCCCATACCAATTCTNCTGCGATCACTAACATTGGGAGGACTATAGTGCCACATGTAAGAATGCCAAAAAACTACGTCTCCAGGTTCAAGTTCTATATNGATTACACCTTCCANATTNGTTACTAGNTCACGTGGTAGCTCTCGATGCAAACTATCTTCATACAAANCGTGGTCAATTAAACCTTCGTGATGGCTAGCTGGTAAAAACTGCATACAGCCGTTTTCTTTGGTAGCTGGGTCGATAGCAACCCATGCATTAGCTGCCTCAACGTGGTCATCTCGCCATAGGCCGATATCTTGATGCCANGGTGTAGCGCCTCCTGTTCTGGCCGGTTTGAGGAATACCGAGTCATATTTGACTAACAAATTATNTCCTAATAGCGAACGAACTACCGANAAAACATTAGGANCTGCATAATAGTTGTTCCAAACTTTGGGTCTGTGTCTTCCTAGTTGTTGTAGTTTACGGAACTTTTCTTTATGACTGAAGTGGTCTCCTTTCCCTTTTTGGACAACTAACTCTAGGTCGAAAACTTCTTCTAGATTTCCTGGATTGTCGATAAAATCAAGNATAGTATCCTTAATTTCAGTTATGACTAAGGGATCGACCAAATTTCTAACGATGAAATATCCGTCTTCTTGATATTGTTTCTGCTGCGTTATTGTGATCATCAATTTATCAATTGCCTATTTTTCTTAGTCAACCTGTCTTATAAATCTGAGTTATCTAATGGTTTTCGATGAAGTGGGGAACGAACCCGCCGACCTCAATCATTTGCTCAATCAAACTCTAATCCTCCTAACTCTATTTTATCAGTAGATTCAACCGTCAATACTGGTCTTATGAATACTAATATTAGTTTGAAAAAACGGTAAATACAAAACGTATTTTTACATATTTTAAACAACTCAGTCAGGTATGTTACTACAACAATGCAATATTTTTTTATTTGTTGCCTTTGTTGAGTTTCAATTAGTACCATTTGTACTGAATTACAGAGGATTCACACTTNATATCATACTTATGGCTTATTAAAGCAAAAACACAGAGATTATGAGGCCAGTTACACAAACATATGACCCATAGACTCAAAACTCAGTTCCATTTGGCCCACTATGTGTTTGGATAATGATCTAGTCGACAGAAATGACCTGCAGAATTAAAATCGGACTAGAGCATTTCTCGTACAGACCATTATCTCACTGAACAGTTAATAATCATCTGAATTTTCGTGGAAGACCNGTTGACTATGTAGTTAATTTTCACCAAGCGTTAAGACTGATGAGCTGTTCGATTTTTCGAAGTGAACAGAAAAAACATCCTCTCTTTATTTTCCCTCATTCATCCAAATATGAANCTTCAGTACTGAGCCAAACCCGTATCTAATATGACTACAGTATTTGATTAAAATGTCAGAGGCTTCTCTACAAATTTCATTGACTTGAATTAGACTAGNTCGATACAGTCAGGAATTTACATTTGGTTTGTAGGCCGATGAATTCAAAATGAGGACCAAAACCAAAATAAGGAATGAACATGCCATCAATTGATTAGAGCAGGAGATTGAGCCATTTCCTGATAACAAATTGAGCTAAGTTCAATTGTAGTCGCACATTTTCAGTACTATGGCNGTAACGGCCTGATTTCGGCAATATGAATCCCCAAAAAATACATGCGGAACAGCCAATAGGATTCAACCAAAGAATACATTTTTCCTAACAAAGGAATTCTATATCCTAAAAGAGAATACCAGTTAAATGAATACTAAGAAAGCAATAAAAATAGGAAAAAATCATCAGAGCANAACCTCCGAATCATCTAGGTAGAAGACGAATCAACGGTTACCAATATGTGTTGATCAAAATACTATCCACCAAATTGGTTTAGANCTTAGAACAAATCACTGGGGACATTAAGCTTATGTGATTAATATTCTCATGAACTCAATACACACCGACTGAAACACTCTCTTGCAATTCAGAGAATAGCCTCAAGTCACGAACACCATCCCAAGGNAAATCTGAAGTCGGTCGGGCNCGTTCAGCTTCATCACGTTCCAAGAATCGAGGCATAAAAAATTCCTCAGTCAATGTAGTCAACATTACACGACCAGTTTGATCATAGTCTACAACGTGGTCAGGATTATCGGGTTCAACCAGTTCGATTACTGCTCTGGGTTGTGGTGGGTAGTAGGTAATTGAATACTCGTCAGCGGGATNNAATGCTTTAGAGTAAGCTAGTCCCATTAGCGTATTTCCGTACGTGGGAACAAAGTCAATACCTGGTACTAACTCCTCTCTGGCAAACCGATTAAACTGAGCATTCATCTCTGTTCCTCCACAGAAAATGCCAGTAACACCAACTTTATTGAGTGAAATCTTTTCGCATAGAGCTTCTAATAATTTAGGTGTCGTGAAGAGGCAACTAATATTTTCATGAGCTTTTAGCAATTGTAATGCTTGGTGTATCACATGATCACGATATGCTTCAAACTCTTGATGCTTTCCTTGCTTGACTAATTTCCCCACCCAACGTGGGTCTAGGTCAACTAAAAAGCACACCCCTCCTCGTATTTGTGCTAAATGCTCAACAGCTAACCGTAAACGGCGAGGCCCGCTAGGACCAAGCATTAACCAATCACTACCAAGTGGAAAAGTCTCAGCCGAAAGGTATTCACTGAACATCTCGTAATCAATTTGGAAATCTCGAATGCTAATACGAGACTTTGGAAGGCCAGTAGACCCCCCAGTTTCAAACACGTAAGTCGGTAGGTTTGCCATCGACTTTGGCACCCATCGCCGAATAGGCCCTCCTCGTAACCATTCATCTTCAAAATGCCCCAACAATTTAAGGTCTTGGTAACCGAAAACCTTATCTCTTGGGTCAAATCCAATCTTTTTAGCATATTCCAACCAGAATGGTGTGCCTTTTTTCGGATCAAAGTGGCAGTTAATCACATGTCTAACGTGTGCATCAAGGTCTTCTTGNGCTTTTTGCGCGGCTTCACTCTGATTAAATGCTTGGTGATCTGACAATTTATTAATCTCCTTATGTTGATACGCTTTATTTTTCGATTGCGAAGAGCTTATTACGACTAACAATATAGAGAATACCATCGTGAGGTATTGGAGTCGTATAAACGGCACTTCCCATATTGGTTTCAAAAATTAACTCTTTCTCTTTACTTGCGGCGAGCACAGCTACATCTCCATCTTCATCGCCAATATAGACTTTTCCATCTGCTACAAGGGTTGAACCCCAAACGGCACCAAACGTATCATATGTCCAGTAATGCTCACCAGTATCTGCTGAAAGACAGTAAACAAACCCACTTAGATCAGCTACAAAAAGAAGCCCATTGTAGATAGCAACGGTAGACATAGTACGNTTAAAATCTTCNTTGCCGAAATGCCANACTGCACCAGTCTCAGTAATATCACCAGTTTGAGTGGCATCGATAGCCCAGAGATGACCTTCACCTTCTCCATGCTCAGGGTCTTGTCCGACACCAATATAAACACGGTTATTGTAAATAACTGGTGTGGCAATAATACTATTACGGGTACCACGACCTCCTAATTCCCATTCAGAATCTTTGGGATTACAGTCAAACTTCCAGATTAACTTTCCAGTCTCAGCTTCGAAACTATATACCCAACCATCGCCACCAGGAAAAATTACTTGTGGTTGATCATTAATAANTGCATAAGCTGGATTAGACCATTGCCCATGCAGAATACTTTCACCAGGTGAATCGTCTTCCCAAACTAATTGCCCATCATTTTTATTTATGGCTATAAAACTTGGGGCCAAAGGTGACGGAATGTGAATATGCCCTTCATCGACACCATTACTCGTTTCAACAAATAATAGGTCACCAGCCCCAACCGGTGAGCATGTTGCTAGATTATGGGGAAAGACATCTAATTCTTCCATCATATCGTAAATCCAAACAATATCGCCATCAATTGGAGTTGTATCACTTTCCTCGGTATAAGGACCATCATTTTCACCATCTAGAAANCCTTCGGTATCAATGCAAACTACTTGGCATCGGTTAGATATGTAGTATATTCGATCGCCTTCAATATAAGGGGCTGAGCAGATACCTTGCTGAGGCCAGTCATTAACTCGACCAGCAGAAAGTTTAGTATGTGTAATTTGCCAGAGAAATTTCCCATCATCTTCATTAAACGCGATCAATACCCCACGATCCCCTTTCAGTTTAGGGTTGTAAGNAGCCTGATTATTAGTACCAACAAAAATTTTACCTTGGTGAATAATCGGACCAGCATAGCTTTGAGAACCGAGCTGAGCCACCCATTTGATACTAGTTCCATTATCAACATCCCATTCAGAAGGTAAATCAGTTTCCGCTGAAACTAAATTTCGATCAGNGCTAAACCCCCACATAGAGGTTTCAGCTAACTGATTAACNGGGTGTTGANCGGCCGTAACTGATAAACAAAGTAAACACAACAAACTATTAATAGCCAAGTAAAATGACTGTTTAAAGAGTAGCCTGTTTTTGTTCATAATAATTTACTCTCCTCCCTTGCTAGCTTTAATTTCCAGATTGTCGTAGTGAATTTCAGCAGACGAATAACCGTAAATGCCTGGACTACCAGTTTCATTGGCTAGTGGGTCTACTACTTCAATGCTCCATTCGTTTGGTTCTACTTGACCTGTTACCCAAACTTTACCTTTAACTTTTGCTTGGCCATCATCTACCTTCACTTGCATTTTCATTGTGTACCAGACATTGACATCCCATTCGAAGTCGACGTGCTTTGCCATTCGTAAATCGGATGACCAAGACCGAACTTGTAATCTTTGATGAATTCCTTGCATGTCTAAGATATAGCGATTCGCGACTAACCCCATATCTGGTATTCGCCTTTTATTTTTACTACCTTTCAAATCGACTTGTATAGTGTAGTCGCTCATTTCGGGTGTACCGATAAAAACAACTGAACGATTAAGTCCTCGTTTGACTGGCGGTTTCACCAAAATCCTATTGTTCCCGTCTTGACGAACAAAGAATTTGCTCCCAGCACCAATCCAATGAGTAGGAAATGTATCCAAGTCAACCTGTTCAAAATCTTCTAGCCAAGGTAGTGGAGCTATAACACGAACACGTGAGGTNGCTTTAGAACCACCCATCTGAGCAGTAATTGTCCCTGAATGACTTGTAGAATCTGCATTTAGAATTAATATTCCATTGTCAATTGTGCCTGATAAACCTTTATTAGACCAACGGACTTGATCAAGTTGAAGTGGTAATCCCTNTTTGTCGCTCTCAGAATTGCCAAAAGAGCGCAGGTCGAAAGTCAGTTTCTGTCCAGGTTTCATAACAACCTCAGCNGGAACNAAACGAAGAGTCNCAGGTACTTGCTTTGAACGACCTAAGCAATAAATCCCTTCTTCGGTAGTAAAGAAGATTCGACCGTTAGCTACTGCTGGCGAGCCATAAATTTCAGCATAACGTTGTTTTTCTTTTTCGCTTCTTTTTATACTTTCATTGACTTTTAATTGAACAGTACTAGCAACTTCAACTCCGCTTGGCCCAACTGATAGAATATGAAAATGGCCATTCACTTCGGTAACATAAATTTTACCATCTGCCCAGATGGGAGAACCTTTTCCAACAGTACCGATATTATGAATCCAATGTTGGTCTCCTGTCTTAGAATCAAAAGCATAAAGATTGGCTGAATGATCAACCACATACAATCTTCCGTCATGTAATGCAGGTGAACTGTAGCCGGCTTGACAACCATCAACTCGCCAGACTTCGTGAGTCTGGGTGATATCTCCGGCCCCCCGACCATCGATGCAAACGACTCTTCCCATTACAGTATTATCAATATTTTCTTCTCCGTGAGAAGCGTAAATCAAATGCCCATCAGCGACTACTGATGCATTTAATCCCCGTTGTTTACTAAGAGCAAATTTCCAAATTGACTTGCCTGTCCGAATATCCATAGCATATACCGACCCGTCAGCATTACCTGCTATCAGAAGGCGACGGTCGTTAATCGTAGTAACAATAGGTACGGAATAAGTCGTATCCTTCGGTGGACCGCCAGGTGTGGAAACCCAAATTACCTCACCAGTATTCTTATCGAAGGCAAAATATCGATGTCTACCTGGGGCCTGACTCCCCCAGCTTGTGTTGAGGTAGCTAATAATGACTAGATTTCCATCAATGAATGGTGTGTGTGTCCGACCTCCATAGCCGGAAATCCGGCCAAATGTCTCTGTCAAAGATTTTTCCCACAATTTTTCTCCGTCACTATTAAAAGCAAAAAACATACCTTGGACGCCATGCACATAAACATTACCAGTTTTAGGATCTCCAACAGGGCTTGCCCAACCAACTCTGTTGAAGGGAATTGTTGTATGGAACACATTGAATTTATAATCCCAGAGTAANTCACCATTGNTTACAGAAAAACAAGCGATTTGTTCCTGCTCAGTTATCTCCNGNCCACTTCGTCCTATNACATAAACNNTATCATTCATCACTATAGGTGTTGANCGGCCGACAAANTCAGCCTTCCACAATAGTTGATCGCCGCCTTCTTCCCACTGATCTATTAAGTCTATTTCTGACGAGGTTCCATTTTGATTAGGGCCTCTCCAATGCGGCCAATCAGCGCTGTTAATATTAGTTGTTAGTATGCAAAAGAAACACATCAAAACCAAAATTCGCATATTACTCCTCCGAACGTGTACCTAATTTTATTGAATAACCTTCAGTGGAATTATTAAATTTAATTCCGAATTGCATAAAGTGCTTTGTAGCTACGTAAATAAAGCGTACCATCTGCGATGGCTGGCGAAGCCGATATTTCTTCGCCAATTTCATTCTTTGCCAGTACCTCAAAGTTTCTACCAGCTTTAATCACTGTTACTAATCCGTCTCTAGAAGTGAGATAAACTTTCCCATCAGCATAAATAGGGGAAGAACGATGCCGGTTGTTATGAGTCCGTCTTTGGTATATCTCCTCGCCTGTTTCCGCTGACATGCAAATTAGAACACCATTCTCACGGCAAAGGTAAACTAAACCGTCATGAATTAGAGGNGATGGAACATCGGGTGTATTATCGTTTCTCTTCCAAAGATGACTATCCGATTGTTCCGTTATTCGCCCTGTAGCTGATGGGCTCAACCCAATCACAGGTCCATTTTTAGCGGATGGTACTACGATCAGCCCAGGTATAATAGCCGGTGTTGCAACAAAACGAAGGCTAGGATTATAACGGGCTTTACTGTTGAGTCCGCCACAACGCCAAATTTCACTACCATCANTCAGCCGATGTCCACTGATATAATCAGCAGCATGAACGATTATAAATTCTTGTTTATCATCCCTATACAAGACAGGAGATGCATAGGAATGCTCACATTCTGAATGAGCATCGCTAAGACGTTCATGAACCCAAATCTCTTCTCCTGTCATTTTATCCAACGCTATGAGNAAGCCAACCGACTCTTGATCTTCTTGCCGTTTTTGCTCAGCATCTTCATCTACCAAAGACAAATTACTATGATTAAGTTGCAAATAAAGCCGATCACCATCTACTATCGGTGAAGAAGACATCACAAAATAAAGGGAAAATTCACCATACCATTTTTCCAAATTCCCTTTCCAAATTTCATTACCCTCAAAATCGTAACAACCAATATGTCCAGTACTAACATAGGCCCACACATACTTACCATCAGTACAAGGAGATGGTGAGGCACAATTACCTT
Organism: Candidatus Poribacteria bacterium; assembly: GCA_002714785.1. GTDB lineage: Bacteria > Poribacteria > WGA-4E > WGA-4E > UBA9662 > TMED15. The sequence continues at coordinate 12,452 of PAYP01000021.1, read as the reverse complement.
CATTACCTCGAGCATTACGATTCCCGGAACCAAGTTTTTTCTGCCAAAGTTTTTCACCACTGGAGTTCAGACATATCAATAGTAAATCGTCTTCGTTCTCGGAAGCCGAAGTTAAAAAAATTCTATCCTGCCAGACAATAGGTGTAGAACCCGCCGGGCCAGGTAAAGGAATTCGCCAAGACACATTTTCAGTTTTCGTCCAGCGTGTGGCAATGCCGGTCTCGATACTAACTCCATTAGAATTAGGCCCACGCCATGAAGGCCAATTCTCAGCCATCACCAATAGCGGTGAAACGATCAATATTACGAGGCAAGTAAACAGAAACGATGTACCCAAATGTCTCATTTTCAACTCTCCCTTAAATGATTTCAGGTCAACTTTCCCTACGAAAACATGAAGCCAAATTATAACAATCATCTACATGATCAACAATAAAAAGAAAAACCGAGTGGCCAACTCAAAAATTCAACAGTGTGTAACGAAATTTTTATTCAGCCTGATTAGATAACTGACGCAAGTGAGAAACAACTGATGTTGATAGCCCTTGTAGATCATAACCNCCTTCTAGCACAGAAANAATATGACCTCGACAGACTTGGTCTGCAATTTCCTGTACAATTTTAGTCAGATCGGCAAATCCTTCTGACGTCATATTCATTTGAGACAGAGGATCTCGCTCGTGGGCATCAAAACCAGCTGAAATAAAAATAAATTCTGGTTTGAATTCAGTCAATTGAGGTTGTAGAACTTTTCGGAATTTCTCCGTATAATCAGAGTCTCCACTGTAAGGCGATATTGGACAATTCAACGTTGTACCAACTCCCCGCCCGGTNCCTTTTTCTTTAACNAATCCAGTACCAGGATACAATGGAGATTGGTGTATAGAAAAATAAAAGACTGATGGATCTGAGTAAAAAATATCCTGTGTTCCATTACCATGATGTACGTCCCAGTCAATTATGGCAATTCGATCTAGCCCGTGTTTTTTTTGTAAATGCCTAGTTGCAATCGCAACACTATTAAACAAACAAAAACCCATAGCTCGAAAGGCTGTCGCATGATGGCCTGGAGGGCGCATCAAGGAAAATCCATTGTCAATAGTTTTATCGATAACCGATTCTGATAATGAGATGGCAGCTGCTACTGACAGTAGAGCTACTTGATAAGAATCCTTGGCGACGGGTGTGTCATATTCCAAAGGATCTTCAGTTTGACAATGCTTATAGACTCGATCAATATGCTCTTTAGCGTGAACATAGGCTAGTTTTTCTTCGTTAATGGGNACGGATTCTACTGGTACCAGATTTAGGTTTGCTTGCTCAANAGCAACCAGGCAGGACCTAATTCGATCAGACCTCTCTGGGTGTCCTACTCCGGTGTTATGACCTAGACAGCGATTATCGGTTGTAATTCCACATTTCAGCATTACTATTCCTCTTGTCTCATTGTGGTTGTAACTTCAACTGTATCTATTGAAAATGAACGTTAATAGGTACTGCAACGCCTGTAATATTACTCAAAACTATTTTTTTTAAACCTAAATTGACCTTAGTATATCCNCATGATAGAATCGATGACTGCTGAGTAACGTCCCGAAACCAAAGAGGTATCATATGAGAGACTTTGCCTTTACTGGTGGTCGACCTGATCCCGGTACATTTCCAACTCAAGAACTCATCACCGCAAGTGCCAAAGCTTTAGAGAAAATTGGTAGTGATCTTGTTAACTACCCAGGAGAAGACGGAAATCTACAACTGAGAGAACTGGCTTCTCTACGCTTTCAACGGAGAGAGGGGATACCTCTGTCCCTGGACAACATTTCACTAACCTCTGGTTCGATGCAGGCACTAGACTTGATATTTCGTGCTTACTTGAACCCAGGTGATATTGTACTTACTGAAGAACTTGTTTATAGTGGCACTTTGGGTCTATTAAAGCATTTGGAAGCTGATATCGTTGGTATACCTCTCGATTACGCTGATGGAATGGACATGATGGCACTTGAACAGCAATTAAACAGACTAAAAGTAGAAGGGAAATGTCCTCGGCTAATTTATGTGACTTCTAACCACCAGAACCCAACTGGAGCAATCCTGACTCTCGATAGACGAAAACGACTTCTCGANTTAGCCGACGCATTTGATCTATTGATTATTGAAGATGACTGTTATGGTGATATTGACTTTATTCCCAATGTAACTCCAGACTCATTATACAAGCTGGATCCATCCAATCGAGTAATTTACGTGGCTTCCTTCTCCAAAATCTTAGGGGCAGGAGTCCGATTAGGCTATTTTGTGGCTTCATCCTCACAACGGAATCAAATCCATTCTGGACGTTGGGATTTAGGAACAAGTGCCCTTGCTAGTGCTATTGTAGCTCAATTTTTCACTGATCATTTGGAAGAACACTTAGAGAAAACAAATTTAGTAGTAAAAGCTAAATGCCAAGCTGTACTCGACACACTTGATTCTAATGTTAGTGATCTGTGTAGTTGGACTAAGCCACGTGGTGGACTTTTCTTGTGGATCGAACTTCCTCAAGAAACTGATATGAATAAATTAAGGAAACTAGCTGGGCAAAAGGGTATCGGATTTAGTCCCGGTAGCGCATTTCACTNCCGGCACGAACCAATAAAAGCCATCCGACTAGCATATGCCTATTGTGCAGCAGAAAAAATTCCACAAGGTATTACCTACCTATGTCACGCTATCCGGGAGGCCCAACGATAAGAAACTATGACTAAAACTAATCAAACTTCGNCATGTCGATCAAAACACGCTTGACTTCCACGCTCAGGTCCAACAAATTATTTTTCACTANATCCATCTCACTACGAAGTTCTTTGAATTCTTTTTGGCTAGTTTTAACGTATCCTGTCAATTGATCAAAAGTTTTNTGATTGTATGTTTGCCGAAATCGAATGACGGTCATTAAAAAGACAAATGAAAAAATCAAACCCAAACAACCCAAAAGAAGAATGACCCATTTCATTTCGATGAACCAGGGTTGAGGAATCTTTGCTAGTTCAGCAACTTTTTCTAGTTGTTGCAGATTTTCGTCTTTAGCTTGTTTAAGACCTTCAACAAAACCCTCATTGTATCCGGCTTGGTATCCTTTTTCGTAGGCCTGATCAATTTTTGACTGCCCGCGGTAATTGAGGCATCCTGTAGCAGAAAGTATAACTACCAAAAACCAAATCTGACCGAAGTAACAGCCAATATGGCCATATACCCTTTTGAATTGATAATTACTCAATAAAAACAGTTTGCCTATCAGCTGACGAATAACAGATGACCATTGACACTGGTTCCTGTCCATTGTTGGTCGCATTGTGTTTGACACCCTGTGGAATTCTTAGCATCATTCCTGCTTTCAGTTGGTGAACTTCACTGCTTAGGCTATGTTCACATTGGCCAGAGATTACATAAATCAGCTCTTCACAGTTTGGGTGGTAGTGAACAGGGTTAGACTCCCCGGGATTAATATGAACAATACCAAAAGTCATCTGTGCTTGAGAGTCAATCTGGCTATTACATAACCATTTAATTGCCCCCCAATCGAAATCGAGACTAGCTTGTTTATCCATATCTGTAAGAGTAGTTACCGGTTGACATTCACCCAAAATTNCAAGTACTTGTTCTGGTGGACGACCTAATGCTACTTGATCACCATTAACAACAAGNGGCCTCTCAATCAGAACAGGGTTGTTAAACATTANTTGACACCACTCTTCATCAGTCAATTGATGATCAATTGATAAACCTAATGACTCAAATTTATTTTCTTTAGATCGGATAATGTCTATTGGTCTAACTGATAACTCCTGGCACATCCCGTATATCTCAGTTGCTGTTGGTGGATTCTCCAAATAATTTATGATATTAACTGGCAGACCGCGTTCTTGTATGAGTTGTAGCGTAGCTCGGCTTTTACTACAATTTGGGTTGTGGTAAATCTTTAGATCAGCCATTTTGTGTACTCCTCCGTTGTCAACTCAAGATTTGGCTTCATACTGACTAATAAGCGATTCAAACTGCAATGTCCAACCAATTTCATCTAAACCGTTGAGAAGACAATATTTTTCAAAATCACCAATATCAAAACCATACGTTTGATCATTGGGTGTTTCTACTTGCTGATTTTCTAAATTGACAGTTAGTTGGTAACTCTCGCTTGCTTCAATTTCGCGCATCAAGACTTCTACTACTTCAACATCCAAGACTACCGGCAAAATCCCGTTTTTATAGCAGTTATTTTTGAAAATATCTGCGAAGGAAGGAGCGATNACAACCTTAAATCCATAATCTAATAGTGCCCAGGGAGCATGTTCTCTCGAACTTCCACATCCAAAGTTAGCTCCAGCCACCAAAATACTTACATCACTATAACGATCTCGGTTGAGAATGAAATCCGTGTTGATACTCTCATCATCATTATAACGCCAATCAAAAAACAAAAACTCTCCAAATCCACTACGCTCTATACGTTTCAGAAACTGCTTGGGAATAATCTGATCCGTATCAACATTTATATAGTCGAATGGCAAAGCGTTACCAGTATGAACCGTAAAGGCTTCCATGGTAGACCTCCAATCTTACTCAAATTTTACCAGTCGTAGTTCCAATCCCACTCTAAACCTAGGTCAGTTATCATCTGAAGATCGTCTTCTGCAGATCTCCCTCCTGTTGTCAAGTAACTACCAACCAAAGTGGCACTGGCNCCAGCCATGAAGATCATAGACTGAAGGTCCCGCAGGTTAGGTTCTCGACCACCAGCAACCATAATCTCCTTGTTTGGTAAAACAAAACGAAATACTGCAATCGTTTTTAGTATTTCCATCGGTGGGAGGGGCTCATTATTTTCTAAAGGTGTACCATCGATATGAACTAGAAAATTCAGAGGTACTACATCAACGTCTAGTTCTTGTAACTCAAGAGCTAACTCAATTCGTTGTTCTAGACTCTCACCCATTCCGAAAATCCCACCACTACAGACTCTCAAACCTGCAGACTTGCAATGTTTAATTGTATTAATCCGATCCTGGTGGGTGTGAGTGGTNCAAACTTGGCCGAAAAAGCTATTGGCTGTTTCTAAGTTGTGGTTATATACTGACAACCCAGCATTTTTTAGNTTTTCAGCTACTGCTGGCGATTCAATTAAACCGAGAGACGCATCAGCGCGAACNTTTCCACCTTTTGATAATTCTTCGATTCTTTGGCAAACTTGATCTAACATTCGCCCCTCGCGCAAACCGCGCCATGCAGCTACTAAACCGAGTGCCTGNGCTCCATTAACCTCTGCCACTTGGCTGGCATCGGCTACTGTNTCTTGATCAAGAAATTTATAAACTGGGCTTTCAGTCTCATAATGGGTCGATTGTGCACAGAAACCACAATCTTCGCTGCATGCACCTGCTTTGGCATTTACAATCGAACACAGATGGATTCGATTTCCCTTGAAGTGTTGACGGATTCTGTTTGCCCAAGATAAGAGATCAAAAACGTCGGCCCCATCTGTTTTGATTAGCGACAGTCCCTGATCAAAGTCAATCTGGTGCCCGTCCATAACCTTCTGGCCAAGATGCTGAATGAAATATTGCTGATTCAAGTCGGTTCCTTATTTTTTCAAAAGGTGGGTTTTTGGCTGATCGTAGATTAATCCAATATTTTGAAACATACGTACGATATTGTGAGACAAAAAAACTCACTTATTTTAACCAATTTTGCAATTTTGGTCAAGACCAATACATCAAAGCATTTCACGAGTGAAAGTATAGAATGGTTTGAGCCAATCAGCATAAAATATGCCACTAGTATAGGCCCAATAACTCAACTTAAGTATGGATACAGTTATAAGCGAAACCANCAAGACAAAGACCAGCAACCAATCTTGCAAACGGAAGTTTAACTCATTTAAGTAGGTTCGTTTAGCAAAATTTTGAGATGAGAACGATCGACTTTCAATNGCTTCACTCATTTTTGTTGTCCTGCGAATATTATGNACCAAAATCGGGCGTACAACACCAATCAGGTATCGTAGCGTTGTTACTGGGTTGGCGTGAAAATGACGAGCGCCTCGCAATTGCTGAGAACGAAATACGATTTCTGTTTCCTTAGCTAACATTGGCAGATAACGGATAGCTGTGATAACCATAAAAGCAATAGGAAAAGGTACNCCTAATCGAACCAAACCTAATAATAGATCTCTCGGTTGGGTTGTCGTAACAACAAAAGCTCCAATGATTACTACCATTGAAAAACGAATTGATTGGCGNAGACCATACAAAACTCCCTCTTGGTATAAAAAAATACCATCAGTTAGTGGACCAACTACTGGCAAAGTTCGAGGAATAAGAGTGAGTATAGGTGTGCGAGGGTACTGATCGTAGAAAAGTCCCTGACTATAAGCTGTCGCCCACGTACCAACAAATAATAAAATAATTAACGAACCTACTCTTCGTCTAGATCTTGGTTGACTTAATACTAATCCTAACCCAGATAACAAGCACAAACACATTACCAAAACGCCATCCAATAGAATAGCTAGAATACTAAAAACAACTAAGAATATAACCTTGGTCCGTGGATCTAAAAGTTCCGTAGATCCTAGAAACTGATTCCTTGACACAAGTCGGTGGATCAAGCGTGAATATCAGTCGTAGGCACCTTTTTGATGGCCCCCCAANAGCCTACGTTGACGATCAGTAGCCCAATCTAATACATGTGGCTCAAACTGAAATTTATTCAGATAAGGTGGGAACTTTTGTGTAATCATCCTCTGAGCGTAATGAACTTGAAGCAAGTATCGATTCTCGTTACTAGTGTTAGCAGTACCTCTATGCCAAACTTCACTACGAAAAATTACAGCATCTCCGGCTCCACACAAAATGCTCAATTCCTCTGACGGCTCNGGTCGGTTTTGTTTTACGTGGGTACCAGGAACAAACTTGGTTGGTCCCAAAGCTTCATACATATCATTGAGGTAGAAGTGAGTAGTAGTAATAAAGATGGGAATTCTTACCCGTGGATCAGCCGTAATATCATCGGGTAGAGACACCGGCTTCCAATCGGTATGCAAGGTTTGNTCAGGCCTACCTGGACCGGTCACCCAAGCCGTCATCCCAATTACATGACAATCGCTACCGTGAACACCTTCAGCAATCTCAATCACACCTTTTATGTCGAGACAATCAAAGAATGATCTATCTCGATTGAAAGCATTGTTGATGTGTTTTTCGAGAAAGACTCCAGGTTGAGCGGCACGATCTCGGTCAAAACTTTCAGNTATCCCNTCCAAGTGGTCCATTTGGTATTTCAATTCGGCTACTTGTTCAAGTGTTAATGCCTGTGGAATATATGCGTAGCCAATTTGGTGCATAGCTTCGATTTGATCTTCANTCTGAGAATGATGAATAAGTGGTGCTGTAGATGCCATTTGATTTAGACGTAGGTCTCTCCTGCTTTTATATATTGAGTTACTGCAAAAAAATNGGGTCTCCGTTCATGGNTTGACTATACCCAACTCCACTGATAANCGACAAACCCTGACACCCACGTTGCTTATTAATTGGGTNTCATTTTTAAGGTAGTCTTTCCGCCTCTGACGACTCTCTTTTTTTGGCCATTGTACTAGGCCTTTTTGAAGGAAGGTTTGTACTGAACGTAGATGTTTTTTCAAAGAATCAAATTGGTCAAACAACCAACTTCCGTAAGGCAGAATAGCTATAAAAACTCAGTTGATCCACCCAATGATTTGGCACGTCAAACGAAATCGAAGCCTAGGGGGTAAAACGTTTCAGATTGGAATAAGTAGTTCGAGTTGGTTGGTGTTTGTTTAGCTATTTTTTACCCAATTTCGATTCTATCAGATCAGTTAAGTCGTTGCAATGAAGAAAACAATTTACTAGGTACCTCTTGACCCATTTTGCTAACCTTGTTAGAATTTAACACCTATTTTGATTAGAGAAGCTAAGTAAAAAAAACGCACACATGTCATTCAANCCCAATCAGGTCAAAGACTCGGCCTCTCACATTCGCATCACTGATTTTCAAGCATATCCAATGGGGCAAAAAGCCTACGTGAAGATTGTAACCAACATGNGAGTTGAAGGTTGGGGCGAAATCAATAACATGGAAACGAAAATTGCTTGCCAATTATCAGTCTCACTATCAGAAATGATAATTGGTGAAAATCCAACTAGGATTGAGCATCACTGGCAACGACTGTTCAGAGCGCACCGAAATTTGAGAGGTGGAGGGCTTATGGTTCATTGTATCTCAGCCATCGACATGGCCCTCTGGGATATCGCTGGCAAACTGTGGAAAGTTCCTGTTTATCGATTACTCGGTGGCCCCTGCAGGAAAAAGGTCTGGTGTTACCCTAGCCCAAAGGCCATTAAAATCGGACCGGGGAGTCCAAAGCCATTTGCTGGTACCCNAATGGAAATTACTGATTTAGTTAATCGTGTTAGAAAAGCTAGAGAACAAGTCGGACCAGGTGGTGCAGTAATGTTTGATGCTCATAGTTGCCTACCTCCTCCAATCTTGCAACAATTTGCCGGCCAACTTCAATCGGATGATTTGCTTTTTTTAGAGGAACCTTGGCTACCGGGAAATATAGAAATGATGCGAAAAATTCGTCAATCTGTTTCTGTTCCGTTAGCCACTGGTGAGCGAGACCGCACTATTTGGGAAGTTAGGCAAATATTGGAAGCTCAAGTCGTTGATGTATTACAACCCGATTGTGGGCATGGTGGAGGCATAAGTCAAATGAAGAAAATTTCTACACTAGCAGAAGCACATCATGTTCCTCTAGCGCCACATTGTACCATGTCTAATCTAGGCTTAGCCGCAAGCCTTCATGTCTCGGCCTCAGTACCCTTTTTCCTGATCCACGAAGGATACGACAATGTTTTACCAACTAACATTGCTAACCGATCTTGGCAGATGGATGTAGATGGATATTTTTCTCTACCTGAAGGCGTTGGGTTAGGGATTGAAGTAAATGAGTCAGCAGTGATTGAGTTCAGCCAAAACCCATCTAAACAATTCACTTGGCCTGACAATCGCTTAGCTGATGGCTCTATCGCTGATTATTAATCCAAATCGATAAGTTGAAAATATAGATGGTACTTGGAAAAGTAGAGCGAAGTGGATCGGGTTAATTTTGATGATATAAACTAACATTAAAACAAAAACCTCTATTGCCGACCATTAATTTTCGAGACTTTTTCTTTTCTTGTGTCAATATTCCACGATTAGACTAACTGGAATTATTCTATTCCAGATTTTTCAATCTAGGGAGAAGATTCAATACAGAATACTTGTTCATCGGTATGGTTAATGGGTGCCCGAGTTGTGCAGCAAAACAGATATGTTGATTCGGTCGCATAGTACACAGCCCTTAATGTAAAAGTGAAGACCGAAAAACAATTAATATCCTCTGATATCAGTATCGAAAACTATTTTATACACTTAGCTATCAGTAACATCTAAGGATTTAGTGGCACACAAAATTATTTTATGATAATTTGTCGACCTTTCGATTTGTACAAATACGAGCGTTAACCTCTGACATGAATTTAGTTATCAATCAAGTTAAATAAATAAACTATATGCAAGTTTTAGATTTACACGGGGTAAGACACAAAGAAGTTTCAGGATTGGTAGAAAATCTAATCCGTTCCTCAAAAGAACCAATATTCAAGATAATTGTCGGAAATAGTAACAGAATGCTAGAACTAGTATCAGAAGTCCTGTCAAAACACTCTTTTAAATATGATTATGAAAACTGGTCTAATATGGGATCGATAATCGCTTATAAAGACATTGAGTAAAGAATTCCATAATAATAAAACGAAAAGTTCATTTTATAATAAACATACTGGTGTAGTTTAATTAGGACGTGAATGTGCGACATACCTATGCTTAGACATATTTACTATTGATCTTTCGTGTGAACTTGACGGCTTCTTTATCCAAACACCCATTAGTATAGAGATTATTAACACTAACGACTAAAGCCAGATATCTTATGCAAATTTTGCTGGAACTTTACCTACCAATTCTGAAAACTATCTCGACAGCAGACAAGCATATTTATATTTGAGTCTTTTCTTATAACTAGAAATCAAGACTCGCAGCTCCTATCCACCAGTCGCTTTGTAGGTCGCTATATCGGGCAACTTCTAGATGGATGAATTTTAGTAAACGAAGATCTCCCCCCATTGTTAAAAAACCTTGATTATTACCAACTCGTAAGCCAACCTCAATAAATTGGTCAGGCAACAAGCGGACCTCAGCTCCTAAATGAAGGTTGTCACTTAGCTGATCTAGGACATAACCACCCAAGGCATCGTCCCCATTAGGGTTATCATATGTAGCTGCAAGAGTCATATCTAACAGAGTATTGGTCTTTTTAAGCAAGTTCAACGGTCGTACTGCCATTGAAATAGCAACATTGGGTGGAAATGTCTTTTCACCAATACCTCCAACTAAGTTCCGCCCAACTATACCTAGATTCAGCCCATCAAATGGTATGACAATTGTACCGAAGTCGATACTATAGCCAAACTGGCGGTCGATATTTTCTTGAATAAAATCGGCAACACTTTGGTTGGGACCTAGATCGAAATATTCTTCCGTAAATTGCTTAGGATTAAGAAGATCTGAAATAGTAAAAGGATCATCCACATCGCTAAATTCGCCCCTGCCAATTAGGCGGGCTGTAGTACCAAAATGAACAGATTTTAGGAACGGCTGATTTAAATCTACACGATAAGCTAGAGAAGTAGCCAAAGCACCTTGACCCACCGACCGATAGATAACTTCATCATCTAACATCTGTAGGATTGGATCCGGCCAAGGAACTCCTTTTTTAGCTAGACGAAACTCAGTCAAGGTTTGGAAGTAAAGAGACAAACCGAGAGCCATCTGTTTATCAACCATAGGAACAGATAAACCAAAACCGAGAAAGTCGATGTTAACTCCCAAATGCTTCGAAGATAAATTACCAACTTCTTCTACTAATTTTGACCTAGCTGATACTACTGTTGGGTCGAATAGTGGGTTAGCAGAATTGGTTAACGGAGAAACAACATCATCGAGAAAGGCTTCCATACTCAGTGCTTGGTCGAAAATATCTTGTGTTATTCCCCCTCTAATTGGTAACAACTGAAAGGAAATTTTGTTAATTTGTGTTAAACCAGCGGGGTTATAATGAATAGCTGAAAGGTCATTAGCAATAGCCTCATAGGCATTTCCCAAACTAGCAGGTCTCAATCCTCGATACAAAAATAATGGTGTTTCATCAGCTGAAACTGGGCTTGGTAGACATAGAAAAAAAATAGAGAAGCCTAAAACCATTAGCCTCAAAAAGGCTGCTAATTTTTGATAGCTCATGTTCTACAACTCCTTATTGACTTACCAGTTGACGGATTCGGGCTTCAACTTCGTCTCGGTTACCGATCGAAAAGCCCCATTTACTGACTTCATCGAGTAACTTGTTTGTAAATATATCAGCTACATTTTCATTTAGATTTTGAATTGATATCGCCAAATCGGGCGCCAATTGCTTCGCCATTTTTAGACCTTGGTCTAAATGGTATAATGCGTCTTGTCTGCTAATTCTTCGATCTATTAAAGTTGCCTGATTTTGAATTAACTTCCCATATACATCTTTGGTGCCTGGCTGTTCTATAACCCTAATTCTAGCACTAGTCAAAAGTGTTACGGCATCAATAATAACTTGCCGCTGTTTTTTACTGAATTGAAGAAGGTATTCTTCGGGCTCCAAATTATCAAATTGTTTTTTGGCTGATTCACTCAAGTGAAAATCGTATTGTCCGTCTATAAAGTCAATCTCGAACAGATCTCCTTTTTCAGTTTGTAATTTACGTAAGGCATCTGACAAATAGAAATGAGCTAAATTGATGTGCATCAAAATTTGATCAGTCTTGGAAAGAATAGAGTTACTTCCCACTTGAAATGGGCTAGCTGTTATCGCTACATCAGTCATAATAGGTATCTCAACACCCGAAGCATCTAGTACCAAATACATCGCACCTATCGCATCTTGAATCGCAGGTTCAGGGATGTTCTCGAGATCTTTTGGACTGACTAAAATGGTCTCCAGATTACCTAAATCACCAAGTTCTGACAGATCAATACCTAAACCTGTTTTATCTATGGCTGACTGCGCTATAGAAAATGCCTTTTGCACTTCGACTTCTCTGGGATCTTCGTCTCCTAAGATTGGCCGCTCGACTCGGTCTTCTGGGCTAGCACACCCTAAGCATAAGCTTACCAGTAAACAACCAACGAAAAGTTCAAGTCTTCGAGGCCATTTGTTGATTTGGGTCATATTACTTTCTCCCTGGAGTAATTAAAATTGGGTCAACGTTCTAGGTGATCAATCGGGTTTAGAACTTTTTGGCCTTTTCGTATTTCAA
>PAYP01000020.1 GCA_002714785.1 Candidatus Poribacteria bacterium | reverse complement strand
CATCAATGACGACTTATGCTCTACCGTTTGGTACAGTTTACGCTTCAAATTTAACACCTGATGTATAAACTGGTATGAGTACTTGGAGTGATACTATATCGAAGCTATGCAAAAAGGAGATTATCTAGGAGATACTAGGAATCGCCAGATTCTCCCACCTATGTATCCCCGTTATTACAGAAATCTGAGTAAACTGATTTGAAAGCCATTTAGGCTTACCTGTAAACCGTCAAACCCGTGAAAAATGAAGTCCTACCTCCGCTTAATNCCGGTGGNTGCCNTTACGAAAGACATCCTTTCCTGCACCATTAGNCGACAACAGGTAAACTAGACCNAGGGTAATTGCGTTTCGTGCCAAGTTGATTTACGAGTTAGTTTGTCCTTGTGTNTTGATCGAATTTTGAATTTTTTTCTGATGACTAATCAGAAATGGCCGAATCGTGGCCGTAGGAGACGTACAGTTGTATGATGGACTTTTTTGTTTTTTTTCGTTCAACTAAGTTACTATTCACTCTGACTCTTGTCTTATCAGTATTGGGGCCTNCAANAGAAGTAGTACAAGCTGGTGCGGGCCGGACTGGAGCACAAATCCTCAATTTAGGGGGTGGTACTCGTGCAGCCTCTTTAGGAGATGCATTTTCCGCCATAAANGGGGACGTAACTGCACCTCTGTGGAATCCAAGTGGGCTAAACGGTATATCGAAATTACAAACTACACTGTCTTATAAAGATTACAGTCAGCTTTTTGGAGATGCTAGTGAGGGGCTATACTACGCTTTTTTTGCTGGTGCGACTCATCTCGATGGTCTTGGGACTGTCGCAGGCACATTGCAAGTACAGGGGCAGGGGAAAATTGCTGTTACTACTAACTCACCAGAGGTCATTAGAGAAGAAGATCTTGGTACCAACTGGGTTTTAACAGCATCCTATGCCGATAAATTAACCAAAAATTTAGCGGCNGGTATCAGTGGNAAANTTATTCGCCAACGACTCGCTCAGTATGGTGGAAGAGCTTACGCCGTTGATTTTGGCATACAATACGATATTCGAGAATTATTCGTTCCTGTCAGATTTGGAGTAGCTTTACAAAATTGGGGCACACGAATAAAGTTTAAAGATGAAAATCAAAGTGATCCATTNCCCCGGGCCTTGCGTATTGGAACTTTAGTTACTTTATTAGATGTGAAGCACCATTACGTTAGTTTAGTTACAGATCTAACTGCTGCTATTGACAAAATACAGGAAGATGACGAAGANGGTGTTAAGGTCTATTTGGAAAACAACCCGGATATGACACGCGACCAGTTGATGGCCGATCGTGGAGTTGGCCTGCACGCCTTTCGTTGGAAGCATTTACAAAAAAGCATTGGTCTCGAATATACGCTAGGTAAAATTCTCTACCTACGAGCAGGTTACAAAAAAGACCCTGGGATGCCTACATTTCCCGAGTTTACGGACTATCTAACTTATGGTTTTGGTGCTAGGGTCTACTTCGGCCAATTAGATTTCGCTCAAGTACCAGGCGGAGGACCCAACAATAAGAGGCTTAACGTGTTTGCCTTGAGACTAATCTTCGACTAGGATCATAATTCAATCTNATGAAATACATACTCCTACTACTGTTCTGGCTGGCAACGATCGTCTCTACTGAATCCGCTGAACCAATCTCACCTTTTTTAGTACGAAATTCATTATCTCCGACTCCATCAATACAGCTCGTTAATTTCCAACAAGCTTCCCCGGAAGANAAAGACGTTAATCGAGCATTTATACAATCTTTAATTTTGCCAGGCANNGGACAGGTGTATACTGAATCTAAGCGTGGTTATGCNTGGCTAGGAGCAGAAGTNGCGTTGTTGGTATCGTATGTGATNATTCATCGTCAAGCNCGACAATTGAAATCTGATTATGTTCAAGGTGTTAAGGATGGAGTCGCGTTCGATGGTCCGACTAAATTTGATCAGTGGAACATGGAAGATTTTGAACATGCTACCATGTATGATAATTGGTACAANGTCTACAATGAATCAAGTGGTGAGCCTTCACACCCCCGAATTGGCAAATGGTACTGGNAAGATCGAAAAGAGTTTAAAACCCAAAACCGAAAAGATAAGGCTGATTCGCCAACTAGAGTAATTACTCTTCAGGCACGAAAAGATTCCAATTTCACATATGAAAGAGCCAGAACCGTCTTAGGTTTACTGATATTGAACCATGTTGCGAGTGCAATTGACGCGAGAATCTCCGCTAAAATATTCAACAAAAAATATCAACTAGGACACCATATCAGGACGGGAATTTCACCCAAACTAACGACTAAAAAACCTCAGCTCGAAATCACAAAACGCGTTGTATTCCGGTTTTGATCCTATTCGTTTAGAGCTATACCGAAACTTGCTGTCTTCTATTTCTGAAGAGATGGGAGGAGCCCTCTGCCGGTCTGCATTTTCATCAAATATAAAAGAACGTAGAGACTTCTCTTGTGCTGTTTTCGATAACAATGGAAATATGGTAGCTCAAGCGGCACATATTCCTGTCCATTTAGGAGCAATGCCTCTTTCTGTTCAAAGTGCTATTGAACACTTTGAAATAGCAGAAGGTGANTCTATTTTAATCAATGATCCATACGCAGGTGGGACACACCTTCCTGATTTCACATTAGTTTCACCCGTATACATTGGTNATAGTTTATCCTTTTTCGTTGCTAACCGAGCACATCACTCTGACGTGGGAGGTATGACCCCAGGTTCAATGCCTATTTCTCGTCATATTGTACAAGAAGGAATTCGTATTCCACCAGTTAAGCTGATTGATTCAGGTAATGTGAATACCGATATATTATCTATGATTTTAGCTAATGTTAGAACACCAGTAGAACGAAAAGGTGATTTAGATGCTCAAATAGCGGCTAACCACATTGGTCAAAAAAGATTAACAGAAATGACCATTAAGTACGGCCTAAAAGATGTTAACCAATATATGTCTAAACTACAGGATTATAGTGAAAGGGTTATGAGGCAAAGGTTAATAGAGATTCCCAATGGTCATTATGTAGCGACTGACTTTTTGGACAATGACGGTCTTTCTGATACTCCAGTACCAATTCAGGCTGCGATTACTATTACCGATGACTCAGCAACAGTAGATTTTTCTGGTAGTTCTCCGCAGGTAGAAGGCAGTGTAAATGCGGTTTATTCTATAACTTTATCAGCCATTTTTTATGTTTTTAGGTCTTTGATTACAGATGAAATCCCTACCAATTCAGGTTGTCTAAGNCCTATTAAAATCATTGTTCCAACTAGGAGTGTAGTCAACGCTCAATTNCCAGCAGCTGTTGCTGGTGGAAATGTCGAGACNTCACAAAGGATAGTGGACGTATTACTACGTGCTCTTTCTGAGGCTAGTCCTCAAACAATCCCAGCCGCAAGTTCAGGAACAATGAATAACTTGACGATTGGTGGNCTTAAAAATGAAAAAGATTTTGCCTATTATGAGACAATCGGTGGGGGAATGGGAGCTCGTTACTATAAAGATGGTATCTCAGCTATTCAAACTCATATGACTAATACTCTAAACACACCAGTTGAAGCNATAGAAACAACGTATCCTTTTCAGATTGATAAGTATGCTATTCGTNGAGGTAGTGGAGGAACTGGTAGAAAATNCGGTGGCGATGGGATCATCCGCGTATTCCGTTTATTGACAACNGCTGAAGTAACAATGTTATCTGAACGACGCGAAACTGCACCATATGGNTTACAGGGCGGTACCGCCGGTAAAATTGGAAAAAATACATTGATTCGTTCAGATCAAAAAATCAGCTTGGGAGGTAAATTCAGCTTGATAGCAAGANCTAATGATATCTTCCAAATCGAGACTCCCGGGGGTGGAGGACACGGTAAACCAGATGAACTNAATTCATAATTTAATTGCAAAATTTGTCCANACTGTTTCGAATCGATACANNACACAAGTCATGGACTAAATCAAGTAAGATTTAATTATTTTTTAATAACGCACTAAAAACGGTTTTGGCAAGCTTTTATCGGTCTGAACAAATGTCAAATAAAGCGAAAAAGAATAGCGAAAAATTGGAGAATGAAGAAGGAGTTGTCTTCATATTTGAAGTATCCAAAGAATAGATTCATCGGTACATGAAGCTAAGTTATCTTTATTCCTTGAGACAGATTTTTATGCCAATCAAATGTATTAAGTGCATCCACTAATTAGTAATTATCATTTTCCTCTCCAGGTAATTTCCACAATTATCGAAATAGAAATTTGGGAGTTGGACGTATTGAGTGGTAAGATAGTTTCGGTTGAAGTCTGAGAAAAGCATGAAAATACTACCAACGTATTGTGATTTGACTTATTCTTATTGCGGAAAGAGTTTTTTTTCAATAGTTTTCATTTGTTGTATTTTATCTCTATCGACTCTTGCCGAACCACAGCTCGGGTTTATGTTGCCAGAAACATCAGTTGCTACTAGTGATGGCGCTCTGGCCTCATTTTTCAACCCAGCTGGTTTGGGGCATAATCACACAATTGATTTTTATTACTTAAGAACTATAGACTCTAGGCCGAATCAGTACGGTCGAAGTGCATATTTTCTCGGCCTACACAATTTAGGTTTGGCGGTACAAGGTATGGGTAAAGGACATCAACTAACTATTGCTACTAGTTCTTTACTTCGTAGTGGTATTTCAATCGGTACAAGCTATAGCTGGACTAGAACTGACGGTAAAAATCAGGATCGGGTTTGGTCTCTCGGTATGCTCTATCGTCGTCATTTCTTTTCGGCTGGTCTCGTACTACGAGATTTGAACCGTCGCCCCCTAGCTACTCATTTCATCCGAAGGAACCAATTCGCATCTCAATTTTCGAATAATTATGGCCGTGCTATGGACGTCGGTATTGCTATTCGCCCCAGTACTTCACGCATGACATTATCTTGTGACTGGCGTGGTGTAGGCAATGTCTTCACTGATGGCTACCAACTGACTGATCATCTATTTTTAGGGGTGGAACTTCGACCGATTGATACACTTATTCTCAAAGCAGGACNGACANTCAACAACTATGAANTTCAATTTCAATTGAATTTTGCTCAATTTGGCATAGGTGGATATCGCTCNATCCTAACTGGTAAGAAGCCTGAGCCTAATAATATTGGTTTCATCAATATTACGCATGCACATAAAACTAAACCTGTTCGCCGTAGCTTTTATCTTGATCTAAATGCTAACGAAATCGAAACGGTATTGGAATCCTCTAACCAAGACCCACGGGTTAAAGGCGCAATAATACGTTTTGAACCAACCGGTCTCGGGCTGGCTAAAGTACAAGAACTCCGACAAAAAATTGCTAATTTTCGTCAACGAGGTAAAAAAGTATACGCTTATTTGGAAGGCCAGTGCTCAACAGGAGACTATCTGCTTGCAAGTGCCTGTAACGAAATACTGGTTCACCCTTCCAGCTTNATTAATCTAGTCGGAATTCGTTTTGAAGTTTCTTTTTATCATGACTTTTTAGAACAATTAGGGATTGAGATTGAAGCCATTAGTGTAGGCCAGTATAAAAACGCACCAGATTCATTCACGAAAACTGAAATGACTGAATCTCATCGAGAATCATTGACAAATGTTTTAGATGACTTATATAGTCAGATGACANAGGATATAGCTCAAGACCGTGGACAANCAATAAAACAAGTCAAATTGATGATAGACGATGGGCCTTATACTGCCAGGAGAGCTGTAAGAAACCGGGTCGCTGACAGGATTGTTACTCGTCAACAATTGGAAAACGTATTCGATGGTAGGCGATTAACAGATTATACAGGCTTGAATCGATTAGAATATAATTGGCAAACGCCCAAACCTAAANTTGTTGTTATCGAGGCCATTGGTAACATGGTGACTGGAAAAAGTGTCAATTCGTTTTTCGGNCCATCTATTATGGGTGCAGACACAATAGCCCAATCNATACNATCAGCTACTGATGATGATNCAGTTAAGGCTGTTGTCTTACGTGTGGATAGTGGTGGTGGGATGGTTTTAGCTGCGGATATTATTTGGCAGGCCCTTGTCCGTTTAAAGAAAGTTAAACCACTAATAGTATCCATGGCTAGTACTGCAGCTTCTGGTGGCTATTACATTGCGGCTCCTGCAGACCGAATCTTCGCTAATCCAGCAACAATTACTGGTTCAATTGGTATTTTTGGTATGAAACCAGTCATCAAGAATCTTTACCAGAAATTAAGTATTAACCACAAAATTATAAAACGAGGTAAAAACGCCGATCTTTGGAGCATTCATCATAAATCAACTCAAAGACAGCAAGAAAAGCTTCAAATCGATATGCAAGAGATATACAAAGACTTCGTTCAAAAAGTAGCTGACGGTCGAAATTTATCAGTGGATCGAGTGGATCAGGTATCCAGAGGAAGAATTTGGTCGGGTCGTCAAGCACTTGATAATGGTTTGGTTGATCAATTAGGGGGTGAAGCAGATGCAATTCTGGCCGCGCAGCAACTAGCAGGTCTTGATCCTAATCAAACAGATATTCAAAGATTTTCATCCAAGACTTCGTTTTTTCAATCTTGGATTACAGGTGGGTTAAACATGAGACAAAATAGATGGCAACCGCTACTGGTATCGATGCTACAAAATCGACTTTGGTTTTTAACTCCCTACCAGCTAAAAACTGACTGATTTTAATACAAATTCGTTCTTTAATATAAAATGACAGATAACCAAATTTTTCAAAAGCAGCGCACAAGAATGGTTGATAAACAAATCCATTTGCGCGGCATTCAATCGGAAATTGTATTATCAGCTATGCAAAAAGTAGCTCGACATAAGTTTGTTCCTAGTAGCCGGATCGACGAAGCGTATGAAGATCGAGCTATGCCAATTGGTTTTGATCAAACTATATCACAACCTTATATAGTAGCTTTGATGACTTCCCTGTTGGATTTACAAGTCCACGACAGAGTTTTAGAGATTGGCACGGGTTGTGGTTATCAAACTGCTATACTAGCTCAAATTGTTAATCAAGTTTATACAATCGAACTTGTCGATCAACTGGCACAACAGGCTTGGGACAGATTGACTCGTTTAGGGTATAAAAATATCGCTTGGAAAGTTGGGAATGGTTACCGAGGTTGGGTTGATCGTGCACCATTTGACCGAATCATTGTTACTGCTGCCCCACCTACGATTCCTCCTCAATTGATTGAACAACTGGAGATTGGTGGGAAAATGATTTTACCGTTAGGAGTGAACAAGCAAGAACTTGTGATGGTCACTAAATTGGAAACAGGTATTAACCAGAAATTCTGTGGCAGCGTACGTTTCGTTCCTATGAAAAATAAACCACAGAATTAGTGATAACCTTAGGGTAACACAACATGCAAACTACTCACGACTACTTAGATCCACTTGCATTGTCACAACTAGGTAACTTAGAACTTATCGCCCGATTGGTAGTAGAGGGTTTTGTAACGGGTTTACACAGGAGCCCACACCAAGGGTTCAATGTAGAGTTTTCAGAACATCGTCAATATATGCCTGGTGATGAAATTCGACACATTGATTGGAAAGTATTTGGCAAATCTGACAGGTACTACATCAAGAAATTTGAAGAGGAAACCAATTTACGTGTGTACCTAGTTTTGGATGCTAGTCGGTCAATGGCGTACAAATTTAACGATAGTAGTGTGACTAAATTGAGGTACGGGTGTTGCCTAGCTGCCGCGTTAACTTATCTAATGTTACAGCAAAGAGACTCTGTTGGGTTAGTAACATTTGACCAAAAGATTCGGGATTACATTCCTCCACGTAGTATATCTACTCATCTACAAGCAGTCGTATCGAAACTACAAGATACGGTTGCAGGGAATGAGACTAACTTGAGCCAAGTTTTAGCAGATCTAGCGAAACGAATCGAAAGAAGGGGGCTAGTTATAGTTATTTCCGACTTACTTGATCAGCCCGACGAAGTATTATCTGCTTTGAAACTCTTCCGGTATCGGAAACACGAAGTAATTGTATTTCATCTGCTTGACCATGCAGAAAAAAATTTCCCCTTTCGAGGGACAATTTCTTTCGAAGATATGGAAACTGGCGCCCAAGTCACCACCCAAGCTGAAAGCCTAAGGGAAAGTTACCTAACACAGCTTCATTCCTGTATCCAGAGCTATGAACGGGGGTTTGGTAATAATATGATCGACTACTTCCAGATTGAAACTACTACACCGTTTGATCAATCCTTGTCCGCATATTTATCCCATCGGTGGCACTAAATTTCGTATAAGTCGTAGTTCCTACATGAGCATTAAGTAGGAATAGGATGTATCTAGCGAGAAATCTTGATGTTGCTCCAGGTGGTCGTAATTTTTCCTCTGGGAGCTACTGCAACCTCGTCTGTTCCAACCTGAAATGCTACGTTTTCTAGGCCAACAGTTTCTCCTCTCAATTTAGGTAGAGAGCTACTTTGAGAATTCCAGATTGACACAATTTGGCTGTTTCCATCGGTTAATTGGATATTATCCACAAGAAGAACAAACAATCCTCTTTGACCACTANCACCATCTGTACCTATTGAAATAGCAGAGATCGTTTTTCCCGCAATTGAATCAAGTGGTAGTTTTCTATGTACCCAGCCATCATTTTCAATTAACCGCATTTGTTGAACTTCGTTACTGGGTTCCAAAATATCACCGTCTTCTGTAATTACGTAAACCCCACCAACTTTGTATGGGTTAGGAGTAGCAAACTTCGATTGGTATTCGATAAATTGTCCTTTTTCAGCTTGAACTCCCTGTTCATTTTTCCATACATCGGCCAAGCCTTTTACCGGTTCCCCATTCTCTCTGATTTCGGCTTTGAAGGTCAGTATTTGTTCACCTTTTTTGTGTTCCGTGACAACAGAAATNTTTTCTGTTAATAACTTCATACCAATTGCTTTGGTTGGAATGTTATTTGCTTCAGGATCTGAAAGCTTGACTTCAGACAGATTAATAGCCGAGTNCTGTTTTGCCAGAATCTCAAAAGTAGCAATTGCCAGAGTTCCGGTCGCCTGTTCTGAGGCATTTCCGAGAGAAGTCGCTCCGAATAAAACTTCGCCGGGCACTTCTGTTTTAGCCGGTACCGCAAAAGACTGAGCCGGGAGGAAATTTGCGTTTTCAAGACTGATAAATTTAACAGCAGTTTCATCAAAAATCAATTTGAACTGATAAGCTAAAACATTTTCCGCNCCTGAGATACTGATGCTACACTCGACGGTCTTTCCAACAGCCATGATAGTAACTTCGGCGGGGTCAATATAAACAGTAGTTTGTGAAAATACAGACGTACAAAATAAGAAAGCAGCTAACAAAAGGGCTACACACCGCATAGTTGATTCTCCTTATNATTTACATTTAAGCAAAAAGAAACGCCCACACACATATTATATCATAATTGATGAACGGAGTACATTAGCATTAACCAAAGACCTACATCCCTGGGCTACTGTTGATTGCTTTCTAACCTGTTACATTCTTATCTTTTGTTGAGTAAGTATTGGGACCAATAATTTTGACAGTTGAAAACATAATTTATTAAAATACGAACGAGTTAGGCCTAATACCGAATGTATTCATGTAAAGGAGTGAGAAATTGGAACTAGAAAAAAATAATACTTTGCTATTTATTGGGGATTCTATAACTGACTGTGGGCGATCCAGACCAATAGGAGAGAAAAGTGGGTTAGGTAATGGATACGTAAGCCAGATTAATGCAATTCTTAACGGAACTCGACCACATCAACCTATTAGGGTGCTAAATACAGGGATTAGTGGAAATCGAGTTTGTGACCTGAAAGAACGCTGGGAAAACGATGTCATAGAACTACAGCCAGATTGGTTATCTATTATGATTGGCATCAATGACGTATGGCGGCAATTCGACGACNNTCAGGCACCGAAGCAGATTGGTCTAACTGAATACAAAGAAANATTGCGCTTTTTAGTCAAACGAACTAAGACCACATTGAAGGGATTAGTGTTGATGACACCATTTTACATTGAGGCTAACAAAGAAGACCCGATGCGGTCAATGATGGATCAGTATAGCCAAGTGGTACGTCAAATTGCTGAAGAACAAACCTCTATCTTTGTTGATGTCCAGAGCGCATTTGATCATTATCTTATTCACCAACCGACCCAATCTCTATGCGGGGATCGTGTACACCCCAACNCCACAGGTCACCTGATTATTGCTAGAGCATTTTTAGACAGCATTGGTTATCAGTGGAATAGGCCATAACTGCCACCAGTTCTAATTTTGCATTAGCNACACCGAAATATTTCATTATTCAAGCATGAAATCCTAGGATACACCTTCAAGTTGGTCAACTAACTTGACCGTTTTGATCACATCTCTTAAATCGCTAGATGGCACTTGACCGTTTTTAATACAATCAATAAAGTGCTGGTGTAAAGCCAAAATCCCTTCGTACGCTGGTTGATCATTAATAGAGCTATTTGTAAGTTCGTATCCTCTAATCGTCTGCATAGGGTTGTTGTCTCGACAAATATCGATTTGCTCTGGGATTTGCATATAACACCCCAACCCAACCGCATGCAGCTCAGATCGTAGTACTCGCCCACCTGAAGAGCGGTTACCAAAAACTGTGCCTACACACTCATTAGCAAAACGAATCATGCTTGTATAGCAATTTCGACCTCCACCTTTATTAAGCCTATTTGCTGAACCGTGNACATCTTGGTAAGATGTCACTTCTACGACTTCACTCAATCCAGCTAAAAATCGAACCAAATCAACAACATGACAGACATCATCCCAGAGTGTAGTTTGTCCACGTCCGCCCTCAAGAGATGATTTGGGATAGTCAACCATACATTTGTTGAAAGTNCCAATAACGTGTGTTGGTTCTGAGTGTTCCGAAGCCAACCGGACAGCTTCTTGAGTTACAGCAGAAAATCGGCGCTGAAAAGCTGTCATGCAGTATACATCATTACTAATTGCAGCCTCTAACATTTTCTCTGTCTCATTTGAATTCCGGCCTGGTGGTTTTTCTGTCATTACATGTTTCCCGGCGTTAAGACAATCTAGTACGGGTTGGAGAAGCCAATTTTCGTGCATGATGCAATAAACCACATCTANATCTACTTGCTCTAACATGGTCCTATGATCTGAAAAAGTACGAGGAATATTATATTTGTTCGATANTTTTTGCAGCTTATCCGTATCTAGCTCACACACCGCTTGAACGCTAACACCATCCATACGGTAAACAGTTGGGTAGTGAGCGTCTTGAGCTCGTCCACCAGCACCAATAAATCCAACTTTTAACATCAATTTTCTCCCNTGTCTGTATTTCGGAAATAGATTTTCATTATATAGAACAATTGATTGTTTGCAATAGCAATTTAAGGGGTTTTCATTGAAACAGTCCCTATTCAAATTGAGTANCAATCACATCTAGTATGATTTCTATNGGTTTTTCCAATTCTCCATGAANCTTGGTCTCGTATGCTCGAACCTACCAGTCTGATNTAAAGTAATCATTTCATTGAGATAACAGTATTAGATTGGTAGTANGTGATTGTATCTGTAGAACGAATGAACCTGAACGCGAGAATTTACTGAAATACCTTAGAGATAGCACCAGCAAAATATCATAGTAACTACGAAAATATGCGTGAAGCTAAACTAGCGAGTTGATCAGTACAAAAAGGATAAATACATCTTTTACCACTTTTCTTCCTTTATATGATCTCAGGCCCTCAAAAAATTTGATTTGCGGCGAGATATTGGATGTCTACGTATACCAGTTTGGTGAAACCGCTAAAAGAACAAAATAAGATTCGATTTCTGGATTCAAGGGACCAATATTTAACAGAAATTCTACCTGAAGTTTTTCAACTTACTAATCTCGTAGAACTTGATATTCGGAGTAACCAAATAGATCTTATTCCCTATCAAATTGGAAANATAAAGACACTTACAAGACTAGAATTAGGCCGAAATCACCTCGTTACAGTGNCGCCAGAAATTGGTCAATTGACTAACCTCATAGGACTCAATTTTTAGCATTTAATCAGATTCTTATCCAATGGAATAAGTCAACTATCCAAGCTATGAATTCTCAACCTAGGTCAAAATCGATTGGCACAATTTCCTGTAGGTATAAGTCAATTATTTAACTTACGATAACTTAACTCAAGTGATAGCCAAATTAAGTCTTGACCCTCAAGCATAAATGACTTAACCAGGTTTTAGAGCACTTTTGGTTTAGTAGAAACTATCTTAAGCAGATAACTATTGAGCTATAGGAATTATCCCGCTTAACCGAATTATATTTGGATAACAACAGAATTCACCAAATCACGTCTGAGTTGAAAAATCTCAGGAACCTAATTTCACTAAATCTAAGTCATAATCGTCTAATAGAAATACCACTACAGATACTGGATTTACAACAACTAGAAAACCTAAATTTAGAAGCAAATATCAGACATAGTGTTGAGAGCGATTTTGGTAAATTACTGACTTATCGAGAACGGATAGAATTCGCATTAAAACAAGCAGAAATTGCCAAAAAGGAAGCTGAGTATGCTAACCAATTCAACGGTCAATTCTTATCTCAAATGAGTTATGAACTGCTGGCACCAATGAATGGAGTGATTGGTTTCTTAAACCTGATTAGTAAAGAAACACTAACTCTCAAACAAAAAGAATATCTACAGAGAGCAAAAAATTCCGGACAACATCTAATGAATCTGATCGATGAAATCTTACAATTTTCTGAGCAGGAAAAAGGAAAAGTAATTGGCCAGAAAGTTGTATTCGACTTGATTGATACTTGCCACCAGATAATAGAAATGGTTATCCCCTTATCCCAACAAAAGAATTTAGATTTACATTTTGATCACTCCCAGCCAATACTCACAAAATGAGTGAGAGACTAGCCAAAGATTAAACAAATATTAGTTAATCTATTGGGTAATGCTATAAAGTTTACTAATCGAGGAGAAATCAGCTTGAAATTTTTGCAGATCAATACTGAAATTGATATCGCTATAGAGAACATAGAAGATATCTTTGAGCGCTTCACCTAAGCCAGTAATGGCAACACTCGTAGTTTTCCTGATATATAGGTCTAGGTTTAACCATTAGTCAGAAACTTATTTGAGATAGGAATTGATAGTCAGTTAAAGAAAGGTTTGACGTTTTGGCTGGAGTTACCTTTGCAAACAATAGAAGTAAAAGCAAAAACAAAAGCTAGGGATATAATCTTGGCTGACTGTACTAGTAGAAAAGCATTGGTAGTATATGATGAACTTATCAATCGAGAAGTAGCTACGGTATATTTGAAACGTTGTGGTTTTTTGGTAGACGAAGGTTTTTGGTGGTTCAGATTGTCTAAAACAGTTAAAAATTAACAAATATGATTTGATCATGATGAATTTAAAGTAACTGAACAAATCAGAACGTTGGAGAGAAAATTAGGTCAAAAAGAGGTAACGATCCTAGGATTATCGGCAGATGTTACAGGAAAAGTCGGGCATCGTTATAAGTTGTCAGGAATGGATGGCTACTTAGCCAAACCATTTAAAATGGGAAAACTTAAGCGTAAAATATGAAAATTACTAAACTCTTAATCTTCCCCAAGTTCTCATTTCTGAGCCTTTTTATTCCGAGATTTTAGGATAACTAATTCAATTCTAACACACAACGAACTCCACCATATTTGCTCCTAGTAGTAGTTGCAACGTTGATNCGGTCAGTTATACGCAGTAGGTTTGTATTATTGCCCCAAGATCCTCCCCTAAACACTCGTGAGACATGATCACTACTGTACCAATCCTGACACCATTCCCAAACATTACCAGTCATGTCATATAAGCCGAAACCATTAGGATTAAAACTACCGACTGGAGCAGTAGTCTTATCCCAAGTATCTTGACCGAAAGTTCCATCATAGTTCGCATAATCACGAGAAAAGGTTACGTCATTACCCCATGGGAACCGTTTACCAACCAAACCTCCACGCGCTGCGTATTCCCACTCGGCCTCAGTTGGTAGTCGTTTACCAGCCCATTTAGCATAAGCCGTAGCATCATGCCAGTTAATGAGGATCATTGGGTGTTTATCAGTTGGAGAATATTCGTAAACTTCATTCCAGTTAATTTCAAGATTAGTTTGATAGCCTGATAATTTTAAGAAATGCTTAAATTGACCGACGGTTACCTCGCGAGTATCCATAAAGAAAGCNTTACTCTTTATATTGTTTCTGACTATATTACTATACCCAGTATCGACGTCCTCTTGTATTTGAGTAGTGATTAAGACCATCTCAGCAGCGTCTTTTTTCCAAGTAATTTTTTTAGATTTAATGCTGATTAATTCTTTAACACTAGAAAAAATTGGTAAATTTTTCTCTCCTGCACATACTGAAAAGACCAATAAAAATAAGAAATTCCACCGGAGACATCTAATCATTTAAACTAATTCCTACGTTGTACCTTATTGACATTAACATAATATAAGAAAATTGATAGGAAAATAAAAGCTAAAAAGAAAAATTCTGATTTTCCAGTCAGAGTCTTACGTGGAAGATCATAGAANAGTGGAATTAGTGACCTACATGTCGCAGATCGTTATCACCCTCAACCTATAAATCGAAAAAATACCTTCGCTGGATTTAGTTATGTTGTTGATGCCAAATGACCTATCATTGTAATATAACAAAACAAGAAAGGTCTGATAAAGTTGATTATTAACTCCTTAGACACATGGATGTTCAAAAGAGAGAAGAACCTGAATGGTTCTACCCGAAATCTACTTGTTTTTTCCTTGTATATTTTCGTGATCCTTCTGTCATCTTTATTACATTCTCTAATAATATTTGAACCAGTTGTTAGAGTTGTATTTAAGTATTTGGAACACTGACTAAATCAAATCTAGGAAATCTGCCATCTACATGACCATTCCTATACGATACAATGGCTAATATAGTTTTACATTAATTCTTAAAATATCTTTCAGGGTACTAAAATTACGCCTAATAGAAACTAGTCTGGTATTCACGGACAGACTAAGAGTAATTTCGCCCGATTTCACAGTTTGGCTTCGATATCTTTTTTGAAAAAAGCCATCCCAAATAGTATATTTCTCTGGTCAATTTTAATTATGTACTACCAAAACGGATTATGGTGTCGAGATTTTTATCTGTTTCTATCGGTGGGAACAGCAAGTTTCAAAATTGAGTTCT
The DNA here is from genome assembly GCA_002714785.1 of Candidatus Poribacteria bacterium. Lineage (GTDB taxonomy): Bacteria > Poribacteria > WGA-4E > WGA-4E > UBA9662 > TMED15. The sequence goes on along the minus strand of PAYP01000020.1, from coordinate 48,270 downwards.
GATTGCAAAACCAGTCTTCAATTATCAATATTTGGTAGCGAAAGTTACTCCGGGTACACTTTTTGATTGAAATTTACAATGAAAACAACTCGATCTATTTATCATAAAATGAGTGTGAAAGTCTTGAACGTCAATTTTCATCGGTTTCTATATAGCTAAATTAGCTGATCATATTAGGAGGACTAAGTGAGAATTTTACTTTATACAGGAAAAGGTGGAGTTGGGAAGACTAGTATTGCCGCCGCGACCGGTTTGAAACTTAGCCAACAAGGATACAAAACAATAGTCGTTTCATTGGATTCAGCGCATTCACTCGTTGATGCTTTTGACATTGATAATAATCTGATTCACCAGACAGGGGAAATTGTTCAACAGATCAGTGATCAGCTGTTCATTCAAGAAATAAATATTCAACAAGCGTTGAAACAGTATTGGTCAGAGGTCCAATCTTACCTAGAACTAGTCTTGCAAGTTTCAGGTTTAGATCAAATTGTGGCTGAAGAAGTAGCTGTATTTCCAGGAATGGAAGAAATTTGTGCTTTACTGTACATCAACCAGTACTATCGTGAAAAGTCTTATGATGTCATAATTCTAGATTGTGCACCAACTGGGGAATCTTTACGATTTGTAAGTATTCCAACGGTTCTGGATTGGTACATACGAAACGTATTCAAGATTCAACGAAATCTGGTTGGTGCGGCTAGGACCTTTGTCAAAAAAGTGGCGACGTTGCCTTTACCAGAAGATGCCTATTTCCAAAACTTAGCGGACTTATTTGATCGAATTGAAGGCGTAGACCAGCTTTTAGCAGATCCTCAAATCACTACGGTTCGGTTGGTAAGTAACCCAGAAAAGATGGTGATCAAAGAAACACAGCGGGCATTCATGTACTTTAGCCTCTATGGATTGACTGTCGATTCTGTTATAATCAACCGCATACTACCATCCGATGTTGGAGGAGCCTTTTTTGAGTCGTGGAAAAAAACACAGAGCCAATATATCGAACAAGCGGAGCGTTATTTCACTAATGTGCCCATTTGGAAGGCCTATCTATTCAATGATCAAGTACTTGGCCTTGATGGATTGAAGAAGTTAGGGAACCAACTATACTCCGAAGTCGATCCCATTGCTTTTTACCAAAATGAAAAAGCTTATGAATTCAGTAAAGATGGCGACCAGTACAAAATCTCCCTTCTACTTCCGTTTATCGAGAAAGATGAGATTCAGCTAGCTAAAAGTAACGATGAGGTCGTTGTCCAAATTGGTGGTTTTCGTCAACATATCCCACTACCACGTTCATTGACTGATAAGCAACCATCTGGCGCGAGATTGGTCGAGAAGCGATTGGTGATTACATTTAGCGACTAGCTATGAGTAACCATCCTCTTTTTACTGTATCAGTTTCGAGCACACAATTTTATATACTAACAAGTAAAAATAGTGGTACTCAGTATAAAGTCTGGCTTGGTGAATTCGAACAATTGATTAGGTAGGAGTGTGTTCTCTAATCACATACTAACGAACTAGCACTTCCATAACCGTCCCAAGCCCTAAATTGTCTATACAACCATTTACTCATTGGATGGAAACATTCTTCTCTCCGCAAAAAGACAAACGCTTAATTTTCTTGCCTTGGCTGATTAGTGTTCTTTTTGATGACATCGTGTTTTCGTATCCATTCAAACATACTGAAATTTCGTAATCCACTAATCTTATTCTAAACTTTAATTTCAAGAATATTTTTATCAAAATTAATTGGCTCTCTTTCCAGTTTTAGAATCCTTCTTACCCAAACAATAATCTGCCNCTTGACTAGAGCTTCCCAATGTGAGATATTGCCTAGCGTTTATAATGGAAATNGATTTTGGACGAATTAGTAAGCTGTTACCCTCCCCAAAATTTATTAATCCTATAAAATCTGGCATTTAATGAGGTGAAGAATCGGCATCGAAACCTGTTTGTCTAGGTAAGCCATTCGGCCAAGGTGTCACAGCTTCGGGAAACTATTTTCTGTCGAACTAAATCAGAACTTTTCTATGCAAGGTGCCTGTTAAAGTCTCGTGGGCACAAGAAGTATTATTTATGATTTGCCAGGACGAATGATATTTTCTCCAATTTTTCGTATGCTTTCCTTAGTTCGATGATCTATTTAGTACATCTCGCAGGGCAACTTGACGAATATGGACTGCTTGTTTCACTTTGATACTAAATCCTACAGTAAATTGTTCAAATATTACATAAGCTGAACATAATGTTAGTGTCGATCTCTATTCAAATAGTCAATGGGTTGGACGAAATAATTACTCATGAATTTGGTTCAGTTACTTTCTATGTATAGCCCTAGTTCGTATCTACACTTATCTTGTACTGTAAATAGCACTCGTTGAATATAGTTTAATGAACCACGACCTAAATTTGAAAATCTGACGTGGCGTAATTCGGTAAAATAAATCAACTACTTCTTGTATATAGAAACAAGGGATGCAAAAGTCAATCGATTAATCTAAAGTCAATCTACTTTTCATCTAGACAGTCTAAAAACTTTATATTCGATGGAGATACTTTATCTAATCATCCGCTAGATTTGGAACTGTTCGGCACTTCTGTGTAACCTCCATTCTAGGATATACCGACCGAATTCACATACCAACANCTTACAGTCAATTATCAATTTTCGTCGAACTAGTTGCTATCAGTCTAAAGAAAGTCTTCTAAAAGACCTTCTCATGTTGAATCTTTAACCATATCGATGGATTTTCTGTAATATTATTACAAAGATGGCAAAAGTAAAGTTAAGACCGAAACTATTCGATAATAGAAAATTATAGGACTCAAATAATTCGAAGCAACCCTATCATTTTCGGATTTCTAGAATAATGACTATTTGTTATCATTTTTGACCAAACTTGGGAAATATGCCTCGATAGATGAGGAATTAACTAAAATGGACATCTACTACTCTTATCTAATTTGAACTTTTTTAACAATTACCGCGATTTTTTAAATCGCAACTCAGAAAATTTAAAATACTTAAAATCCATAAGATATTTTGACAGGAGTAAAAATGCGTATTTATATCATTCGTCATGCTGATCCCGATTATGCAAATAGAACCATCACTCCAGAAGGGCACTTGGAAGCCAAAGCTCTTTCCAAGCGTTTGGCGTCTCAGGGATTAGATTTCATATATTCTTCGCCCTTGGGAAGAGCTATTCATACAGCGCAATATACGGCTAGACTATTAGAAATGGATTACCAGATTGAAGACTGGACTAAAGAAGCCAGTCTAATGATTGAAGAACCATCTAAAGGTAAGATTAGTGCTTGGGATTTAGATGGTGAAATAATTCGAGGTGAAATGCCTGCGACTACGTACGAGAACTGGTTTCATCAACCACCTTTTGATGGGCCGATGTTCCGGGAGTATTTTGACGTACTAGTAAAACAATCTGATCGTTTTCTAGCTAGCCATGGTTATGTAAGAGAAGGGCGTCGCTACCGGATCGTTGAAACTAATCAACACCAAATTGCTTTATTCTGTCATGGTGGGTTTGGTCTTATCTGGATTTCTCACCTATTGGAACTACCAGTACCAATAGTATGGTCCAGTTTTTTTCTGGCTCCTAGCTCCGTGACTACTATCTTATTCGACGAACGTAGCAATCAGTGGGCAACCCCTCGTTGTATCGGTTTAGCTGATGTTTCACACTTATATCAGGCCGGATTAGATGTCCAACCAAGTGGTATTAAAGCAAATTTTTATTAAAGATTGTCTTCATTTGAAATTTCATCCATTATCTAAGCTTCAATCGAGGATTTTCGTGATTTTCCAGCCAAGAATTGTGCCAAATTAGTATAGAATAAGAAAAGAGTGATAAATCAAAAATGAAACGAGAAGTTCACTTTCCATGAGTAATGACACTAGACAAAATTATTCCAGTACATCATTTCTTCAGCTGGAAGAAAAGCTACTAGTTATCCAGCAAGTTGATTACGAAAGTGGGATCTATTACAGATCTGAAAGTCCCTTACCATATCTTGATTTCAAAAAAGTTGGGTGGGATCGAATTATTCCAAAAGAGCATAAGGCTATCGTTATCAAAAATCAATTCGTATCAATAACTATACTACCAGAGATGGGGCGTATTTACTCAATGATTTACCAACCCACAGGTCATGAGACATTGTGGCGAAACGATATCATCCGCCCTGGTGGAGCTAACAATGAACTCGGTTGGTGGTTATGGATCGGTGGTATCGAATACACACTTCCCAAAGATGAACATGGAACTAGCTGGGCTTTAATGTGGGATTATGAAATCTTAAAGAACACCGAAACTTGTAAAACTTTACGAATGCAAGTTCAGGAACCGACCTCTGGTCTTTATCATCAAATTGACCTGAGCCTAGTGGCTAATAGTTCAGCCCTAAAAAGTGACATAAGTATCTGGAATCCAACACCAGAAACTGTTAATTTCGCTCATTGGGTTAATCCGATGTGGGCACCAGGAGGGAAAAATGAATTAACTGACCAAACAGAATTTCTAATTCCTACTAAACAAGTATTGATTGCAGAACGCTGGCAAAAAAATTTAGGACCTAGTCCACAGTCCTGGGTTGAAAACCCACTTCACTATATTTGTAATTGGCCTAAAATGGGAGATCTTATGGCTGATGGGCTAGATGCTGGTTTCTATGGAGTATATTCACACGAAGAAGAAGAGGGAGTCGTGCGTGTTTTTGACCCAGATATCAATCCTGGAGTTGACATTTGGACTTATGGATTTAACCCAGATGATGTTCCTATGGGTTCAGGGAAAAAGAACAAAGGATACGCTGAAATCTGGGGCGGAACCGTAAAACACTTCCCCGATGAGACTGCACCGTTACCTGCCAATGGTACCATAAGTTGGAGTGAATGGATATACCCTTTCCAGAAAACAAAAGGATTGAGCATTGCAACTGAGAATGTCGCACTGCACCATCGGTCAGTATCACATGGTTTGGAAGTTTCTCTTTGCCCTTCAATTTCAATTATTTCTGCTCAGCTTAAGTTTCAAGTTGATGGTAAAACTATCATATCTAAATTATTCAGTACTTCACCTGATAACCCTTATCACATAATAATCGAATGGGAAAAAATATCAACTAGTAGTAATATTTTAATGATTCTTCTTGATGGAGAGGAAGAAATACTCCGTATTCAAATACAGGCATTCACTCCTTATTTCAAATTTCTAAAACAGGATCGGTGAGTGGCAGGTAAGGAATAGGGACAGTCTCGCAGAATCAGAAAGTAAACTGTTTGCAAAAGATTGAGCCATTGGACGAGAAAACCTATAACACCATGATTATTCAGGTCTTCTGGAAAGGCAACCATAAGCATCACAAAAGAATTTCAAAAACACGGAGATAGAGAATGAATGAACATGAAAAGTACTTATTTGACCTGCGTGGTTACATTGTTGTTAGGAATGCTCTCACTACAGAACAAATAGACGATCTATCAAAGCGCTTGGAGAAACGACGTAACCAGAAGAATATCTCTCTAGGGTCTGACCGAACCCAAAATGCTGAAGGAAATCTAGCCTGGACAGCATCATCACTGTTGGAATGGGGTGGGAGTTACCTTGATTTAATAGATTTGCCGACCATTCGACCATATCTCGAAGTTCTTTTGGGCAAAAACTATCGATTAGACCATGACTACATAAAAATAGATAGTCTCAAACAAAATAGGAAACTATACTTACATGGTGGAGGACAAGGCGCCGGTGGTGTGAGCGACCTAGTAGGCCCAACGGACGGTGGGCAATGCTATTACCGATTTAGCAATGGAAGATTCTTCAATGGTTTAGTTGCAGTTGCATTCGAGTTAGATACCGTACCTGTTGGTCATGGTGGGTTTGCTTGTATTTCTGGTAGCCACAAAGTTAATTTTGAATTGCCAAGTGACTGGAAAGTTAGCAACACACAAGAAGAAATTCCTGAGTGTGTCGATTGGGTAGCTGCGTCGGCTGGAGATGCAATCATATTCACAGAAGCGTGTGCTCACGGTACTATACCATGGCGTGGTGAAGGCGAGCGTCGCACTGTCTTCTACAAATATTGTCCACATGCTGTTGCATGGAGTCCTTGTTATTATAATTCTGATAACTATCCAGAATTAACAAAAAACCAAAAATCCTTGTTGGTGCCACCAAGTGCATTTGGCCCAGCTCCTGAGGTTAATAATATTTGGAAAAAAGCTCAAGAAGAACAACAAGAACTGATAAATCTTCGAAAAAACCAAAATTAAAACATGTCTTTTTTACTCTCCCGAAGGTTTTTTTAAGTTCAGATCACTCTGGTTTGATTTTATTTATTTTTTTGCGAATAATCTGTTACTTTTAGAACAATTACTTGGAATTGGTTTAACAAAGTTAAAATAGATGAGGAGACAATATTCAGCTATTCGGGAGTATATTAAAAGGAATTAAAGTTGTTAGAATTTTCCCTCTTCGGCATTTACGACACATATATAAAATCTCTATGTTTACCTAGCTCGTTTTCCAATTACTTTTAATTTCAACTNATATTGTGTCGATATTTTGAAAACAGTGAAAAAGTAACTGGTATATTAGAATCGAATTAAAACATGTTCGAAGGCAATTACAAAAGTAACTTCTGATACTTCCGTTATCCTAAGCCTAGGTTAACTAACACTAGTGAAATACTAGTCAATACTACTCCTAAAGCCATCATTTTATTGAATCGTTCNCNTAAAACCAAAACACCCACGATAGTTGTGAACAACATTCCANCTGAACTGGATACAGGAAATACGATCGAAGNAGCCAAATAGTCAAGCGCAACCAAAAACATACCACTTCCTGTAATATTACAGAAGCCTATCAAAATGCCATAAAAGAACTCTATATAGTTAGGTAACTGACGTTTGCCAAAGCAAACAAACAAATACGGTATTGTTGTCACAAGAAAAAGAAAGACTAAATACATCGGTTTTTGGTCAATGGGGCACATTTCGTTGAATCCCTTCATAGCTAGATGACCTACACCAGAATTTATAAATAGTAAAGCAACTATGACGAATGTGATTTTAGATTTTTGTNTTTCTTTAGTGTGATCATCCGTTGNCGTTGATTCAGTTTTCATAGCTAGTAAAGGAAGNGCAACTAAGGCTGTCAGAATTCCTATTTTTTGATAAAAATTGACGCGTTCATTCCAAAAAAACACTGATAAAATAATCGGAATAATCATTGATAATCTGATGGCTGCAGTGGTAACAATAATTCCGATCATTCGTATACCTGCCACGACCAATACGAAACCAAGTGCATAAGAAGCGCCATTAGCCAAGCCAAGCCAAGCCAAGCCAAAAGTAAACGTCAATCTNGTAAAACCGAGATTTCCTTCTTGGAAAGCCAAAAAACAAGCCAAAATAAAAGCGGTAGAATAATTAACTAAACCAATTGGATTCAATCGGTGTCCACGATTTTTGGCATCTTTGAGAAGAAGACCAAACCCCGAAAGCAGGACAATATGCGAGACCAAATAAATCATAAATTGANGCCGTGTTGTAGGCTCACATTTACTACAAATTTATCTTGTAGTTGGAAACATTATCCAGAGTTCGACGAAGTCGATCGTTTAGACTTTTTGCCTGATGTATTTTTGTGTGAAATGTGGAGGGATAGTTTTAATTTTTGCTTCTAGTATAAAACTTGAGGCTGAAATGGAAACATCCATCTCAGCCAAGGTGTGTTGGGAAGAATCTTTTCATTTCGTTACCTACCAGTTTTTCTTATCTATAAGGAATCGGTTATTTATAATTGAATTTGATTAAGAGGAATGCCAGTCACGAACATACGAGCTGGGTGATATTCTGCTTGATATTCTGTTAGGCCACACAGCCAGTTCCAAGTATACTCCCCTCTTCGTCTATCTCGATAAGACTCGACCTCAGTCACATATCGATGTCGACCGGAATGTTGGTATGTTGGAACCTCGTCTGACTCTATGACCCAATCTCTTTTGGGTGGTTGGGTGCGAAAAAAAGAAAACTTTATCATGCTTCGCTTTTTTTGATTAATTTTTGGGCCAGCTTTATGCCAGATGCCATAATGAGTCATAACTACCGTGCCAGCTGGAACGGTAAGGCATACCTGTCCCGTAATATTACCGTAATGTGCAATAGCCTCTCGATCTACTAATCGCTGATGGGAGCCGGGCACGACTATGGTGGGACCATCCTCTATTTCAACTAATTGAGGATAATAATAACATTGGAGATGAGTTATGCCATAACCAGACTCAGTCAGTCCATCTGAATGTAGCGTTTGACCCTCGTGTGGATGCTCGTAGAGATGGTTATGTGCGGATGTAGGCAGAGTAAAGTTTGGACCCAACAAAGATCGCGCAACCCCGGCAACTTGCGGATGTAATAATACATTTTGACGAAAAGATCTACTTTGTATAAAGTCTGTCAAGTGACCAGGAGATAGGGTTTGACACTTCGAATTGAAATCTTCATCAATAATAGATTCTAAGATAATATAACCGTTATGAATAAAGTCGAATACTTCTTTGTCGTTTAAGGTAGGTTGAACATCAATCACTTCTTAATCACCCCTAAATAANTTTTTCTAAGATAAATTCGAATGTTAGATAACTATTATCGATATCAGAAAACGGGAAATTTTCCGGTCGTGGAAACTGAAGAATCCTCCAGCCATCGCTCACAGCATCTAGTACCGATTTATATGGTGGGTTCTGAGATGTTAGTTTGGGTATATTATCCTTGTATGGATCATAAATTGCCCAACCAGATAATGGAGATTGAATATTAGTTGATTTGGAGTGGAGGTACATAATTTTTTGACAACGTCGATTAACCGAANTTGTAAGCAATACTTCAATCTGGTCTAAGTCATTAACTTCAAGCTGACTATTTTCGAGTTTATGACGGCATTCATCCAAATGTTTTTTTATTTTATTGTCCATAGCAGGTTGNTTCCAATAGCTTCAGTTTAGGTATAGCCTAGTCTAGAATTTATGTGTTCATTTTTCGGCATATATTGAAAAATAAGGGTGAAATTATTTGAAAGAAGACTATATGAAGATGAGTAGGCTCCTTTTTCAACTTCGAAAAATAAAGAGATCCAATATTATTTCAAGTTTGTCATTGTGATAACTAACTTCATTGTTCTAATTTATACTTAGGCCAGAACTTATCTATCATGCACTAAAGGTAATAGGCCTATTCAAGTACAAGTGAACCTTGACTGAATAAGTACTTTGATATTATCGCTTTCGGTTTTGCATTTGATCTAGAGCAATTCTTGCAACTCTCTGTGTTTCTTTATTTCCTTTTATTAATGCCTCGGTAAGTAGATGTACTGCAGGTTGCCCTATATTCAGCAAACCACGAACAGACACACGCCGAACATTCCACTCTGGATCATCAAAGTTATCAATCAAAGTTGGCATAATCTTTTCAATTGGCTTTCCAATTTCACCCAATGCATAAGATGCTTGAATTCGGGTATTAGTACTATAATGTTCTAAAGCCTGAACTAGAAAGTCAACAGCCGGTTCCCCCATAGAAATTAAGGCGGTTGTAGCGGTCTGACTAACACTCAGATTGGAGTCATCTAATAGACTAATTAACGCGCTAGCTACAACATCCACAGGTTCGCCAATTTCACCCAATAACCAAATAGCACTTGTACGAGCGTATTCACTTTCCTTTTTATCCAAAATTTTGATTAAAGCANGTACCGTGTCTACACCAATTTTTTGAATTGCGTGTGTCGCTTCAGCTCGCACGTGTAAATCTGTTGATCTCAATTGAAAAACCTGACGATAAACTTCTTGCTTATTCGTACATCCGATTAAGTTGATCAAAATGAAACCAACAAAAGTTAATAATATCCGGATAGGAGGTAATTTTATTTTAATATTACTTTCCTTTCATCTTATTTAATNAATTCCTCTGTAGATAGTTGACAGGCGCGAATATAACATAATGTTGAAATTCCGTAAAGAATACTCCAGTCTTAATCAGTCGTCAACTTGTAGGCCGACTTTTAGTTCAGATGAAAAGGGAATTGAGGAAACATTAACAAGTGATTCTAGACGGAAGTGAGGAAAAAAATCCTTAATTACTCGTCAAAAGTGATTTCATAATACAGTGAGTCATTTTGACTCAAGCTACGACAGAATAAATCAAGTGTTATTTTAAATTGGTAGATAACCTATAGAGATTGTTTTTGCTCCTAGCAACGTATACCTCTGTAATTTCTAACTAAGATGATTTAAACTAGATCGGTTACCCTATATAATGTAGGTGGTCAAATAAACAGTTATTATTTAGTTTGGCTGATTGATCGCTTTTGTCAGTTGTGTTACCCCATATAGATCGGAGATATATCATGTTTTCTCTGCTAAATTGTTTGTCGTATGCTATTCACGCTACTCTTCCCATCTCACAACCTAATCAATTTTTACCAAGTACATCTCTATTGACACTTGAGGAAGATATTGCTTCCCATTTAGTATCAGGTGTTGATAGGTTCTTGTTAAGTCAGCTTGAGGAATCAATTTCAAAACGGGAAGGTTATTGGAAACGAGATTTTTCGTCTGCGGCCAACTACTCTGCCTCAATTAATCCGAATCGATTGCAACTNTCTCAAATTTTGGGCCTACGTGATCAGCGAATACCACTGACAGAACTAGAACTAGTTGCTTCTACTAGTCAACCGGCCCTTGTNGGAGAGGGCTACAACTACAGTATTTTTGCCGTACGTTGGCCATCAATCCGAAATGTCTATGGGCACGGATTATTACTAGAACCATCAAATAAACCTATAGCTAATATAGTCGCTATTCCAGACGCAGATGTATTACCAGAACAGATTTGTGGTTTAGTTGAAGGAGTGCCTAATCAATCGCAATTCGCTAAACATCTAGTTCAAAGTGGCTGCAGAGTTGTCATACCGGCTCTTATTTCTCGTCGATCGAATGGAATGTCGAATCGTATTTCGAAACGTGAGTGGTTATATCGTTCCGCATTTGAACTCGGCCGACATTTGATTGGCTATGAGTTACAGAAGATTTTTTCCATTATCGATTGGTTTTCTACAAAATTTCAAGATGAATTGAAGATTGGAACTATTGGCTGGGGGGAGGGTGGACTTTTAGCATTGTACGCAGGAGCCATTGATACAAGGATCGATTCCATTTGTGTGAGTGGCTATTTTGATTCCCGCCAACAGATTTGGGCAGAGCCTCTTGATCGTAATGTTTTTGGTTTATTGAATCAATTTGGAGATGCTGAATTGGCGGCGATGATCTTACCACGAAATTTGGTTATCGAAGCTGCTGGCTTCCCTGAAGTACATATACCTGCTGGCACTGGAGGTGCAGCACCGGCGAAATTAGTAACACCCCCATTTAATCAAATCAAAGCTGAAGTTAAGCGCGCTCTGTCGATTACTAAAGACCTCACTCCACAGGCAAAAATTAAGCTTATTCAGCCCCAAAATCATACATATGGAACCCTAGAATCCTTACAAGCGTTTCTGGAACCATTGTCAAAAGGAATAATGATATCGGTTTCAAAGGACCAACCTGAAGACGCTGTAAGTAATTTTCAGCCTAACGAGCGTGAGGATCGTCAATTGGCAGAAATAGACCAGCATAACCAGTGGTTACTGAGTGAAAGCTCCCATACTCGTCAGGAATTCTTTGCAAAATTAGATACGAGCACTCTTGAAAATTTTCAACAGACAATAGANTGGTATCGCAATTTTTTTTCGCGTGAAGTTATTGGTGAATTTAATTTGGATCTTCTACCTTTCAATGCACGTTCACGCCTTTCTTATCAAGGGAAAAATTGGCGAGGATACGAAGTTGTTTTAGATGTTTGGCCAGACGTCATTGCATACGGAGTTTTATTATTACCTAATGATCTCAAANCAGATGAAAGAAGACCAGTCGTTGTATGTCAGCACGGCTTAGAAGGNCGCCCACAAGATGTCATCCAAGGTGATCATGATGCATACCACGACTTCGCTGCAAAATTAACAGATCGTGGTTTTATNACCTTTTCACCACAGAATCTTTATATTTTTGGGGATAGATTTCGTACGCTTCAACGCAAGGCCAATCCACTTAAAAAGACACTCTTTTCGATTATTGTTCCACAGCACCAACAAATAGTTAATTGGCTTCAGTCTTTACCTTATNTTGATCCTGACCGAATCGCGTTTTATGGATTAAGTTATGGTGGAAAGACGGCTATGCGTGTTCCACCTCTTGTCAAGAATTATTGCCTCTCAATATGTTCCGCAGATTTTAACGAGTGGGTGTGGAAGAATGCATCTACTCAAAGTAATTATAGCTACGTTAATTCAGGTGAATACGAAATTTTTGAATTTGATTTAGGAAGTACNTTTAACTATGCGGAGATGAGTTGGCTGATATGCCCAAGACCTTTTATGGTTGAACGAGGACACTTTGACGGTGTCGCTCCCGATGAGACTGTCGCATACGAGTATGCTAAGGTTAAGCGGCAATACGATCTACTCGAGATCGGCAACCGAACTGAAATGGAGGTTTTTAATGGGCCGCATACAATTAATGGAATTGGTACTTTTGAATTCCTTCACCGGCATCTCAACTGGCCGTCGAATACAGCTTAGAAAACTTCCTAGATTTATTCAGTAAAAAGGTTATCATAGTTAGAAACTATCAGTTGTCTGAACGATTAAGAGTGATCTTCTATTATTTGTAGAATAAACCCTAAGCTAGCGAACCAATGCAACTGGGAGGTAAGTAGTCTCGCTAGTTCCAGATCTGGCTAAGACAGTCAGTTGAAGCGTATAAACTCCTCCCGCAACCAATTGACCATTTTCCATTTTACCATTCCAACGAAAAGCTGAGTTCCGCCCCTTTTTACCACCAATTTTTCCTATTCGATAGGTTTGATTGTGAATTGACCACCCATTGTTATTGTAGAGATTAATCTCAACTTTAGACGGCTCGGAAAGAAAATAATCCAAACTCAGTGATTCGCCTTGATCTAAATTAACCGGATTAGGAAACAGAATGACATTCCACAGTAGTTTACTGATTTCCTTTTCCCGTGCTTTTGGTACGTAGGAATTATTATTGGCAGCCAGCTCAACCGTTGTAGCAACAGCTAGCTTAACAGCTAATTCACCCAATGAATCAGTGATTTTATCCATATTATCTGCTTGACTATGAATATATTCGATCGATTCTGTGGATTCGAAAGATGATTCTTCTGATAGTAGAACTGCAGGAATTCCTATTTCCCAAAATGGCGAATGATCGCTATAAATGAAACTTGGGTTGTATTGAAGCCGCAAGTCCAGAGGAAATTCGTATTTTTGGTTGACAGTTTTGAAAGCGTTTGCCAGCCACTGACTCCTTTCATCATATACAACATGAATATCCAGATTGCCATCTTGGTCGTGCCCAATTAGGTCGAAATTCAGTACGCCGATAATTTGATCAGCCGACAAATCAGCCGTTTCCGATTTGATTTGATGGCAGTAGTGTTTACTACCATACAAAAATAGCTCTTCACCCGAAAAAGCAATGAAACGGATACTGTAATCAAGATCTAGATTACGAACTAAACGAGCAACTTCTAGCAAAATTGCTATACCGGACGCATTATCAGACGCTCCAGGAGCTGGCATGGTACGCCACTGTTGTTGCCAACCTTTAGTTTTAGAAGAAATACTATCATAGTGGGCAACAAGTAAATAAAACTGATCTCTATTAGGACCCCGTCCCGGTCGGGTAGCAACAATATTATTCATCGTATAAGTCCCAATTTTCCCAGCACCAATTTGAGATCGAGTNTGCTGAAAACTNTCCATCCCGACCACTAGCCCTAGCTTTTGAAACTGTTTTGCGATCCACTCCCCTGAATTATCACAAGCTGAATCTGGTTCCGGTTGGCCGTCATGCTGGATAGCTCGTCGTACTCGTAAGGCATATCGGCTCAAAAATTGGTATCCAGGAGTAGACACATCAGGATTAAGTGTCATGGTTTGAATTATTTGTCGCCAAGGCTGAGGCGAAATATTGGCTATTATTTGCTCTAACTCTATATTAGGCTGAAAAGTCAGCTTGATCAATCGAGGAGCCCTNGCACCAACTAGAATNTCAAGAGGTAATTTAGCTCGAAAATGGACAGGTAAACCAATTACATCAGAATCATTAGCGCGAACGAGTACAACTCTACCGCTATCGAGTGTATCAACCAGATTCGTATNTTCAGAAAGGTCAGGTAATAAGCTCGCATCTAAGACATAGTAGTTAACATCACTCATTTTCGATAAAGGTTGGCTATCAAGAATAGTCGTTGTTGATCTAGCAAATTCTTGGCGAATTAACGCTGTGAATTGGGGTAGAGCGGTCGTCGTTACAGACACTAAAACAGAATCAATAGAACGATAGCGAAGTTTGAAAGGAACTCTTTGTTGGATTTGCCAAAGTTTTTGTTCAGTAATACTCAAGCTAGGAACAAAAACTTTCACCATATGATGAATCGGTTCATTAGCGTTCCCAAATACTGTCGGCAAAAATAAGAACAGGATAAAAAAGTAATTCGAGATCGACGGTTTAAGTCCGATCAAAGTTATTATCTTCACCTGATTCAGGTGTTTCAGGAGGTAAAACGATTACATCTTCGGTTGCCACATAGCAAGAAATTAGTGAATTATCATCCGAAACTGGTCGCAGAGATGGAGAGGGATTATACAAAATGGATTTGATAGTTACTTCAGATGAATGGCCCAATCCAACCGATAACTCGTACTCCTCGGTTTGTCCCAAATATGTGATATTCCGTGAGGTCGCTTGAAAGCGATTAGCCTCTGACTGATCTTCACCAAAACCGAATTGGACAGCTTCAGGTCTAATTGAACAGTAGACCTGATCGCCTACACCGAAGTTGTATTGCGTACTCGAATTTGCCTTTAGTTGACCGATTTCAGTTTGGATAGACAAAATTTGGTTCACTTTTTCTGTCACTTGGCCAGGTAAAAAATTAGTCTCACCGATGAAATAAGCAACCCAAGTATTAATCGGCTGTCGATAGATTTCTTGGGGCGTTCCGACCTGTACTATTTTCCCATTTCGCATAACAGCAATTCGGTCAGCCAGCGACAAGGCTTCACTTTGGTCGTGTGTGACATAGATAGCGGTGATATCGGCCTGATCGTGTATCCGCTTGATTTCGTTGCGCAGTTCTAAGCGAAGTTTGGCATCCAAATTACTGAGAGGTTCATCCAAAAGTAGTACATTCGGCTCAATAACGATAGCTCTCGCTAACGCAATACGTTGTTGTTGCCCACCAGAGATAGCATTAACCGGACGGTCGGCATAGTCTTCCATCTGTACGACCTTCAAAACCTCAGTTATTTTCTTTTGGGTGGTAACGGAATCAATTTTCCTTAAATTAAGTCCATATGCTACATTTTGACCGACTGTCATATGGGGCCATAGAGCATAGTTTTGGAAAACCATACCAGTATTACGCTTATGAGGAGGTACATCATTCATTAGATCATCATCAAATAATAATTGACCACTATCAGGCTGATAGAAACCGGCGATAGTACGCAGGCAAGTCGACTTGCCACAACCCGAAGGACCAAGCAGAAAGAAAAGTTCCCCACGCTCAATTTCTAAGCTAACCTGATTCAGCGCTAGTGTAGTATCATTGACACCACGAGTTAACGTTTTTTCAACTTTGTCTAATCTAACTTTTACGGACATGATATATCCTGTTGATCAATCAAATTGAGTTTTTATTGGTTTAAAGGTTCGGTCTAGTCTGATTTGGAATTTACCCAAGGCATCACGCCCCATNGAAAAATAAATTAAGAACGCTTGTCCTTTTATATCCTCCTNTGCAACCGGCCCCCACACTCGGCTATCTAGGCTGTTATCCCGATTGTCTCCTATGGCAAAGACATAACCTTTTGGCACGATAAAGGGTTTCCCTTGAGGAAAACGTCGATTGAACTGGGCCCGCGAAAGTAGATAATCATGGAAAGTTTCATCGAAATCTTCCCGNTCAAGTTCAGAAAAGGTNGACCACCATTCAAAACTAGGTTGATAATTAGGAGCAGGATAAGGCTTGAAGGGNGGGAATATNGCCGGGAATCCATATTCATCTCGTCCTCCCCTCTCGTATTTGGTGTAGTCCCCTTCAATTTTTTCACCATTAACACGCAAGGTCTTTCCTTCAATTTCGACAGAGTCTCCCTCCAACGCAACAATTCGTTTAATAAAATTTTTATCGCGCTCGTGCGGTGGCAAAAACACAAATACATCACCACGCCTCGGCTGATGAAAGGCAAACAAGCGTTTTTTTATGCCTGGAACCTTGATACCGTACATACACTTCCAAACCAAGATTCTGTCTCCAACCAATAAAGTATCTTCCATAGAACCAGAAGGGATTTTGTAGGCCTCGACAACGAATGGCCTTACAAAACCGAAAACGAACGCTACAGCTACGATGATCATTTGGGTCATCTCATGTCCGAAAAAACGTTTGATAAAGGAAAAAATGTTCGGTTTATGATCTGGTGTAGTCGTTTCCATCTTTTAGTTCTAGACTTATTTCTCTAATCGTCATCTTTGATAGATAAAATCGCCATGAAAGCTTCCTGTGGCACCTCAACNCTACCGACCTGTTTCATTCGCTTTTTACCTTCTTTCTGTTTCTCTAGCAGCTTTCGTTTTCGGGTAATATCACCCCCATAACATTTAGCNGTCACGTTTTTCCTGAAAGCCCGGACTGTCTCTCTCGAGACTATTTTGTTACCAATAGCAGCTTGGATTGGAACAGTGAACATTTGTTTTGGGATGATTTCTTTCAACTTCTTACACAGTGCCCGTCCACGATCGTAAGCCATGTCGCGATGTAGAATGGTTGACAAAGCATCAACAGGTTTTTCATTGATCAGTATATCAAGTTTGACTAANTTGGAGGTTTGGTATTCACCAATTTCGTATTCTAGTGAAGCATAACCGCGGGACAAAGATTTTAACTTGTCGTAAAAATCGATCAGGATCTCACATAAAGGTAGTTGGTAAGTGAGTTGAATACGAGTAGTATCCAGGTTAGTCATTCCAATGTATGTGCCTCTTCGTTTCTGGCATAAATCCATGATATTACCAACNAAATCAGAGGGCACNATAATTTCTGCTTCAATGTATGGCTCTTGAATATAGTCNATCAGGTCAGCTGTAGGTAAAAANGCTGGATTATCTACTATCTTTTTTGAACCGTCAGTTTGATACACATTGTACTGCACACTGGGAGATGTACGAATTAGGATTAGGTCAAACTCTCGCTCCAATCGCTCTTGGATAACTTCCATATGCAACAGACCTAAAAAGCCACACCTAAAACCATAACCTAAAGCAATGGAACTCTCTGGCTCGAAGTTAAAAGAAGCATCATTTAGCTTTAATTTTTCCAGGGCATCTCTCAAACTCGTAAAATCATTCGTGTCAGCAGGGTAAAGCCCACAAAAGACAACAGGTTTGGTATCGCGATAACCTGGTAATGCCTCGCTGGTTCGACGATCATGATGGGTTAGGGTATCGCCGATTTTGGCATGACTAATTTCTTTAATGCTGGCCGTTAAATAGCCAACCGAACCCGCTGATAGTTCATCAACCGCCCCCATTTCTGGTCGAAAGACACCAACTTCTTCGACCTCATAGCTACGGTCGGTCGCCATCAGATAAACCCGATCGCCCTTTTTAATCTGACCTTCAAAAATACGAATATATAAAACTACACCACGGTAACTATTATAGAAGGAATCAATAACCAAGGCTTTTAGTGGATCGGAGCTTTTTCCGGTAGGTGGTGGTACCTGATCAACAATGGCTTCCAGCACTTCTTGGATACCAATACCCTCTTTAGCACTTACAGGAAGTGCATGATCTGCCGGAATACCAATGACATCTTCAACCTGTTGTTTGACCCGTTCAGGGTTCGCGTGTGGTAAATCAATCTTGTTGATAACAGGTACAATTTCCAAATCTTGGTCAACAGCCAAATAAGCATTCGCTAATGTTTGGGCTTCAACACCCTGCGCGGCATCAATAATTAGGACCGCACCTTCGCAAGCCGATAAGCTGCGAGAAACTTCATAGGAGAAATCAACATGACCTGGCGTATCGATCAAATTAAGCTCGTAGTGGTTGCCGTCTTTAGCTTGGTATTCTAAGCGAACTACCGTCGCCTTTATGGTGATACCCCGTTCGCGCTCTAGGTCCATTTGGTCTAAGACTTGTTCTTTCATCTCTCGCTGAGATAGTGTATCAGTAAACTCCAAGAGTCTATCACTGAGAGTACTTTTCCCGTGATCAATATGCCCTAAAATGCAATAATTACGGGTGTATTTGTTGGAAATAGTCATTGTAGGTCATTCCGTTTGGGAGACTGTTTTTTGTGGGGATCTCATTTCAGTCAAAATTTCATGTGTTGCTTTTAATGGATCATCAGATTTTGTGATTGGCCGTCCAATAACTAGTTGATCTGCACCTGCATCAATAGCTTCAGCTGGGCTCATAATCCGTTTTTGGTCACTAATAACAGACTGTCTAGGTCTAATACCTGGTGTGACAATCCAAAAATCATTTCCACAAGCCCTTCGGATTTTCTCAATTTCCAAAGGGGAGGCTACTACACCATCTAAACCCGCTTGTTGTGCCAACTGAGCCAAGTAAACTACCTGCGCTGATAATGATCGGCTGCTATTCAGGTCACGAGCGAAGGCAAATTGGTCGATGCTTGTCAGAACCGTTACAGCTAGTAACTTCGGCTTGGCAATGTTAAGTTTGTCAGCTTGATCCACAGCTGATAGACTTGCTGCCTGCATCATTTCTAGCCCACCACTTGCGTGTACATTAATCATATCAGCACCAAGTTTAGTCGCGGAGGCTACTGCACCGGATACCGTATTAGGTATATCGTGAAACTTCAAGTCTAAAAAAACACTTTTCCCTATTTTTTTCAATGATTGAACGGATGAAGGCCCAACAGAAGTGAAAAGTTCTTTACCGATTTTGAACCAATCTACTACTGTACATAGTCGGTCAGCTATTTCAAGAGCAATAGGTAATTCGGGATAATCAAGAGGCACAATTAGACGAGAAGTCAAACTACATCACCTACACCTATGAGACTAATCGGGGTAAAATCAGACTGTTGTTCATTCCAGACGAAGGCCTTGATATCCTGTATTCCATCGTGGTAGATGGACAAAACGATATAGGCACTATCCGGGTAAGCTGGCTCATCCCAAAACAGAGCATCTGATTTATCTTTTTCAGAAAAATATGAAGGATGATCTGGGTGAGAATGATAAAAAGCTTTTATTGGACGATTTTCTCTCTCTGATTCAAGATTAATTCTCAGTAAATCGTCTGGATCCATTAAATATGCAGTTCGTGCGTCACGAGGATAAGTTTTTGGGTCCTCTGCATGCCGCTGATTTTGTATATTCCCACAGGTACGAACATACTCCTGTGGACTTATTGTACCTAACGGATCCTCCAAGATGATACCACAGCACTCTTCAGGGTATGTTTCTAGGGCATGCTGTTCAATTTCTTTTATCGTTTGGGACTGTAAGTGAAAGGACATACAGTGAATGTTTTAGCAGCCGCCGGCGATAGCTGGGATAATTGAGACTTCGTCCCCGTCAGCCAAACTCGTCGACTGGCCTTGCAAAAATCTTATGTCTTCATCGTTTAAATAAATATTGACGAAACGACGAATTTCACCTTGGTCATCGCAAATACGATCTTTAATACCGGGATAATTGTTCTCCAGATTGTCTATTAGGCTTGCAATATCACTGCCTTCAGCCGATACCTCTGCTTCATTTTGAGTCATTTTCCTAAGTGGTGTGGGGATTCGAACAACTACAGACATTACTACTCCTTACTCACTTCTTTTAGTTAATGGGTGAAGAACTGATCTTTCGGGGTTTGTATAGGTTAAATAGAAAAGTGCAATCCACACTCTTTATCGTTTCCTTCATTTTTCTGCCAGCGCCAACGTCCCGCGCGCTTTCTTTCTCCAGGCAGAATTGGAGTGGTACAAATTACACAACCAATCGATTCATAGTAAGCTGTTTTTGGTTGCCGACGCAAAAGTGGGTTAACCGGTATAGATTTCTCTTCGATGTAATTCCAAATACGTTCATCGTTCCAATCAGCTAGAGCACTAACTTTCAAAATAGACCGTTTCTGATGCTCGATTATTTCTACTCGAGGTACGTGCTGCCGAAAATCGGACTGATCGCGACGTAAGCCTGTAAACCAAACATCTAAATTGTCTAATAGTTCTCTTTGCGGATTAACTTTACGAATTTTACAACAATACTCCTGCTTAGCTTGGCTATCGAAAAATAGGTACTCACCATGCTGCTTGACCATTTGGTCAACGGACGTCCGTTGTGCAGATATCCTTTCGATTTGGATTCCGTAATGATTTTCTACTTGTTCCAAGAAATCATAGGTTTCTTGAAACAATCTTCCCGTATCAATAGTACAGACACGAAATGGCAGTTGGTTCTCGAAAGCCATTTGGATTAGAACAAGTCCCGTAAGCTGACCACTAGAAATAATAGCGGCCCTACCCTTGAAACGCTTGAATAATTCGAACAAAACGGTTTGCGGATCGACCATACATCGAACTTCTTGCGCAAGATCTCGCCAACACTCTACTGAATATATCTGGTTTTTCTCGTTATCTACCATTACTTTGCTACTTTACTTGAGAATGCCACACTAGCTTTTCATTAGTTAACAGAACTCTAACACTATAATTTATAATTCGTCGTTACCGTTGAAATACTGGCCCAAGCTCAAGTAGCGCTCACCAGTATCACAAAAAAAGGTAACAATCGTTTTACCAGGACCGACATCATGAGCCAATTTCAACGCCGCATGAAGATTAGCCCCAGAAGAAATCCCCACTAGATAGCCTTCTTCTTCAGCAATATAACGCATGGCTTGGTACGCATCCTCATCAGAGACCGTAGCGATCTGGTCAATCAATCCCAGCTCTAGTACTTTGGGCACCATACCAGCACCAATACCATCTATTCTGGTTGGCGCGGGTTCGCCTCCGGACAAGACAGGAGATACGCTTGGCTCGACAGCGACTATTTTGACATCCGGAAAGTGGCTTTTCAAGGCTCGGCCAACACCAGTTAGCGTTCCCCCTGTTCCCACACCCGTTACTAAATAATCCAGCTGTTGATAACCACTTCGTCGTAGTGTTTGTAAGATCTCCTGACCCGTTGTTTGTTGATGAGCTAACGGATTAGCTGGATTGTCAAACTGATTAGGCATGAAGTGGCTGGGCTTCCGAGAAACCAATTCTTCTGCCTCCCAAATAGCACCTGCCATTCCAGAATCCACCGAAGTCAAAATGATTTCAGCGCCATATGCCGAGAGCAAACTATACTTCTCTTGGCTTACATTTTCCGGCATGCACAGGGTAATGCGGTATCCTTTAGCTAAAGCAACGATTGATAACCCAACACCCGTATTACCTGCCGTAGGCTCAACGATAGTATCACCAGCTTTCAGCTGTCCCGATTGCTCAGCTATTTCAATCATTGACAAGCAAATTCGGTCTTTAATGCTACCACCGGGGTTCATCGACTCAACTTTGGCCAAGATCGTCGCTCGTTGGTTAACTAAACCGCAATTCAGACGAACCATCGGCGTGTTCCCAATCAGGCCAGAAACGTCATTTACCACCTTCATTTCGTTATATACCAATTAGGATTTCGATATCTTACTTACTAGGTAGACTACCCGCCAATTATAGTCTATTGAAGCCAAAATTATCAATTCATATTACCTAGGCAAGGTTAG
The DNA here is from genome assembly GCA_002714785.1 of Candidatus Poribacteria bacterium. Taxonomy (GTDB): domain Bacteria; phylum Poribacteria; class WGA-4E; order WGA-4E; family UBA9662; genus TMED15. The sequence goes on along the minus strand of PAYP01000020.1, from coordinate 26,304 downwards.
AGCATGTCGAATAGAAATCTGGTGAATAGATAAACCAAAGCACGGCACAAATACTTTACTCATTGATAACGATTTCACCCAACTATGCCTTTCTCTAGTTTACATTCCGGTTGAAAAAACATTTAAGTCGTCTACTAATAAATAATTTCTATTATGTAAAATTAAGCCTCTAATCTAGGGAAACTGCTTGCAATTCTGACACTGCTATAATATGATATTAGCTGTGGTTCAGAAAACAGAATTCACCCTGAGGGCATTTTGCAAACATAAAAAGTTATAAAGGTCGTTATGTCTGAAATCATGCTTAGTGTTTCAACAGCTGTTATGTCTAACCAGTCTGCTGGCAATAAGTTATCGCAAGCTATACATCAATCCAACAACGGACAGCAAAAATCAGCAACACCAATAACGAAAAGCCAAAAACAATTCTCTGCCTCTAAGCCTGAGTCAGCTATTCAAAAAAAGTCTAGCACACAGGTAGAAACTGACCGTAATCACCAAACGCAACTCAAAGGTGGAGGAGTTCTAGTCAATAACCAAGTCTGATGATATCAGCCGAACATTCTTATCGTATCGCTACCCTCAGCGGAGATGGGATAGGCCCTGAGGTTATGGCTTCTGCTGTTATGGTTTTGGAAGCTATTCAAGAAACTAGCCCCCTGACCTTTGACCTCCGATCTTATCGTTGCGGAGCCTCGTGCTATCAGCAGTTAGGCGACCCTCTTCCTCTGGAAACGCTACAAGGTTGTCGTCAAGCTGATGCAATTTTACTAGGAGCAATGGGGTTGCCGAATGTGCGTTGGCCAGACGGTACTGAGATGAGGCCACAAGTCGACCTCCGTTTCAAGCTTGACCTCTATGCTGGCTTACGGCCAATCTATCTGTATCACTCTGATCATACTCCAATTAAGGGGTTATCTCAGGGAGACATTGATTTCGTTATAGTTCGTGAAAATGTAGAAGGACTATTTGCCTCTATGAATTCGGGTATCGAAATCAGAGATGAAGTAGCTATTGATTCCATGGTAATGACTAAATCAGGTACTGAACGTATTATCCATTTTGCTTTTAATCTGGCTATTCGTCGACAGAAAAAACGAAAAGTTACTTGTGTTGATAAAGCAAACGTTTTTCGTTCGATGGCCTTTTTTCGTCAGATATATGATCGAATAGCTAAAGNTTACCCAAGTGTTAGCCCAGATCATGCTTATATTGATGCATTTGCCTTATACTTATTACAAAAACCACAGACATATGACNTCATTGTAACTGAAAACATGTACGGCGACATTCTGTCTGATCTAGCAGCTGGTTTAGTTGGTGGTATGGGGATGGCTCCTTCCGCAGATATTGGAGAACATTCAGCTGTTTTTCAACCCTCGCATGGCACGGCTCCGGACATTGCAGGGCANAATATTGCTAACCCAATAGCTATGATTTTGTCCGTGAAGCTAATGTTACTTTGGTTAGCCGACCAGAAAAAAGATCCGGTTTGTACAAAACAAGCCTCACGCCTATCACTTGCTGTNAGTCAAGTTTTATCTGATAATAGTTATCGCACTCCTGACTTAGGTGGGGATTTGACTACAACCGAACTTAGTGAGGCTATAACAAATTTCTTAAGAAAATCATGATTAATAGAGAAAACGAATATCAAAAATGTCAACCAAACACTTAGATATTAGAAAAGAGGTTTAATATGAGAAAAAGAATCAACGATGTTGACTACAATATCAAACCAGAGGTGGATTTGTCTGGAGCGGATCTGAGCGGAGCTGACCTAACTCGGGCCAATCTCAAAAAAGCAACCCTCGTCAAAGCTGACCTNANCGAATCGATCTTGGCATATGCACANCTTAAAGATGCAATTCTTCGGAATGCAATCTTGAAGNATGCNGATNTACATAATGCCCTNATGATTAAGGCTGACTTAACTGAAGCTAATCTAGAAGGCGCAAATCTGCACGCGGAAAACCTGACTAAAGCAGTAATGGTTAAAGCTAATTTGCAAAACGCAGATCTTGGCAATGCCATAATGACCGATGTTGACTTGACTAACGCCAACTTAAGGGGAGCTGATCTGTCTCGTGCTAATTTGCGAATGGCTAACTTGACTGGTGCAGACTTAGAAGATGAAAATCTCACCAATGCTAATCTCGTTAATGCGAAGATGATCGGTGCCGACCTTTCACGCTCTGATTTAAGGAGGGCTAACTTATCTGGTGCAGATTTAACGGATGCCAAATTAATCGAAACTAAGCTGACATACGCTAATCTGCGAGGTACCAATTTAGAGGGTGCAGATTTGACTGGTGCTAACTTCTCTGCTGCCGTGTATGATTCTAGTACTAAGTTTCCAGAAGGTTTTGATCCAAATGGTGGTTACGAAGTTGATATGATGGAAAAACCTAAAATCATGGGAGATTATAAAGGTAAAGCCAAAACAGCTATTCAGGGTAAGCTCAACGGTCTTAAGTGTTATGCATATGCTTATCAATATTTCAACGATGAGCTACATCTGGAGACAAAGCCTTCTCCTCGAGTGGTAATTGAAACTTCTGCCTCTGATAAGGTTAGTGGCGACTATCAGTTCCCTAACCGAAATAGTGACAACCAAATTATTGTTAAAATTCCAACCACAAGAGATAAGAAACTTACACATATACGCGTTTTTAGGACTCATGCAGTGGATACAGTTCAGGATGCGGAAAGCTCTGAAGTTTATGCCCTAACAGAATTAGAAAATTCGCCTCTGGATCCAGAATTATCAATCCGAGATGACCACGGAGATCAAGAATTACACCAACCTTTAGTTGGCGCATTCAAGTTGTCTGCCGATGTTAATCTAAGCGGTCAGAATCTTTCTGGTATTGATTTGAGTAGAGCTGATATTAGAAATGCGGGCATGCTACACTCAGACATGCACGGAATTTATGCGTCCGATGCACGAATGAGTGGTTCAAATATGACCGAAGCTGACTTTTCGGACGCGCAGCTAATTGGAGCTGACCTTAGTCGAGTAGAAGCCAAAAGCTCAGATTTCCAACGTGCGGTCATGCGGGTGGCGGACTTATCAGAAGGGGATTTCACTGGTGCTGATATGGAACACAGTGTCCTTTTACAAGCCAATCTAGAAAATGCGAATTTTGCAAAAGCTAATTTGGCCAATGCCAATCTGAGAGAAGCTGATTTATCAGGTGCGAATTTCACCGGTGCAGATTTATCGGGCGCGGATCTGACTAACTCCAATCGAGAGACTGCCAACTTTGGTGATATCGACATTGATTCAGTATGTGTCATCAACGAAGATAAAGGCGGATTTTTTTCTAGAATTTTTCATCGAAAGAAGAAGAAATAATCTGTTGGTACGAATAAGTCTATTTTTAATTTGTACACTGGCTAGCTTTGTTGATTTGCTAGCCAGCGAGCAATCAGCGACAGAAACGTTTTACCTGCTGCCAAAAGATAGCAAACTAAGTCTTCAATCCGGAAAGTCCCAGTTGACAGCTACCGTAGATGAAGGACTGTTCAGTCAGACTGTGTTTCCTAAATCAACAGCGACCTTAATATTAAAGCCTGTCTGGGACCAACCTACTGTTCCTGAACAGACGAGCATTGTGCGTCAGTTGTCGACCAAATTTCAAATCACATTAACCGGGTTCCCCATTATGGTTACAGAGCTTCCGAATCGGGAAAAGGTCGAATTCAATTTGGAAGGCCAGTTACAGTCCAACACAGAACGCATACACCAATTAGATAAAATCCACACAGAAGTTGTCTATTTTTGGGCTGACATCGAAACTCAGACTAAAGGTGAAGGTAATCTGTTCAAAATGAAGGCGAATCTTGACTTGACGGGTCTACACTCATCTGACTATCAATTTCCAATTATCTTAGAATTAAGCCTGACAATGTCGAGCATTGAGCCAAGTTCTGCGACGAAAACAAAGGTCAAAAGTCAAAAAAAATCAGGTAAATATCAGGTTGTCGACTTCGAACAGCTGTCTAGTTATCCTCTGAAAGTAGATGACTATGCAAAATTATCTACGCCCGAAGGACTCGCTGAATTGGACCTAAACAGCCAAATACCAGAAACAATTCTAGTCTTGCATGGAAGATCGGTGGCCATCGAAGGGTTTATGCTGCCGGTGGTATCAGAAAAGGGNTGGATTAGNGANTTTATGCTTCTTAGAGATACNCAAGCCTGCTGTTTCGGAGTGATCCCCGAACTTAACGAATGGGTTTACGTCAAAGTTAATAGTGAAGGAACAGGCGTCAAGTCAAAACGGAAGAGAGTCCGATTCCTGAATAATGTACCAGTGACTGTGAAAGGGAAATTACTAGTTGGTTCTCAAATAGATCCAAATACGGGAGTCAACATCTACGTTATGCAGGCTGACGACGTGGCTATAGCCAAAAGATAATCTATAACAAAAACATCGATGCTGAAAATTCGTCATCTCAAAAAAACTTTTCCTTCACCTGATGGTAAGACCCAGACAATTGTCGACATCCCTGATTTTGAGTTGAATTCTGGCCAGCAAGTTGCTATACAAGGTCAGAGCGGTTGTGGAAAAACTACTTTTCTGAATCTTATATCCGGAATTCTTCAAGCTGACCAACCAATTAACACCCCAGGACCACCACCTCAAATAATTCTTGACGGAACAGATATAGCTAAACTATCGGAGCAACAACGTGATCAATTCCGGGGTAATTCCATTGGTTATATTTTTCAAACCTTTAATCTTCTACCTGCTTATACTGTTCTCGAAAATGTATTATTGGGTATGCATTTTAGTGATATAGTTGACACTGAATTAGCAGAAACTATGCTGACTGAAGTTGGTTTAGCCGAAAGGCTAAACTATCGTCCAAGTCAATTNTCTGTAGGACAGCAGCAACGAGTAGCTGTCGTGCGGGCTTTAGCAAAGAAGCCGAACCTCGTTTTGGCTGATGAGCCGACCGGAAACTTAGACTCTGAGCAAGCACACACTGCACTACGACTAATTCGTCAAATATGTCGGCAACAAAATGCGGCACTTTTACTAGTCAGCCACGATCGAGATTTGCTTGATCAATTTGATGATTGTCGCCTTTTTTCCGATATTAACTGCGCTTAGGTTAAGCCCCAATGTACAATTCCCGACGAAAAATTAATTTATTTCTTATGATTCGGCGTGCGATCCAACAGCATGCTTTATCAAGTATCATTACTGCAATTTCGGTGGCTCTAGGTTGCGGTTTAGTGCTAGCCGTCTGGCTCATAAAAATCCAAAGTTATCAGGCATTTACTGGGGGCGCCATTGGATTTGATGCAGTTTTAGGTGCTCGTGGTAGTCAGTTGCAATTGGTTTTGAATACTGTATTTCATCTTGAAACATCAGCCGGTAATATTCCTTGGTCTCTATATAAACAAATCGAAAACGACCCGCGAGTTAGGGCTGCAGTACCCTACGCTTTAGGAGACAACTACTACGGCTACCGTATTGTTGGAACCTCAACTCAGCTATTCACCCATGTGGATAGTTTATTGATTCGGAACGGNCGCCTGTTCAAAGAAAATGCACCAGAGGCTGTCGTAGGTCATTTGGTAGCGAAAAAAATGGGGTTGACTGTTGGGGCACAGATCCACCCTTACCATGGATTAAACTTTGATTTAAACGCTAAGCATGACCAGACTTATAACATTGTTGGCATTTTAGAACCCAGTAATACACCCGCTGATCGAGTGATCTGGATTCCGATTGAAAGTGTGTTTCGAGTTGAAGGTCATGTACTACGTGGCAGTGGGGAAATTTACCGAGCTGAATCTGGCCAAGTAATTCCTGATAAACATAAAGAAGTCAGCGCAGTTATGTTGAAACTGTCTAGCCCACAGGTTGGATTTTTTCTAGATCAAATGATTAATAAACAGGGTACAGTAGCTACTATCGCTTGGCCCATTGGTAAAGTGATGGCCAATTTGTTTGATAAAATTGGNTGGATGAACCGTGTAATGGAGATGGTCGCATATTTAGTGATGGTGGTAGCGGGATTCGCAATTNTAGCAGCCATATACAATACCATAAACGAGCGGCAGCGAGAATTTGCTATAATGAGGGCATTGGGTGCTAGTCGAAAATTAGTGTTTTCAGTCATATTGTTTGAAGCTGGTACTATTGCCTTGATTGGGAGTTTNATCGGGTATCTAATTTATGGCCTAATCTTTGTTGTGACTACCAATATTATTCAGCACCGGGTCGGCGTGGTACTAGATCCTTTAAATTTGGAAGGACAAGGCCTAATCATCGTACTCATACTACCCGTTGCAACAACAATGATTGGNCTNTTAGCAGGTCTAGTTCCAGCCTTTAAAGCTTACCAAACTGACGTCGCGACTAATCTAATCCCACGAAATTAAGGTGCCAAATAGTAGTTCAATGTGGCGGAGTTTACGTTATTTCTGGCCAATTAATTTGTCAGTTTTTCTAGCCATAGCAACAGCAACAGCAGTATTAACTGGTGCATTACTAGTGGGGGACTCAGTTAGAGGCAGTCTCGAGGAATTGACATTGGATCGATTGGGTCCAACTGAATATTCTTTAACTGCTAACCAGTTTTTTCGTCAGTCTTTGGCCAAAGAAATAAGCGAAAAAGTAGCCATAGAACCTCTGAACTCAATTCTACCTCTGATTTCGATAACTGGAACTGCTGTCCAGCCTTCGAGCAAAGCTCGACGTACAAATATAAACATTTATGGATTACCTACAGAATCAGGTCAGTTTTGGCAGACGAATTTGTCTGAAGAAATCACAAAACGACTGAAAAAATCTAATCAGCAAATCTTTCCCTCGGTTGTTCTTAACCGGTCCCTGCAAAAAGAACTAAACGTCAAGTTAGGTGAAACTGTTGTCCTTTATTTTGAACNGCCTCCAGATATCCATCGTGAGTTCATGCTAGGTCGGCGTGATTATACTGATCTGGTACAATCGATTCGATTAACTGTAACTTATATTGTTCCCGATCAGAACATCGGGAGATTTAGCCTGAAAAATTCTGAATACTTTCCGGCCAATGCCTATGTTGACCTCTCAGTTCTACAAAAATCAGTCGACCAAAAACAACGAGTCAATACAATCCTAGTAGCATCCTCCAAAATATCTCNTGAGGAGTGGGAAAAAAAACTGAAATTATCCCTTCGTTTTACGGATCTTGGTTTGNCTTTTCGGACCAATGATCAAGATCTATTAATGATTGAAAGTCGAGATTTCATTTTACGTCCCAACTTAGTTAANGCAATAGAAAGTTGTGCAANCAGACTTAATCTAAAAACGAAACCTATTCTCACTTATCTTGCCAATCGAATAACAGTTGGCGATCAAAATATTCCTTATTCAACAATTACAGCTATGAATTTAGATAAAGGCGATACTAAAGGGGGGAAACTACCACTTTTTCTTAATAGTTGGACTGCAGATAGTCTGGGTCTCAGCCAAGATGAACAAGCAAAAGTTGAAATTGAGTATTTTTTGCCTGACACTGAAAACGAGTTTCAGACTGAAGTTGCTCACTTTCGATTTGAAGGCATTGTGGACATTTCAAAGCTTGATCCCCAATTGACCCCTAATTTGCCAGGCATTCAATCCGCAGATGACATATCAAATTGGGAAGTACCATTTCCAATTGACTATGAGAAAATCGGTTCCAAGGATGAGGAGTATTGGGACCTTTATCAATCTACACCAAAGGCTATTATTCAGTTACAAGATGGCCAAAACCTCTGGAATAGCCGTTTTGGGAAGCTAACCTCATTGCGAATTACTGTAAACGATATGTCTTTGCTTGTAGCACAAACTAAATTAGAAGAATCAGTTTTAGAGCGACTAACATTAGCTGAAGTAGGATTTCGTTTACAAAATGTTAAGCAAACTGGATTAACAGCATCCAAGGGTAGTAACGACTTTAGTGTTCTGTTTGTAAGCTTGAGTTTTTTTCTCATTTTGTCGGCCTTACTTATCATTGGCTTGTTGTTTCGATTGGGAGCTGAAATGAGACGGGACGAAGTCTACTTACTGCGTGCTGTCGGGTTTTCAAATCGACAGATCCAACGACGCTTGTCTAAAGAAGGGTTCATTTTGGCGGTATTAGGCTCTACGCTTGGATTAGCGCTTGCCATTGGTTATGGTAGTTTGATGGTTCACGGCCTGCGGACTTGGTGGATTGGCGCCGTTGGTACGACAGCGCTTGAACTCCATATATCAACAACAAGTTTGGTAATTGGCCTTGCCCTAAGTTTAATCATGTCTCAACTAACCATCGGTTGGGTAGTTAAACGTCTATCACATGAGATCCAACAGCCTAGTCATTTTTCCTTAAACAGTCGGTGGGTAATAGGAACGGTCTCCCTCATAATTGCAGTTGGAGCAACCGCTTACGCACTTCTTGATGAGTTTTCACCACTTTTCTTTTATATATCTGGCACATGTCTGATGGTATCTGGTTTGGCCTACTTCTCTGGTTGGTTACACCATCGGCCAACCACTCGGTTTACTAATTATATAAGCTCGAGCATTAGGAATACAGCACGCCGTCCGGGTAGAAGTCTNCTGTGTGTAGCTTTGGTAGCTTGCGCCAGTTTTGTAATCATTGCAGTAGGAACTAACCGACAACCATCAGTTGAATCAATCCCGATCAAACAAACAGGGACCGGTGGGTTTGGATATATGGCAAAAGCCGATATTCCAATCTTAGTAGACCTTGAAAAGTTTGATTCGATTATAACCGGGTCAGTTTTTCCTTGTTTGACTTTACCCGGGGATGATGTGAGCTGTCTCAACTTATTCCAACCACAAAAACCTCACATCATTGGTTTCTCTTCAGAATTAATTCGGCGTGGTGGGTTTCAATTCCAACAAACTATAGATCATGATTTGGATAATTCATGGAATTTATTGAACCAAGATTTAGGACCGACAGTTGTTCCAGTGATTGGAGATTATGAGTCGGCAAAGTGGATTCTAGGTCTGGGGATCGGTCAAAGAACATCTATGAAAAATGAATTTGGCCAAATAATCGAATTCGAATTTGTAGCTTTATTGAAGGATAGCATCTTTCAGAGTGAACTGATCGTTTCAAATGACCAACTACGGCGACATTTTCCTCACCANTCTAGCAATCGTACTTTTTTGATTGATTCCGTCCAAAGCGAAACAGTACAAAGGTTGGAACAAGAGTTCAGTTCATATGGCTTGGATGTAACTTCAACTATTGATCGACTAAAAAGTTTTCATACGGTCAAGCATACCTACATGTCCGTATTTCAGGTGATTGGCGGTTTAGGTCTCATGCTCGGTACCGCCGGACTCGCAATTGTTTTAGTACGAAATACGATCGAGCGGAAAAAAGAGTTGGCGATATTACGAGCTTTCGGTTTTAAAAGATCAATTTTGTCGATTATTATGCTAATCGAAAATACATTTCTGATTTTAGTTGGTTTATTTATTGGAACGATCTCCGCATTATTGTCTGTTACACCTCACTTATTATCGCTTGGCAACTCAGTTCCGGTTATTTCTCTAGTCGGAACACTAATGATGATTGTGATTTTTGGTATGGCGNCTAACTGGCTAGCAATCCAAATAACCACTCGATTCCCACTCCTCACAACATTGAAATCGGAATTTTAGTCATNATCAGTTTTCTTTACTTTACACCTGAAATCACTAAATTTGCTTCATGTTGGTTTGTGGTGGTGGCGGAAAATGATCTCCACGCTGGCTAGACAGGCCTTTATCTGGTCTAGGTAAGAATTTTTGATCAATTAGACCAACCAATTTTCCATCAATAACCCAATCCAAATCTGTACCGTAGAGTTGGCTAACCAAAATCTTAGTCAAGTGTTCCAACTGGTAACGATGGGTTGGGTCGTTTGACAAGTCGAAACCTTCGTTGGGATCTTTATTCAAATCAAACAGCTGTCGTTGGTTGCCTACTGGGTAGTAAATGAGTTTATAGCGACCATCATGTACCATACGNGTGGCAAATGCATCTTCACCAACNTCTCCATAAAATGAGGCACGTTTTTCTTTTCCAACCATTGAAAGGCCTTCCACGGTCGNAGGAATACTGATACCTGCTAAATCAAGAAGTGTTGGCATTATATCGGTCCAACCAACTAGTCGATGGTCGACTTGGTGAACACCAACTCGATCGTCTCCGCCTGTTCCCACTAGAATCATAGGAATATTAGCTGAATATTCGTAAAACAGACGTTTAGCCCACATACCGTGATTGCCAAGCATGTCCCCATGGTCTGAGGTGAAACAAATGANCGTGTTATCCAGTAGACTTTCCTCTCGAAGAGTACCTATCAAAACACGTAATTGGTGATCAATGTGTGTACAAAGTGCGTAAAAGGCTTGGCGTACCAACTGGATTTGTTCTTCTGCCGACTCTTGCTGGTAAAAATCAAAACCTCGGCTGAGATTAGCCTGAATAGCAAAACAGTTTTCCTCGGTTGTCCACTGGCCAGATTGTGGCTTATCAATCAAAAATTGTCGGTACAAGTTGAGATAAATTGGTAAAGGCACCAACGGTGGGTGCGGATGCCGGTAAGAAATGAACCAGAAACTAGGTCGACTTGGATCACGACGTTTGATAGTTCTCGACATCTGTTGTGTGGCCCAATTAGTCGCATGGGTGTGTTCTGGTAAATGCCAAGGTCGCCAACTATATTCGTTATTGCTCATACCATGCCAAAATTGTTGTCCCGCATNACCTTGGTCAGCTAAAAAAATTTCGTAATCATCGATTACTCCGTATTGTGTTCGTCCTTCTTCATCTAAAATTACATCGTCGAATCCTATACGGTTTCGCTGCGGATACACGTGCAATTTTCCAACAGCAGTAGCCTGATAGCCAGCCGAACGAAATGTTTCTGCCATGGTTGGGAGTTGAGGCATTGTTAAGGTTTCACCAAAAACTCGATCACCATGCGTTCGAGGAGTTGTACCAGTCATTAAGGTTCGACGAGCGGGAATACACACGGGGCATTCAGAATAAGCATTAGAAAAGCGAGTACCACTTCGAGCAAGAGAATCCAAGGTTGGTGTTTGAATCACGGGGTGTCCTGAAACTCCAAGCAATGCAGCTGGCCAGTGATCGGTACTAATCAGCAAGATATTAGGCTTATCTCTCATGGTTGAATCAGAATTCATTACTATTTATCATGTTTGTAACAGGNGGCCACATGGAAAGCACAATCGACATCCTGATTAGGTTCAAATAGGTCACGAAATTGTTGCCAAGCATCTAATCGACCATCAAGGTCAAAGCGAGAATCAGATAAGATTCTACTTCCATAATCAACGACCTCTTGCAACGCCCATTCTATTTTGTAGTAGTCCATCAAGACTGGATCGGTTTCGACGGGTCCGGATGAAGCAAAATATCCACTCAGATTGTCCTTATCAAGATCAGGGTAACTTTCAGATCCGAAGAAATATAAATCCCGCTCTCTTGGCGCAAGAATAGCCCCATCCCAATCAATAATATATAAATTTCCCTTTTCGGAAAGCAGAACATTATCTTCATGAATATCACCGTGGCATAGGACGTAATCAAATTCCCTAGATCGTAAGTTAGCTCCCAATCGTTCAGCAACTTGTACTAGGTTCGTTAGTTCACAACGCCTGACGTTAATAAAATAGAGCAAATCTTTGACAATTTGGTCGNTTTGATGGATTAGGTTCCTAGGAGAAATAATTGATCGAAATTCTGGTTGAAATCTTGTGAAGTTTTCAATCGGTAATTCAATTTGATTGCTAATCTCACGAGTCAAGCCATGCAGGTGACCAATCATTTGACCAACAGCCTGTCTCAGCGAAGAAACCTGTGGATTGGTCTGGTCAGACTGCATCAATGTTAATCCAGNAATGTATGGATAAACGACCAAATCATAATCAGCTATCTTGACCACCGTTTGGCCAGATTTACTGAGCAAAGGCGTCGGAACTGGTACACTTAGGCTGTCTAGTAATTTTATTAGGCCATTGGTTCGAGAGATCTGATCTTTATCTTTCACCAAGCGAACAAAAATATCGTTTTGTGCTTGTCCCTGGTAGCACCAAGAGCCCTCCCCAACCGGAATAAAATTCAGTTGCTCTAGGCTGATATCGTAAAACTGATTAATCTTATTTTTGATTTCCTCAGATGATACCGAGGGTTCAGTTTTCATACTGGTTCAAAGATTATAAGGGTTGTTTCCACTCAGTAACAGATTGTGTTTAAGGATTTCACCTTCTCTATTTTTGGTGCCTACTGGCATATAATGGATAACTATTGCTCTACGCCCCCTATCAGATCCATTAGGATTAGTCTGATGTAATGTTAAGCAGTGATGTACCATTCCAAAGCCAGATTTTAGAGGAACCGAAACTTCATAATCTTCATTAACATCAACTGATAGTAATGCTGGCAAATCCTGACCGCTATGCTTAGCACGACTATGATTAGATAGTTCTACTAAGTGAGAACCAGGTATAACGTTCATGCATCCATTTTCGGTATCAGCATCATCAAGGGCGAGCCAAATACTAACCAAATTTGCAGGTTCACACTGCCAGTAACCATTATCTTGATGCCACGGAACTGGACCACCAATTTGTGCAGGCTTGTAAAGAGCTTGATCATGAAATAACTGAATATTGGGCCCAATTAGACAAGCGACAATGTTGAGTAATGGCGGATGAAACAGGAGTTGATGAAATATTTCACTTTTTTCCCACATTCCCATTATTTGTAGCATTTCTTGCTGTTTGTAGTTTTCTTTCCCATCTGTAGCCGAAAGATTACGCCACCCTTGCCCATTAGTTTGAGACCGTTTTTCAAACACTTCATCGTATGCGGAGCGTAGTTCTTGGAGATGATCTTTATCAATCAATTGATGTGGGATTTCTAAGTACCCCTCCTCTTGAAATATTTGAATTTGTTGAGCGTTTAACTGCAAAACATTACCCTCCGAGAACTGACATTAGTTCCTGGTCAATATCCGAAACGACCTCAAAAGACTCAACCAAAATCTGTGGTGGACGAGCCGGGCGTTGTCGTTCAAAATCAAAATAGACAAACTCAGTTTCTGCTCGAAAAATCGGTGTAGATTGGTGCCAGATTTGATACCTTCTTATGCTTCTGGTTTTTTGAAACCCCGCGACCCAAGTCTGAATGGTTAGCGATTGATCAACAAGTGCAGGTTTCAAATAATCTAAGCAATGCCGGCGAGCAAACCAACCCGCCTGATTCTGTTGGTAACGTTGAGGCGACCAGCCATTAGCCGTCGAATGCGCGACTGCTACTTCTTGCATCCAATGTATATAAACAGTATTGTTANCGTGNCCATTGAAGTCTATGGAAGATGGAGGAACGCTGATAATTTGTTGATAAATTCGAATCAACCCAATATCCTTTTCGTCATTATAGTCAATTTATAGTTCAATGTAAACCCAAGACAAGTCGCCAAGCCAATTCTGTGCTACAGTTTAATTGGTAGTCCAAACTAGATAGACGTAAGTAGGACATAGATATGAGAAAAATCGAAAAAGTTGAGCGAATACAGCAAATTTTAGAGGATTTATATCCTGAAACACTAAGCCCTTTATCTCATGATAGCTTGTATACTTTATTGGTAGCAGTAATGCTCTCAGCTCAAACCACAGATAAGAAAGTCAACGAAACTACGCCAACTTTATTCAGTTTAGCTAATACGCCTCAGCAAATGGCGGAGTTACCAGAAACAACTATTAAGCAGGTTATTTCCAAAATTGGATTATCCAACACCAAAGCTAAAAATCTAAAGCGACTCAGCCAAATACTGGTAGATCGACATCAAGGAAAAGTTCCAGACAACTACACTGATTTGGAGGCACTTCCGGGAGTAGGACATAAAACGGCTAGTGTTGTCATGGGTCAAGGATTTGGTTATCCTGCGTTTCCAGTCGACACGCACATTCACCGCTTGGCTTATCGTTGGGGGTTATCAAATGGTAAAAACGTGGAACAAACAGAAAAAGACCTTAAACGTCTTTTCCCCCCCCNAAAGTGGAATAAGTTACATCTACAAATAATTTTTTTTGGTCGCGAATATTGTCCTGCCCGACAACATCAGCCAGCTCAATGCCCAATTTGTTCTTGGGCAGGGATCAAAAAAAGACTGTATTCGTAGTTAATAAAGAGCGCCTCCGATGCTTGACGCAATTGGGTTTCTTTGCTATACTGGAACCGTCGACTTTTCATATTAATAACTCTGTTATTGTCTGCTTAGTAATTTAAGGTCGCTATTTTAAAATGAAATTTGAAGGTATTTACACTCCTATTATCACACCACTCGGTGATCAAGGATTTGTTGACACTGATGCTTTGAGCCGTCAGATTAATAGGCTACTGGCGAATGGGATNCAAGGTTTATATCTGCTTGGCACATCCGGTGAATTCGCATCTTTGGATAAAAATAACCGGCAGGTTGTGATTGAGACAGCCGTAGAAACCGTCAGACAAAGAGTTCCAATTATTTGCGGAGCCATGGATACCAGTACACAAAGGGTCATTTCTAACATTAAAATGGCTGAATGTCTTGGAATAACTGCGGTTACTACTACTCCACCTTATTATTACCCCTCATCTGATCAAGAACTTTTGACTTTTTATAGAGAAATAGCTGTAAGTAGTAATTTACCAGTCGTGATGTACAATATTCCGTCAATGGTTAAAACCAATCTAAAACCGGAGTTAGTGGCCGAGATTGTTGATCAAAATCCAAACATTATTGGTATCAAGGATAGCACTGCTGATTGGACTACTTTTCTCAAACTTCAATCATATCTAGGAAACCGGGATAATTTCTCAATATTGATAGGATCCTATACTATGGCAGGTGCAGCCATAGTTTTTGGAGCTCAAGGTGCCGTGATTTCTATTTCTAATATAGATCCAAAAACTTCAGTTGAGTTGTATCGATCTGCGCGGGATCGACACTTAAATAAGCTGCAAGATCTACAAGTCAAATTGATAGATCTTGGCCGACTGTATAGTTATGGAAACGGGATTAGCTGCCTTAAAGCATGTGCAGAAATTCTAGGCATCTGCTCGTCGCATACAACCTCTCCGATAGCTTCCGTCAGCGAAGAGGCAAAGGTTGAGCTGGCTGAGCTACTGCGTTCGCATCAACTTTTATAGATGAATTGGGTTGCTATAACCTNTCCATAATACACAAGTAAAAATGAATAATATGATACCTAGTGNGTCCCAAATTTGGGTGCCAGAAGTTCTATCTGATGAGCAAGTGACTTTTTTTATCGAGAATGGATATTTAGCTGTGTCGAATCTTGTTTCTAGTGATGAAGTTGAGGAATTGAGAACTGATACTACCAAGTTAGCCAGAGGTGGTTATCCTTGTGAGACACTCGAACCTGTCGACTCTAAATTATCAGACCAAGATGTATTGGCCTCAATTTTATGTATTCACCAACCGCATTTCATCAGTGAAGTGATCGAGAAGTACGTTAAACATCCACAAATATCTGGTGCGTTGAGTCAGATTTCCGCAGCACATATTCCATTTTGGGATGGTAGTGTTAAGTGCATGCAATCAATGTTNTTCGTCAAACCTCCTAATTTTCAAGGTCAAGCTTGGCACCAAGACGAAATCTATATTCCAACCCGAGACAGATCCTTGATTGGTGCTTGGATTGCTATGGACGATGCGGATGTTGAAAACGGTTGCCTGTGGGTTATCCCTGGTTCACATCGACAAGGTTACTTATACCCACAACGTTCTCATCAGGATCAAGATGAATTCGATTTTGCAAATGAAAGTTATGGTTTCGATGAGACTGAAGAAATACCAGTCGAAGTCACAACCGGTACTGTGGTTTTTTTCAATGGTTATTTGTTACACCGATCTCGTAAAAATCGGAGTCAAACTTACCGCCGAGTGTTAGTGAATCACTATTGTAATTCTTGGTCTTTATTGCCTTGGAATGTGGCTGAAGGTGAAAGTGTGGCTAACGCAGATCGGCGATCCGTGGTGCCTGTATCCGGTACAGATCCTTACGCTTGGAAGGGCTACGATCCGACACCAAATAATGTCTGGCTACGACAATGTAAGGCTCTTACTGAAACCGAATCCAGTTGAGTTCCTGCGCAATTGGCCAAGTTTGAAAACCCGATAGCCTTGTGCTATACTGAAAAAGTCATAATAGTCAGCAAGTTGCTGAACTTTTAAGGAGTAAAGATGAAGCGATTATCAAAATTGGTGCAAATCAGTTTAGGCTTTATGTTGATGCTGGCACTGATTGGTTGCCAGGAGGCACTCAAGAGTAGTCTCAAATCTATCACAGAAGGCAACTCACTAAAAAACATGCCAGCCATTTTCCCAGATGAAGAGAATTTGCCTGAGGGGCATAGTATTCTTGATATGGAAGTAGCACGTGAACAGTTTGATCCAGATGCTGCTCCACGTAATAATGGTGTGATTGTAACAAAAGACGGAATCGAATTTTCAATTGTTTATTGGCGTAGTGCTGACCTTGACTTTAAATATAATCGAGGTAATAACGCATCCGTATTTTACGAACGTGAGGCTGCACACCAAGGTGATAAATGTGATGTTTTTTACGTCAAATTAACAAATAATCGTGAGCAGAAAGTGATCTTCGATGTCAAAAAATGTCGAATTGTTGACCAAGGCGAGAATATGTATGGTGGACATAACTATGAAGATTTAAAAGAACGTTTGATGATGATGAGCCGAATTGGCGGTATTATGGTAAAAAATGGACTTCAGGTAGCCAAAGAAATTTTGCTAGAAAAACAAGTTGCAAAAGTTGAGGATGGAATACCTCCTGGAGGGTCAGTGGAAGGGTTTCTTGCTTTCCAGCAAGTGAAGCTCAATGCCACCGGTCTATCGGTGCAGATTCCTATTGAAAAAGCCCCACCAGAAGGAACNGCTGCTCGTTACCAAACTGTTCCTTTCGAATTCAAATTCAAACACGACAGGGGTATCAGACTAGCACAACCTCCGCCAAAACGATATTAATTTTTTAGAGTTAACCTCTGACCTTACACCCAGCGGATGGACTGGAAACTGTTCATTCGCTACTTTTTTGCCCGTTGGTAGATTGCCATGCTACCATCGTCGTAGTAAAGAGTCAGTTGATTACCAATTAGATCGAAGGTAATCTGCCCATCGAATGTCTTTGTTTTTACTGGCATCTGACTTGTAGGTAAAATGGTTTTGACTGATTCGGTCACACTTTTAATCTGATCCTCTTCAATCCGTAGTTTCCCGCTTGCTTCTACTGACAAGTATCCACCGGTAATCAATGGAAGACTCGTTTCCGATTTCCAAGTACCAATTTCACTAATTGTTAAGCTCGCGCTGAGAAGGTTATCAGTTGGGCGAAAGTGGGTTAATTCCCAGTAACCTACTAAATTGTCGGGTACTATTACTTGTTCTGTGGACAAGGTCGATGGACTTGTATCATCAGGTCCACAACTAGCAAAGAGAGAAAAATATAATAATAAAACAAAGAGAGCTGTGTTATTCCTTGGGCTTGACATGGGTTTCGATCTTTCGTATTCTATCAACCAATCACAAATTGATTTTTGAAAGGAAGACAAAATTAATATGGGAAAAAGCTTGATTGTTGTGCATCCTCGGTTTGATCTAGTTTGGCCCTTTGCCGCTGATCACTTGCATACGCTGTGGAAATCTGATGGAGACGTTGAGTTTCACCGGTTGGAGAATGAAAATGATCAATTGCTGGGCCAAATCGCTAATGATACCGGCAACATTATTCGTCTGGCTACATTGGGGGTCGGTGTTACGAAGAATTGTCTGCAAAAATTCTCGGTTTTGAAAGAGGCAACTTTTCAAGGTAGTTACGGTCGCAATCTGTCTGAAGAAACCAATCAATATTTGAAAGAACGTGAAATCCTGACTTATGACCATCCTAGTGAAGGCTTTTGGGGTCAAACAGTTTCTGAGTACGGTCTGGCATTGACTTTGTCGGGGTTACGCCGAATTCCACAACTTCATCGTGAAATTTTGACCTCCTTGGAACCATGGGACTACAGTCCACCAGGCGGGATTGGCCAACCTGGAGCACGAGGACATCAGTTTGGGGACAACCCCAATTTTACCAGCGGAACAATTGCAGGTAAAAGAGTCCGAATTGTTGGTGTAGGTAACATAGCTAGTCGTTATGCCAGTTTTGTCAGTATGTTGGGAGCCGATGTAGCTGCTTGGGATCCTCACGCGAGTGAACCATGCTTTCATCGGGCTGGTGCTAGAAAAGAATGGCATTTGGATCAACTTGTTAGGGATGCCGAAATTTTTGCTCCTATGGTTCCACTGTGGGAGTCAACACGAGGTATTGTCACTGCAGACCACATCAATGATCTCCCAAAAGGCTGTCTAGTCATTTTGGTCACCAGAGCTGGGATCTGTGATGTTGATGCAATTCGCCGTCGAGTTTTAGCCGATGAAATTAGTTTAGCCGCCGATGTCTGGGATGTAGAGCCACTACCGTTAGATGATCCGCTTCTAGGTCGTCATAATGTAGTACATACACCGCACAACGCAGGTAGAACAATCGATGCCAACAAAAGTTGGGCTGAGAAGTTAGCAGTTCAGTTTCAACCAACAGTCTAATATTTTAATCCTGTTGCCAAAGGTAACGCAAATAATCGGCAGCTTTTCTCATCGAATCTATGGGGTCTGATTCTCCTTCGTAGACAATAGAAACTCCACCATTATAGTTTAAACCTTTCAGGATTTTGATAATTCTAGCATAATCTAACCACTCCTCAACACCAGAATCGATGTGATAGAATTTCGCACGAACATATACAGCATAGGGCGCCGTCTTGGCAATACTATCATAACAGTCAAATTTAGGAGTAGCTTGGCTGTTGCTACCACTGGCTCCCGGTGAGCCGGCATATTGCCCTGTGTCAACAATGTGAGTAAAATAAGGGTGATTGGTCTCGTTCAATGCGCGTAGGAGGTTATCTCCTGTTCGGGTCACGTTGTTGTGGTTATGGTTTTGTAAACCAACGATGATACCTTTTTGGTAACCGTATTCGGCGACTTCCTTAAAGCCCCGTATCATCGGTGGCCAAAGTTCCTCTTCGTCGGTGCAATCTTCGGGTACATAAGCAGCGAAAACTCGGACCAACGGACAACTCATGAAACTGGCTATGTCTATCCAATTTTTGATTTTGGCAATCTGGTCAGGGTGCTGGTCTGTAGGAACACCGAAATTATTACTAACCCCGATATAACCTAGTGGTAACCCCTTTTTTTGTAAGTCCATTTTCAGTATTCTTAGATAGTCAGTATTAGTTGATTCAAAAGCGGTAGAATGCAGTTCAATTTGGTCTAGGTTCAGGTCGGAGACAATCTGGGCAAACTCGGTGGCTGTTGTTCCCCGAACGTTCAGTGACATAGTACCAAGCTTAATCATTATTGGTCCTTTCCGGCAGTGTTGGTAAATCAGTTGTCGAGACTTCGGCCCAGTATATCACAGTGCTAAACTATAACCAAAGTTAGATCGGGTCCTTTGCCGTTCTAATTTTTTCATTTTTACTAAGTTACGATAAAAAGGAGAATTATGAGACTTTTTAGATTTGGCCCCAAAGGCCAAGAAAAACCAGGTGTCTTAATTAATGGCCAACACAAGGACTGCTCAGAATACTTTGAAGATTGGAACCATGTTTTTTTTAACAACAATGGTTTAAACGAACTGAGATCGTTAATCGCAGAAAAGGAAGACAATCTGCCTGACACACCCCCAAATGCCCGATTCAGTTCTTGCGTTTCACGTCCTCATATGCTGATGTGTATAGGTTTGAATTACTCAGATCATGCCGCTGAATCAGGTATGGAGCCTCCAGAAGAACCAGTCATATTTCAAAAAAGTACTAGTGCAGTACAAGGCCCGTTCGATGACGTCATAATCCCTAAAAATAGTACGCATACTGATTGGGAGGTCGAGTTGGGCATTGTGATTGGGCAAAATGCATTATATCTAGAATCACCAGAATCGGCGAAAAGCCATATTGCAGGTTATTGTATTTCGCACGATGTATCCGAACGAGAATTTCAAATTCAACGAAGTGGACAGTGGACCAAAGGAAAATCTTGTCCAACATTTAACCCTCTCGGTCCTTACCTTTGTCCTGCAGAAGAAATTGGTGATGTTAATAACCTAGCAATGGAATTGAAAGTCAATGGCACAGTAAAACAATCAGGTAATACCAAAGATATGATTTTTAATGCGCACTTTTTAGTGTATTACCTATCTCAGTTTATGTTATTGGAGGCTGGGGACGTTTTGTCCACCGGAACACCAGCTGGAGTTGGTTCCGGTATGAATCCACCGCAGTACTTGCAAAATGGGGATGTAGTTGAATTGTCTATCGATAAATTAGGCAAACAGAAACAAACCTTCGTTGCTTATAAAGATTAGAACCGTGATTTTTCATCGACTACTAACTAAACAGTTCTATTTTGTGTGTCTGCTTAGCTTATTATACTTGTTATCAAGTCAGGGATGGGCAAATCCATCATCTGTAGAACAATTAATTAGTTTATCAGATGAAAAATTCAAAACTGATCAACTCTCTGCCTGTTTGGAACTACTACAGCAGGCGGAGCGGTTGTCATTGGCTACGGAACATCCGATAAGCGATCAAGCTGAGATCTTGTGGCGAATGTCTCGTGTTTATACCGAACAGGGAAATAAGATATACAAAGACAAAAAAAAAGGGCACAAAAAAAGGGCACGTAAACTTTTTGTTAAAGCGGAACAGCTTGCCCGACGATCTACCAAATTATCGCCTAAAAACAGTCAATGTTACCTCTGTGTTTCCAATGCGGCTGGTAGCCTAACGCAAGTAGTAGGTGTTAGGGAAAAAATAAAATTATCGGAGGCTGTTAGAGAATTTGCTGATCGAGCAGTTGAATTAGACCCAAGTAACCATTATGCTCACTATATTTTAGCTCGATGGCACCATGGCATGGCAAATGTTAGTGGAGTATTATTAGCAATGGTTAAGCTGATCTATGGCGGTTTACCCCCAGCCAGCATGGAAAAGTCTGTTCATCACTTTCAACAAGCAATTCAACATGACTCAAATAATGTAAGGTATCGTTTAGAATTTAGCCGTATCGCTTTATCACTACAAGATTGGACACTTGCTCAGTTGCAGTTGGATGTGATCCAAACATTGATTGAGCAGTCAGAAATCTCCCCTAGTCTTGAAGATGAAGTCAAAAAGATCCAAAACAAATTGAACAACAGATGAAGTGATTCGCTGTGTCCACTATTGCCTACCAAAAATCACTATTAAGAGATCTATTCATTATTCTCTTTTTGTGTTTCTTTCAAGCTTGTGCCGGAGATAATCGTCCGGTGGTCAAGATTGGAGTCAGTGTACCAAACACTAATACAACATCTTATAACTTGATTCAAAAAGCAATTTTTGACCAATTAGCGGAACATAACTTAACTGCTCAATCGGATCGTATAGAAATAATCTGGAACAGTGTCCAAGATCAAACTAATGGAAAAAATGCGGTTGCAATGGAATTTCAGCAGGTCAAGACTATGCTAAATCAGGGCATAAAGGTATTGGTTTTGAATTCTATTGATTCTCGTTCCGCTCACTCTATACTGCGGGAAACCAAAAGAAAATCTGTTCCGGTCTTGACATTAGATCAACCGATTAGAAATGATCAAATCGTCGGTCATTTTTCGATCAATCAAAGTCGCCTTGGAGAAATAGCAGCGGCATATGTTGTACAAAAGCTCAAAGATGAATCACTTGTGGATAAGTCTAATGTTCTAGTATTAGAAGGGCCATTAGGGTCGCCTGTTTTTCGCCAATTGAAAATTGGTATCTATAGAATTTTAGACCAGTACCCACAAGTACATATTCTATCCAAGTACTCAAAAGCTGACAAAAGTTCAGGTCGCCAACTAGCTAGCCAAACTTTGAGAGATTACGCTCAAAATGTACAAGCGATTATCTGTGTTAATAGCGGTCTGGCCGTTGGTGCCGTCGAAGGTGTAAACTTATACGACATGGCTGAAAAAATCGTTACTATTGGAATTGGTGCAGAACGTTCGGCAATCAACCTGATTGTTGCAGGTCAACACGATGCCGAGGTTGACCTGCAATCTTATGAACGCGGTCAGATGATTTTGCAATCAGCTATCGACATTTACAATGACCAGCCCTTCCAAGCAGATCAAGAAAAAACTCAATTTGCTCCCAGCCGAATTATTACAACTTCCAACTATACTATTTTAGAAAAGATTTGGCCGGATCTTCACTCAAAAAAGATAAGAAAATAGAGTCAAAAAAGTTTAGAATTCTGGTAATCTAAAACAAATAAAATGATTGACAAAAAATAGGCTCGAACTGCTTGCCAAAACGAAAAAATCTTTTAATCAGGGATAGCAGGATAGCTCGTGATTTATCGGACATTGATATAGATTTCTATCTGAAATATTTCAACTTGGTTAAATTACGGAAATCAGCTTTGGATAAATTCTATATCTAAAGCTAAATCAGGTTTATCTCATGTCAATTGAGGTTAATAATCTCAGTACAGTAAGATCCTGAAACTACTACAAACTTTGGCCATTTCAACTCCAGCAAACAACCTGATAACGAAATTGTCGTCTTCGTGTTAACATGTGAATAACAAGTTGATTGATTTTATGTGTTCTAACGTAGATTGAGCTTTTTGTGCTACAAATTTCCTTTTGAAACCAATTTTTTGACCAATATAACCTAGAGAGGTAACTTCAGGATGAGAATAGATCGGCAGTTATGTCACATTGAATTCAGTTTAGTAGGTGGTACTGATGACCATTGACTTAACTTTTTCTAGTGATTTAAATTATTGGGTAGGTTGTTTGGTTGGTCTTGCAATTGGCGATCAACTCGGATCAACAATTGAAGGGAAAGCCCCAGGAACCTTCCAACCAATTATCGATATGGTGGACGGTAGCTTTTGGACCGATGATACCTCTCAGGCACTCTGTTTGGCTGACAGTTTGATATCGGTTGGTCGATTAGACGCAATTCATCAACTTGATCGTTATGCTCGTTGGTTGTTTGGAGGCTATTTGAGCAGCCAGGAATCGGCATATGGTGTTGGCCCAACAGCGCGTCAGGCTATCACCAATTTTCGAGATAGTGGCCAACCCCAACCAGTTGCTAATGCCACCAGTAATGGTGCTTTAATGCGATTAGCACCAGTACCTATGTTTTATGCGAAAGATTTGGAGCTAGCAGTCCAAATGTCAGCGGATAGCGCAGCCACAACTCATGGCAGCTCAGTTTGCATTGATGCTTGTCGACTCTATTCTAGCCTGATTGTCAAAGCTCTGGGGAAAGCTAGNAAAACGGAAATNCTGAAGTATCATGCTCGTTTGTGGCACAATCGATCTTTAGACCCCAAAGTTGAGCAGGTCGCACGTGGTTCTTACCAAAGAAAGAAACCACCTGAAATAAGAGGCACAATCCATATTGTTGAAGTAATGGAAGCTGCTCTGTGGTCTTTTAATCAGACTTCATCTTTTTCCGAAGGTATCCTACTAGCAGTCAATTTGGGCGATGATGCTGACACTACAGGTGCGATTTTTGGCCAACTAGCGGGTGCTTATTATGGTTACAATGAAATCCCTGACCATTGGAAATCACAGCTNGTTGACCGAGCATTAATTGAATATCTAGCCCTCAAACTTTTTGAAGTCCGCCCATAATTTATCTTATGAAATAAAGGAGANAATAGAANTCAATGTCAGCCGATTCTTGGAATTTTGTAAATGTAGCTGGGCCTTTTGATTTTACCGAAGGTCCAGTCTGGACAGGTGAAGTCGTTTTGTTTACCGATATACCAAATAACAGGATTATGCGTTACAATCCTTCNAATGGTGAAACGGACATATTTCGTACAGGGACTAACGAGGCCAACGGCTTAATGTATGATTCAGCAGGCCAACTCTACGCATGTGANGGGGGAGGACGTTGTATAGCTCGTTATAATGCGGATGGATCACGAGATGTGATTGTCGANAAATTGGATGGTAAGCGCCTAAATAGTCCAAATGACTTGGCTTTCGATAAGCGGGGGNGTATTTGGTTCACGGATCCTAGATATGGTAACAAGATTGATGATTTGGAACTCAATCATCAATCGGTCCTGAGGGCTAATTTAGAATCGGACGGTAGTTGGTCGATTGAACAGATGACTACAGATACGACTAAGCCAAACGGTATTCTTATTTCACCTGATCAATCTCGGCTATACTTGGCCGAAAGTAACTATGGTCCTGATACTAACGCTGAACTTAGATCATACCCGATTAATGCAGATAGAACATTAGGGGATTGTGAGATTTTGCACAACTTTTATCCTCATCGTGGTATTGATGGAATGACACTAGATGATCAAGGAAATATTATAGCTACTGCTGGTTGGGAAAATAGTGGACCTGGATCAATGATTTACGTTTTCAGCCCAAAAGGACGAGTATTAGAAACCCACCCTATTCATTTGATACAGCCAGATGGAGATCAATCAGGAAACCTATTCCCCGGTGGCATTGTTACCAATTGTACATTTGGTGGGCCAAATTTAAAAACTCTCTATGTGACCGCCGGAGGTTGTCTTTATCGAGCTGAAACCGATCGTAATGGGCTTTGTTGACATTTTACTCCTAAGAACAAAAAAGAGAGAACACCCGATTTTTGTAGTTACAATAGGCTCACAAGATTTGGCAGAGGTGAGCAGATATTGTATTAATTGGGTGTTCTCTCTTTACCTTATCGCTTAAAATTGAAACTTGTATGATGATCTATTCGCTATCTTAATTTCTTTCTCTATAAGTTGAATAACTGTTTTTCATATATCTATTCAATTTTCTATCATCATCTTTTCTGATGGAATGAAATAATTTCCTGATTATTGCTGCATTAACTGTAAGACGGTTTGTGAGATCTGGTTAGCTTGTACCATCATCGCTGATCCTGACTGAACTAGAATCTGATACTTAGCTAACTCCATAGCTTCCTTAGCATAATCAACGTCTCTAATAGTCGAAATAGAGGCTTTTAAATTTACAATAGTACTATCCGCATTAGTAGCAGTGAATTCGAGTCGGTTCTGAGTGGCGCCAATGAAACTACGATCATCGTTAATGGCTTCAATTGCAGCATCAAGAGTACTGATTGCTGCTTGCGCTCCGGCTAAATTGTCCAGTGATAATTGACTCAGCCTCAAACCTTTAGCAGTAGCATCGCCAAGAGTGAAATCTAGATTACTATCAGCATCATCGTCAGCACCAATCTGAACCGTGCTTCCAGTAGCAGTAACTTCGAATGTCGAATTGGCCACATTGTTGAGGTCGAATTCTTCATCAAAAGAAACTGTTAGGCCGAGGCTGGAGAATTGGTAGGTTTTGATTTCCCCGGCGCTAGCTGGTGTGAAATCGACTACTTCGAACTCACCCGTAGTTTTATTGACTAGTTTTAGACTTCCGGGCTTGTACTCAAAACTATAGCTACCGGAACTAACTTTTTGCCCACCATGGCCGGCAGTACTGACTGAGTCAATACCAACGCCGGTAACTGTGGAAACTGTTGCCTTTTGAGATCCGTCGATTAATTTGATTTGATTATATTCGGTCGATTTAGCGATTCGATCAATTTCAGACTTGAGTTGCTGATATTCCATATCGATAGTTGATCGGTCTTTTGTATTCAAATTGTCAGAAGCACTTTGTACGGCTAGCTCTCTCATGCGAGCTAGAATATTATGAATATCGTTTAGTGATCCTTCTGCGGTTTGTAACATATCAATTGTTCGTTTGGAATTTGTTTGTGCTTTTTGTAAGGAACGGACTCTGTTGCTAAGTCGAGTGGCAATAGCAGCACCTTCTGTATCGTCGGAGGCTTTATTAATTCTTAGACCGGTTGATAGCCTTTCTATGCTTTCTTCTAATTTTGTTTGAGAATGTGCAAATGCACGATACGTTTTCATCGAACTGATATTACTATTAACATTGAATCCGGTTGCCATTTTTTTCTCCGACTTTATCGAGTTGGTTACTCACTCAAAACCTGATATCTTATCGGTAGGTTAACCAGATATGTTTAGCCTTTTTTTTTAAAAAAGAGAGAACACCCGATTTTTGTAGTTACAATAGGCTCACAAGATTTGGCAGAGGTGAGCAGATATTGTATTAATTG
>PAYP01000019.1 GCA_002714785.1 Candidatus Poribacteria bacterium | reverse complement strand
CAACGGTATAGTTACTAGTGAAAAAGTGACTTCCACTTTGCAGGCATGAACTTTATTTTTCAATCATTTTTGTATCAATGAGAAACTTTATTAATTTTCTACTTTTTTCCTTTTCCTTAACTGGTTTTTCTGAAGTACATCATTGGTGGTTACTAAACGACGGAATACTAGTTCACTCAATTTTTCAGGGAAGCCGCATCGAAATTGACCCCAAATTACTATTCGCAGAGAGGCGTTCTAAAATCGCTATCAACCCATCAGACGCAAGTTGTTGGGTGACTAATTCTTTCCAAGGCCAAGTTACCAAATATAACGTTGATAATAAAAAGCCATTAATACTCAAAGGTTTTGCTGCACCAACTTCATTGGCTCTGTCCAATGATAAAATTTGGGCGATTGACTCTGCCTTGAATAGAATCGTAACTGCGAGTTTAGATGGAAAGATAATAAAAACAATTCCTATCCAATCCGCAAAAAGCATGGTAGTCTTGGGTGGAGACCAATGGGTGTTAACTTGGCGTGGGCTTCAGAAGCTCACTGATGATGGATTATCTCCTGCGATCTTAACTAAAGTTACCCACGTGACTACGGCTAACCAACACATTTGGTGCTTAGATCAGAATGGTTTGATCTATACTTTTCGGAGTCAGGTAGACCTAAACAGGGCTAAATTTTCTATTCCTGATGCAGTGGATATTGTTTCTACCGATGACGGAGGGGCTTGGCTACTAAGGCATGAGATGGTAATTCGGCTAACAGACCAACTCATACCAGTCGGTGAAATTACAGGTGTAAAAAATCCCAAAAGATTGATTCGACAACCTACTGACCATTCAGTATGGCTAATTGATACAGAGTCTGACCGTGCAGTTCGTTTACCTCGGCTCAACGATCCGTCTGATGTAAAATTGATAGCTGCGATTGGCTGGAACCAAGTTCGAAACACCAAGCAGGTAAAAACTATAATAGCCACTGATTTAAAATGGAACCTCTTTTCGAGAAATAATAAAAGAGAGAAACCTTCTATAGCTCAGTCAACAGAAGATTCAAAAGTAAAAATAAGAACTGAAACAAATCCTCCGACTGCAAAGACTCGATTATTACTAAGTAAACCAATCGCTTCGAAAACGAAAGATCTCAAACCGATTGCGGTTCCGATTTCACCGAATGAAACTTTCGATCATGTTCCAGTTTTTCCAAATGGTGGTTTAGTTTCGGTTGAACTGTACAACAGTTTAAGTCAGAAAAGAATTCAAAATACTGATCAGATGTTTGGGCGACGGTTTATTTGGAATTTTGAAGGGGAGACTTATACTCTTTTGGTTGGTTTGTCGCTAGATGTCTACAATACTTATTCTAACCGAGACAGGTTGAAGTGGATCGAAATGGTAGTTGAAGGATCAGGGATAGGTCAACCGATTGCAGAAAAATTGAATCAAGTGGCTCAGGAAAATAATTGGTCTCGAGAGCGGTTAGCCAACTTTGTTATTTCTTTTGTCCAGAGCTTACCTTACACTGCTGACGATGTGGCAACCGGATACGACGAATTTAAAATGTATGCCTTTGAAACTTTAGTTGCTGGGGGAGGAGATTGTGAGGATACTGTTATTCTGGCTGCTAGTTTACTAAGGTCATTAAGCTATGATTTAATACTCCTGAACCCGAAAGGTCATCTTGCACTCGGAGTTTCTGGTCAATTTTCAGGCGCGCATTATGAGTATAATGACCTTCAATATTTCTACAGCGAAACAACTGGAAAAGGATGGGAAATAGGTAATATTCCTGAAGCATATCGCTCTATTCCAGTTAAGCTTTATCAAGTTCCATTGCTTACCCCCTAATACTTCTATATCTAAATTGTAAAAAGGAGTTCCTGATATGAAAATCATAAATTTCAGCAAACCGATCGGTTCTGTGCTTATCCTAGTGATATTTGCAACTTTTCTTATAGCCTGTGGAGGAAAAACAAAACTGGATAATCCTCTAAGTCTGCCCGCTTGGTTTCAAAATCCCCCAGAAGATCCGAACTATATGTTTTCGACTGCAACCATGACTTCCAAAGATCTGCAATTGGCACTTAACAAGGCAAAACAACAGGCGCGTGTTGACTTAGCTCAGCAGATGGAAACAAAAATTAAGTCTATGACCAAACAATTTACGGAGGAAGTTGGTTTAGGTGAAGATGCTGAATTCCTTAGCCAAACTTCGGTTGTGTCCAAGTCAGTGACATCTAAGGTATTGAACGGTTCTAGAGCTCGGCAAGTAGAAACCATTAAGGAGGACGGGGTAATCTATCGTGCATACGTCTTGATGGAATTACCTATTGGGCCAGCAAATAGCGCTTTGTTGGATGCTGTGAAAAAACAACAGAATCTCTACACACGTTTCCGATCTTCACAAGGCTTTCAAGAACTGGAAGAAGAGGTTGAAAAGTATGATCAATTTAAAAAAGAACAAGGTTTAATTCCCTGAATGTAAGTCCCTGAATCACAGGAGAAATGTGGCCTGAGACTTATAGCTTTGGTCACATTTTATGCTTCAAAAAACTTCCTCCCTCTTTTTGTATATTCTATTCCTTTTTACAATTCATGGTTGTACTAGTCGGAGTACTGTCTCAAATTATTCGGAGATCATCTACCCGAAGTGGTTTTGGCAACCACCAACTAACTTTCTTTCTGCTGTTGGTTATGCTCGCACTTATTACGATAGGGAATCATCAGTTGACGTAGCTACAGAAAATGCTATTGAGCAGCTAGCTCGTCAGTTACAAGTTAATATTAGTGGCGAAATTATCGCCATGAATGACCAACAAGCCGAAAAATTCCAGGAAACGATTTCTGAGGGTTTACGTGAACGTATTACTAACAGTCATTATTTATTGAATACTTTTGTAACTCCAAAGCTGACAGTTGTTTTAATTTCAGAACAAGAACGAAGCGTATCTGATAAAATAACACCGATGAGCAAAAACAAGCCTGATTGGTTGTACCAAATACCAAATGAGAACGAGTATGAGTACGGTGTTGGTAGTAGTAATCTCACTTACTTTCCGGAAACTGCTTGGCAAAAAGCAGAAAAACGGGCCATAATTGATTTAGCAGCCAATCTTCATAGTAAAATCGGTAGTGTAAATAGCCATTCGAAAGCCTATCACCAAAATATAAGTAATTCCAAAACAAAAATCCAGTTGCAAAACGTATTGGTAATCGCTCGTTGGTTCAGTATTCAAGATGGGTCATATCACGTACTGGTTCGTATGACAAAGTGAAATAGAAAAATCATGAAAATGCAGTATCGTATACTTGGACGAACCAATTTGAAAGTATCTTTAGTTTCTCTGGGATCAGGAGGCCCTAGCCACCTAGGCCAAAAAACGGGGCTTACTGAAATAGAATCTCGTAAATTCGTTAGATATGCTCTAGATCAAGGGATAAATCTGATCGACACTGCCGCTGCCTACCGAGAAAGCGAGGTCATTTTGGGTCGTGCTTTAGAAGAAGTGCCTCGTGACCAATATTACATTGCTACTAAATCACGGCCATCGTACGAAGGAATTTTCTTAACAAAATACGAATTACAAGCTCAAGTTGAAAAAAGCTTGCAACGTTTAAGAGTCGACGAAATTGACCTGTTCCAGTTTCACGGTATTCGAAAAAGTGAATATGAATATACAGTAGAGTATCTTCTGCCAGTGGCTGATCAGCTAAAAAAGGAAGGGAAAATCCGCTTCATTGGTATAACTGAAAGGTTTTCTGATGATGGAACACATCAAATGCTGCAAAAAGCCTTGGCTGATGATCATTTCGATACTATCATGGTTGGCTACAACTTATTAAGTCAGTCAGCTACAAAAACCATCTTTCCACTTTGCCAAGCGAATAATATTGGAGTTCTAGTCATGATTGCGGTACGTCGTGCTTTGAGTTGTCCTGAACGATTGGAGAATGTTATCGCCGATCTAAAAAAAAGAGACATTATATCTTCAACCGCTCTACCAGACCAAAATCCACTTGACTGGCTGATTGACAACCAGACGAATAGCATACCAGCAGCCGCTTATAAATTTGCGGCGCAGCCGAATGCGGTTTCTACCGTGATTACAGGAACTTCTAATTGCCAACACCTAGTAAACAATATCTCAGCAGTTGTTGGGCCACCTTTACCCGAAGAGAAAATTAAAAAACTTAGGCAAATATTTGGTCATATTTCTGAAGGGCTTGGTGATTAATTTCCAGCCTAAAAAATGAACGTACATCTTGTACCTAACTCTTATTTTTTAATGTTTCCTCGGATGGTAAAGATAAAAGTACTTTGTCATGGAAATCAGCGCACAACTGAGTCCCATAAACAAACTGATTTTGGGCAACCACATAGGCACCTCAAATAACTGCCAGTGTTTTAGAAGATACAACAACAATGTTACCGCCAAAGCCCAACTGGTAGTTTTTCCAAGTGGATCAGGTTGAGGGAGTTTCTGAGTCTTTTGAAATTGACAGCACTTTAAAATAAATACGGTAATGTCCCGACATAATAATACAAGAAATGCCCAAAAAGGAAAATTTGAATTGATGACGATCAATGCTAGGGTCGTTGAAAGGAGGCCTAGCTTGTCCCCGATTGGATCTAACAACCGACCTAGGTCACTTTGTTGATTAAGTTTTCGTGCGATAATACCATCGAGAGTATCGGTTATTAAACCTAGGCTACCGAGACCAAAAACCAGCCAATAGTTTTGTTTCAGTAACCCCCAAAAGACAAAAGGGATAACGGCAATCCTGAGAAGTGAGAGCAAGTTACTAACGTAAAACACATGTGATACACAAAAAGAAAAGTTATGCAAAGTGGAAGGAACTCGGTTTTCCTGAACAGAGGCCATTCTCAGCTCAGGGTGTTTTCTATTGTCTTATATTTTTACTAGTTCAACGAATGCTTTTTCCAAAATGGGATTTCTGACTTTGGAATAGACTTGAACTGTCGTTCGGCAATCACAGTTGCTTTTCGTCGCTGAATTTCGTACTGCAAGATCTTTATTTCTTTTATCAACATTTGATCAACAGAAAAAATTTCTAACAATCGTTGTTTTTCTATAAGTGTAATTTGTAAACGTGTAGCAATGTGACAAGCTAAATGAAATGGGCGTTCAGGAAGGCTCTTTGGTACTTCCCAGTCCGTTACTGTTTCTGCCAACAAATTTTCATAAGTCTCACAGAGCTCAGAAGCCCTAGAAATTAGTGCCTGTAAGCGAGTTAGGTCAATTGGTGGACTGGTATTGATAGGATCTACAAGAGCTTCTAAGTACGGAGTTTGACATGTAATCTCCTGCACTTGGAATCGGTATTGCCCAACTGTCATAATGTTCATTCGCCCATCTTCCATAATATCACTGTCGATGATTTTTACAGCAGTCCCAATGCTATAAGAATCATCGATTATACGACCACCCTTGGCCAAAATAATACCAAACTCAGAATCTTCTTGCAAACACTCATGAATCATTGATCTGTACCGCTCTTCAAAAATATGTAAAGGTAAGATATTGCCAGGAAACAAAACAACATTCAGAGGAAAAAGTGGGAGGTTAGTGGCCTGCTGTTGTCGATTCGTCATTTTTACTCGGGGTTTTTCACTAATAAAAGAAGATCACAAATGCTATCACAGTCTTAAGTACCTGTCAAATTTGAAATCAACTGACTGACAGAATTAAACAAGGCGAATCGAGTATTTGACCTTGATCAATAAAATGGTAGACGTTAGGATATTTATGGACTAGTTTTTAGGACAATGAGATGAAGACATATCGGACAGCTATAATCGGTTGTGGTCGTCGAGCCTACGGGCATGCTAATGCTTACCGGCTGATATCTAATGCTAAATTAGTTGCTTGTTCCAATAAATCAGATCTTAGTAGAAGGCGAAAATTTGCAAATACCTACAATACTGCCAGCTATTCTAGCGCCAAGCGGATGATTGAGGAAGAAAAACCAGATTTAGTACATTTGGTTACAATGTCTGATCAATCGCTAAATTTGTTACGAATGGTTTCAGAGTTAGGTGTCCCAGCTTGTTTGGTAGAAAAACCAATTGCATATGGTGTAAGGGATTGGCAACAATTGTGTGAATTAGAGGAAAAATCCACAACCAAATTCGGAGTTTCCAAACAATTCCGCTGGCATCCTCGCTTACTAGAATGTCGTAAAGTTTTGCAATCAGGTCAACTCGGACGACTAAAATGGTTGAATATTTCTGCTCGAATGAACTTATCAGCCCAAGGAACACATATGATAGATTGGGCAATGTTTCTCAATAACGACTCGCCAGTAAGCCAAGTTTTCGGTAATGTTGGTGGTGTAAAACCGATGGATAGTTCTTATTCTTCTCCGGCATATGGTATTGCTGAAATCGTATTCGCTAACGGAATTCGCGGATTTTGGCATTCAGGAACTTCAGCCCCAATGGTTATAAAGGATCCGACGATTTACAAGCACACACATATTATGGCCTGTGCAGAACTAGGTCAGGTTAGTTTCGAAGAATTTGGACGTTGGCTGATTCAATCACCATTAGAAAGTCGAGGTGGACATATTAGTGATGGGGATCGAAATTCTTATAACGATATTGCACAAGCAGGTTTAATCAAAGCAATGTTAGATTGGATAGAGAATGACCAGCAGTCAGTAGCAACAAACCTTAAACTAGCCTTACACCAATGGAATACTATTTTGGGTCTATACACGAGCGCCATTCTACGGAAACCGGTCGAAATACCGTTCAACCCATCAAATGATCTAATAGTTAGATTAAGATCAGCGCTTGGACAGTTTCCGTTGGAATAATGTATGGTTTTATAATCTACCTTAGAAAATTAATGCTTGGCTGGGCAACTTGTGGTCTATGCAACTGGCTCATTTGGGATCTTTTACTATAGGACGAAATCGTCTGGTTAAGTAGTTGGACAGGAAGGGGTTGAGAGGAAGACGGATCTATCTGAGGTTTAAAAAGGTGTATCGAGTGAAAGTTGTGTTGAGATTTAGCTTCTTTTCTGCTGGGCTTATCATTTAGGAAGAGGTTTTGTGCGACGATTGCTGGCTGAACAGTACTATGTTTTTGATGAAATTGGCCAGTAAGAAACAGAGCTTTTTCTAAATTAGGGGTTAGTTCTTTTTTCAAGGCCGGCATAACTCTAGATAAATATTCCTGCTCTGTTAGTGAACTGGGAATTAAATACTCGACGACACTAGTTGGTTTGTTGCCGGTTGTCTGTTTATTTGGCTGCTTGGACTGCGAAGTGGGTAGTTCAGTGGGTTTGTTGAGGGCGGGCGATTCATTCCTGAAATTCGACAGCCGTTGTGTCAAACGATTGGCTATACCAGTCAGATTCATGGCCTAATTTCCTTTGTTAGAAGAGTACTACCCTCTTACTTGTCGATTATAGTGGCTAATTCTTGAGTTAGTTAATGTGATCGGTCTTCAAACTTCGCTTATAAATACGAGTTCTTTGTTTTTCAAAGACCAATTGATAATTAGCTTCTATACGTTTTTGAATTGTTGAATCTATAGGTAACGACCAAGTGTAGATAAAATCGACTAAATCAACATATGGGGCAATTTTCATTTCTCTTGGTTTGGTTTCGATAATAGATAAATTGGGTCGAACATCTTTGAATGCAGGATTAAAAAGAATAGGAAAATAATCAGTATTAGCTTCGTAATTGTCCCATTCAACTCCACCTGTGTAAGTACAGTAATAACCAATGGCATGAAGAAACATACCAATACGTTGGCACTGGCCGCGAGAATCGAAAATAAGAGGTAAAACTCGGCTATTCGGACTGATCTTGTGTAGTCCGGATCGAAACTCTTTCATATCTTTGTCTAGCTTTGGGTATAAGTTGATCATATAACCGAAGTTAATTAAAGCGATCAAAATTAAAACACTAAAAACTACCCAACGAGTCAGCTTATATTTAGGCAGTTGGAAAAATGGTATTAAGAATAAGAAGGGGTATAGGCTTAGTCGGTGACTAATAAAGCCTCCCCCGGACATTCCGTCTGGTACCAAAACATATAGAACGATACAAACCAAACTAATTAGGAAAAAGCTATCTTTATATTGGAAAGACAAGTGTCGTTTTTTCCAAAAGCTGGAGGCTAAATTGAGTAAAGTCAGGATAAGAAGAAGCAGGAAACAAGCTAATAAGATTTTGCCTAATTTCAGCTGAAAAGTCGTAAATGAAAATAGAATCTCTAGATTTGAAACGTATTCGTATAAACGGCGAATTGGCCAATGAACATGGTTGCTTTTGGTGCCATGCGACAAAATAAACCATATTGGTAAAGCACAAGATGGAAGTAGCATTGGTATTTGCCACAAATGTTTTTTTAAGTTACTTAACCGAAAAGTTAGCAACCAGAGAATTGAAACAACTATCAGAGTAATGACGGTTGACACCATATGTGAAAAATAGCAACAAACCATAATCAAGTTAAATGCGATAGCCTGCTTATAACCTAATTTTTGGTGGTTATCCCACCAATAGCCTACTGCCAGTAAACAAAAACCTACGCTGTATGAAAAATTGTAGAACCCCATGTGAAGAAGGTAGTTATAAACAAAGGGAAATAAAAGTAAAGGTAAGGTGTTGGTACTAATCTCACTAAAGAACGAATACTGAGACTTGTCTAATAAAAATGAGCCCCTACCAACACCAATAATCAGAAACCGACCAGCATAAAGGAATAGAATAACATAACCACTTAACATTATTTTTTCGGCTATCAAGGGGTCAACTATGAACATGAGACTTGCAATGACAAGATGCCCAAACCAGTTAGGCATTGGTTGTAGATTCAAGTCATAGTATTGTTGAAGGAGAGGATATTGTGTGGTATTAAAATATTCTTTGAGGATGAAAGAATTATATACATGGCTCGGCCCATCTTGAGTTGGGAAAAATTGAATTGACCAAATTGGTAAAAGATAAAGAAGTGTTAAAACAAAGAAGAGGATGTTGGACGGTACTGAAAAATAGTTGTAGAGTCGCTGACCAACGTGATGAAGCATTCCGCTTTCATTATCGTGCAAGGTTTTTCTTGTCCGCTGTGAATTCAAGCTAGCCGATATAAGAACTATTTGACGTTCATTGGAAAGAATCAAATCTTATGAAATGAAAGAGTTTGCCAAAGGAGGGGACGGTCACAAGACAAAAGATGGACACGACTCACAGTTGTTAAAGCCTTAATTTCAGCCCAAGGCTTCCTGGTGATGATGATAGATATTGGATTGCAAGTAACCAACTTTAGGTCAACGTAATGACTTTGGTGGCCTCAGAATTTCAGAGAAAATAATCGCTTGACGAGCGTCACTTGGTTTAAAATTGATGAGTGGATGATTTGATTCTAACTCATCAGATTTCTGTTCAGAGTAGCCTGTTATGTTGGGTTCAAAAACGATAGGCTCATCCAATATTTCGTCTTCGTCTATTCCTTCAATTTCATTTGCGATTAGCTCATTTTGCTCAGGTGCTGACTCAGTTTCAGGTTCTATAAGTTCGTCGATGAAGGGTAGCTTTAGTTTCCCATCTTCCGTCAAGCCATAGTCGTTCTCATTTGTCTTTTTGCGACGGTATAGTCGATTAAAAATTACAAAAATCCCGACTGCAATATACCCGAGTATTTCAAGAATACCATCCATTTTTGATTACCTTATCTTTAAACCATATGTAAGTAATACTACCAGGTTACACCACACCAACNGAATGNCTCGATCGACTTGTGCNCTGTTCTCCCGTTGGAGNAGCAATCGATTGTCTCATTTCTGTGTCGGCAATGACGTTTCGCAAGTTGTAATACTCNGTCACGTTCATTCGATTAGTATTAAACGCATCAGCGATAGCCTGTGGCACTTCCGCTTCAGCTTCAATTAATTCGACTGTTCTNTCTTCAACCAAAGCTTTCATTTCTTCAGCCTGGGCTTCTGCAAGTGCGCGCTTTTCTTCAGCTTTAGCTTGAGCTATTTTCAGTTCTGCGTGAGCTTCGTCTGTTTGTAGTTTAGCACCTACGTTTTCACCAATATCAATATCTGCAATATCTATGGACAAAATCTCAAAAGCCGTGCCAACAGCCAATCCCTTGTCCAGAACACTCCTGGTAATTTGCTCCGGATTCTCAAGTACCGCTTTGTGGCTAATTGCAGAACCAATGGTGGTAATAATTCCCTGTCCCACGCGAGCAACAATGGTCTCTTCAGTTGCACCACCTACCAACCGGTCTATATCGGCACGAACTGTTACTCTTGCCCGNACGACTAGCTGGATACCATCACGGGCTACTGCGGTGATTCCTCGTTTGTTTTCGGTATTTTCTGGCACATCAATTATTTTAGGATTGACACTCATCTTCACTGCTTCTAGCACATCTCTGCCGGCTAAGTCAATTGCTGCAGCTTGATCAAACTCCAAAGGAATATTTGCTTTACTAGCCGCAATTAATGCTCTAACTACGTTNCCAACATTACCACCAGCTANGTAGTGTGCCTCCAGATTATCCAAACTTAGGCGAAGACCAGCTTTGGTTGCCTCAATTTGAGGGTCTACGATTTGTCTAGGTGGGACGCGACGCAGTCGCATCGGAACTAAGTCTCCAAAAATTCGCACAGCAACACCAGCTGCGCGAGCTGCGATCCACAATCCAAGTGGAACATAATTGCCGACTAGAACGAAAAATAGGACTATAATAACGGCTAGGATCGGCCAAAAAGTGAACAATTCCATAATTCTTCGCTCCTACTCTGTTAGGGTTTCCGCTTGTGGTTGGGTATTTAAATTGCCAGCTCGGAAAGCACCTGCTACGGCTCTTGGCACCTGAGCTTCAGCTTCAACAACTTTCGCTCTCATTTCTTCGACCTTCGCTGCCATAACTTGTTTTTCGGCAATAGCCATTGCTCGCCTTTCTTCCGCTTTAGCTTGAGCTACGATTTGATCGGCTTCTGCTTGNTCAGCTCTCAGTGAAGCACCAATGTTTTTATCAACGTTAATATCAGCAATATCGATAGACAAGATTTGGTACGCAGTACCAGCATCTAGACCACGTTCCAAGACTGTTTTGGAAATAATATCTGGGTTTTCCAGAACGTCTTCGTAGGTTTCCGCTGAACCTATAGCACTGACGATTCCTTCACCTACACGNGCNAAAATTGTGTCTTCACCAGCACCACCAACCAATCGGTTGATATTGGCTCGAACTGTAACCCGNGCATTTGCTAACAGTTGAACACCNTCTAATGCCACAGCAGAGACAGCTGGAGTTGTTATAACTCGTGGGTTTACACTCACTTGGACGGCTTCAAATACATCCCTGCCAGCTAAATCGATGGCAGCTGCTTGCTGAAAATGCAACTCAATTTTGGCTTTATCTGCCGCGATTAAAGCATTTACGACCGAGGTCACATTGCCNCGAGCTAGCAAGTGAGCCTCTAGGTCTGTTATTTGCAGCTTCAGTCCAGCTTTAACTGCACTAATTTGAGCGTTAACGATGACTTGTGGGCTGACCCCCCTTAGTCGCATTCCAACTAAATCACCAAAAATGCGTACTTTCACCCCAGAGAATGAGGCAGCAATCCAGAGTCCAANCGGGACAAACCATAGTANAATAACAAAGAAAACGATCACGATGATCGCTGGGATGGCAACCAACGAGCCAAGCTGTTCCAACATAATCTAAGTCAGCTCCTTATTTCAATACTAACTTTATTTTCTCTAAATTGTGAGTTAAAAAGGCAAATCCATATCATCTTCAGGAGTCTTT
Organism: Candidatus Poribacteria bacterium; assembly: GCA_002714785.1. Lineage (GTDB taxonomy): Bacteria > Poribacteria > WGA-4E > WGA-4E > UBA9662 > TMED15. The sequence continues at coordinate 16,900 of PAYP01000019.1, read as the reverse complement.
GGTATTACAACTTCTTCTTTGTCTCCACCCAAATTGAAGCTGAACTGCAGACCTGGTTTGGAAGTTAAAGATAGCGATAGAGTAGCATTTTCGCTTATATCGTAGCGTAGACCTCCACTGCTAATATTNTCTAACCGAAAACCGTTTACGAAGGCTGTTCTTGAAAAATCGACAGTAGCCCAAATACTATCAGAAAGAGCAAATTCTGCTCCAAGCTGTAATAATGGAACAATATTTAGGCCTTTGCTCGACATATGAAGACCACCGGCCGCATGAAAACGCAGAGCCTGACCAAGATTTAATGTGGCTAAAATTTGAGGCTCGACAGCAATAAAAGACATGCCGTCCGCAGGCGTTTGGTCCTGAAATTCTCCATCGGAATTTATTCGGTCATCTCCCGTAAAGCCTGATANGANACGGCCAAAAATTGCTACAGCCGGAAGTCCNTCTTGGGACTCTGGCTTGATACCATACTTGACTGCNATTTCCCCATTAAAGATTGGTTGAGGATAAACACGNGTATTTTTGTCAGGATCATCAGTCTGAAAAAAGTTAGCAACTTCNTTNCTTACCTGACCAACAGAATATGTACCACCTATGGCTAAATCGACATTCTCCGTTATCCCGAAGGTCAGGGACAATGGTAGTAGGATGGCTTTGGCGCGGTATTTGATTTGATGTTGCTCTGCAAAATTACCAATGACCGTTGATTGAGTAACTGAGTTATCATTTTGGACTAGCTTTTGATAGGNTAGAATACTTGCTTGGCTAGAATTTCCGCCCTTACCTAATGTGTCTGCTGTCTGCATCATACCAAGTTGAGTTCCTGCTGCCGATTCGAAAANAGNAGACGAAATGAAGCAAANAGCAAAAAGGAGATGCCNAAAACGAAAATTACACAACAAATGCATTGATAATNCCTGANTCCAAACAGTAAAAAGTTATTAGTGACAATAAAAGATAAGTTAGTTCCTTCATCATTGGCCTTGTACCCCTTCGACTAAATCTTCAAAGCCAGGAGGAGGTGGTGCGGCAGCCATCATACCTTCGTCGGGTAAGCCTGTATCTGGTCGAGGAGTTTTATCAACAGCAGCTACATAATATAGTTTAGGGATCAGTTGCATTTTTTTATTTAACAACCAACCTTCGTTTTCTAACAAAACAAAAGTTTGACCTCCTGAAAGAAAACGTCGAGGGGCTAATTCTCCTCCCTGTGAAACTGGCTTTTCATCTTGCTTAGTAGAGTAAATTTGGTAACCCTTNAGATCTTTTTCTACGTTTGCTTCCCATCTCAATGCTACATCATACTTGCCGTTAATTTTAGAGCGGTATTGGGACAGTAAATTGAGAGGCATTTGCGGTGGAATGTGTCCCACGGAGGCTTCGACTTCAGTAATACTTGGTACCCCGAATTTGTCATAGGCAACCAGCCGGTATCGTTTGCTTTCACCATCTTCGTTGAAAGCGGGATCAGAGAAAAAGAAGGGACTTTCTAAGGTATAAGGCCGGCCAACTTGCTCAAACTTTGAACCACCAGGAGTTGTAGAAAAGATCCGAAATTCTTTAAAGTCTCCCGGAACAGGATAGTCCTTCCAAATCAGTGTAATAATTAAATTGCGGCTCTTATCAATTAGTAATTTTGGCTTAGGTGGTGGAGTACTGGGTGTTGTTGCTTGACTCGGCCATAGAGGTATGGTTTTGGTATCATCGGTTTGGAATTCTTTTGGGTTAGGGGTTTCTACCCCTTCGACGTCAACATAAGAAACACGATAAATGTAAAGATGAGGTTCCCCTGTCGTATCCAGCTGGTCATTCAAAATACCATTTTGGTCAACATATTGATTGTCTTTGCCACTGACTTCACCGACTTGTGTAAATTTGGGTTGTATGTCCCCTGTAAACTGTCGATAAATTCGGTATTTAGACACCCCTTGATAATCCAACTGGTTCCATTCAACNAAGACTTGTCGGTCGCCAGGAGTAAGTTTCAAACCACTAGGTGACCCAGCAGTTCTGGGGTTATCAGGATCAAACGGATTGGCTAGGTCATCGTTGCTTCCGCAACCAACAAATATTAGCGAGCAAAGGATAACCAAAAATTGGAGTAAATACACTTTACCAATCAAAATTCTTTCCTCCAGACGACTTTAGCTTCGCGTTTTACTAGGTCGACTTGAGGTGATAAACCAATCGAAGTGTCGGTTTGGGGCAAAGTTAATTGGTGTGAAACAACACTATCAGTGGCTTGTTTCCAAATTGAAATTATTAAAGACAAACCCGCAATACTCAGTCCAGCCCTAGCCACGACAACACTGGCTGTTTGAATTCGACGATAATNCTGTCTGTATTTTTTTATTTCGCTCTGAAAAGCAGTTCGAAGGTAGTTATCATAACTATCTTGTGCCGACTTATTGAGATAGAAGCTGCCAACGCTCAAACCAATACCAGAAACAAACATCAATGTTGGTAACTTATTAATTCTGGATTGAGCNGGCTGTTCTGATAGGAGACACATTAGGNNTCCTAAACTCAATAACACNAGAATCTTTCGTTGAGTAATCACTTATATTTTTATTCCCAATGGTCTACTNTGCTTTGACGCTTTCNCAATCTTGAATGTTTAACTGTCGTTANTCTGAGCCGCAAACACTTTAGGATTTAGCCACTTCCAAAGTCTTAGCCAAGATACCAAAAGTAAACCACCCAGAAGAGCACCAATACAATCGGCAATCCAGTCAGTAACATCCGGTGATCGGTTTTTTACAAATGACTGATGCCATTCGTCTGTAGCCCCGAAGATTGATACTACCACGATCGACAAGACAAATGAAGCTACGCGCCGGATAGGCAAACTAAAGAAAGCCCTCGTTAGCCAAAAACTAAAACCTGCATACCCTATACAATGGTATAGCTTATCTACGCCAGCAAATCTTTCTTTCGGCAACGGGGGGTGTGACATGTGTGACAANGCGAATATCAATGCCATACAAAGCGCTGGGGGTAACCAAAATTTCAGGAAACGCAATTTGATTTAATGAAAATTGACGAAAACTCACTGAGTAAATAAATTACTCACAACTTGGAAGCGTAGATAGAATTTTACTGTCATCTTATTTCTATTGTCAAGCTGAGTGGTTTTTTTGATGAGACNGAGATAGCCAATCATATCAAAGATTTGGTAATTTGATAGTTATGGTAGTGCCTCGTTCTATAACCGAGTCTACAGTAATTTGACCCAAATGCTGTTCGACCAATTGTTGACAAGTNGATAAACCCAGNCCAATGCCTGACGACTTGGTGGTGAAAAATGGATCAAAAATACGNCCCATGGTTTTTGAATTCATACCTANGCCAGTGTCGGAAACTTTAGCTTCGACAAATTTTTCTGACTCACAGGTTGTCAGGTGCAGTTTNCCTCCCTTTGGCATAGCCTGCATGGCATTCAAAATCAGGTTAATCATCACTTGTTTNATTTTGTCAGCATCGATTGATANCATTGGAAGTTCGATGGCCAGATCTTTTTCAACTTTTATGTGGTGATGGCTCAAGTTGGCGGTCATTAGTTTTAGGACATCATTAACGATAAGATTTAGGTCTGTCATAGTTCGATCTAGTTTAGTTGGGCGAGCTAGGTCCATCCATCCTCCAACAATAACTTCAATTCGTTCGATTTCATCCAAGATCTTGCTCATTGATTGTTGGACGGAAGTATCTGATATCTTCTCTAAAGTTATTTGTGTCAACATTCTGATAGACGAGAGCGGGTTGCGTACTTCATGCGCAAAAGCAGTTGACATCTGGTGAATAGTGGTCAATTTCTCAGCGTTCAGGATGCTTCGTCGCGACTCTCGTAATTCTTTTGTCATCAGGTTAAAAGCTTTGGTTAACTCGCCAACTTCATCGTGTCTAAAAACCTCACATTGGCCTTCTAAATCACCACCAGAAACCTGCTTAGTAAACGCAACTAATCTATCAATTGGCCGTGTAAAATGTTTTCCAATTAGGCTACTAATAGTTACAACTAGNAGGANGCCAANGCTAGCGATTATAAAGGTCATTTGAANAGTCTGCTTTTTTGCTTCTTCCACGTGGTTCATGGGGCGAAGTAAGCAGTAAATANGATTCAGAGATTGCTGAATATAAACAGCTTTGTAAATTGTGCCTGACAAGCGAATATTGTTTATCACTGGATGATTTTGCTTTTGTAGTTGCTGACGAACAGACTGCAAGTTGAAAATTAGCTTCAGGTCAAGCCAATCTAGATCAGCCAATTCAATCAATGTTGTTCCGTTTAACGTATTATCTCCACCAAAAACAACTACTTCGCATTGGTAAGCTTGCTTAACTTTGTTTGGCTCTTCAATGTACTGCGTACGCTGAATTGTCTCTATCCATTGCTTTGTTTCTCTACTAAACTGCTGATCGTATTGGCTACCAAAGAATGTAATAGTCAGAACTAGCATGCCAAAAATGGNAACCGAAAATAGCAAGAGAAAAGGCAGGGTAATCTTTGTACGAATTTGTAGATTAGGCCAAATCGATAGCCTACTCATAGTTGTTAATTTGGCTGAGCCAAATCTTGGGATATAATGAGTATTCGATCTACCGGAGGTTCTTGAATGGAACTTTGCTGGCCATTCGGCCAACGAACTAGCACTTCTTTTAAACTTTTGTTAGCNCCAAGCCCGAAGTGAAGGCGTGTATCATTAGTAGACATGTAGCTTGCGCCAGCCTGACATTCTCTAACCCAACTACGATTAGTTCCATACACTGTCACTTTGGAGCCAATACCATATCGGTTTCCTTTTTTACCAATCAGCTTAACAGTCAGCCAGTGGCCTTTGGTGGGTGAATCGTTACGCCAGAGTGTTGGTTGGTCGTGAGCATTGTTGATAAGTATATCAACGTCNCCATCGTTATCATAGTCACCAAAAGCTGCCCCACGGCCAGCTTTGAAGGGCGGGGATGGGTTGTCTGAGATCACGGCCCGTTGAAAATTATTGTATTCGTTGCCAAGTAGTAAGTGATCAACTTGAAGGTANGTTGTGCTGGAGTCATACAGCTCAATTTGGTCCTGAATNTGTCCATTCACCAAGAAGATATCTAAGTAACTATCGTTGTTAAAGTCGAACATACCAGTTCCCCAACTTACAAAGGGTAANGTATAACCAAGGCCTGCNGCAAAAGAAACATCGTCGAAAAANCCATTACCTTCATTTCTATACAAAGTATTCAACTGTCGTTGAAAATTAGTAACCAACAAATCGGGATAACCATTACCATCATAGTCGGCAAATTCGATACCCATGCTGCCTTGCACATTTCCGTGGTCATCACAATCGACACCAACCAGCCAAGCAACGTCCTGAAATGTTCCNTCACCGTTATTCTGGTAGAGGAAATTTTCAGTNCCGTCATTGGCAACGAACAAATCAAGGTCTCCATCGTCGTCGTAATCAGACCATATAGCACTCATACCTTTACCAACCGGATTATGAACTCCTGTCGACTGAGTAACATCTTGAAATGTACCATCACCCAGGTTGCGGTACAACCTGTCAGCTTGTCCCTGAAACTCCTCTGGACCACAATANACGTCAATTTCTTGTTCAACACAGGTTTTATGAACACTTAGCTCAAATTTACAGTAATTGGTCAAATAAAGGTCTAGCCAGCCATCACCATCGTAGTCAGCAAAAGCTGAGCCTGTTCCCCAAGCAGAGTCTCCTACACCAGCTAATTGGGTAACATCTTGAAAAGTCCCATCTCCCAGGTTTCTGTATAAACGATTAACTCCAAAATTAGTGATGTACAAATCAAGCCAATTATCACCATCATAGTCAGCTACAGCTACACCAGTTCCATAACCTTTATCCTCGACACCAGCGTTTACCAAAACAAAACCACCTGCGCCAGTATTTCGATAAAGTTGATTTACGTGATCGCTAACCTCGGATTNTTCATCTTCATTTGGGTACGAGCTAGCATTGACCAGATACAAATCCATTAACCCATCGTTATTATAGTCNAGAAAAGCACAACCTGAACCAATAGTCTCAATGAAGTATCTGTTTCCTTGACGNCCATCGAAATGACGAAAGGTTATTCCAACTTCCTGTGTAACATCTGAAAATAGGGGGGNATTATTGTTCGACAGACTGGCAAGGTCATCATCAGACCAACAGGNCAAACTGAACAAAATTANGACTAAAGTTGCAAATCTTTTGAATAAAAGCATACAATTTCCATCATATCATGTGAGTAGAATTGGTGTCAATTGAGGGGCCGTTATGCTAGTTTTGAACAATAACTTAGTCGCTTCATAAATAAAAATGGAGTTAAGTTTAATAAAGAAGACTAACAAAAACTCGCTTATTTCTTTTTAACCTAAGATTTTTATCAAGATGTGAAGGTTTAACTCAGGCCAAAAGCACTTATGGAAGCTTCAATTTCGAGTCAACAATACGAATTACTAGAGAGTTTACTATGGGATGGGCAATCTCTTTTTTTAGAGGAGGCTCACATCAATCGTCTTAACCAAGCNGCCAGTTTTTTTTGTTTTCCATTTGATAAGATAAAAATNGAAGCAAAACTACACCAGCACTGTTCTATGTTGCCCGCTTCACCTCACAAAATCCGACTATTAGTTGACAAATNTGGAAAGATTACTTGCCAGTCCCTCAGGATTTCGCCCGTTAATTTACCCGTTACTTGTCGGTTAGCTGAATCTCCAGTTGATATAAAAAATCCGTTTTTGTATTACAAAACAACCGAACGAACTATCTATGACCAAGCTATGNCGGCTGTTTTAGCTAATCATGACGACTTTGAGGAGGTATTACTCTGGAATCAAAGAGGCGAGTTAACTGAATCAACAAAAAGTAATATTATTGTTGAACGAGAAGGCGANCGTTTTACCCCCCCATTGGCTTGCGGGCTTTTAGCAGGTACATTCCGTCAATACTTGTTACAANAAGGCAAAGTTAAAGAAAGCATTATTAGCTTAGATGAATTGTCGACTATTCGCCAGCTTTGGTTGGTTAACTCTGTACGAAAGTGGCAGGCAGCTGAGCTCCTTCCGATTTTGGAGCGTGGTCATATACTGCAGTAGACATTCCAGCTCTTATAAAAAACTTTAATTAGTATATGNCGGCTTGCATCTACTTTTGAAGGATATTTCAGTCCAAAACCCAATCGATCGAATAGTCGGATGTGATGATCTGATCGGGGGGCAAATGATTTACTTTTTTGCGACTTTCCATTCTTCACTAAATTTGGCAATTTCAGGTGAGGGAAAAAGAAAATAATAGAAGATGAAGAAAAGAAAATTAAGAGGCTCAAACCCATGTAATTCAGTAGGTTTGAGCCGTTGACATCTATCGTTGAGTTTTTAAACTTCCCCATGTAGTGGTTAGTTTAGATTTTGGGTCCACAGCAGTAGCGTCTGCTACCTTAGTACCAAAGTATTCAAGTTCGCCCAGCTGGAAGTAAGCTCCATCGGGCCAATTTTCAGTTTTCATGGTTACAAAACGGAAAAACTTATACCCGGTGGTCTGAACATCAAATCCATCAACCTTACCCGCCTCAAAAAGGATAACCTGCAAACGCTCAGTAAAAAGGTTCTCCCCATCACGAGAGTAGATTGGAGTGAAGTTTTCGCCATCATTTGAACCGTGAATTTCCCACTTAATAGGATCTCTTCCCGGAGCGTCGTTGGCTGAAGAAACAGTGAAGTGAGACAAAACATACGCTTCTTCAAACTCGGCAGTTACGCTTATTACTTCACCTTCTGCAATACCACCTGGTCCACAGCACCATTTGTCGTTGCCACCACCTAATAGGTTATCAAAGACATTAAAAGCAGATTCTCCTCCCCCAAATGCAGGTTCGTCACTGGCTGTGAACTTAGCATTGTAATTTGTATCTTCATCTGGAAGACCATCGTCTTCAGGATCAGTTAGGTCTCCTCCTAGTAATGCATCCGTTCCCACTCCTAATACTTCACCATGGGTTTTAATCCCTGCCTCTACTACAGAAATGGCACCGATCATTAATAGGAGCCCGGCTAAAGCCAGAGCCGTTTTGGTAATTTTCATCTATTTTATCCTTTATTGAGAAATGAATTTCATTTCTATTACGAGTTTCATATTTTTGCAAAAGCACAGATCATTCAGAGATAACGTCTATGCCAATTACTGAAATATTTAAATAACAAGCACAAAGGCTACCATGCTATTTACGCGCCTTTCAAAAGTTTATAAAAGATGCGTAAAAGACAGGAAAAAAGACAAAAATATTAACAAAAAATGAGTTATGGTAAGGTTTTGTCAAATAAGCTTCAAACGACAGAAATGTAGACCATAAACGATGAAAGTTACTGAATTAATTATTTATGAATTACAAAAAGCCTAGAATTTTTTGGATTTGGCCCAAATTGTCGCCAGCTTATCCTTCTTATCAACTGACAATGCTGGTACGATTCTTTTATTGACGTAATTCTCTAGTATCTCACTCATTACTTTTCCCCGATCAGGAGCAGCATCAGCAATTTGTCTTACAATTACAAACCGTCCACCATGAGTCGTACTTTTGATTATTACAGGGTCATGAAAGTCATCACCATTTGAACCAAAACTAACCTCTACCTCCCAATTGTCGTCAGCNTCAATTTGCGATTTTTTCATNGGTCTTNNNGACTTATAGTTGGCTGGTAGGTTAGGTACATACTTTTTGCCATCAACGGTTGGTGCAAACGGACTCTCGTCCCCCCAGCAGTCAAAGTTACTATCAGTGATAGTTTTTAGTCCTGCGTCGCCGTTTTTTCCACCGCCCTTGGTCACGTAGAAAATATAATCAGCAGTATTCATAAAGATATCACCACCTTCTAGAAATTTTTCAGCAATGGATTCTTCTTTCTGAGTATTACCCGGTTCATAAAGGCTTACAGGAAAATAACCAAAGGTTATGATAATATCAAGTTGGTTATTTCCAGTTCTTTTTTTGGCAAAAGTTCCAATATCTTTATCGTTATAAACTTTGACTCTTCTGGCAAATTTTGTCCTGAGAATTTTTTCACTATCAGCTTTGGCTGCCGCTAAGTTAGTCCAGCCGACCGATTCGTTGAAAATGGCTATTTCACCCATTCGAGTGATCTTGGGCGCTGAATCTGCTCGGTTTTGCCCGTCAACAGTGGTTTGATCTGGCTTCGTCGGTTGGAAGGCTTCAACTAGTGGAGGTTGTTCAATGTTATTCGATAACAGGGTTTTTAGCTCCTCCATCTCTTTTTTCATTTCTCTTTCTAACGACCTTATATCTTGTCTCAGGGATTGTACATCGGTCTCTTTTGTTATTGATTCGTCGTTGGTACCACATCCCAATCCAAAAAGTAGAAGTGCCACCAAGTATCTGTATTTCCTCATTTTTTATTCCTACCTTGAAGTTAGTAATTAGATCAGATTTTCCATGTTTGGTGGGGGGAAGTTTCGCGGAAAAACATTCAACTTTTACGCTTTCAATTCAATGAACAGTTTTCGTGGAGGGGGGTGTATTTCTTTCGATGATTATTTTTGAGGAGAAATCAAGTCGAAAAAATCAGAGCGAAAGATTTATTTATTCTTGCTAGATCGATTGAGTGTTATTTAATTCTGACTGATCACAAAAAATAGAAGTAGGATTAGATGAATTTTTGCGACTAACGAAATGTTTATTTGAGTCAGGTTTNGTCGATTTTTTCCTAATCAGATGAGTAGCTTGACATAAAAAAAGGCATACTCTGAAGAGTATGCCTTTTGTAATCTGAACCTAGTAAGAAAACTTACTTGATAGCTTGAGCTTTCAGGTTACCCCAAGTGGTAGAAACTTTTTCAGCTGGATTTACGGCTGCTCCGCCGGTAATTACCGTACTGAAATAGTTGTCGATAATTTCGCTAAATACGGCTCCTCGATCGGGGGCTGCATCAGCAATTTGTCTTACGACCGCAAACCGTCCACCATGGACCGTACTCTTGACTATCACAGGGTCATGGAAATCGTCACCATTTGAACCAAAGCTGACTTCNACTTCCCAATTATCATCTGCATCAATTTGGGAGAATTTCATTGGTCTCGTNGACTTGTATTCGGCTGGTAAACTAGGNACATACTTTTTACCNTCGGCGGTTGGTNCAAATGCGGACTCTCGTCCCCCCAGCAGTCNAANTCACTATTGGTAATTGTTTTTAGTCCCTTGTCGCCATTTGCACCTCCACCTGTGGTTACGTAGAAAATGTAATCGGCTGCATTCATTACGATGTTACCACCATTAATGAATTTTTCAACCAAGGAATCATCTTCTTGCGTGTTACCTGGTGTGTATATTTCTTCTGGCAGATGACCAAACAGGATAATCGCATCTGTGGTACCATCTTCGTGGGTTTTGACAATCCAGTCAGCTAGTGTGGCGCCATCTACAACGGCAATGCTTCCAGCAGTCTTGACATTTGCTACAATTTGGTCTGTGGCTTCAGCAGCAGCATCTACTGTTGTCCAGCCAACCTTTGCGTTAAATATAGCGATTTCATCGATGCCAGCAAAAGCTGAAGTTAAGGTTAATGCGGTCAAAGCAAAAAGAATAAAACTCTTCTTTAACATTAATTTCTCCTATAGGAATTTTTTGTTTACTAGTCTAGTTAGGGGTTGATAAAATTTCGACTTAGCTGAAATTACAAGGATGCAAGNCGAAAGCGAATTAATTAGAAACTCTTTATTTCTGACCAGGTCGTGGTCAGCTTAGATTGTGGATCGACGGAAAAGGCAGCCGCCACTTCTTTTCTAATATAATTTTCTAGAATTTCGAACATAACATCACCTCTGTAAGCTACGGCATCAGGAGTTTGTGTTACAATACAAACTCGCCCACCATGCTCTTTCTGACGGATGATTACCGGGTCCAATAAACTTCCTTTACCACCTTTGTCATCACCGAAAACGACTTCCACTTCCCAGTTCTTATCGTCGTCGACTTGATCTTTTTTCAGAGATCTTTGAGAAGCCGTCGGCTTCAGGCTAGGCGTGTACTTTTTGCCTTCCGGAGTAGGCTTTATGCTNTTTCCATCTGTCCAGCAGTCAAAGTTACTNTCAGTAATAGTCTTAAGGCCATTTTCACCATTAGCTCCACCGCCCTGAGTGACATAGAAGATATAGTCAGCCGCATTCATGAACATATCTCCGCCTTCCAAGAACTCCTCGGCTATTGAATCTTCTTTTTCAGCATTACCCGGCTTGTAAAGGCTGACCGGAAAATAACCAAAGGTTATGATAATGTCTAGCGCACCATCTTCTGTTCTTTTCTTGGCAAAATCGCCAATCGCTTTGTCCCCGTAGACCTTAGCTTTCAGTTTTGTTTTTAGAATCTTTTCAGTGGCTTCCTTAGCAGCTCCAACATTGGTCCAACCGACTGATTCGTTAAAGATTGCGACTTCACCCATTTGTGCATTCTTGCTTTCAGCATCGAAAGCTAGAATACAAAGCGATAGTACCAAAGCAAACACAGATATTTTTTTCACGTTTTGGATTTTCCCCCAGAATTTTATTACTAATTTTTCAGTTTAGATTTTGGTTATGTTTGAGTTCCTCGAACGAGCGAGGTGTATCCTCAATTAAATAACACCGCCAAAATATATCTGATACATCGTAATAAGGGCAAGTTTCTATTGGGGAAATGANCTATTTTGTCTTTTATTTTAAAAAAAAGAAAAAATAAAACAATAAAAACACAAAAAAGAAGCAAAAGCTTGACAATAAAGATTAAGTGTAGGAGAATAATTCGAGTTAAATACTAAATCTTAAGAGAGGTTAAATCAGGACAGATGAAAAGAATAGCTATTTTCTCTTTCTGTTGCTTGTTAGTGTTGTTATTTTTGCCAATTTCCAGCTTTGCCAGAGCCGTTGATGTTTGTATCTATACTGAAACTGTACAATGGATTGGTCANGGGGCAGCTCAAGCACAGGCTGATATCCTAATGAAGCGGCTGAAAGGTAAGCCTGGTATAGGGAAAGTTGAAAATTTGAATGCTAAGCCTGCAGCTGAATGGATGAAAGCTCATACCAAGAAAAACGGTAACCATGTCTTCGTAATGTATGGAGATATACCAACGACTATTTATCCTGGTGGTTGTGCTAAAAAAGATGGCTCTGTCGCGGAGAAATATTTAGAAGCTGGTAATACCTTCACTAATAGTGCTGACTATTTTTTCTGGGGACAAGGTGGCCGAAACAAAGAGTGTGGGATCCAGACAATGATGGACATCCCGGGTATTGTTCAGTGGGATGATAATACCCNNATGAAATTAACCGCTGAGGGTAAGAAGTATTCCCCGACTTTGGCTAAGATGAAAGCCATCGAATCAGATCGTCCATTCCATGTTGACTCTCTGGATAAAAAGTGGGAACTCGAGGTGGCTTTTGCTTCCAAATCAGGTAATGCTAAAACTGACCGAGCCGACCCTTGTATATTGACCGAAAAAAATTATAAAGGTAGGTTAATTCAAGTCTGTCAAACATCAGGGTGTCCTGAGCCGGTGGGAGACATTCTCGCCGATATTCTGCTGAACTATTATGTAGAGGCTGTTGGTGCTCTAGCAGTCGATGCCAACCAAAAACTACCCTTAGCATGGGGTGATATTAAGTTAGGAGGAGAATAACTTGAAACGCTTTTTTACTCTTTCGTTAGCACTAATGGTGCTCACCGTCAGTTTGGCCTACTCCGCTGGCGAAGTTGCCATTTACACCGGTCTTACCCAGTGGATTAGCAAGGATGTAGCAGATGAACAAGCCGACAAGTATACCAAGTTGCTGGATGACGCTGGAATTAAGAATACCTGGTTCAAAAATGATGGTGATGGGAAACAGATAGCTGATTGGATGAAGAAAACCACTAAGGATGGTGGCATTGATGTTGTTGTTCTTTTCGGCGACATTCCACCAGAAATTTTTGACACCGGAAACGCCGATCTGTCAGATGGAACACCGGCTGAGGGNTTCGTTGAGACNACAGATGGTAATNCTTTTATCAANCACGCTGATTANATGTTCTGGGGCTTNGCTGGCCGAAACAAAGAAGCNGGTCTTCGAAGTATNATGGATATTAAGGAGATCACTATGTGGGATGACGANACACCNTGTGANGTCACCGCCAAAGGNAAAGANATTTCTCCGNCATTAGCNAAAGTNGGAACNGTTGAATCTGATCGTCCTTTCCACGTTGATGANATTGAAGGCTCAACNTGGAAGGTNGAAGCNTCTTTAGCTGATGCCAAAGATGGTACNCGTGCTGANCCNGTTATTGTTCGNGANGGAGACAAAGGNCGCTTGATTCCTTGTGTCCAGATTANTGGNCCNANAGANCCNNTNGCNGAAATTGGTACTGAAATAATTACCTGGTTNTATAAGACTGATACTCCNGTNGAACCNGCATCTAANNTATCTGTNACTTGGGGTAGTCTTAAAACTNGATAAATTNCGGNATNTAANANTATGNTNTTNTGACNGNNGANAACCTNCNNTNNGTATTAGTNAGNNANAAGGTNGGAGCTNGGCNANTNNNNTGGNCNAGCTCCTATTTTTTTATATTTTTATTGAAGCTTCTCTAATCGGTTAATGTACTTTCNGACAGAAAGATGGATAACTAAACTCTTGCTTTTGATTTGGCCATCAATTGATTTTATTCTTGGATAGAAGCTTACATCAGTATCGTTAAATGNAGCCTAAAANCTTGCAAAGCCTTTTTCAGTGTGAAAGTAAAAGTATTTGTCAATCGTGCCTTGTAGTGATAGTAATTAATTGGAGCCAACACTTTTTGTCCGACTTAGGTGAGCTGGTCAAATTTTAGTACCAAGTTTTTTTTGATAGGGTGTGTTTTTCTGAAAAGATTACACTACCACATAGTTACTCTAATCACCTAGTTGTGGTATAATCGGTCAAAGGAGTTCTAACTCTTCAAAACAGTCAGACCTCTCTCCATGTTTACTCTAATATACAAATTCTGATTGACTATGAATTCATTCAAACTCACTATCTATCTCGCCCCAATGGTAATTTTGGTTGTAGTTAGCTGGTGTATGACAGCTTGTGAACTAACCCATTGGGGGGTCGGAGATACTAAGGCTCAACCTAGAGATAGTGTGGAGATGGTATATGTGCCAGCTGGTAATTTTCTGATGGGAACCAGCCAAACTGATTTGGCATTTTACGAAGACTTTTTTCCGTTAAGAAAAGCAAAACGTTACGTCAATGAAATGCCACAGAGGACAGTTTACGTTGACGCTTTTTTGATCGATATACATGAAGTTACCAATCGCCAATATCAAAAATTTTTAGCTGAAACCGGTTATCAGCCTCAAGATTATGTTCACACACCACCGCACGACAATCCTGATTACCCAGCTATGGTAATGGTATGGGAAGACGCTTTGGCCTATGCAGAGTGGGTGGGTAAGCGGCTGCCAACTGAAGCCGAGTGGGAAAAAGCTGCTCGTGGTACTGATGGTCGAATTTGGCCTTGGGGAAGTGANTGGGATGATACCCGGCTAAGTGGNAATGATGGTACNGGCGACAAAGATGGTTATAANCAAACAGCACCNGTCGGTCAATTCCCACAAGGAGCGAGCCCGTATGGAGCACTTGACATGGCAGGAAATTTATGGGAATGGGTNTCAGATTGGTATGATGCAGATTATTTCTTGACGGCGCCATCAAANAANCCTAAGGGNCCAATTGATGGTGATGGACATGTTCTGAANGGTGGNGACTGGTCNGTCAATAAAGATTATACTCGCTGTGCNGGTCGGTTAGGTGGNAACCCTGGGTCGATGTTGCGTGGATTCCGCTGCGCCATGGNTATAACCAAAAAATAGNATTAGATGCNGGTAGAAAACCAAAGATTACTTGTTAGTTTCATCTTCTGTTTGGTNCTGGTACAATTNGCTAGCTNAGTGAAGGCCGATTTCTCTGAGCAATTGTACCAGAGAGGACTACTAGAANTACGAAGTGGNCGAACCGNATCTGCTACCCATCTATTTCGTCAATCCATCGAAGCANATGATAATTTTGCCAAATCTCATGGAGCTATTGGTACGATCTATCTACAAACNGGTGAGCTAGACCTCGCCGANCGGCATTTACTAAAAGCCGTTGAATTAGATGGCTACTTGGAGCAAGCTCAACTCAATTTGGCACATCTTTATAAGTCGACTAATCGTACCAATCTAGCAATTTCCAACTACAATCATTTAATAGAACAACCAGTTGGCATCAGCCCCACCAGCCAAAATCGTGCTTATATTGGGCTAGCGACCATTTATCACCAAAGATCTGATTATTCGAAAGCCATAACTTCCTACCAGGAAGCCTTGAAGGTTTCGGCTTCTGCACCTTCAGTAATAACAAATTTGGCTGCTTGTTATGAGGCCACGAACCAGCTGGATCAGGCGATAAAGAGCTATAAATCTGCATTAGAAATTGATTCTAGTCTACCCATGGCATTGGGTAATTTAGGCGCTATCTATCAAGGACAGGGCAATATTCAACAAGCATTTCCACTATTAGAAAAAGCAGTTCAGGTAGATCCAAGCTTTTTTGAAGCCCGATACCATATAGGCTTGATCTTAATGAAACAGAAGCAGTTTTCCACGGCTGTTAGTGCTTTTGAAACTGTTATTAAGCAAAAAGCAGATCATGTTGGTGCACATTATAATCTGGCTCAGGGCTACTTTAGACTNAGGCGAGCGAGAGAAGGAAGACAAACAATGGATGTTTACCGACAACTCAAAGCCATCGCAACTGAAATTGAGGATCGAGAGAGAGCCATTACTATTGAACCAAATAACCCAGCTGTTCACTATCGATTGGGGAAAATCTATGAAAAATATAATAAAATTGACTTGGCTCTTTCGGCTTATCAATCAGCGGCTGCTGTTGGGAACCATTATTCTGAGGCCCACTACGCTCTAGGTCGTATCTATTTTCAGAGCGGCAGGCTAGTAGCAGCTAAAAAATCTTACCAAACTGCTTTGAAATATTCNCCTCAAACAGCCGCTCCTCACCTTGGCTTAGCGAAGATTTTCCATTTTCAACAGAAATCAGATTTGGCCGAGAAGCATTATAGAGNAGTGCTTCAACAAGCTGAGGCCAATCAAACCGTTGTAGGGCAGACGAACCCAACTTTGGCATTAGCTCAGGCAGGTTTAGGGNCGATTTATCTACAAAAAAAAGATCATCAAAAAGCTATCTTGGCTTTCCAGAAAGCTTTGACCTCNAATCCCAAGGCTCACTATGCCATGATTGGNCTAGCCCAAGTTTATCTTAAAAAGAATACCGAATATGATCAAGCGTGCTTACTGGCAGAACAGGCCTGTCAACTCCAACCTGTCCCCGAATACTTTGATATNCTTNCCCAAGTTTATCACCAAGCAGGAAAAATAAAGTTGGCANTCAAAGCGTGTCAGTTAGCCATAGAATCTGCACCTGATAACCCTGTCTTCCAACAGAGGTTGGCAGAATTGCAAAAAGACCAAGCGAAATATTAATTAGGAAGGTTGATTAGGCTAGAATCATTGACTACTCGTATTGCAATTTGTAATTTTTTGTGCTATGATTGCCCGTTATTTGGTTTTGGGGGATGAAATGGCCATAGTTTATTTAGAAGATTTGTCAGATCGGGTTGGTAACAAGTATCTAGCAGTAAACATGATAGCGCAAAGGGCTCGAGTACTTAATGATCGAAACCTTCAGTTCTTGAATCCGAATTCCAAAAAATGTGTCACTGAGGCGCTGGAAGAGGTTGTGGAACATAAGATTGAATATCGACGTCTAGAACAATCCAGTAATGATCAGTCAGATCCGTTTTCTTTGTTTAGTGAAAACG
>PAYP01000018.1 GCA_002714785.1 Candidatus Poribacteria bacterium | reverse complement strand
CACCGTTTAGTTCAAAGTCAACGTACCCTTCCCGGCAGAGTGGCAAGTCAAATTGTGAGATTTGATAACCTTTAGGTAAATCAGGATAAAAGTAGTTTTTTCGATCGAATTTGCTATAGTTAGCAATTTCACAATTCATGGCTAAGCCTGCCCGGATAGTATATTCTATTGCCTTCTTGTTAGCCACAGGTAGTACCCCCGGCATGCCAGTGCAAATGGGACAGGTATTGGTATTAGCTGCACCACCAAATCCTGCGTCGCAATTACAGAATAATTTACTGTTGGTATCTAGTTCAGCGTGAATTTCCAAACCAATTACGGTTTCATATTTCGACATTAGTACTTTTGGTCTCTCTTTTAAAGTTTGCTTCTGGTTGATTATAGGTCTATAACCCTGACATATCAAGATTATACTCTTTGAATTCGATCTTGACCAGATATGCTACATTTGTGCCTAACTTGCCTAAGTTTCCCTTTCATTAAAGGTAGCGTTTGGGTTAACCTAGTGAATAACAAACTTGTAATTGAAAGCTAGTTTTTATGGACCAAATGAAGTGATAGATATTTTACCTTTTGCTGAAGGTTTAGCCCATCAAGCAGGGGAAATCCTAATGGGCTATTACGGTCAAATTCACCAGATTGAATATAAAAGTCCTGGTGATGTAGTGACCGAAGCTGATAAAGCGTCAGAACAATTTGTGACTGAAACTATTCAGGCGAAGTATCCAAAACATTCGATATTAGGTGAAGAATATGGATTATCGGATGCCAATACTGAATATTGTTGGGCAATTGACCCATTGGATGGAACTGCGAACTATGCGAAACATTTCCCCGTATTTGCAGTGTCTATCAGTTTGTTGAAATCAGGAAATCCACTCTTGGGCGTTATCCATGATCCTGTGAGTAATCGCACTTTTACCGCAGTCTCTGGGGCTGGAGCCAGGTTGAATGGGACCTTGATTCAAGTTAATTCTAGTCCGAGCATTACTCCTGACGGCTTATTTAGTTTCTCTTCTCGCAATATGAAAGCCAGATTGTCTTTTATGCAGTATATTTCTAAAGGTCGAAATCTTGGATCTGCGGCATTACATCTTTGTTCAGTAGCCGCAGGTTACATGGACGGTAGCCTTGATTTTGGCACAAAGTTGTGGGATGTTGCTGCTGGTGCTGTCATTCTTATAGAAGCTGGAGGAAAAATCACACACCCATCAGGCAAACCGATTTTCCCTCTGCAACCTGATGATCCTGCCTATGAGGGGGGAGTCGTCTCATTTTTATCTACCAACGGTCACATTCATCAAGAATGTGTTGACCTTATCAAAACCGATCTCTGATTCGTACTGACCAATCACTGATCTTGATAACAGAAATTGGCCAGTCATGCAGGAGTAGAGCAATATGCCAATACTAGATCAAAAATTAGAAGCTTTAGACGTAATTTTGAAATCCTATCACAGAGTAATTGTGGCATTTTCCGGTGGCTTAGATAGTACTTTCCTAGCAGAAGCTGCCATCCGATCGGTTGGCAGTAACGCTTTGGCTGTAACGGCTATCTCTGATTCTTATCCTGCTCGAGAGATGAGAGCTGCAGAAAAAATTGCTCGAGAAATTGGTATTCGATTTGAAACAGTAGATACTGGCGAATTAGAAATCGATGGCTATGCTAGTAACCCTGTAAATCGATGCTATTTTTGCAAAAGTGAGTTGTTCGACAAACTTCAGCCAATCGCTAATAGATACCAAATCGGCACTATCGTTTACGGTGCAATCCCAGATGATCTTGGTGATCATCGTCCAGGCATGGAAGCAGCTCGAGAAGCTGGCATTCGTGCACCACTAATTGAGGCAAACATATCTAAATCGGAAATCCGTCAAGCGTCCAAGGTATGGAAACTGAGTACTTGGGACAAGCCGGCTTTTGCCTGCCTTTCGTCGCGCTTCCCCTACGGTACTCGTATAACCCGGCAAAAATTAAGGCAGGTCGACCAAGCCGAACAGTATTTGTATGATCTTGGTATTCGTCAGTTTAGAGTTCGACACCACGATGAATACGCACGTATAGAACTGGATTCCGATGGTATAAAAACTCTCACAGAGGGTAGCAATCGGAAAGATATTGTGTGCTATTTTAGAACACTAGGCTATTCTAAGGTTGGTCTTGATTTGTCTGGTTACAAGTCAGGTAGTCTGAATATAAGCATTAACCAAACTACTAGTGGTATTAGAGGCCTGAATGAGGAAATTAGAGGGAGCATCGATGAGTAAAAAAGTGATTGCTGCCATGAGTGGTGGTGTCGACAGTTCAGTTATGGCAGCTCTAATGGTGCAAGANGGTTACGACGTAGTTGCTGTAACGATGAGGTTAGGTGATCACGATACAGTTGAACATGACACCGAAAAGCCAAGCTGTTGTTCCGTTGAGGGGGTTGACGATGCACGCTATGCTGCTATGCAGCTAAATATTCCCTTCTATGCTGTCAACCATGAAGAAGAGTTTCGAACACGTATCGTCGATTATTTCACTCAAGAATATACCGCAGGACGGACTCCTAGCCCTTGTGTCATTTGCAACCAAGACTTGAAGTTTGGCTCCTTAGTTGATTTAGCAGATCAACTTGGCTACGAGTATGTCGCAACAGGGCATTATGCCAAAATTGATCAAGACCCAGAAACTGGTCGCCATATACTGAAGAAGGGAACAGATGAACAAAAGGANCAGTCCTACTTTTTATTTTCTCTGACACAACCACAACTTAAGCGTGCCCTTATGCCTTTAGGTGATTTGAATAAGGAATCGGTTCGGGATATTGCTCGTCGTTATCAGCTCAAAACCGCGGATAAACCAGAAAGCCAAGAGCTCTGTTTTATTGCCGATGATAACTACAAACGATTTTTAATGGACCGAATTCCAGAACAGATTAAGGCTGGTGAAATTCGGGACCTAGGTGGGAATAAGATTGGTCATCATGATGGAATCCCCTTCTATACTGTTGGACAAAGACGTGGTTTGGGGTTGTCTGTTGGCCAGCCAGTGTATGTAACTGAAATCANAACTGAAAACAATACTATTGTTGTAGGGCAAGCTAGNAANCTACTAAAAGAAGAAATGATAGTTAATCAAATAAACTGGATACCTTTTGATCAACCATCTGAGCCAATTCGTGCGTTAATTAAGATCCGATATCGCGATAAGGGCGAAATGGGTACTATAACATTGACTGATGATGATGAAGCTAAAGTGGTTTTTGATCATCCTCGTCGGGCAATTGCACCAGGCCAAGCAGCTGTCTTTTATCACGNCGATGTGGTNATTGGAGGNGGTTGGATTAAGTCATAGTACTNCTACNNCGCCTAAATGCAAAAAAAAANGAAAAAACANCAAATAAGCTTGACATGCTGAAGGCCTGTTAAATATAATGGAGCGGTTAATTATGGTTCACTTCGAGGGGGCAGACTCTAGGGAACGATTTTAGCTTTTGGTAAGTGAGTCTTTGGTTTTGCTGTGTGGTAATCTTGCCCCTACATTCGGGGCTTTATTTATGTCTGGATTCAAGGGTAGTTATGCCGACAATTANTCAATTAGTTCGAAAAGGTAGNAAATCNAGTAAGAATAGAAGTAAGGCCCCTTTACTGCAGGCCTGTCCTCAACGGAGAGGGATTTGTCTTCAGGTCCGAACAACGACACCTAAAAAGCCTAACTCGGCATTGCGGAAAGTAGCGCGAGTACGCTTCAGTAATGGCTTTGAGGCTTGGTGCTATATTCCTGGGATTGANCATAACTTGCAGGANCACTCTGTTGTTTTGGTAAGAGGGGGTCGAGTNAAAGACTTGCCCAACGTCCGGTATCAGATTGTGCGGGGNACTTTAGATACCCTNGGAGTCGAAAACCGAAGGCAAGGTCGGTCGAAGTATGGTGCCAGAAGGCCACAAGACTAAGAGATCAATGGGAGTGTAGCGAATGGCACGACGTAATGTGGCGGTAAAACGAGAGGTTTTACCGGATCCNAAATTCAATAGTAAGTTGGTTAGTAAGTTTATCAATAGCCTGACGTATTCGGGCAAGAAAAGTATCGCGCAGCGTATTTTGTACGATTCTATAAATCGTGCAGGTGAACGGTTGAATGAGGAAGGTATTGAAGTCTTTCATCAGGCAATAAGCAACGTGAAGCCAGTTCTAGAGATCCGNCCAAGGCGAGTTGGTGGGGCAACTTATCAGGTTCCTGTTGATGTCAGAGCTGAAAGGCGAGTAACTTTAGCAATTCGTTGGCTAGTTGATGCTGCTCGGAACAGTCGNGGAGAGCGGACGATGGCGCAACGCCTTGCTGGGGAATTGATTGACGCGTTCAACAATGAGGGAATTGCCATTCGAAAAAAACAAGACCAGCACCGGATGGCTGAAGCTAACCGAGCTTTTGCTCATTATCGCTGGTNATCAAACTGACAATTTNATTCATAGAGATTTTAAGAAATAACTTAGTANATAGTAGACATACAGAGAAAGATTAGTTGGTATAAATGAGCTTAGAACACACAAGGAATATCGGCATCATGGCTCACATTGATGCTGGAAAAACAACAGTGAGTGAGCGGATCTTGTTTTATACGGGTAGGTTGCACCGAGTAGGTGAAGTTCATGATGGTGCAGCTACAATGGATTGGATGGAACAAGAGCAAGAGCGTGGAATCACCATTACTGCAGCAGCAACAACGTGTCATTGGGATAAGCACCGCATTAACATTATCGACACCCCTGGNCACATTGATTTTACTGTGGAAGTTGAGCGGTCCTTGAGAGTTCTCGATGGGGCAGTTGCAGTTTTTTGTGCGGTCGGAGGGGTAGAACCGCAATCAGAGACAGTTTGGCGACAAGCGGATAAATACCAAGTGCCTCGTATTGCATTTGTGAACAAACTCGACCGCGTAGGGGCCGACTTCTTTCGTACTGTTGAAATGATGACNGAACGTTTGGGGGCAAGTCCAATTCTCGTTCAAGTNCCTGTAGGTTCAGCTGAGTCTTTTAAAGGTGTCATNGATCTCGTCGACATGGAATTCCTCACTTGGGATACGGATGCCATGGGGNTAGACGTTAAAAGGTCCCCGATACCTGGTGATTTAGAATCAACCGCTTTGGACTACCGAGATCAATTGCTGGCAAGTATCGCTGACTGGGATGATGATCTGTTAGTCAAATATCTAGATGGCCAAGAAATTAAAGCAAACGAAATCCGTCGAGCCTTACGACAGGCCACACTAAGCAGTAGCCTGATTCCTGTTCTCTGTGGATCAGCGCTGAAGAATGTTGGTGTTCAACCACTACTAGATTCTATTAACTACTACTTACCATCCCCGCTGGATGTTCCGGATATATCCGGTAAGAATCCACAGAACGGGGAGGATGAATTTCGGTCTGCACGAGGTGATCAAGAATTTTCGGCTCTTGCTTTCAAGATAGCCACGGATCCTCATGTTGGAAAGTTGACTTTTTTACGTGTCTATTCTGGGGAAATTGACAAAGGTTCGAAGGTCCTAAATGCAACTAACGGAAAAAAAGACCGATTGGATCGGGTACTTCAGATGCATGCCAACAAGCGGGAGGAGTTGTCTTCACTATCCGCGGGTGATATAGTTGCTGCGGTCGGACTTAAAAATGTGTCGACAGGTGACACAATCTGTACGCCTAGCTCCCCAGTCATCCTGGAATCAATGGACTTTCCTGACCCTGTTATTTCCATCGCAGTAGAACCCAAAACTAAGGCTGATATAGAAAAGATGAATCTGTCATTAGCTAGACTAGTTGAGGAGGATCCAACACTGCGGGCCAAAACTGACGAAGAAACTGGCCAATTACTTCTTTCAGGAATGGGGGAACTTCATCTAGAAATCATTGTTGATCGACTACTTCGAGAATTTGGTGTTTCTGCCGAAATTGGCAACCCCGAGGTTGCTTATCGTGAAACTGTAGAACGACATGCTGTGGCTAACCATAAGTATGCGCGACAAACTGGAGGTCGTGGCCAATATGGACACGTAGTTTTAGAAGTTTATCCAGTTGAGAAAGGTGTTGGGTTTGAGTTCGTGGATGAGATTAAGGGGGGAACTATTCCGACAGAATATATTCCTGCTGTCAAAAAAGGTATTGAGCAAGCCATGGCCAGTGGAGTATTGTCTGGCTACCCGGTTACAGATGTCGGGGTGCGGTTGTACGATGGTTCATTCCATGCTGTCGATTCATCTGAAATGGCCTTTTCGATAGCAGGATCATTGGCCTTCAAAGAGGCCGTCAAGAAGGCAAAACCTGTTTTGCTGGAGCCTATGATGAAGACTGAGGTCATCGTACCAGATGAATATCTAGGCAAGGTGATTGGTGACCTCAACACTCGGCGTGCACAGATTTTGGATACTGAGTTACAAATTAAGTCGAGTACACAAGTCGTTAAGGCATATACCCCATTAGCTCAGATGTTTGGATACGTCAAATCCTTGCGGTCGTTTACACAAGGGCGCGCCAATTATTCAATGGAGTTCTCTCATTATAGTGGAGTTCCATCTAATATTGCAGAAGAAATCCTCACCAATTGATGAATAAAGTAAGTGCATAAAGATTACTCACAAAAATACATGTATCGTACAATGTTTCTTTTAATACCTACATTCTTTTAAGGAGTTTAACTAATGGCTAAAGAAGATTTTGATCGTAGTAAACCCCATGTTAATATTGGGACAATTGGTCACGTAGATCACGGAAAGACCACTTTGACAGCGGCAATTACGATGGTGCTTTCAAACGCCATGGAAAAAGAGTACGTCAAGAGCTATGAAGAGATTGACGCTGCCCCAGAAGAGAAAGAACGGGGTATTACAATCAATACCGCTCACGTTGAATATGAGACCGAGAACAGGCATTACGCTCACGTTGATTGTCCGGGGCACGCTGATTACATCAAGAATATGATTACAGGTGCAGCCCAGATGGATGGCGCAATTCTGGTTGTTTCTGCTGCCGATGGGCCGATGCCACAGACGCGTGAACACGTCTTGCTAGCTCGTCAGGTTAATGTGCCAAATCTGGTTGTTTTTTTAAACAAAGCCGATATGGTTGATGATGAGGAATTGCTCGAGTTAGTCGAGATGGAAGTCAGAGAACTTTTAGATGAATACGAATTCCCTGGTGATGACATCCCAATCGTGGCTGGGTCAGCATTGGAAGCAGTTGAAGCAAATGGAGACCCTGAAAGTGAAGCTGGCAAGAAAATATTGCAGCTGATGGAAGAAGTTGACAGCTATATTCCAGAGCCTGAAAGGGATGAAGATTTACCTTTTATTATGCCTGTTGAAGATATTTTCACTATTTCAGGTCGAGGTACGGTGGTAACTGGTCGAATAGAGCGTGGGGTTGTCAATCTCAACGATAAAGTTGAGATCGTAGGGTTGAAAGATACTGAAGAAACCGTTGTTACCGGCATTGAGATGTTTCGTAAAAATTTAGATCGAGGTCAAGCTGGCGACAATGCTGGGTTATTANTGAGGGGANTTGACCGTGAATCTGTTGATCGTGGACAGGTNTTATCTGCTCCAGGCTCCATAAACCCTCACACNGGTTTCGAAGCTGAGCTCTATATTTTGAGCAAAGAGGAAGGTGGTCGCCATACTCCATTCTTTAATGGCTATCGTCCACAATTTTACTTCCGGACAACTGATGTAACAGGCATCATGAANCTACCAGAAGGAACAGAGATGGTAATGCCCGGGGATAACATTACGATTTCTGTCCAACTCACCAAACCAATTGCTATGGAAGANCAACTAAGGTTTGCAATCCGGGAAGGTGGTAAAACCGTTGGTTCAGGTGTGGTTACAAAAATCATCGAATAAAGCAAAAGCGGCTAAGGGGCTGTAGTCTTAAAGACTATAGCCCTTTTTTTGTTGCACTCGTTAGGGGGTTGTAGTAAACCGAGGAGATACATGGACAATCAAAAAATTCGCATTCGTTTAAAGGCCTTCGANTCACGATTGTTGGATAAATCGGCCAAGCAAATTTCCGACACAGCAAAACATACTGGGGCTGTGGTGGCAGGGCCAGTGCCGCTGCCAACAAAAAGGCATCTATGGACCGTTCAGAGGTCAACTTTTGTTAACAAGAAGTCGCGNGAACAGTTTGAAATGCGAATTCACATGCGGGTACTCGACATTCTAGAGACAGCTCCTAAGACTGTAGACGCTCTGATGCGACTNGATCTACCGCCAGGTGTCGATGTTAATATTAAGATTTTGTAGTTGTTGTGATCTAATTCGAGCTAAATAAGTAAGTAGTATAAACAGTTTTTTGGAGACGGACATGGTCAATGGTATTTTGGGTAAAAAAGTTAGTATGACTCAGGTTTTTGATGAATCTGGAGAGGCGATTCCAGTNACTGTCCTGGTGGCAGGGCCATGTCCGGTCGTTCAAGTTAAAACTGAAGATCGAGAAGGGTATAATGCTGTCCAGCTTGGATTTGGTGCCACGAANGAAAAAAAGGTTAATAAGCCAAGCNTGGGTCATTTTAAGAAGGCCGGTGTGTCTACACAGCATTATCTTCGTGAGTTTGAGGTTGGTGGCTTAGACGGTGTTGAAGTTGGAACAATCGTTGATGCTAGCTTATTCAANGAAGGTGATATTGTCGATGTTACNGGAACATCTAAAGGTCGTGGTTTTACCGGTGTAGTAAAGCGTTGGGGATTTAAGGGGGGNCGTGCTTCACATGGGGATGAACAAGTCTTGAGACATGGTGGTTCTATAGGTCAAAGTGCTTGGCCCGGTAAGGTTTTCAAAGGCGTCAAAATGCCCGGTCGTTATGGTAACAAGCGTAATACAGTGCAAAACNTGAAAGTCATCAAGGTTGATGCGGAAAGAAATATGCTGGTTGTTAAAGGTGCCGTTCCGGGACCACGTAACGGATTGCTCATGATTTGTAAAGCGGCNAAAAGCAGTTCTTAAGTAGTGATTAGAGGTTAGATTTATGTCATTGGATGTTTATAATCGGTCTGGTGAAGTTGTTCGGCAACAGGATATACCAGCTGCCTTCAGCAATACCGACATTGACCCAGGTGTAGTCCATCAGTGTATCGTAGCTTATTTGGCTAACCAGAGACNGGGTACNGCTTCTACCAAAACGAGGGGAGAAGTTAAAGGTAGTGGCCGAAAACTATACCGACAGAAAGGNACAGGTCGTGCTCGAGCTGGGGATGCNAAATCTCCCATACGTGTTCACGGTGGTGTGACATTTGGCCCGAGACCAAGAAGTTATAGGCAATATTTGCCAAAGAAAGTACGTAGGTTAGGTGTTCACTACGCTTTGGCGGATAAGTTACAAAGCCAATCTTGCAAGATTATTGAGGATTTCGAACTAGCGCAACCCAAAACNAAGGATGTCCTTCGGATTCTAGAAGCACTGTCTGTGACAGGAAAATCATTAATTGTGCTCGGTAAAAATGAACACAATATTCACTTGTCAGCCAGGAATATTCCAGGTGTGAATACTTGTACTTGGGACTTGATAAACGTTTACCAAGTATTGTGGCATGAAAATCTAATTCTGACCGAAAGTGCTATGCAAAAATTGGAAGAAAAGTTTGCCTGANCTAGAGCAAGTTCATATATTAAGGTGGTTTAGTAATAATGGTTGATCCGTACAAAATTCTCAAGCGACCCATGTTAACAGAAAAAAGNACCTCACTGAGGGAAATGGAGTCGCCTAAATTCACATTTGTTGTTGATAAAAAGGCGAATAAACATCAAATTCGGGAAGCCGTAGAACAAGCTTTTGACTTGAAGGGAAAGATTCGATCTGTACGAACAATGAATGTAAGTGGCAAACCTAAGGGTAGGCTTATGCGATTCAATCAAGGTCGAACACCTGACTATAAAAAAGCAATTGTCACCTTGAGGAAAGGTGAGACAGTCCCAATCTTTGATAGCATTTAGGAGAGGAGTACAGAGTGCCAGTCAAAAGTTATAAACCAGTTACGCCTAGTCGTCGGACGATGACAGGGCATAGTTTTGATGAGATAACCAAAACTTCGCCCGAAAAATCTCTAACTTCGGGTAAGAAGCGTTCNTCTGGTCGAAATTCTAGGGGGCGAATTACGGTCCGACGCCGAGGTGGAGGCCACAAGCGNCGTTATCGCGATATTGACTTCAAGAGAGACAAATACGACATGCCCGCCGAGGTAACAGCAATAGAGTATGATCCCAACCGGTCGGCGAGAATCGCATTGTTGAGATATCAAGATGGTGAAAAACGTTACATCATTGCACCGCTTGGAGTACAAGTTGGCGAATTTCTCAACTCCGGACCTCAAGCNGAAATTCGCGTCGGGAATTCCATGCCGCTTGATCGAATTCCTCCNGGAACCGATGTACATAATATCGAAATGAGACCTGGTAAGGGNGGACAGATTGCACGTAGCGCCGGGGACTCTGCCACTNTGTTNGAACGAGAAGGAAAGTATGCNCGCCTTAAGTTACCATCAGGAGAAATTCGTTTAGTTTTAAGTCGATGTTATGCNACCATNGGCCAAGTAGGCAATCCAGATCATAATAATGTTACTATTGGTAAGGCTGGTCGTTCTCGTTGGCTTGGTCGCCGACCGAAAGTTAGAGGAGTTGCCATGAACCCTGTTGACCATCCACATGGTGGAGGTGAAGGGAAAAGTTCGGGTGGTCGTCACCCAGTCAGCCCGTGGGGTGTACCGACAAAAGGATACAAGACCCGAAATCGCAATAAACAGTCGAATCGCTATATTGCTAGTAGACGAAAATAAATGAGGTTTTTTTATGCCACGATCTTTAAAAAAAGGACCATATATTGATGAAAAGTTGCTCAAAAAAGTTGACCAAATGAACNCATCTGGTACAAAAAGGGTTATTCGAACTTGGTCTCGTCGCTCGTTGATTGCTCCTGACTTTGTGGGTCATACATTTGCCATTCACAATGGTACTAAATTTTTCCCTGTTTATGTTTCAGAAAACATGGTTGGCCATAAACTTGGTGAGTTTGCTCCCACGCGAACTTTTAAAATGCATTAATNNGTCCAAGGATCATTACAAAGGAGTTATTTTTCAGTTATGGTTGCACGTGCAAGTATAAAAAATGTGGCAATTGCGCCGCGTAAAGCGCGGTTAGTTGTCGACTTAGTTCGCGGTCACTATGTAGAAGATGCTCTTGATCAGCTGACGTTTACAAATAAGGCGGTATCGCCGGTACTTCACAAGCTCATTCGCTCTGCTATCGCTAATGCACAATACGTGCAATCTAGCATTAACGAGCAAGACTTATTCATCAAGCGAATTTGGGTTGATGAAGGGATAACTCGCCGCTGGATTCGTCCACGAGCACGGGGGATGGCACATAGAATTTTGAGACGGAAATGTCATATAACTGTTGAATTAGATATTGATTCAGATTTAGCGGGCNAGCCTTCAGAAAGNACAACTTAGATTCGGTTCTTACTTCGTTCGGCGAATAATTGAGGAGAAATATAGTGGGACAAAAAACACATCCACGCGGGCTAAGACTAGGGATTTTAGACACTTGGGATTCTAAGTGGTTTAGCAATCGCGAATATGCCCAGTGGCTTACTGAAGATATTAGCATTCGAAAGTTCATTAAAGAGCGACTNACACGGGCTGGAATTGCAAAAATCGAGATTGAGCGGATTGCAGGACGGACGACGGTGACTATTTATTCAGCTCGGCCTGGTGTCGTGATAGGCAGACAAGGCTCAGAATCTGATAAACTGCAAGCAAGCTTGCAGAATTTAGTTAATAAGCCAATCAAGATTGAAGTTAAAGAGGTTAAACGACCGGAATTAAGTGCACAACTA
Organism: Candidatus Poribacteria bacterium; assembly: GCA_002714785.1. Lineage (GTDB taxonomy): Bacteria > Poribacteria > WGA-4E > WGA-4E > UBA9662 > TMED15. The sequence goes on along the minus strand of PAYP01000018.1, from coordinate 43,358 downwards.
GTTGCCGAGACAGTAGCGATGCAACTCGAGCGNAGANCCAACTTTAGGCAGGCAATAAAAAAGAACTTGGAAAACTCGAAAAGAGCTGGTGCAGAAGGTGTAAAGATTGCAATCGGCGGGCGCCTGGGTGGCGCTGATATGGCACGAAGTGAGTCAGCGATTGAGGGGAGAGTGCCACTCCACACATTACGTGCTGACATAGATTTTGGCTTTTCTGAAGCCATGACGACTTATGGAAAAATTGGCGTTAAAGCCTGGATCTTCAAAGGGGAGATTATTGGAGATCCATTTGAGCANAGAGCTGAACGCCAAGCTCGTTCGGAAAGAAGATCACGCCGTCGACCTGGCCCAAGAAGACGTAGTGGGGATTTCGCCAGAAGAGATAATAATTAGAGTCGGAGCAAATCCTAAATCTACTTGTNTTCTGTAGTTGAGATACANGAAGGAGAGTCTTAGATGTTGATGCCNAAGCGCACTAAATACCGTAAAATACAGAAAGGCCGTCGCCGTGGGACTCCGATGAANGGAGCTCAGATTACTTTTGGTGAATATGGGCTTCAAGCTTTAGAATCAGGTTGGATGACTAGTCGTCAGATTGAAGCTGCTCGAGTAGCAATGACACGTTATGTTCGTAGGGGTGGAAAAGTTTGGATTAAGGTTTTTCCTCACAAGTCAATCACTAAAAAGGCCGCTGANACNCGCATGGGAAGTGGGAAGGGGGCGCCTGAATACTGGGTTGATGTNATCAAACCGGGGCGTATTCTATATGAACTCAGTGGAGTGCCTGAGGATATAGCTCGTGAGGCTATGAGGCTAGCGGCACACAAGTTGCCTTTCAAAACTCGTTTTGTATCCCAGCAAATATGAAGGTGATTTTTTATGAAAGCTAGTGAAATAAGAGCGAAATCAAGTGAAGAGTTGAAAGCCGAAATCCAGAATCAGAAAGAGAACTTGTTCAATCTAAAATTCCGGAATCGTCTAGCACAAATTGAGGATAACTCGCAAATCAAGAAAATTCGAAGAAGTATAGCTCGTATGCAGACAATAATTCGTGAGCGAGATTTATCGGATAACGTCTAGGCGTCTGAATAAACAGGAGAAGAATTAAGTATCATGGGAACAAGAGGTAAGCCGAAAGTTCGTTCCGGTGTTGTGATTGGTAATAAGATGGATAAAACTGTTTCTATTAGTATTACTAGGGTTTATCAGCATCCGGTTTATCGAAAAATAATCAAGACGTCGTCTAAAGTATTAGCACACGATGCAAATAATGATTGTCAGTTAGGGGATTTGGTACAAGTTTGCGAAAGTCGACCGCTTAGTCGTCGTAAAAGATGGCGTGTACAGAAAGTATTAGAGAGAGCGGACTAACTAAAGCTCTGGCAAGGGTTGAGACTGTAGATGTTTAATCTTGTTCGATAATATCTGGTTAGATCGGCAAAAAAACAAGGGAAGTTCAATGGTTCAAGTTTATACAATGCTTAATTCAGCTGATAACTCGGGTGCTAAGAGGCTGATGTGCATCAAGGTTCTTGGTGGTAGTCGTAGGCGTTATGCCCGTGTTGGGGATATTGTTGTTGCTAGTGTCAAGGAAGCAATTCCAAACAGTCAGGTTGCCAAAGGAGAGGTAGTACGGGCGGTCGTTGTTCGTACTAAGAAAGAATACCGCCGACCTGATGGTTCATATGTAAAATTTGATGAAAACGCGGCGGTGGTTATTACCCCTCAGCTTGAGCCTAGAGGAACTCGGGTTTTCGGACCGGTAGCGCGTGAGTTGCGGGATAAGAATTTCACTCGAATTGTTTCTCTGGCTCCCGAAGTCATCTAATTGGGGGAAGATAATGGGCATAGGAAGATCACATATTAAAAAAGGCGATACAGTTTTAGTGCTGAGTGGTAAAGATTCTGGCAAACAGGGAAAAGTACTTGAAATTATAAGAGCAAAGCAGCGAGCCGTAGTTGAAGGCCTTAACATAATTACTAAGCACGTACGCCCTTCCGCCGACTCTCCCGAAGGTGGACGTGTCGAAATTGAAGGGACTATTCACCTGTCAAATCTGAAGTTGATTTGTCCAAAGACTGGTCAGCCAATCCGCACGAAACGTGTTATTGTGGAAAAAGAAGTTAATGGTCGTATGAAAAAGTTTCGGATTAGGGCTTCTCGAAAAACAGGGGAAGTCATAGACTAGGAAAATTAAATAGAATGAGTACGTTAAAAGAATTTTATACTGGGGAAGTTGTACCCGAACTTCAAAAGCAGTTTGGCTATAAATCCTCTATGCAGTTGCCAAAACTTCGGCATATAACACTTAATATGGGAGTTGGCGAGGCTGTTCAAACACCTAAGTTGCTAGAAAATGCGACTGAAGAGTTATCGTTGATTGCTGGTCAGAGAGCAGTGATTACACGAGCGAAAAAGTCAATAGCTAATTTCAAAATTCGCGACGGTATGCCAATTGGCTGTAAGGTCACCTTACGTCGTAATCATATGTACGAATTTTATAATAAATTAGTTAATGTTGTTCTTCCACAACTTCGGGACTTTCGAGGGATCTCACCAAACTCCTTTGATGGTCGAGGAAACTATTCTCTCGGGTTGCAAGAACAAGTAATCTTCCCAGAAATTAGTTACGATAAGATCAGCGAGGTTCGTGGGCTGAATATATCAATTGTTACAACGGCAACGACAGATGAAGAAGGCCGAGAATTACTCAAACTAATGGGTATGCCCTTTAGGAATTAAGAAGGAGACTAGCGTGTCAACCAAAGCATTGGTAGCTAAGCAGAAGCGTGAACCGAAATTTTCCACCAGAAAGTACAACCGTTGTTCATCTTGTGGACGAGCCAGAGGATACCTGAAAAAGTTTGGCTTATGCCGGATCTGTTTCCGTCAGTTCGCATTAGCGGGACAAATTCCTGGCGTAAGAAAAGCCAGTTGGTAAAAGGAATCATACAAATGTCAATGACAGACCCAATCGCGGATATGTTGACCAGAATCAGAAATGCCAGTCAGGCACTTCATGATCGAGTGGAAGTTCCGGCTTCTAAAGTTAAGGTTGAATTGGCCCGCGTTTTGTGTGAAGAAGGTTTTATTCGTAGTTATCGTGTTGTCGAAGATAACAAGCAAGGCATCATCCGGATTTACCTCAAATATTCAGAGACGGAAGAGCGCGTCATCTCTGGTATTAAGCGCATTAGCAAGCCAGGGCGACGTGTTTATGTCGATAAATCATCTCTACCTCGTGTCTTCGGAGGCCTAGGAGTTGCCGTTTTGTCGACCTCGATAGGTGTTATGACTGATAAAGCCTGTCGAAGATCAAAGGTGGGAGGAGAAGTTCTTTGCCATGTCTGGTAGAGGCTCCCAACGAGCTCAAATAGAGGAAAAAGAATGTCACGTGTAGGATATTTACCTATTGAAATCCCGTCTAATGTCAAGCTGAGCATCGTGGATTCAGATGTAGAGGTGGAGGGACCAAAGGGAAAGTTAAGTTGGACTCTACCAGATGGAATTCGCCTGAACTTAGCAGAAAATGTTGCAACATTAGAAAGGCCGAACGATCTGCGGCAATATAAGTCTTTGCATGGTTTATCTAGAAGTTTGGTTGCAAATATGGTAGCTGGTGTTTCTGTTGGATTTGAAAAGAGACTGCGTGTTGTTGGAAACGGATATCGAGCTGAGATTAATCGCCAGCGAGAGTTAGTGCTGAACGTCGGTTATTCTCACGCGGTAACTTTCAACCCACCAGAAGGAATCGAGATTTCTGTGGAAGCTCCGGAAAATGTCGATGGACAGCCTCACATTCCAATCGTGGTCAGTGGTATTGATAAGCAGCTAGTTGGTGAAGTTAGTGCCACTATTCGTCAAATTAAAAAGCCAGAGGATTATAAGCCATCGAAGGGAATTCGCTATGAGGGCGAACGTGTTCGTATGAGAGAAGGAAAAGCTAGAGTTTAGTATAGCTTTTTATTAAACATAGGATATGTTGAAAAGGGAGATTTGCATTGGCTCTTATTAAGAAGAAACGATTGGCGGAAAAAAGGCGAAGTTCGCGCGTTCGCTACAAGATCAGGCAGTCAGGTGGAAGGCCTCGCTTATCTGTTTTTAGAAGTTTGCGTCATATCTACGCGCAGATTATAGACGATACTAATGGTGTTACTTTGGCTTCAGCATCAACTTTATCCCCTGAATTAAAGGATCTTTTGGCGACGGGTAACACAGTTGCGGCTGAGAAAGTTGGTGAATTAATTGCAAAGAAGGCAAAGGATAGAGATATAGAGATGGTGACTTTTGATCGAGGTTCAAAATTATATCACGGAAGAATAAAAGCCCTAGCCGATTCAGCCAGGGCAAATGGCCTAAAATTCTAGGAGTTTATGTTGGTAGATAAAATCGATGCCGGTCAGTTTGAGTTGGAAGAGCGGTTAATAGGAGTTAACCGGGTTATGCGAGTCAGAAAGGGTGGTCGAACACCAAGCTTCAATGCAGTAACTGCTGTTGGTAATCGGGATGGTATTGTCGGTCTGGGTTTTGCTGGCGCCAATGAGGTTCCGTCTGCAATTGCAAAGAGCCTGGCAGATGCAAAGAAAAATCTCATCCGTATCCCATTGATCAATGGGACGATTCCGCACGAAATTGTTGGAAAGTACAAAGCTTGTAACGTTTTGCTAAAACCCGCAGGCCCAGGAACAGGAGTTATTGCTGGACCTGCTACCCGAATTATCATGGAGTATGCAGGTATTCGTGATATTTTAACAAAAAGAATAGGTAGTAGAAATCTGAAAAACATCGCTGAAGCTACAATTCAAGGTTTAAAAAGTCTGAAGCGAATAGAAGATGTAGCCCGGCTACGAGGAATTAGTGTGGATGATTTACTCAGCTAGAAATTGTACCAAATTATCTTCCATGCTCAAACAGAATCTAATCGGAGTTCTTTCAATATGAAATTAAATCAGCTAAAGCCTCATAGTGGGTCTAAGCGCTCGAGAAAGCGAGTCGGCCGCGGTGATGCTTCAGGCCTTGGTGGTACTTCAGGCAGAGGGCATAAAGGGCAAAAATCCCGTTCAGGTGGTAGCATTCCCGCTTGGTTTGAAGGTGGACAAATGCCATTAGTTCGGCGAATTCCTAAACGTGGACCCAAAAGAGCCAGACATAAGAAAGTAGAATATGATGTCGTTAATGTCAAAACTTTGAACCTTTTTGACGATGGTGAGAATATTACTGTTGAGAGATTGATTTCTGCTAATTTAGTCCCAGCAAGAAATCCAAGGGTCAAAATATTAGGAACTGGTACTTTAGAAAAACAACTAACGGTACAAGCCCACGGTTTTTCTAAGTCTGCAATTGAACAAATTGAATCGAAAGGCGGAACAGTAGAGGTTATTTAAGTGATCCAAGCATTCCGAAACGCTCTAAAGATTCCGGAACTCCGCCAACGCTTGTTCTTCACTGCGTTGCTCCTTTTTATTTATAGGGTTGGTGCTCATATAACACTGCCGGGTATTGACGATGCAGCCTTGGCGGGTTGGTTTCAACAACAACTTGATGCCAACGAGGCTGCCGAAAATATTGTAGGTTTTATAAACCTTTTTTCTGGTGGTGCCTTTAAACAAATGTCCATATTTGCATTAGGTATTCAACCTTATATTAGTGCCTCGATTGCCATGCAATTATTGGCTGTGGTGGTACCTTCTTTGGAAAAANTGTCTAAAGAAGATGGTGGACGGAAAAAGATTACCCAGTACACGCGTTATGGTACGGTAATTCTAAGCGCAGTTCAAGGTGTAGCCATTACGACTATGCTGAAAAGTTGGGGGCAAGATAATTCGATAGTTACTAATCCCAACCTTGGCTGGACAGTTCTAGTAATGATTACCTTGATGGCTGGAACCGCTTTTGTAATGTGGTTAGGCGAACAAATCACTGAAAAAGGAGTTGGTCAGGGTATATCGATTATAATTACCGTTGGAATTGTNGCTGCAGCACCTAGTGGAATTCAACAGCTTGTAGCTGATCTCATTAGTGGGCAAATAGGCCTTCCACAGATTGCGNTATTGGTACTGTTAACTCTCGTTGCAATTGCAGGAACTGTCTTCATTACTCTCTCTATTCGACGGATCCCAGTTCAGTATGCACGACGAGTTGTTGGACGGAAGGTTTATGGAGGTCANTCGACTCACATTCCACTAAGAGTTAATACAGCAGGTATGATTCCAATCATTTTCGCTGTTACACTCATGCAATTTCCTGGTATTGTATTNGGGTTTTTNCAGAAAGCCTTTCCAACCTCAACTTGGATTACAGGCCTACAAGTCTGGTTCGGTCCAGCACGTTTCCCGTACTATATTATTTATGCTCTTTTGATTATAGGTTTTACTTACTTCTACACCGCTGTTCAGGTCAATCCTGTTGATATGGCCGACAATTTNCGCAAAAATCGCGGACATATTCCTGGTGTTCCACCTGGAAAAAGAACAGAAGAGTATATCAATAATATTCTAACCCGAATTACACTGCCAGGGGCGGTATTTCTAGCTGCGATTGCAATTATTCCAATGATTTTTCAGCAGTGGTTAAAAATTGGTACAATGGTTCANGGAGCATCTTTNCTAATTGTTGTTGGAGTTGCTTTAGATACTATGAACCAAATTGAGTCATATTTGACGACTCGTCGTTATGATGGGTTCTTAAGTGATGGACCAATGAGAAGTCGAGGAAGGTAAAANATATGAAAGTAAGAGCTTCTGTTAAAAAAATGTGCGAACGTTGCAAAATCATAAAGAGGAAGGGGCGNATTCGTGTAATTTGCCCAGCTAATCCCAAACACAAACAAAGACAAGGTTGACGTAGGAGGCCTGAATTATGGCTAGGATTGCCGGGGTAGATTTGCCACGAAACAAACGAGTCGATATTGGGTTGACGTATATTTTCGGTATTGGTCGAACAACGGCATCTCAGATTGTTGCCGACTTAAGTATTGACCCGGCCATTAAAGTGGCTGATTTGACTGAGAATGAGATTAGCTTAATTCGAAATGAAATTGGAGCNAGCTANATAGTCGAAGGAGATCTGAGAAGGTCCNTTGACCAAAATATTAAGCGTCTAAGCGATATTAGTTGTTACCGCGGGCTACGCCACCGTAGAGGATTGCCAGCAAGAGGGCAACGTACCAGTACAAATGCTCGTACGCGTAAAGGGCGGGCAAAAACCATTTCCGTCGGTCGTAAAGCAAAAGAAGTGGGTCGCAAAGCTTAAATCAATTTTGCTGTTTTGGATAATACTAAGGTAAATTCTGGTAAAAGAAGGAGATTGAATTGAGATCAAGAAGGCGGGAAAGAAAAAACGTCCCTGAAGGTATAGCCCACATCCAAGCGACGTTTAACAATACTATTATTACAATCACCGACCCAAATGGNAATGCCTTGGCTTGGGCAAGTGCTGGAACAGATTTTAGAGGATCACGGAAAAGTACACCGTTCGCAGCNGGTCAAGCAGCTGANGTCTGCGCCCAAAAAGCCAAAGAGCATGGGGTACAAAGGGTCAAAGTCAGGGTAAAAGGTCCTGGATCAGGACGTGAATCGGCAATTCGTTCCCTCGCGGCTGCTGGCATCGATATTATATCNATGCAAGATGTAACACCTATTCCTCATAACGGGTGTCGACCGCCAAAGCGTCGACGTGTTTAGTCAGGCCACTGAATATTATCTAATAATTAAGATTAGAGCAACCAATAGGGGAGGATGATGATCGGGTTAGAAATAACAAAACCAAAACGTCTTCTGGCGGAACAGGAGTCCCTAAGACCAAATTATGGCAAGTTTATCGCTGAACCGCTGGCAANAGGGTTTGGGATGACCATTGGTAATTCACTACGTAGAGTACTNCTTTCAAGTGTTCNGGGTGCTGCCGTTGTTTCTGTGTCAATTGATGGAGTCANTCATGAATATGATACAATCGAGGGAGTACGTGAAGATGTTGTACAAATCATTCTTAACTTAAAGTCANTTCGCTTTTTAGTTAACACTGATGAAGAAATCACATTACATTTGACCGCAAAAGGGTCGAAGCAAGTAACAGCAGCTGATATTATACCAAACGGACAGGTTGAAATCATAAANCCAGATCAGCACATCGCTACTTTGGACCGNTGCGATGGTCTAGGCNTGCAATTACGAGTAGCACGTGGGCGTGGCTATGCCTTGTCCGATGATGTAGCGGATATCGATGCTGTAGAAGGCGTAATTCCAATAGACGCAAAGTTCTCACCTGTTGATAAGGTTAATTTTAAAGTTGAGGAAACGCGAGTTGGGCACATAACTAATTTCGATCGGTTACTGTTAGAGGTATGGACAGATGGTAGCTTNACAGCAAAAGACGCGGTAACTGAAGCCGCTAAAATTTTGCGAGACCAACTAAATTTGTTTACTGATTTTGATGAACATTANGTTGAGCCGATCGAGGTAATTGATGAGAACAAAATTCAGCGCGAAAAATTTCTCAATAAGCCAGTGGCTGAACTCGAACTTTCAGTTCGGTCTGCTAATTGCTTAGAGGCTTCCCAAATCACAACGATTCGGGATTTGGTAATCCATAGTGAACAAGAGATGTTGAAACAACGGAATTTTGGGAAAAAATCCTTGATCGAAATTAAAGAAATTTTAAGCCAGATGGGACTTGAGTTGGGCATGGACTTAGATGAAGATTAGCGTCGTAGGCACAAAATAGCTTAAGAGGTCGTAAAAAGATGAAACACAGAAAAAGAGGTCGTAAACTAGGGAGAACATCAAGTCATAGAAAAGCACTACTACGAAACTTAGCTACCGCATTATTTGAGCATGAGCAAATTCAATCTACATTACCCAAGTGTAAGGAGCTAAGGAGCTTCGCTGAGAAATTGATTACGCTAGCAAAGCGCGGTGACTTGAATTCTAGAAGGCAAGCAGCTAAGGTCATTTTCGGTTCCAACTTGCACACAAGAATGAAGGGNAAGCATGATGTTTTGCGCAAATTATTCAGCGAAATCGGTCCCCGGTATGCTGACCGTAATGGTGGTTATACGCGAGTTGTGCGGTCCGATATCCGAAAGGGTGATGGAGCTCAGATGGCGTANATACAGCTAGTCTGAGGCCTTAATCTGAAGTNAAACAAATCAGGAAGCAAGCAAGAAAGTAAGAAATATTAGTTCTAAAATTTGGTACTTCTGCTTGCTTTACTCATTCCAAGGTAGTGGGACACCCAGTCTTTGACTGACCATGCGAACTCCTTCCTGCTCCATCTCTCCGTAGCGAATTCCGTTCTGTTGGTGAAATNAAAATCGGTCTTCTTCAATTGCTCCTGGCAGCAGTGCTTGTTCTGTACCAGGTAAAGGCTCGTAGGTGTTCTTGACATCTCGGACCATTCGATCGACCTCTTTCTTAAATACTGATTCTGGAACTACTGTATCAATGTGAATAGCCAAGATCATGCCTCCCATTCTAGCGGCTGGCCATCTCTTTCGTGTCTCTTCGCTTTCAGGTAGAGTAAAACCTGTCAGTCCTCCACCTAATAAACTAGCCACGGCAGTGTAGCCNATACTCTTAAAAAAAGCTGCTGGAATCAGAGAAAGTAACTGATCATAGGTTTCACCGCGCTGGTAGTCAGCCATAATACAAGTGGCGGCATCCAGAATAATGGGTGGTTCGTCCTGTCCTGAAATCGCGAAACTTATAGGAGGGTTACCAAAGTAACCTAGTTGTGGTTTAACTTGATTACTACTAGAATCGCCCTGATTATGATACCCCTGTACAGAAAAGCCTACACAGCCTGATTCTGAACAAAGTCGAGTATAATGCCCTGCAGATCCGTAATGTCCAATTCCTCGAACTAAACCCATTCCAAGACCTATCTCTTTAGCTTTTTTGATTGCGAATTCTGTTGCTTGTGTCATAGGTAGATAGCCAAGTGTACCATCTCCATCTAAGACCATAGTAGTAGGTGATTGGGTTATTGTTTCTATTTTGGGTGAAGGATTAAGACTCATGTTTTCAAANGCACTACAATACCCATTAATTGTTCTCGTTCCATGAGACCTAACGCCTCTTAAATCTGAATTAACCAAAAAACGAGCAATTAGGTGAGCATGGTCAGAAGACAATCCTACTCTTTCAAAACAACACGTTGTAAAAGAAATTAATTCATCCTCTTTAACTATGACATAAGATTCTGGGGGTTGGTTCATCAGCGACTTCCTATGCTAAAGAATAGTTCACTCCTATTTTAACATGTTATCTCTAGTATTCAAATACACTTGCTGGTATATCAGGCAACTGATATAATTTAGCTTTCTATTGACGGATTTTTTCTCTCACCGGTTTGAAATGTCCCTATTTAGTGAAAGAGAAGAAGAACAATCAAATAAGTAAAATTGTTGTGCTAAATGTTTACGGTACGGAGGATCTAGCTGGCAAAACACCCTGAATTTTTTAATAGAGCATGGTAAAGCTAGTTGCCTCGAGTCTTACCTAATTGTACTGAANANCTTCTGGTTTCTATCAGTATTTTCTGAGTCTCTGCTTAATAACTAGACCAGATATCATAAATGTTTTAGTGGGATAATTGCGGAATTTAAGACGTACTTGATTCAACAGTGAGCTCCTTGAAGACAGAGGAAAACCTACGGTTTCAAGTACTAGTTACACTCAACAANTTGTCTGTTTTACAGGATATCATAATTATTTGCTTAATGGTGATTTCTGAAGACTTGTATTGATACGATATCCATTACCAATCTTTCTAGAACAAACGGATTCGTACAAAACAGTGAATCTTAGATATTATAAACCAATTGTGGCTCTTGTTCTCTAGTAATAGGATGATTACCACAAGGAAAATTAAATAATTAAATTGCTTATTTACCAAGAGTAATTACTGGATTTAATACTCTCGCGTTACCAAGGTGCCTGAACGAATTATCCACCACTCGAGCGCACTTGTAAGTGTATCTAATCGTAGTAAAGTACTTGGATGTAGTGTTTGGTCAACGAATAATCAAGTCAATAACCTAACAAGAGTCTAATCTTTTCTGAGAGTTTTGACTAGACTATAGTACCAAGTTTAAATTCTACCGGATGGTTTTTGGGAGAAGAATAATGAAATTTGTGCATTACGGATTAGCCTTTTTGCTTTGCCTGNTGTTACTAACGTCGCATGGTTGTGTTCCCTCGCTGACCAGCGGATTTAGCCAAGCTGAGACTTTGGTTGCTGAGAAGGATTACCAAGGTGCAATNGATCTTTACCAAGAAATGATCAATACTAANGCTGGAACTACTCAGGCTCGACAGGCACAATTAGCAATGGGTGAGCTCTATCTTAGAGTCATGGAACAAGCGGATAAGGGCATTGGTATTTANAAACAGTTAACGGTTGATGCACCAGAAAGCGACGAGACTGCAGAAGCGTACTATCGGATTGGTATCCATGCTTTCAAAACAGAAAAATATAAAGAAGCTGGAATTAATTTTGAATTGATTGTCAATCGATTTCCTCAACTTGAAATTAGCAATAAGGCTCAGTTNATGTTAGCTAAGAGTTTTGAAAAAGCAAAACAGTTTGAAAAAGCGACTGAGACTTATGACCAATTCGCAGCCAGAAACCCCAAGAGTGAAAGAGCTGCAGATGCACTAATGTTGAAGGCAAAAATCCAAAAAAATCATTTAGGGGCCGATAAAGACGCCGAACGTACTTATCAACAGGTTGTTAAGAAGTATGGGCGAGTACAAGGTTTAAGTGAGCAATTAGATGCGGCTAAAGTGGAGCTTAAATCAATGGGAGCATTTATTCCGAGGCCAGACGATCCTACGCAAACTCCTGTAGGACAGGCTATGGAACGTCAACGGAGGCGAATAGAAAGAGATCGGCCCAAGAATGCAGAGCGGAGTCGTGCCATAGCTGGAATGGGGCAGGACTCAGGATTTGGAGTGACAGCCGAGGAAGTGATGGCTTCTTTCGGTACGATTCAAGGAGATGATCAAGGGACTTTCTACGACGCCATGTTGATGATTGCCAACATGAATCTTCAAGAAGAAAATTATAGAGATGCAGGAGCTCTTTATTTTCGAGCTATTGAATTAGCAAAAGCCGACCAAGGAAAAATTGATCCTTATGCTTATCTTCGTCTATCCATTTGTTATCGTAAGGTTGGTATGAGTATTAGAGCACAGGAGTTGATGAGGCAAGCTATTCGGAAGGATAAAGAGGTCTTGAATGCAGTTGTTAGAGCGGGTGAATCTCAATACGCTAACGAAGAATACGAGAAAGCCATTGAGACCTATAAATCAGTCGTTGGCTTTAACCGAAAAATGGACCCTGAAATTTACTGGCGAGTAGCATTAGCACATAAAAAAATGAAAGATGTAGGGAAGGAAGTCGAGTATTTAGAAAGAGCTGTAGTAGCATCCCCNGACTATGAAGATGCCCTCCAAAGTTTGGCAGAAGCCTTAAATTACAGAATGAAGGAGCGTACTCGTGCCGGATACTACCAAGACCTCGTTGAGGGGAAAGGTAATAGCTATGAAGTACAAATAGAGTTGGCNGAAGTTTCTAATCGCTATGGTCAGCACTCTAAAGCCAAATCTCGGTATAACAACGCTGCTCGGATTGCCCAACGCGAATTAGAAAAAGCAGAAAACCAAGCTGACAAAAGCGCGTTGGAGAACAAGATCTTACAAGCTAAAATTCAAGCTGCGATAACTAGTTACGAAATAGGTAAACCAGAAGATGGCAGCCAGATCATTCAGGCTTTGGCCGAATCTAACCCAGATCATGCGATGTTGGACTATGCTACCGGCCAAATTGCGAAATTCAATGATGATAGCGAGGGCGCGATTTCAGCTTTCACCATAGCGCTAGGAAAAAATCCACGGCTGTCAGTTGCCGCGGTCGCTTTGAGCGAACTTTATTTAAAACTTGATCAACGAGACCAAGCAGTTTCAACCTTAGAGAAATATTTGAGCCAAAATCGATACGATCGTCAGACACGAAAAAAGTTGAACGCTTTGAAAAACCAATCAAAGGAAAGTTCACCACAGTAAGCAAAAGTATGAGAACTTAATTTAATCCTCCACAGATGAGATCAGTTAATTTATATTCTTTACTTTTTTGATTTTCAGTTTTCATTAGACTTCTGACAGCCTTAAGTAGAAAAACATGATGCTGAATACTGTTAATAAACGTTATTCACCGTATGGATTTAGTTTGTAATGAAGGAAATTAAGATCATTTAATCTATGAGCACGATAACAAGGAAACCCGTGGTGGCCATTGTTGGCCGACCAAACGTTGGTAAGTCATCTTTGTTCAACTTACTAGCTCGTAAAAAAATAGCTGTCGTCCATGATATGCCCGGGGTCACTCGTGACCGGATGTATGCTGATGTTACTTGGGGAAGTCGCCAATTCACTCTCATTGATACTGGTGGAATGGATATAGAACCAATTGATGAATTCATCGATTTAGTACAACTTCAGGTGGAAGTTGCAATAGATGAAGCTGACGTGATCTTATTCATGGTGGATATACGGGATGGGATCTTACGACAGGACCAGATAGTTGCGGATAAACTTCGGCGGACTAACAAACCTGTGTTTCTGGCTGTTAACAAGGCAGATAATGCAAGATGGTCTGAGGCCAGTATAGATTTTTACGAATTTGGACTGACATCGCCTTATCCTATTTCGTGTACGCAGAATTTAGGCTTAGACAGTTTAATGGAAGATCTATTACAACAACTTCCATCAAGTAGTGATTTACCCGATCAGGTGCCGATGTCCTTAAAAATTGCGATCGTCGGTCGGCCAAATGCTGGAAAATCTTCACTGATTAACAAATTGTTAGGTGAGGATCGGATGATTGTTAGCTCAGTACCAGGTACTACTCGCGATGCGGTTAATATCCAGTTTAGTTATAAGCATGTTCCATTTGAACTGATTGACACTGCAGGAATGAGACGAAAGTCTTCGGTAAAAGAGAAGTTAGAAAAATCCACCGTTCAAAGAGCCATTAGGAGTATTCGCCAAAGTGATGTTACTTGGTTGATTTTAGATGCTACTCGAGAAACATCTAGGCAGGACAAAGTAATAGCCGATTTCATAGCAAGACAGGGCAAATCTTGCTTAATTGCTATCAACAAGTGGGATTTGATCAAAAAGGATGAGACAACTTTCAACCGCTTTACGGATAACATTTATCGCACATTTCCTCAACTTACCTATGTCCCACAAGTCTTTATTTCAGCTGAGACAGGTCAAAGAACTAATAACATGCTGGATATGAGTTTACAAATTCATCGATCAGCTTCAACAAGAGTACCAACGCCTGACCTGAATCAACTGTTGTCAGATTTGAAAGGGAAACGACAACCACCTCGAGTTGGTCGGTTTCGTCCCAAGTTGCGTTATATGACACAAGTTGAAACACATCCACCAACTTTCCTTATTTTTGGTACCAATACAAACAAAATAAAAGCGCACTACGAAGCCTATCTTGTCAATAATATTCGCCGTACGTTCGGTTTTGAAGGTGCACCAATCCGCATTTTTTATCGGTCCAATGCGAAATTTCGCCAAGGAGGAACGACATGATTCCAGTTGAAGTTGCATTTGTATCCGTTGATGCAGCTGGGTCGCCAGTGGTATTTTTACGTAATATTGAAAACGAGAAAAAACGTCTGTTACCAATTTGGATTGGTCAAAGTGAAGCTATTGCTATCCATTTACAGTTAAAGGATGAATTACCACCTCGCCCTTTCGCTCATGACCTGATGAAAAATATCATTGAAGCCCTATCGGCTACGGTTGACTCGATTTATGTTCACAGCTTAAAAGACCGAACTTTTTTTGCTTTGATTAATTTAACTGTTGGTCAAGAAACCCTGCAGATAGATGCTCGTCCAAGTGATAGTATTGCTCTAGCACTACGTTCTAACGCACCAATTTTTGTTGAAGAAGAGATTATCGCCAAGAATAGCTTTGCTGAGGATGACTTAGTTGAGAAGAAGGAAACTAGCTCCCTAGAGGATTTAGACGATGATGACCTCGGTCGTTTTACAGTTTAGTTAATTCATTCTGTGGATACACTGAGACACACACAACCCAACGTTTTGTAGTGCTTCGTTATGGTTGAATTTGGTTCTTTGCCTAATCAAATTCAACAACTGGCCAACCGGCACCTAACTTCTTGTACTATTCGTTTCTGTGCACTTGGCGGATCGCAAGTGTTTCAGCCAGACTTTGTTGTACTTACAGACTCTCAGCTGTTAGTTTTAACAGAACAAAGTATGCTCAGCCTGTATCCTTTCGCCATTGTGAGGCTTGATGTTAATATCTTGGAAATCAGATGCATTTCGATTGAACAAACTTTATGGCAAAAGATGATTCGACAATCTCAGTTAAAAATTGAGACTCCTCAATCTACATATTTTATAAATGGATTAAATTTAGTAGATGCTCGAAAAATTACCCAGTTGATTCTTTCATGACAATTGAAGCATGCATAGACCCGTACTATGAAACAAAAACCAAACATTCTCTGGTACTGTACAGATCAACAACGTTTTGATACTATTTCTGCTCTTGGTAATAACTATATACATACACCAAATTTAGACAAATTTTTAACTGGCGGTACCGCCTTCACCCATGCTTACTGTCAGTCACCAATTTGTACGCCGAGCCGGGCTAGCTTTCTAACAGGTATGTATCCATCTGCTGTTAGTGTCAATGGAAACGGAATCG
The DNA here is from genome assembly GCA_002714785.1 of Candidatus Poribacteria bacterium. Taxonomy (GTDB): domain Bacteria; phylum Poribacteria; class WGA-4E; order WGA-4E; family UBA9662; genus TMED15. The sequence goes on along the minus strand of PAYP01000018.1, from coordinate 27,593 downwards.
AAAAATTTCCGCCTTATTATCAAGATCGTCTTATCCCTAATATTTTAGAGCGATTTGGTTACGATTGCGGATTAGTAGGGAAGTTGCATCTTTCAAGTGCTGCACTAGGACAAGAAAAACGTGTTGCGGATGGTTACCGCTACTTTCAGTATAGTCATGACCACAAAGGTCCAAATACATTTGGTCATAACTATGCTGAATGGATACGAAAAAGAGGAGAAGACCCTGAGCTTCTAATGCAAAAACCAGTTAATGCATCTAATTACCGAGATGCTGAGTCCCGACGAGACTTCGGCGGCTTATATGAGCCATCGGCTACTGAAGATAATATTCCTCGTCATCTTCATCAAACTTTCTGGTGTACCGATAAGGCAATTGATTTTATTCAGAAGAACAGAGCGATTGATCAACCGTGGTTTCTCTCAGTTAATCCATTTGACCCACACCCACCATTTGATCCTCCTTTGTTTTATTATGAAAAATATAATCAACAACAACTGCCAGGAGCTAACTTCCGAAATGCTGACCTCGACCATCAAAAAAAACTTGTCGATTTAGGAATAGACTTCCAATCGAAACCAAAGGCTCCTATAGGTCAACAAATGAAAAAGATTCAAGCGGCTTATTATGCCATGATTGAACAGGTCGATACTGAATTCGGTCGCCTACTTGATTTTCTGGAACGAATAGGACAGCGTCAAAACACAATAGTCATTTTTATGTCTGATCATGGTGAAATGCTTGGCGACCATGGATTATTTTTGAAAGGATGCCGTTTCTATGAAGGACTAGTCCGAGTTCCGCTAATAATCTCTTACCCTGAAAAATATCAAAAATCAGTAATCTCAGAGGCTCTAGTCGAATTGGTTGATCTGGTCCCTACCTTGCTTGACTGTATCGGTTTAGAAAAACCGTTCTATTTACAAGGCCAGTCTTTGCATAGCCTACTCTCTGGGTACACCACTAAGCACCGGCAAAGTGTTCGTTGTGAATTTTATGGCGCAATCGACTACCCTGATCAGACCCATGCTACAATGTACCGAGACGATCGATGGAAGCTAGTTAATTATCACCGAAAAGATGTGTGTGAACTATATGACTTGGTTGAAGACCCTTGGGAACACGAAGATCTATCCGAAATCCCAAAATGGGAGAAAAAGAAATGGGAACTTCTCACGAAAAGCTTCGATGAGACTGTATTAGCTCATCCACCAATGTCACCGAGAATCCAGCCTTACTGAGTTCAGAGTGGTTTCTATATTTTCCCTGGCTTAGGTATGCGATAACTGCGAAAATTGTCCCCCTAGTGTAGGACCAACGCTCGACATCTTGACCAAGCAGTCTCTTTAGGAAAGATAGTTGGACTTGACAAATTTGGTTGTACTTTTCCGTCAGGTTGATTAGAGTACAACGGTACTCTCGAATGATGAAAGCGTCCACCTTTTCTTCTAGTTCAACCATATAACCTTGTTGGTTAAAAAACTTAGCTAATAAAACGGCTTTCTCACTAATGCTCTATGGATTCGCTCTCCTCAAAAAAACATCGGCCTTTTGTTGTATTTATCGTTGCAACAGGTTACGGGGTTTTTGCTCTCCATCGACGGCAATAACAGAATCGAGTAAACCTATTGCAAAACCAGAATATCCACCTAGGAATAATTCACTAATTTCTTTAGTCGCTAAAGAATAGATGTTTTGAGGCTGGTTCTGGTTCAATTTTTCTTTTGGTAATACATCACCTTGTATTAATAAGGCCGATAGATTTTACTAAACCGTTACTTGGTGAAGACCCAATTCTTCACCAAGTCCAGTACTAATCAAACCATGATTTTTTTAGTAGTATGATCTTATTATGTGTTTCTTTCGGGATTTTATTACCCTAAATATTATCGATGTACCTTGATTTTAACAAGAATAGGTATTTGCCAAGATAACTATATTGATGTTATTTTTATATTTGATTACCTTCAACAAAGCAGTCATCTCACCAAAAGGTTTTTAGCATAATGATTTTAAAGTTTTTGCCACAATAAAAGGAAAATTAGAAAATGATTCTCACTGTTCAGCAAGCCGAGGATAGAATTTTATCTGCCGTTTCAGTTTTAGAGCCTGAAAATAGACATATTTCAGATAGCTTGGGTTGTGTTTTAGCCCAAGATTTATATGCTCAAGAATGCTTGCCTCCCTTCCGAAATTCATCAATGGATGGATTCGCCGTCATGTCCAAAGACGTACAGTTGGCGCGAATAGACCAACCTGTTCAATTGTCAGTTAATGAGATAATACCAGCCGGTAATGTTCCCAAGCTAATTCTCCAATCAGGACAAGCTGCAAAAATTATGACAGGAGCTATGCTACCGGATGGTGCCGATAGCGTAGTAATGGTAGAAGATACTGAGTCAATTAGTGAATATGTCAAAGTGTTTCAGAGTGTGAATTCCTTGGAAAATGTTCGATTGCCAGGCGAAAGTGTAAAAACCGGAGACTTAGTCATGCCAAAGGGAAAGTTGATTCGCGCACAAGAAGTAGCCATGATGGCAGCTTTAAATGTTCAAGAGATTCTTGTGTTTCGACTACCAACAGTGGCCGTAATTTCCACTGGGGATGAATTAGCTGACTTGGGATCGAACCTAAGCCCAGGGAAAATTCGAGATAGTAACCGTTATGGTATTATGGCGCAACTTCAGGAAATGGGTTGCCAAAGTATTGACTTAGGTATATGTGGCGACAAAGAAAAAAATATAGAGGAAACTTTACTAGATGGTTTACTGAAAGCTGATGCTTTGATTACCAGTGGAGGTGTTTCGGTAGGTGAATACGATGTTGTCAAATCGGTACTATCTCGATTAGGTCAGATTAACTTTTGGCGTGTTGCAATGAAGCCCGGTAAACCTCAGGCCTTCGGTTTAGTGGATGGAAAACCCATTTTTGGGTTGCCAGGAAACCCTGTTTCGTCCCTGACAGTTTTTGAATTATTTGTGCGACCAGCGTTGAGGAAGATGGCGGGTTTTTCTGCATTGAAACGACCAATATTTCAAACCACCTTAAATCAGGATGTGGTTAATAATACTGATCGTGTTAATTATATGCGGGTATTGGTAGAAAAAAGAGAGGGGAAATATTACGCTAAAGTGACTGGTCCACAAGGCTCTGGCATCTTATATTCACTGGTTTTAGCTAACGGGTTGGTTGTAATTCCCGCAAATACGAGAGTGAAAGCTGGTGAGTCGGTTGAGATGCAATTTTTTGAAGATGCTCTGTAATTGTATACCGATTTGGATAATAGAGAGATATAAAGACTAGAATGGTATTCTAAAATGCGACATGATTTTACGTTTTGTATATTCTATGTATACTTTCTCTTAATAACCTTAGAATTTCGGGCTCTATTGATTTTTTACTAATGTTACTTGAGTTAACAGATTTAACCGTCAGTTATGGTAAGAAAGTAGTTTTAGACAACTTAAATTTACAAATTAAAGGTGGTGCAATAGGCCTTTTGGGACCAAATGGTGCGGGGAAAAGTACATTAATCAAAACATTGCTTGGTTTTTTGGTCCCAACGAATGGTCATGTCAATCTCTTTGGAAAAGGAGTTAGATCCAGTAAAACAGAGGTCCGACAGCTAATTGGTTATATGCCAGAAAATGATAGTTATATACCAGGTGTGAATGCTGTCAGTTTTGTTGGTTATGCAGGTGAACTTTGTGGAATGGATCGGAAGGCTGCGAGGCAAAGAGCCCATGAAGTTCTAAATTACGTTGGCATCGATGAAATTCGATACCGACCGGTTGAAACCTATACTACTGGAGTACGACAAAGGCTAAAGTTAGCACAAGCGTTAGTACATGACCCAGATTTATTACTACTGGATGAACCAACAAATGGCATGGATCAAAGAGGACGAGAAGCAATGCTATCATTAGTTACTGACCTTTCGTTAAAGCAAAACACTAATATTATTTTCTCTTCTCACATTTTGAAAGATATCGAATCAACCTGTACCTCTATCATAGCTCTCAACGATGGGAAAATTGCTTTTAGTGGCGAAATAAAAACCATGCGAGATAGCCAACAGCAAGCCTATGAAATAGAGCTAAAAGGAGATGTGGAACGCTTTTTAGTTCAACTCGATCTATTGGGCTTCAAATGTGAAAAAGTTTCTGAATTAAGATTTTTGGCTACACCTAACCAACAATTTCTTGACTCGGTGCAAGAGTTAGATAGTATCAGTCGCCAGTTTTTTCAATTAGCATTCGAGACCAATGCGCAAATTCGTCATTTACGTATAGTCAAACCATCTTTGGAAGATATCTTCCATCAACAGTTATCTGTCTCGCATCTGAGTTAAGGAGTTCTAAATTGGCCGAGATCATAGATGGAAACAAAATTGCGAAATCAATTCGTAGCAAAGTTAGACTACGTGTCAAAACTCTTAGTCGACCACCCGGTTTAGCTGTAATACAATTAGGACAAGACCCGGCTTCAACTGTTTATGTCAATCACAAAATCAAAGACTGTCATAGGGTCAACTTTCATTCCGAGGTTCATCGATTATCTGAAAATGTGAGCCAAAATCGTGTCTTAGAATTAGTCGATAGACTAAACAATTTACAAAAAATAGACGGTATCCTGTTACAGATGCCAACTCCTGATCATATCGATGGTCAGGCTATAATTGACACAATTCTTCCGACCAAAGATGTAGACGGCTTAAGTTCCGCTAATCAAGGAGGTTTATTAATTGGTCGCCATCAAGTTACCCCTTGTACGCCCACTGGTATTATTCGTCTACTTGATGAGATCGGTTTGGATATTGCCGGTAAAAAAGCTGTATGTATCGGCCGTAGTACTCTAGTTGGTAAACCTGTTGGGCTACTGTTGATGGAGCGTAATGCTACGGTCACTTATTGCCACTCTAAAACAGAAAACTTGGCAACTGAAACTCGACAGGCTGATATTTTGATTTCGGCTGTAGGACGACCAAGGATGATTACATCACAGATGGTCAAGCCCGATGCCGTGATCATTGATGTTGGTATTAATCGTGTTGGGCAAAATCTGGTTGGGGATGTTGATTTTGAAGCAGTGGAGAAAATCGTTAGTGCAATCACCCCGGTACCAGGAGGAGTTGGGCCTATGACACGAGCCATACTTCTTGAGAATACACTTCGTTTGGCAGAGCCAAACATAGGCTAAAGGAGTTGAGCTTGATTGATTTGATCATAGATGTTCCATGGCAAATGTGGCTGTTGGGTGCTCTTTCTTTGTCTATCGGATGGGGAATTCGAGGCAACTTTGGCCATGAGGTAGGTGCTGCTCTGCCTGGTGCATTAGCGGCCATGGCTATTTGCTTAACTGCTGGTCGTTCTGATTGGTTAGAGCGTATCCACTTCTTTGCTATGTTTGGTGCTATAGGTTGGTCGTTTGGCGGTAGTATGTCGTACATGCAGGTAGTTTCGTACACCCATTCTGGGCACTCACTTACGATTTTGTATGGATTTGCCAACCTGTTTGCTATTGGTTTCCTATGGGCTGCTCCTGGAGGTTTAGCGCTATCACTACCAGCTGTTTTGGAAAATTCACAGCTTCACTTATTTTTTCTCCCTATCTTATTTGTTTTTATTGGCTGGACATTGCAACTAGTAATTGTAGACCTGTTTCTGCATTACAACTATGATTACCAATCTTCTAGGCGACACGAAAGTCCACTCTACTGGTATGATACGGATTGGCTGGATGTTACAGTTGCTCTGGCTTCGACTTTAATTGTTGTAGTTATACGGGGTGGTTTTGATTTTGCCACTTCCTTGATTTTTCATTTAGGTGCTGGCTGGTGGATTTCTTTCTTAATATTAGTCAATTTACTCAAGTTACGGATGACACCACCGCGTGGTGATAATTGGTCTGGTTGTGTTGGCATAGTCTCTGGGGCAATTATCTTTTGCTTTCGACATGATCTGCCAATAATTGGATTAGCCATGTTAACAACAGGTTTTTTGGGGGGACTAGCTTTTGCCTTGGGTCAAATGATCAAACTATTCTGGATCAAGACTAATCTGCAAGCTAACTGGCATAGCATTATGGAGCAAACACAAGGATTCCTGTTGGGATTAGCCTTGGTGGCTGGTACTGGTATTCTACGATCAACACAACCCATAATAGACTATATGACGGTGCTTCCTCTATGGACGCACCTTTTTGCTATTATTTTTGTTTTGGTCATTTTAACTTACCTTAATCATAGAAAAGCTGTTTTGACGTGGATTGAACAAATAGATGTTTTGCCAGAACGCTTCTATGGACTTCCAACGACAGGTATGTTTCTTTTCTCCAGAGGGTTTTTGGGTTGGTTTGAACTCATCTATATCAGTGTTGGTGTGGCTGTATTCTATCTGTTAACTGTACACTCTGAGACCCCTATTTATCTGTTAACCAACAGTTGGATGGGGAAGGGACAGCAGCTTTATATCGTTTTTATGTGGTGGATCATTGTGTTTAACTTCGAACGTGCATTACCTAGATTTTCTCCTGGACGTATTGTTACAGAAGGTACAATCACCTTTAACGGTATTGTAGCAACTGTTTTGTGCTTGGTTACTACGATTCAGTTACCCACTGTTATAACTACTACTAAAATGCTGATCGAGGACTCGTACTTATTGGCCTTTGGGTATGGTTTTGTTATTTTAGTGATGTTCTCACTTTTGTTTTGGGCGATTACTTTAGTTCTATTCGGTCAAACGCCTATTCCCCATTCTGGTTTGCATATCCGTTTTGGCCCTAACCGAACGATTAGCAAGGAGAAACCAAAAGCTGGCCAAAATCATCCGTAGTATTTCTCATTATTTTTCTTTGTTATGCCAAAATTCAGCCATCGTCGTATGCCCAACTGAAGAATAATGTCCGTCGTTGTGCCAAGAAAAATATGGGTAATTAAGTTCATTCTTTTTGTTGAGAAAATAAGGCAAGGAATCCACGCAGTCAATGTTATATTCTTTAGCCCATGATCTTAACCGCCTATTGGGGTATGATAAATCCAAATCACTCTCTAAGCCTGATGGCAAAACTGAATGATCTCCGATTTGTAAAGAATCGGCCACTAATAAAAGAGAAAATTTGGCTCCATCAGCTAATACTTGCCTATGGAATTGAAGTAAAATCAATTCTGTAATTTGCCAAGCTTCTCTCCAAATATCGTTTAGTGGTTCTCCATAAACCGCGAGCCAGTTCTGGCGAATATTCCAAGTGTTAGACTTGCGTTGCTGTCCACTCATTCGCAACTGTTTCATCAATCGATAAACACCACTAGCTAAAAAACTGAAGCCTATGGTTCGTCTTAGCCAGTAATGTTTTTTGTTTATAAGTCTAATCGAATTATCAATATTGTCTTGTGCATGTTTACTGGCCGCAGTTAAAAAGTAGGGAGCTTTAGGTAACTCAAATGGTTTACCTAGTTGTGAGTGGTTATTCAAGACGTCATTTTGTGGCAAGAAACCAACGACAACATGATCCAATTTCGTCTTTTTTGAAACCGTCAAATAACGCAAATATTGATGATATGTGCCTGTACCACCGACGCCGAAATTAAAGCAAACCATCTTTTCTTTTTTGACAGATTTACTTCCATGATATTGCTCAATAAGACGAGGGAAAGTTTGCTGACGCTTGACCTGTAGTCCCTCTGTATACGAATCACCAAAAAAACCAATTTGTTTGTAATTCGTTGAGTCTTTGTTAAATCGCCGAGCATCTTCTGGATCGAACCCCTCAGAGTTGTAGTCTCGAAGTTGTACTGGGACTCCAGGTTGACGATAAACTTTCCGTCCATCCGTGAAAATAGGAGAACCGTTTCTATCTAGTTGGTATTTGACTGTCTCTTGTGTGTAAATGGAAGGTGTGAAGATATTGTAGGTAAGCCATCCAACTAAGGTCAATAGGTGGAAAATTAGCTCAATAGCGAACCAAGTTAATAGGATCGCAAAAATAGAAAACAGAAATTGTTTTTTAGTAGACAGTTGGATCCGGTCTGTCATTATTTTTTATTCTTTTCTTGATCTGATATCTGAACGACAGCTGGTAACAATCCATATACGACCCAAAATGGGATTGCTAGTATGTCTCCTTCAGGTAGATCATTGAAAAAGAATAGTAGCACCATCGATACTTTAATTGTAAGGAGAGCGACTATAAGTGAGCGAAAAAAACCGTCACTAGTCCGATTAATAGCTAGTATACCTAACCGGAAAAAAGAAAATAAAACACCCAGCCACGTTAGGACACCTAACACCCCCATTTCAGCTAAAATTCTTAAATGTTCGCTGTGTACTCCAAGTTGGAATTGGGCTTTGTAGATACCAGACAAGCTCGGATTCTCCTCATATATCATAGCAAAAGCTCCGTATCCATTGCCCAAAATTGGGTTTTCGAGAAACATCAAAAAGGCTTGTCCCCAGCGTAATATGCGAGATTGATTAGACGCAAATTTTAGATCAAACATGGTAAAAACGCGTTCTTGAATCAAGCTAGATGTACCAGGCAAAATGAGTAAGACCAATAGAATTACAAACACTACAATAGCAAATGCTAATTTGGGACCTAGGTTATCTTGTCGCAAATTGAGAATTAAAAATCCAATACTCAATAATAGAGCTAACCAAACCCCACGAGAGAAGCACATCAGCACACCACATGTAAAAACAATCAATAGCGCTAGCCAAATAATACGATCATAATCAGACCGGTCGATTAGTAACTTACTCAGAACTATTAGTAGAAAGGTAACCGTAAATTGACCATAAGCAGTATAGTTAGTGAAAGGTGCCCCATTATATGCACTCGTCCACTGCCAATTATCCAGATTATAAATTAGAACAATTATTGTCCATACTACAGCTATAACTGCTGGAGGGAGAGCGACCAGACCAAGACGCCTCAAATCGACTCTGTCTTCGATTAGGCGGAAAGTCAAAAAAGAAGTCAAAATATAGACTGAAGCTCGAATTGAACCTTTAATAGAACTAATGGTGTCTGGTGAATTGATGGTAGAAACAAAGTGCATCAGTATGAATAGGATAACTGGCCATTTCAAAGGAAAGATTCTTTTGTGCAAAATTTCTTTATCTTTTCTTATTCTCCTATATGAGTGTGTAGAACCATCGAATACTAGTTGAACAAAATTTACAAAAATTAGCATTCCTAACAAGGGCTCAGTCGGTGTTTGTACTTCAAGGCTGCGGCCAGGAATAATAAAACGAAATGAGAATGGTAAGAACAGGAAAGTGACGAAAAAAGCTAATTGAGGTGATAGAAATGTAAGCACTCCTATTGCGGAAAGCAAGATGAGGATAGATATAGAGGACTCCGAGCTTAGAGCGAGAACCACTCCGATCGCGCCAGATAAGATGACGCTGCACCCAACCCAGACCAAATATTGCTGGTAGGGTTGACTCAAACCCAGAGTTTTTACTGGAAGTTTGATCAAATCTTAAGTTTACTCACCAAGAACTACTCCATATGCACCCACAACTGCCCCTTTGTGTCCGTTTTTATAATGCATATGTCGCTCACCGATAATTGATTGTGTACTTACAGCTTCGACTGTTCCACGCACGTCCTTCAATCTCCCATCATCAAAATCCCAGCAATGGTAAGGTTTAATTTGTCCTTGAAACTGTGTTATAACTTCACCTTTTCTATTCCTAACAACAATACTAACCATGGCATCATGCTCACTTATATTCAGTATGCGAAACCAGTCATAATCACCCGCATGAACCTCTGGAAAGAATAATCGTCGTCCAACTTGACCTCGGCCTTCTGAAGCTCCAGGCAAATCAATCAGGCTTGGTCCATTATGCATATGTCGTTCTGCAGCAATTGGTTGGTCGCTAGTTACCTCCACTGAAGATTTAACTTTGACCTCATCCATTGGTGGCGACCAACGTTCAAAGGGAGCTACTTGTTTTTCCTTGGTCCAGATTGTTTGTCCCGAATTATCTTGGCGTGCAATTAACTTGACGTTTGCTGATTCACTGGTACTTAAATTGACAATTGCCACCCAATCTTGCCAAACTGGTCCAACTTCTGGAAAATATAGCGTCCGTGCTTCATCAGTTATTACCTGTCCATATTGGCCAACAGTAGTCTTACCACCTTGGTAGTGCATATGCCTTTCACCACAGATGGGTTGCGTACTAATGACCTCCAAGGTTCCATTCGCCTGACGCATTACTTTTTCGTCTACATCCCAACAAGTTTTGGGTTTGATTGTATGTTGATGTTGCCAAATGGTGTGCCCTTTAACATTTCGCATGACCATATTAATCATAGCATCATGTTCGCCAATGTTGAGAAAGCGAAACCAATCGTGAGCCCCTGAAGCCACTTCAGGAAAAAATAGTCGGGTTCCAATAGTTTCATATTCCTCTGCAGCACCGATTAAATCAATAATGTTGGAATCTTTATGCATGTGCCGTTCGGCTACAATTGGCTGTTCAGCATTGAACTGCACCCAAGTGTTATCCTTAATGGATTCTAAATTCGGAATCCATGACTCAAACGAGTTAATATGTTTTTCATCAGACCAGACAGGCTGGCCAGTTGCATGGTGGTGAGCTACCGCTGTAACGCGGGTAGGTTCTCGACCAACATTAATGACCTGAACCCAATCGTTCCATTGTCGACTAACTTCTGGGAAATAGAGCGTTTTTGCTGCTGCCGCTGTTGCCATAACCTATCCTGTTGACACTGTTAATCGTCTACTTTGCTTAAATTTCTATTGTTTTGGATTATATCCCTGCTGATTATTGCTTGTCAAGCTGGTCCAAATTAACTAAAAATGTAGCTTGCAGAACTCTTAGTCCTTGCGTTACATTAGTAAGTGAAAGCTTCTTCAAATAACGAAATATTATGCAGTTCTCACAAAACTATACTCAAACGTATCTCCAGCAATGTAAAAAGATTCTTGACACTATTGCCCAGCAAGAAAATCAAATTCATCAAGCTGCTAATTGGTTTGCTGAAACCATTTTGGCTGGACGAATGGTACACTTATTTGGGTCTGGGCATAGCCGAATTATGGTGGAGGAAATGTGGCCAAGATATGGTTCATTCCCTGGATTTAATCCTCTAGTCGAATTGTCATTAACTTACCATAACGCCGTTGTAGGTTCTAATGGCCAACGTCAGGCTATGTTTTTGGAAAATGTAATGGGCTTAGCAAAACAAATTTTACGAAACTTTGATCTCAGCGCTCAGGACAGCGGGTTGGTCATATCAAATAGTGGGACCAATATCGTACCGATCGAAGTAGCCCAAGAAATGAAAAAAGCTGGAATGCCCGTTGTAGCAATTGTGGGGCGGCAACATGCCGAAGAAAGTTCGTCGAAGCATCCTGATGGCATAAAATTGACTGATGTAGTTGATTTAGTATTGGATAATGGAGTCCCTGCTGGAGACTCCATGGTGATGATAGATCAGTTAGATACTCCTGTCAGTCCAGGCTCGACCGTTGGTGGATCCATATTGATTAACTCAATAAAAGCTGAAGTCGCAGGACGACTAACAGAAGCAGGAGTGCCTCCACAAGTATTAACTGCTTCTTGCCTTATTGGTTCTGAACGTTCGTCAAAAATATTTCAGTCAGCATACGATGAGCACGCTCATCGGCTCGCGAAGCTTTTTGCTCGTGTGGGAACAGACTAAGCTAAATGGATACTCACCAAAAATACCAATCGATTGAAAGTCTTCTGAAAAAACTAAAAATCTTTTCTAGAAGTCTAGCTATTTTGTCGGCTATTTTAAAATGGGTCGTTTCAATTTTACCAGTATTGTGTCTAATTTTATTTTTGGATCAACAACTTCCCATTCCGCGTATTTTTCGTATGGCTATGATGCTAGCTTTTTTTGTGTTTGTTGGCTATCAAGCTTTTCTCAGTTTTAAACCTATTTTAAAAAAAATCACCTTATCCACTGCTGCGTTTTGGGTTGGTCAAGCTTATCCAGAACAAAATGATCATGTTCTAAGTGCAACGCAGTTATATCCACTTAAATCGGGAAATTCACTTCATTATTCAACCGATTTAGTTGATAGAATCGTTGAATATGCTCAAAGCTTCCTATCAAAAATCAGTTTGAACTATGTCCTGAGTTCTGAAATAAAAGCTATCCAGAAATATAGTATTTATGCTTTTTTATTGCTAGTCTGCTTGACGCTAGAGCTAATATTATTCCCCAATTCGTTTGCTGAATTTGTCACAGTATTTGAAGCCAATGATCGGACACCACTAATATCTCCCAAGATTGAAATAAGTCAAATCAGTCCTGGAGATAGCGAAATTCAATCAGGAGAATCAGTCAATTTCAGTGCTGTTGTAAACTACTCTGGTACTGGTGTTACTCTCCAATATCGGCGATTGGAAGGTACATGGCAAGAGCACCCGATGAATAAAATTAATTCATACTACCAAACGACTATTCAGCACATCACTACACCGTTAGAATATTACGTTCAGGTGAATGAAACTCAAACGCCCAAATATCGACTAAAAGTAACAAGACAACCTAGGGTTCATGAATTTCAACTCGCATTAAAATATCCGCCTTATACTCAGCGAGCCAGTGAAAAGTTGGAAATAAATCAAGGCGATTTACAAGTACTAGTCGGAACAGAGGTGTCTATCACGGGAAAGGCTAGTAGCAAAGTGACGCTTGCCAGACTAGTTTTTGACACTGATGAAAAGTTGGATTTAGAATTATCGCCTGATTTTGATTTTTCAGGCTTTTTTATCGTACAGAGGTCTGATCAATATCATATTGCTTTGGAAGAATTTAATGGCTTGACAAATCAAAACTCCATTAGTTACCAAATTAAGGCAATAAATGACCAACGGCCACGGATTCAAATCCTAAAACCAGGTACTGATACAGTACTAGACGATACTATGCTTGTTCGATTGCGAATTTCGGTGCAAGATGATTTTGGAGTTCAAAGCCTAAGATTAGTCTACTATATTGAAGGAACGGACATTAGTTCTACCACTCCGAAGACTTCTCAACTCACGTTAGTTGAGTTCGCTTCTCCTGAAACTGATACAATTTTCAACTATGACTGGGACCTCGATTTGCTGCGTCTTTTTCCAGAAGATGTGGTTGTATATCATTTGGAAGCTAGAGATAATGACTCCATTTCTGGGCCCAATGTCGGTAATTCTCAAACCTTTACCATCCGTTTTCCTTCTCTAGCCGAGATTTTGGGAGAAGTTGAATCTGAGCAGCAAGCCGGTATTCAGAGCCTTGAGGCTATATTTGAACAACAAGTTGCTGCTGAACAGGCGGTAGATGAACTAATTGATCGACTGAGAAAAAGCCAAGATCTTAGTCAAACAGACGAAAAAGTCTTAAAAGAAACTCTGGGCAAGCAAAAACAAATTGAAAAAACGGTCAAGCAAGAATTAGAAGAGATGAAAATGCTGACTGAACATATGAAGAAGCAACAATTATTCGATGCGGAAACAGTAGCAAAATACCAAGAGTTACAGGATTTGATGCAACAAGCTCTTTCGGAGGAGCATAAAGAACTACTTCGTCAACTATCTCAAGCAATCGAACAGCAAGATTTGAAGCAGCAGGAGCAAGAATTAACAGAAGCAAATTTTAATCAAGAACAGTTTATGCAGAAACTAGATCGTATGAAAGCATTATATCAGCAGATGCTATTGCAGCAAAAACTAGAAGCTGCGGTTAAGAGAGCCGAGGATCTGAAAAATCAGCAAATTCATATAAATAGTAAACTGGCTAAGGAACAAACTGAATCAAGTCAGCGCATAGCACAACAGGAAGAACGGATTTTCTCTGGTACCCGCGATCTATTGACCGATATTGGCAAGTTGGGTCAAGAAATGATTGATCAAGCTCAAGTCAGTCAACAACAATTGAGCCAGGTAGGCAATGAGCTTCATCGTTTAAAACAATTCGCCCAATCAAATCAACTCACGGCTACCTTACAAAAAATGGTCAAGCAACTACAGAAAGGAGAAAAAAATGCAGAAACCGCTCAATCTGTAGAACAGACATTGACCGAGTTATACCAAGGCCTAGATAATGCATTGGAATTTTTGCAGGGCGCTAACTCCGAAGAAACTTTAGCTGAATTACGATCAGCGGTACGTAGCACACTCTATTTATCACAAAAACATCAGCTAGTATGGGAAAAGACAAAGTCTATTTTGATGATAGGAAAAGGCCGTTATCTAAAAGGAGAAATTAGCCAGTTACAACGCCTAGCTGCAACGGAAATTGGCTTAGCAAATGGAACTGATACTTTGGCTTCAAGGTTGTGGGAACTAGGTAAACAGCAAATGCAGATTAAGCCTGAATTGATTTGGGGATTGGAAACTGCTAGTGATGCATTTAAACGATCAGCCAAAGCATTAGAGGATCGGCAACCGAGCTTGGCTAGCCCAATCCAAAAACAGGGCTTAGAGAAACTGAATCAAGTTACACTGGCCCTATTAGATGCTATGAATCAGATGAATATGCAGATGGGAGCTGGTAGTATGGAAAACATGCTGGAGCAATTACAACAGCTAGCCCAAAACCAAGAAAAATTGAATGAAATGGCCCAGCAGCTTAGTCAGCAAATGAGACAGAAAGGAAAATTACCCGGTCATCAGGAGATGATACAACGTATGGCTTATGAACAACAGATGATACGAGAAGCTACCGAACGACTGGCTAAGATGGCTGAACAAATGAAACAACTATTAGGTGATTTAGAGGGTATTTCTGAAGAGATGAAAACTGTCGAATCTGAATTAAAAAGTCAAAATTTAACTCGGGAGGTTCTCGACAAACAAAAGCAAATCTTAACCCGAATGTTAGAAAGTACTAAATCCTTACAAAAAAGAGAAGAAGGCAAAAAACGGAAGGGCGAGGTTGCGAAGGCGACCCTAGTAAAACCCCAAATCTCACCGCTTGATCCCGAATTACTGCAAAAGATAACTGAGGTTCAGCGAGGTTTGAAATCAGTCGATTTTCAGCAAATCCCCATCCAGTATCGTCAACAACTCAAGGACTATTTCCGAGTTTTATCCCAACAGCCTTCCATTGCACCCTAGCCAGTATTTTATGTCAATTCACTATAAAGTGTTTTAAGTCGACGAATATATTCACGATCTCTTCTTTCCACGGTTTCGTCAAAATTTTCTGGTTCCAAGAACCACGGTGTTCCTTCAACGATCCGGTTTTTGATTTTATCTGACATAGGATCTGCTGACTCATTCAACATTTTAGGTGCCATTCGAGCTGAATATGGCCATTTCCAGATACCAGCTAGATCGTAATGAGACATTGGCCCCTCATGTGGCATCCGAAAACCAAATGTAGCCTTGATTCCCTTCTCAATTTCCTCAGCTGTNGCGACCTCTTCCGACCATAGCTGGAGGGCTTCTTGCTCCATNGCAGCTTGAATTCGGTTGATCAAATAGCCAGGTATTTCTTTTTTNACTCGAATTGGAATACGATTAGTTGCTTTCATCAGGCTNTCAATAATCTCGTGCGTATTTTCTGAGGTGTCTGGTGTACCAGCAACCTCAACTCCTGGTACAATATGCGGAGGTGCAAAATAGTGGGTTAGGCCAATTTTGTCTTGTCGTCCGATTCCTATACCAATTTCGCTCACTACAAAACTAGAAGTGTTGCTGACAAAAATAGTATGCGGTGGGCATAAACGGTCTAGATCTTGGAAAATTTTTTGTTTGTCTGGTAGGATCTCCACAATAGCTTCTGTGACGAAGTCACTCTTGTTAGCAAGCTCGGCTAAGTCAGTAGTCAATGTGATTTTNTCCAAAGCTTCCTTAGCCTGTTCAGGCGTAATCAAATCCTCCTCGATAAAAAGCTTTAAGCTTGATCGAATCTGTTTCGCTGACTGGTCAAGGATAGACTCCTTCAGATCTTGGATAATAGTCGGATAGCCTCCCCACAAGGCGAAATTGATAGCAATACCAAACCCCATAGTTCCACCACCAACTACACCAACTTGTTTTATGTCTTCTTGATTCATTTGTTCCTCCGAAGTTTTTTCGATTTAAGAAGGTATCAAAGCCTCGTGGGAAANAGCCTTCTCGTGGTCTAATCATCATAGAGAACAAATAGGTCTGGAAATTTAGTTCCAAATCTAAATATCTATTTAGAGGCTTCTTTTGAATGGTTTACTAAACTATATCGTGAAGATGAAAGTTTTACCTCGATTCATCTAGCAATCTTGACTCCCACCAAGCGACNAACTCTTCGTCGCTTACATCTGCACTTAGTCCNTTCGCTTCCATACGTTTAATGTGTAAAGTTTGCATTTTGTTCGCTTCTGCAGCAACTATTTCCGGGNTTTCTGTTATGGTTCCCTGATCTCCATAATTATTAGTCCAAGAATCTAAAAGGTCAGAAAGATAAGCTAAATCTTTTCTAATTTTGTTATCAGTTGCTCGATTATCTATTTCATATGGATCTAGTATCAGATCATAAAACTCTTCGTAAGGTCGATTTGGCTCTAAAAANTTTTNCTGAGCATCCGANAGTAAACCAATTCTATTTAAAAGAGGTAGTAGTGTCCATAATGGATATTGTTGTTTCTTGTAACCGTTGAATTGCATATATGGGCGGTCTGGATGATGATTACGTATATATTTCTGTGTTTTTGTCCTCACACATCGAATACGATCTACNGTGCCATCGCACCGGTCCCTAGCCGAAACAACATACTCTCTTTCTTGTGCATCTTTTCCCAAAAAAACATTACCTTCCATTCCTTCTGGTATATCCAAACCACATAAGGACAGAGATGTTGGTGCAAAGTCAATACCACTAACCAAATCATNACAAATAGAACCCTCACCAATTCTGTCCGGCCAACGAACNATACAAGGAATACGAANACCTCCGTCATACAAAAACTGCTTGTCCCGAATATGAGCACGACCATGATCACTAATAATAAAAACAATTGTATTACTTTTCAGGCCATCTTTTTCCAAGCGACGTANAATCTGACCAACCTTACGATCAAATACTTGAATACTTTCTAACCACATAGCCCAGTCCTTCCGGATTAAAGGGTGATCTGGATAGTACGGCGGCAAGTCAACCTNTTTGGGATTAATAGGATTTTCCGGATCAGAGGTNAAATCACGGTGAGTATCCGTAATATTGATCTGAGCATAGAATGGCTGATCAGTTTGTCTTTCNGACCAGTGANTACCATCAAATGGATCTGTTCGAAGAAAGTTAAAATCGGTTTTACCTNGTCGTTGGAAGGGCGGCCCACTACTGTTGCAGGTAAAATAACCTACCTTTCTAAAATAGTCGGTCACCAGTCCAATNTGTGCGTCAAGTGGTTTCTGTCGGCAACTACGGTGATTATGTGCCCCAAAACTGGTTTGATAACGCCCCGTAATCATAGCCGAACGACTGGGAGAACAGACNGGGCAAGTCGCATAAGCGTTAGTATATAAAACCCCCTCAGAGGCAAAATGATCTAGTACAGGNGTCTGAACTGTTTGATTTCCGTAGCAAGCTATATCAGGATACAAATCCTCACCGTAGATNCATAAAACATTTGGTTTCATAAAGTATATTATCCCATGNCGTCGTTCTTGATAGTTACATTATTAGGCTAAATTGGTCAATNAAAAAAAGAAAAATGAAACAAACCACANATGAATTTAGATTATGGCGTGTAAAAGTAACANCGTAGGCTTATATGCAGATTATTTTGGGCTTGTAGCGGGGAAATAGTGATCAAAGTACTGAATAATTTTTTAGGCAAAAATGGCTCAGGGCCAAGAAATTAGATAAAAACGAGGAATTAAAATAGGCCAACTACCGATTGATACAGCTATTTAGGAGGA
Organism: Candidatus Poribacteria bacterium; assembly: GCA_002714785.1. Taxonomy (GTDB): domain Bacteria; phylum Poribacteria; class WGA-4E; order WGA-4E; family UBA9662; genus TMED15. The sequence continues at coordinate 9,690 of PAYP01000018.1, read as the reverse complement.
GGTTAAGCTTTATCTAGGCCGTTTTTGAGCATCGGTTGGAATCGATTCCAGAATATTACACGGAATNATGGGCGAATATATTTTGGATTATTACCAATATTAAGTATAGGAGAACTAGACCAAGCNTATGGACCGATTGATCAGTTTCAAAAGTAGACTTCCTTTTTTTATTTGATTAACGGTAAGTAGTGTTTGTTTTCCCTAACAGGTCCTTTGAAATCGAACGATCATCGTCCTNGTATCCCATCNAGGTATACAAGTACTGTCCCTCTTTGTTATCGAAACCAGTCAGAACAAACAATTCTTTTGCACCACCTTCGTATGCCAAACGCTCTNCNTGAGTAACTAGTAAACGTTCAANGCCGCGACAACAGTAAGGCTTTTCGACAAATAACTCACTGAGTTCTGCATGAGGTGTTTCATAAAATATACGTGGTGCCAGGCACAGATTAGCAAATCCGACAATCGATTATCCACCTCCGCAACAATTGGCGTTTCAACGCGATGTGGGATTACTAATTGCGTACTCAAATAATCGGATCTTACCTTAACCCCGTTGAATAAAACATTGAGACGAACTAAATCATGGATGTCATCCAATGTAGCGATGCGTGATTTCACTTGAATACTAATAGTTGTTAAGTCGTTAGGAATACAANTTTTAGNTTAGCTGAATCAACGTGTTTACAATATAACTAACTAGTATCAGACTGACAGACAGATCCAGTTTCACCACCTACTGGTATGATGGTAGCTTTTTTCAGTTATTTCAGATTCTAGATTAACCAGNAATAATATTGCTCTTTTTCGATCAAAGCAAGGGCTCGTCAGGTAGAAAACTCGAACCTCCAGTAGATTATTCAGTACCTTTAATTTTCTCTTTTGGAATACCAACGATCAGGGTTAATACCTGAAGCTGTAGTTGGCATTCCTTTTGGCTTATGTTCTAGCCCCCAAACTCCACCAGTAGTATTGGGGCTCTGTAGAAACGGTTTGGCTTGTTCTGGTGCATTCGCAATCAGTTCTTTGTCCCACTCTGGAACTGGTTGGGTTGGTCCAGCCCAAGCCGGCCGGTAACCGAATTGAATCAGCTCACGATATTTGGAATCAGTATTAGGATGTGTACCATGAAACAGTGTACTGGGAATCACCACCGCTGATCCTGCTGGAGCAAGAAGCGTGATCTCTTGCGGATGTGACTTGTACCTCAAATAAGGGTTTGCCTGCGCATGAAAAGAGAGATGCGTCCGTGGGATTAAACGAAATGGTGCTCGCTCTTTAGTCAAATCGTCCAGATAGTATAGAACACGTAGAAGACGTGGGCTACTTCCTTCATAATCGAATATCGAAGAACCATGAGGCTGGCCATCGGTATGCATAGAAATCCCCGGTGAACCGGGATGTGTACGTTGGAAAAATCCACGGGTAAAAACAATGTCAGGACCCATTAAATTCGTCAAAAACGAGATCATAGGAGGATAACCGATTAGTTCTGCCACTATTCGACTATGCCATTGTGGTTGAACACAGGCCATTTTTTGGTAATCACTATACGGCTTGGGTTCCATTGCGATATCAGCTAATTGCTCTTTTAGTTGATCAATATGACTGGCTGTTAATATATTAGGAAGAAGGACATAGCCTTCAACCTCAAAGTGACGAATTTGATCAGCTAATGTTAGGTTACCAAAGTCGGTGGTATCGACATTCATGAAACCGATCACTTCATCTGACTCAATTCTTGGTATCTGCATATATGTTTTACCCATTATGATAAAAAACGACAACTCAGATCTTAGCGTCGTCATCTTTACCCTTTTGTAGTTCACTCCGCGTGTGAATAGACACACCCATATGAATGACTGGTTTAGCTATAAACCCTCAACTGTTTTTATAATGATTTAGATCTTCTTCTGCGCTAATGGCCGAGCCTGAAGGACCAAACTAGACATAATCCATTACTGGCTTTGCTAATTTCCGAGCGCTTGCCTCTGAATTGACTGATTTTACCTAATATTCATTTTTTCAATCTTTTGGTGGTCATCATTTGTATGCCCTTTAACGATATTATTTCAGTAATTACAATCGGGTGAACCTTACGAATTCTTGTGATTATTTTTATGAAATTGAGTGTAGAGCTACAGCCGACTGTTGCGAATTCTACTATTTCTGGTGGGTTGATTAATCTTTTGTATATTTACTTAGCTTTGACTTTGAATGTTTCTGAACTACTTGTTCGAATCATTAGTTGTATGGTCGACTGTTTCTACACTTTCTAATTCGTAATCTTCAGCCATCTGATCATAAAGTTGAATCACTGTACGAGCTGATTTCCAGTGTAAGCGGAACGAAATATCGTTTAATACTCCAGCCGAATGAAATTTTCCTAAGATACTGGGATATGGGCTGTTTTGTAATAACCACTCAGCTTGATCTTTGGCCATTGTTATATGTTTATTCATCGTCTGAAAGGCGTCTAAAACTTCTTGAAAACTTACTGCATTTTCTAGCTTAGAAGCAGCATTGACCTGACGTATGGCATCTTCAATTTTGAGTTGTTGCCATCCTTCGTTATCGTTAGTTTCCACTTTAGGCTGCAATGAGGTGGGGACTTTTCTTTTCTTCATCTGAATTTAGTTGCTTAAGGTAAAGATATATCTGGCAAGCTAAACCTGTCCCCAGTACTATCAATCCAATGTTTCAAGAGATTATGACATCGTTCTTTTTCTGACTGAAAATAACGGTCGTAGACAAAATTGGCTTGTTCGTAAGGGTCGTCCTTAACATTGAAGAGTAACCAATCGTTATTAGGCGTACAAATATACTTCCACCCATCTTGTGTCACTACGCCACGCCAAGAGCGATTAACTGAGTGTTGGTGCATTTTACGAGGTATTTGCTGTAGATAAGCACTTTCAGGACCTGACTCTGGTGGCCCGGAGTATTCTGGTGCATCTGTTCGTACACAATAGCTTGCGTAATTATGCCCTACCATATTTTCAGGAACAGAAAGTCCACATAAACCTAATGTCGTAGGAGCAATGTCCACATGGTTAATGACAGCTGGGCAGTAGCCGGTTTTCATATTATCCCGCCCACCGATTTTACTGACGATAAAAGGAATACGGATTGATTCTTCCCACGGACTAGATTTTCCCCACTGGGCATGGCAACCAAGCATATCACCGTGATCGGAGAAAAATACTAGATAAGTTTCTCTATCAATTGATACTTCTTTTAGCGCTTTTTGTAAACGGCCAAGGTTATAGTCAAGATTCTCAATCATACCGTAGTAACCAGCTAGGTTGTTACTCGCCCGATCTTTAACCCAATCTACATCAGGGACATTAGGTCGAAATTGAATCTCGGCTGGGTGAATTCGCCGAGTTCCATATTCAGGGTTATTTGGTGGCACATAGGGATCATGGGGTGGCTGAACTGATAGAACAGAAAAAAAAGGCTGGTAGTCATCCTGTTTAGATTCTACATGCCTTTTGAGATGATCAATCATCATCTCAGTTAAAGTGTCTGTCTCATATCCCGATAGTCTGATTGGGCTATCACTTTGAGAGCCATGAACGTAACATTCATGCTGATTATTGTTATTTTCATATCCCATCCAATATTGAAATTGGCCTCTTCGCTCTTTTGGTACGAAGTGTTCTCTAGAATTAGATCCATCCAAATGCCATTTACCAAAATATGCGGTGTGGTATCCCGCTTTATTGAAGGTTGTGGCTATCGTAGGAACTTTAGGCGATAAGGGTGATGGTGTTTGAATAGTCCCATTTTGGTGTGGATAAGTACCAGTTAACAAGGCTCCCCGAAATGGGGTACACCAAGGAGCCCCTGACACAGCATTATCGAACCGTATTCCACTTCGAGCTAAATTATCAATGTTAGGGGTATAAACGTTCGGATCGCCTCGATAACTTACGGCTTGAGCTCGGTGCTGATCACCAAAGACCCAAATCACATTAGGCTGACGTTTGGAACGAATATTAAATTTTTGAGTCATGAACTCCCTTTTACAAATTTGATATTCAAATGCTAAGTCGAACAATTCCAAAGTTGCTCTTCTTGCAATCTACTAGAAGAATTAATACTTGTACTGATCTATTCTATAATGCTTGATTTCTTAGATCAACCCCTTTATAGAACTGGCTTTACTCCATAATTAATGCGGCTCATCCCAACTCGGCTTTTCTAGCTTGCAGTTGTGAGCAGTGAATGGCATAATTCCGTACAGATAAAGCGGTAGTTGATTAGCTCAATCAGAAACCAAATCAGTACCTAAAAGTTAGGAGTCAAAGATTATGAAAATCGGCACCCCTTTGGCGTCAAATGCGACCAAAGTCTTGATGCTTGGCGGCGGTGAGTTAGGTAAAGAAGTTATTATCGAATTGCAAAGACTGGGGGTTGAAACTATTGTCTGCGACCGATATGAAGGCGCTCCAGCCATGCAAGTTGCTCACCGCAGTTATGTGTTTGATATGTTAGATGGTGAAAAAATTCGTCACTGTTTAGACACAGAGGAGCCCGACCTGATTGTACCTGAAATTGAGGCTATTAATACAAGTGTTTTGGCTGATTACAAGCAGAATTTAGTGCCTAGCTACAAAGCTATTAGTCTAACCATGAATCGTGAAGGTATTCGTGAGCAGGCGGTTGACCTGAACTTGAGAGTATCTGGTTACCAATTTGCGCATTCTTTATCAGAGCTAGAGTCCGCTGTCGCAGCTGTTGGTTACCCTTGTGTGGTTAAACCGATCATGAGTTCTTCAGGAAAGGGGCAGTCAGTAATTCGGGGAGACCAAGATATTCAAACAGCCTGGAGTCATTCACAGGAAGATGGACGAGTAACTGACTGTAAAGTCATAATCGAAGAATTTATTGAATTCGACTACGAGTTAACCTTGTTAACTATTCGACATCGTGATGGTATATCTTTCTGTTCTCCTATTCGCCACTTACAAATTGATGGTGATTACCGCTACAGTTGGCAACCTGCCGATTGTAATGCAACCGTGTTGGCTGAGTGCCAAAGAATGGCAGAGGCCATTGTTACCGAATTGACAAGTGTACCCGATGATGGTATTGGATACGGGGTTTTTGGAGTAGAACTCTTTGTTCGTGGTGACACTGTTTACTTTAGTGAAATCTCCCCACGCCCACACGACACAGGATTGGTCACGCTCGTTAGCCAAGAACAATCCGAATTTGCTTTACACGCCAAAGCCATCCTAGGCTTGCCAATTACTGGCACACAAGTTTTGACACCCGGCGCTTCAGCCGCTTTGGTTTTGTCTTCAGAAAATGAGAATCCGTTTGCTTATGATATTGCTGAAATTGTACAAGCAGGTTGTGAGGTTCGGCTCTTTGGTAAACCGACCATTATAGGAAAACGTCGCATGGGTGTAGTTCTAGCCACCAATGATGACCCTATTCGAGCATTAATTGATGCTACTATTGGAGCTGAAAAACTTAGACAATTCCAAGAGTAACTAAGTTAAATGACGTGAACTCAGTAGAAAAGGTTGAATCTATTCGACATCAGGTTCAGTTTTGCCAAGATTGTCAATTGGCTAGAACCCGACAAAGGACTGTTTTCGGTAGTGGCAACCCCGCATCTAAGCTTATGATAGTAGCTGAAGGACCATCAGCCAGGGATGAGCAGACTGGACAACCATTCACTGGCCCTGCAGGTGTTCTTCTGGATGATGTGCTGGCGGAAAACCAACTTAGCCGCGAGCAAGTTTGGTTAACTAATTTACTCAAGTGTCGTGCATTTGTCTGGAAGGATGGCCAATCTAATAATCGGCCGCCCAAATCAAGTGAAATCAGATCCTGTAACCGTTGGTTGAGTCAAGAAGTATCATTAATCGCGCCTACAGTGATACTATGCATGGGTACACCTGCGGCCAAATTTATAATCCGGCCAAGTTTTCGATTAGCCAAAGAACGAGGTATTTGGTTTTCAGATAATGGGTATGCACCTTTTGTGTCAGCAACATATAACCCAGCCTACGTACTCAGAATGCCTGGCTTGGGGAAAGATTTTTACCAAGGACGACGACTACTAGTTGAAGATATCGCCGAAGCCAAACTTAAATCACAAGAGGTCTCCGTTAAATCACAGCTGAATTTATTTCTAGATTAAATCGAAGCTGAATTAAATTTCACGAATATGTTTTCTACAATTAACAATAGGGTATTGGCCCGGAAATTACGATGGTAAGACAAATGAAGAAATCACCAGATCTTTACTGGACCCAGTTGGCTCAAATCCGTCTAATTCGATTGAGCGACGAAACCGAGTTCGATCTGCGTCAGTTCACTTCCTATATAGACTGGACCAATCTTTTTGGTAATTGTAATCCAGTTCAAATTGAAGTTGGCTGTGGGAAAGGCCGATTTTTAACCGAATCCTGTAATCGTAACCCAGACACCAATTTCATAGGGATAGAAAATTCATGGAAGTACGTACTTCGCACAAAAGAACGACTTAAGAAACATAACCAAAATAATGCGTGTATAAGTTATGTGGATGCTCCATATTTTGTTCGCCATTATGTGGCTGACCACAGCGTGGAAGCATATCATGTTTATTTTCCAGACCCCTGGCCAAAAGATAAACACCAGAAACGCCGGATTTTCAACGACCCGATATGGATTCCAGAAATCATTAGAACCCTTCAGCCCGGTTTAGGTTGCCTATTTTTTGCTACTGATTTTGCCGAGTACTTTGCGTTGATAGAACAACGTTTAGCTAACTGGCCGCAACTCATCTATCAACCTGAAATATCTGAAGACCCAAATTATATTCAGACTAGCTTCGAAATTAAATATCGAGATCAAGGCCGCCCAATTCACCGTGCTGTATACAAATTAACAGTCTAATTCGAAGGGAGATAGTAAATTGTTTTTTCGACAAGTGAAAATAATTTTGGAAATGATCAAGTTTGAGCATACGATTTTTGCCTTACCTTTTGCTATAATGAGTGCATTCCTTGCAGCCGAAGGCTTACCAGGTAAGTCTGATCTATTTTGGATTGTGTTGGCTATGGTTGGAGCACGAAGTTGCGCAATGGCATTTAATCGTTTAGCTGATGCAGAAATTGATAATCGTAATCCGAGGACACAAACGCGAGCGATTCCAGCCGGTCTATTGAAGAAAACTGATGTCTTAATATTTGTAGTATTATCTGCTTGCTTGCTAGTCGTTTCAGCTTATCAGTTGAATCCTTTAGCTTTCAAGCTTTCACCTGTTGCATTAGCAATTATTATGCTTTACTCTTATACCAAACGTTTCACTTCTCTGGCACACTTATGGTTAGGTCTATCTTTGTCGATTGCACCAATTGGTGCTTGGATCGCTATTCAAGGTAGATTCAATCTTCTGCCAATACTATTGGGAATTTCAGTTATGTTATGGACGGCGGGCTTCGATATAATTTATGCGTGCCAAGATTTTGATTTTGATAAATCCTTTGGCCTGCATTCAATTCCTGTTAAATTTGGTGTGCGTGCAGCTCTTTGGATTTCAAATCTTCTGCATGTGGTAACAGTGTGTCTACTGATTATTATTGCGGAAATTTCACAATTGGGTTGGATTTATATGGTTGGTGTGGGTGCTGTTGCCGTTATCTTAATTTATGAGCACTTGATTGTGAAGCCTAATGATCTATCCCGAGTAAATCTAGCTTTTTTTACCCTCAATGGGGCTGTAAGCTTAATATTGATGGCATTAGCCATAGCTGATGTTATGTTAAACACTTCCTCGAGCCCATTGGCATAAATAACTCAATAATATCTAATGAAAAAAATTAACCGGGCGCTGATTAGTGTTTCTGATAAAACTGGGTTAGCCGACTTTGCTAAGGAATTAGTTAGCTTCGGCGTTGACATTATTTCCACTGGAGGAACGGCTAATCTTCTAAGAAATTCAGGCGTAAACATCCGAGATGTCTCAGATCTTACAGGCTTTCCTGAAATGTTAGGTGGAAGAGTGAAAACTCTTCATCCTAATATTCATGGTGGCATATTGGCAATTCGAGATAATCCAGACCATAAAGAACAAACTGATCAAAATAGCATTCAAATGATTGATCTTGTCGTCTGTAACCTATATCCGTTTGAAGATACCGTGGCTCAGCCAGATGTCAGTCTAAGGCAAGCCATTGAAAAAATTGATATTGGTGGACCAACAATGATTCGAGCCGCGGCCAAGAATTATCGAGATGTTACGGTTTTGACTTCTATCGACCAGTACTCAGATTTTTTGAGTGAGTTGGCTGAGAATAGTGGAGCTGTATCCGAAACAACTCGTTTTGAATTAGCTAAATCTGCATTTATGCATACTGCGAGTTACGATCAGTCTATTTCCAGTTATTTTTCAGGTCTAGATGAAGTCGATGAAGAATTTCCGTCTAGGCTCGAGTTGTCATACGAAAAAGTTCAGCATTTAAGGTATGGAGAAAACCCCCACCAACCTGCAGCTTTCTATCGAGAGATAAAAAAGAATGAGCCTTGTGCTGCTTGGGCTAATCAGCTCAGTGGACAGCCAATTTCCTATAATAATTTACTGGACCTAGAAGCTGCGATCGAAATTGTCAAAGACTTCCCTGAACCAGCCTGCACTTTGATAAAACACAATAATCCTTGTGGTTTGGCCACTAATGATAATTTAGGACAAGCATTTTTGAATGCATTAGACTGTGATCGGACTTCCGCTTTTGGTAGTATTGTGGGCTTCAATAGACCTGTTGACCTTTTAACTGCTAACACATTACGTGCAGAAGCAAAATCAGGGATTAAAATTGAGGCAATAATCGCTCCAAGCTACACACCCAAAGCCCTAAAGGCTTTAGCGCGTGTTAAAAGTCGACGTATCCTGGAAATTGGGGCTCTCTCCGCCAACACAAAAATTATGCAATTGCGTCATATGGTCGGCGGCTTATTGGTTCAAGATCGAGACGCAAAACAAATCACGGTAGAAGATTTGCAATTTGTTACTCAAAGAAAACCTAGCGAACCCGAAATTCAGTCCTTATTGTTTGCTTGGAAAGCCTGTAAACACGTGAAATCAAACGCAATCTTGCTAGCAAAGGGTACACAAAGTATTGGTATTGGAGCTGGTCAAATGAGTCGTGTAGACTCTACACTCATCGCAATTAGAAAGGCTGGTGAACGGATTTCGGGTTCTGTTTTGGCTTCTGATGCATACTTTCCCTTTTCTGACGGTGTTGAGGCTGCAGGTCAAGCAGGTGTCATTGCTATTATTCAACCTGGTGGTTCTGTCAATGATGAATCTGTAATCAAAATGGCTGATCACTACAAAATAGCAATGGCTTTTACTGGATTTCGTCACTTTAAACACTAGCGGCTTTCCTTATCTGGATTTATAAAATTCAATATTACAACTATTTGCATCACTATTGTTTGGATCGGTCAACTATGCTATAATCGAAACTAGGTGATTTTAAATTTTAGGATTAATATGACAAGATTAATATTGATTTTATTACTAGGGTTTTTTCTGACTAGTTGCGCTAGTAATAAAGACATAGAGATTTATAAAGGTAAAGCGCCTTATATTGAAGGTTCAACGACTAGTGAAAGATTAGAAAACTTACCTGATTTAGATAATCAACCTATCATTACGATAGCAGTTTATAGATTTACAGACCA
>PAYP01000017.1 GCA_002714785.1 Candidatus Poribacteria bacterium | reverse complement strand
TATTTGGCTTTGTTTTCGGTACTTCCACATCTTCTACAATCTTCGTCTTTCGTTTTAATTGCTTCAACTTTAACTGAGCAACTGGCGATAATTTTCCTGTAGGAAACGCCTGCAAAAAATCCTCAATATCAGATATGTTGGCCGAATGCTTAGCCATTTCCCACATTTCTGCTTCAGCATCAACAGTGGTAGTACTTTCTCGGGTAATCTTTGTTCTGGTTCGACTAAGATTTTCTGCTAAGACAAGATTTGATTTACCTCGTAGAACTAGCCAGGGTGTCTGTTTTTTCCCACGATAGGTAAGAGTCCATTCTCCTACTTTTTGTTGAGTGTAATTTGCTAGTTCGGTTATAGTCACTTCTCCATCCTCGTTAACCGCTTCACCTTGTAGCCCCTTCAGCATAAAGTAACTAAATACGCCCTGTTTTTTTTCTGCCCACTCATAGGCGCGTTCACCAATACTACAAGCGTAGAGGTTTGCGCTGACAGCTGGTTGGCCTAAGACATCAGTACGAGGTTCAAGCTGAAATCCACGAGCAAAATTCTCACTTAGTAGATTGTCCTGATTACTTCGACCAGCCGATGGGTCGTTGCGGCAAGCATCGATGATCGTCAGTATTTGTTGCGCTTTGACTCCGGACAGAATATCGTTAACCTCTTCAATAGGAATAGCACTCCGTTTGAGTGTTCGGTAGGTCGTTGTATTGCTATCTAGTGCCAATAGATAGGATTGATCTTGGGTTGAGATACCATGTCCTGAAAAGTAAAAAATGAATGTATCTCCTATTTGAATTCGATTAGCTAAATTCTCAAGCCGTAGAAGAATATTAATAAAATTGGGCAAATCCTGCCCTGACATCTGGTCAGTCATTAAATGTACATTTCTTGGTTTGTATCCCACGACTTGAATCAAAGTGGACCGAAAAGCTTCTACATCCGACACACAGTACCTTAGGGTGCCAATATCATTTTGATAATTATTAATCCCGACCAGTAAAGCATGTTTCTCTGCCGACAGTAGAGAATGTACTACCAGCAATAAAGTCAAGGTGATTTTCTTCATCATGGCTTGTGAATTTTTGAACAGTGAGATAGCATTCCTTCGTTACACTTGATAGTAGAATTTCGAATTGACAGGTTGGTTCATACTACTTAGTTCAACAAGACGGGGTAGAGAAATCAAAATTTTCGGTCAGATCAACACCAAACATTCATTGTAATTTGATCTCTCTAAGCTGGATTCATAACCGGGAAATGATAGCTATGTGGTCAAAACAGCGCTAAAATCCATCGCNTATTTATCTCATCAAAGAGAATGCTGAATTACGACAGAGGGGATCNAATATGGTCTAGATAAGTATTTAAGTCAATGTTTGATCCACACACAATAACTCCCACTTTTTTGTTTTTNAGTTCTTGTTTCAGTGGGTTTAAAACAGCTGCTAACGCCACAGCACCTGCAGGCTCCACCATTAAGTGTAAATCAGACAGCATCATTGACATTGCTTTTTTGATCTCTGTCTCGTTGACCAAAACAACTTTATTCANATACTTTCGACACAGTGAAAAGCTATAAGGCAAAACATAGGGGGCACCGAGACTGTCTGCAATAGTGGTGACCTGATCCACAGTTTCTGGCCGACCACTTTTAAAACTTCGGTACATCGTATCCGCCCCTTCTGGTTCGACGCCGTAGACTCTGCAATNTGGTAAAATCGTTTTGACCACCATTGATACACCAGAAGCTAACCCGCCACCTCCAACTGCTAACACAATAGCGTCAAGACCTACCACTTGTTCAATAAACTCCAAGCCTAAAGTTGCAGTTCCAATAGATACACTTCGACCGTCGAATGGGTGAAGAAAAGTATAACCGGAAGATTCGATTTGCTTAACGAGCTCAAAAGCTTTGTGTGCATCATCAGCAAAAACGATTTCTCCACCGTATTGNCGACATTTATCGACCCGTAATGGATTAGCACCTTTGATCATGACTACCTTGGCAGTTGTCTCCATCATTTGAGCAACGAAGGCTGTAGCAATAGCATGGTTACCAGCACTGACAGCCGTAAATCCACGTTGTATTTGTTCTGGTGTACAATTAAGAGCTGAATTTAGGGCGCCACGCGCTTTGAAGGTGCCCGTTCTCTGAAGAAACTCCAACTTGAAATATAATTCTGCCTGATTTCCCAAATGCTTTTCAATTAAAGGATTGTAGCAGCGATGGACAGGTGTTTTCACGACATAATTTTTCAATTTGTCGTACGCTACTCTGACATCGTTCAAGNTAAAGTCAATCTTATTATTTATCATTCTTAATTGTCATTTTGAGGTTAGAAGGTGAGATACTCACAAATATTGTCTGCCGCTGTATTAAACCTAGAGTCAAAAAAGTAAGGAAAATCAGGGATTCTTGTCCTTGTTTCGTTCAGCATTNATACGATNAACTCAAAGGAATAATGGNTTTGGTCNTCAAATNTTTGAGTAGTAGGTATTTGACATNGATANGAGCATCAATTGCAGTGTCGAATTTCACTTNCTTTACCTCAAGTTTTTCGTCTTTAACTAGTAGAGAATTTAAAAATCAGTGAAAAAATGTTCTGAAAACTGAATTTAGTAGACTTAAAAAAAGATAACTGGACAAAGTCATAAGAGTAAAATTTTGTTGGTCTAATTGTCTAATCTGACAAGGAATTATAGTTCCTTCTACTTTGAAAGACTAATATAATCGACGTCAAAAGTCTACAATGTTTCCACTTAATACTGAATCGATTTTATTTAGTAGTTGCAAAATATTAGTAATACTGAGTCAAACACTCCCTTAAATTTTGTTATCTCGGCTAAATAAATTGGAAATAATATATTGCCCGAAAGGCATAGTAATATTGGCAGACAATTGTGCATAATTTTAGATAGGAAGAAATGTAGAGTTCAGATTAGCAGTTTCCTTCTTCACCTCTTTTTAGACTACATGTATAATGGTTGAATAGTAACTTTTTCGATGGAACCTTCAGTTGATTAAATAATCCTATAATCGGTGAATAGACAAATGGGAAAATTCAATCCATTTTAATACCATTGGTCTAGAGTTGATTATAAATTTTCCTGTTTAAATTTCCGATACTTAGTGGGATTTTAAGTGTTCTTGACCAGGTAATTTAGACTTAGTATTTTAAAGAACCATATGCAGACAAAATATTTATCGAGCTTAGTAATTACATGATGGAATTTAATTTGGGTATAGATAATTCATGTTCCATTCATTTGGGGAACCAAACTTAAATTGGAATAAAAAGGAAAAAGATGAATACAAACACTCAACATGGTATTGCTGTCACCGGAGCTCTTGGAAATCTAGGCTGGAAGTTACTCTGTCACTTAGCACAATATGGTGAGATATCAACTCTTATCGGTCTTGATTTGCCAACAACAACACCTGGAAAACTAGAACACTTAAAAACAATTTCTCAAAAAAACCCAAGACTAAACTATGTTGATCTTCTTGAATGTGATTTATCCAATTGGGATGACTTNCGTTGGCGCGATGCAATAAATCGAGTAAGTACTGTTGTACACCTTGCAGCTCAAAATCCTTATCCTGATGCTACTTGGCATGATGCTACAGTCTCCCTTGACATGACTCATCATATTTGCCAAGCAGCAAAAGACAGCTCAACATTAAGGCGCGTGGTATTTGCTAGTTCAAATCATGTCATGGGACGATACAAAGATAAAAATTTGCTGGCCGGAGAACTGAATACTGAACTCGAAGTTGGTGTTGGCACCATTTGGCATACTGGTCACATTGAGATTGACTCAACTATTTATGCTACCTCCAAATTTTCTGGTGAACGGATTTGCAAAGTAACAGGTAAAATAGATGATGGACAAACCTCTTTTGTCATTATCCGAGTTGGTTGGTGTCAACCAGGTCTAAATTCTCCAAGTACACTTTCGGCTGCAGGAACTCCTACGAAGATGTCAGATCAACATGATTCTGAATTGGCTCATACTACCCAGTGGTTCCAGAACATGTGGCTTTCCAACCGCGATTTCTTACATCTCTTTGACTCCGCTATTAAAACCTATAGCGCGAATTGGCCAGATGCTTGCATTACTGTTAATGGTATGTCTGACAATACAAATATGGTTTGGAACCTCGATTCAGCTCGCAGTTACCTTAACTATATGCCTNAGGATAATGTCAGGGGCGGCCATCAAATTTAGACGAATAGTCAATTAAACCTAAATTTAAGTTTAATTTGATTCCAAAAAATTGGGGTGTTTGGTGAGATNCTTGAGTAAAACAGCAAATCTTCACCTGTTAATTTCCCAGTCGATTAATCGATTCTTTCTTAGGTAAATAGACATGCGCTTTATATTCTTTACTGATATTCATTTGTTGGAAAATANAGATTCTATTATTGGCTTTGAAAAATGCTTAGACCGAATGATTGCCTTCGAACCAGAATTACTTATTAATGGGGGGGACTTAGGTGTTACACCAGAAGCAGTTGAAATNTACTATCGGATGATTGACTCATTGCCAATTCCCGTCTACCATGTAAATGGAAATCATGAGATTTGTAATGGACACTTAGACGGAGAAAGATCAGGTCAATTTTCGTACAGCTTCGATTTTGGTGGAGTACACTTTGTGATCCTAGAGACTGTTCGATTTTTCAATCCCACAACGGAACATCCGCAAAATTGGTACTTTATCGTAGACCAACAGGCTTTGGAATGGCTTAATTCAGATCTAAACCCAATTTCCAAAGAAACACCAATTATATTAGCTAGCCACTGTTCAATATCAACATCTGCACCCAACCGTTTTGGCCAGAAAATAGGTATGAAATTTCCTATTAACGAAGTCATGAATGCTGATCAAGTCTTAGAACTATTAAAACCCTTTGATAATGTTGCAACCTTACATGGTCATGACCATGAAAATTGTCGTCACCGTTTGGGTAACATACAAATACTAACTACTGCAGCAGTGTCGGGTAGTTGGTGGAAGAACGGTCTACAGTCAGCAAATGTCTCAGGTGAGCCTCAAGGATTCCGTTTGATTGATATAACTTCTGATCAAATTGTGAGTCAGTACATAACAATTTTGGAAAGTCAGTCCCAGTTAGCTGATTGGTACATGCAAGAAGAACAAGACCGATACTTTATTAATGTTTTTGATGCTTCACCCCAAACTAAAGTTAAGATTGAAAACATAGGTCAACTATATCCTCTAGACCCATTTTTAGAATCATCTAAAGGGTTATCACCGCATCTATATGAGCTATCTAAGAGCCAAATTGCTCAAATCGGATCATCTAAAAGTATCGGCATTAATATAGAATTTGAACATGAACGAACAAATCAGATCCGAATCAATGGTCCTGCCGAAAAATGGAAATTAGTGTAAAGAGTACAATGTAAATTTGACGANCTATTTTAAATTTAGGCAGTATCAATTGGCTTGGTCTACCAATTAACGATTAGTCTTGAGAAATGGTNTTGTTTCATCTTTTATCATTAGTACTTCTTTAGCTCAAGGTAGCATTTCAACTACTTTTTGTATACATAGTGATTCGTGTGTAGACATCACAATTTCCACATATAATAGTTTTGTCTATCGCTACTTCGGTATCCCCACAACCTTTATATCCACCCAAGANAAAAGTGATCAATTCTTGCTTGGGTGGATATATTTCGATTGATCAGTTAATCTTATCACTCTGAAATTAAATAATCTCGTTTCCTGTGGTCTTAACTTGACTTTCTGTATTCTCCATTTTTGAATTGGACGAGGATAGTATCAGATACACCAACACGGGTTAGGGGTCCACCTAACACAATGTTAGAAATTAAATCCGGTCTTTAACATCAGTCTCTAGGTTACTTTCGGCTGTCTTGGTTGATGTGATCTGTGTAGCTGTAGTTGNGATTGCTCTAGCGGTACACTTATTCTGATACCATTTCCTAGGTGGGATTCTATAAATGCAAATATCAATTCCGTACTAGCGTAGGCGCACCGTACTCCCCCTCGTGTTGGTTCGCCAGTATCTAATGACTTCACAATATCCTTAATAAGATTTGCTGTAGAACTTGATCGTTCAAAATCAGGAAATGTATCTTCAACAAAGCCGGTTCGCCAACCTGGAATCTGCTTTTGATATCTGACTTTCCATTTCCAACCGTTATTCCAGCAAGTCAAATTCCCTTTTTCACAGATCGCCTCCCATTCACTGTGCCGAGGAGATAAGAGTGCATGTGCCATCACTCCATTCTCAAATTGAATCATTCCTTCACCAATAGGGTCTTCATGTATAATGTTTCCCTCAATAGTTTGGTCGCTGTTACGTAGATGTGATGACACCCATTTAGCACTATGATCGTTATTTAGACGCAAAATAAGATCAAAATTATGGCTAGCAGTATTAAATAGTGTTCCATTGGAGTAAATAATTAACGTTCGAAGTTTCCCCAANTCATCACTATCGATAATCTCCTTCATTTTGTCGAATCCTGTGTGCCAGCGACGATTAGTACCTAGGTTAAAAATTACATTATTGCGTTCTACCGATTCTACTATCGCGTTTACTTCACTCATGGAAGCGGCCATCGCTTTTTCTGCATATATCGCTTTTACACCATTTTCTGCAGCATGTGTAATAATTTCAGCACGTTGTTCCGGTTGGGTTGCAACGCTAATAATATCTGGATTTTCCTTCTCAATCATCTCACGATAGTTAACATACTGATGACCAATTGGTACATCGTAACATTTACCAAATTCTTCCATTACCGAGGTCCGAAGATCTGAGCAGGCAACCAGATTTATCCGCTCACTGCCGTGGAAACCAGCTGCATGTGAATATGGTAGTCTAATTGCTCGGTAGTCAGTCACTTCNTTGTCGATAAACGCTCCCATCCGGCTACAGCCGACAATTGCGGCNCGATAAGTCTGCATAATTGCCTTTCCTTTTTGTATCAGTCTTGTAGAGGTTCGTCTAATAATGGTTGCAGTAGAGCAACTGTACAAGTGCGGAAACAATGTAATATCAAAAAAATTGAATGCGGGTTAGCTTAAATGCGGGGAAATGACCGTTTAAAAAACTCCGTGCCCACGATTAAAATTCTCAATCAGATAATATCACAGACTTCTGGGTAGGTCATAANTATTACAACTAGCTTAAGTCAGAACATATAGGAAAAAGACTTGGGCAAACAAATCGTGATGAACCTATTAGTACTGGTAGAGAGGGAATTAGTAGAACCACCTTCTTACGGGATTTATTTCTTTATGTCTCTTGCCCCAGATCTAATTATCGCAATATCTGGATAGTAATAGATTACTAGATCAATCCTCAGAGATTACATTTGATAAAGTTTTGACTAACCATGGGATCGATTTTTCACCGTGAAACATGTGCCCTCCCGGATAGCGGTGTAAATGTAAATTTCCCGAAGAGTCAAGTAGATCATAGGCCTTGTAGACCATGGAAAAAGCTGGTTCATGGGGATAGGGACCATCATCGATGCCTGACTCAATAAATTGTGGGCGGGGTGCGATTAATGCTGATAAGTCGGGCAAGTCACATACCAAACCTATACCATGAGGATGATGACATACGCAGTGGCCATGCCAGATAGTTTGAACAAAAGTTGTAAAGAATCCGCTGAGAATTACCGCTTGAATTCGAGGATCTATCGCAGCGAGCACTTGAGTTAACCAACAACCACCCGATAATCCTACGCAACCAATTCTTGCTGAATCGACTTCAGGAAGTTGATTCAGCAAATTTATACCTGCCATCAGATCAAAAATACGCAAGCCGGTCAGGTCTTGACCCATATGATTGAGCCGAGCCCACCCAACCATGCAACCTGAGTTTCCATGGTAATTTATATGACGTTCTCCCATAAAGGCGTTATCAGGAGCAAGTGCGACTATTCCTTGTCGAGCTAATTCTTGTGCATACGGGACACCTGGAAATTTAGCCTTACCAATTACTCCTTCTTTCTCATTCATTCCATGTCCGTGGGGACATATCACTGCTGGTCGGGGGGTCGGTCCTNGAGGTACTAGNAGGTAAGCACTAACCCAGTTATTGGGCAGAGTTTGATAAGCTATTTTGTCACACCGGTACCCCTCATATGATTCAGATTTTTGCACAATTAGGTCGGGTGTAGGAACTTCACCGAATTTATCCAAACAGAATATTTCATTTAGACAGGACCGTAGTGTATTCCGCCACAATTCCCAGGTTTTTTGTTCTTTTGTCTCTGGATATGCATGGATTCTTTGAAAATCGAAAAACTTGGTATTGAAATACGATTTTGAATCTAGTCGAGTTGAACTTGTCTCGATTTTAGGTTCGACAAGATTGCCCCCCAGATTAGTTATCCTTTTCATAATGATCTACTCCATTTAGCAACAGAAATTGATGAGTAATGTGGTCCATTTCACATCAACTTTTGGATATGATATGAGATNGACTGTCTAAATTTCTTCTTCTACATTTTTAGATTTTTATAGGTGAATTTTGTCAAAACTCTCAATTCACAACTGTATGATTGTTTCCGGTTTNATTAGAAATCAAATCTGTGATCGAACTAGCCAGAATGTTATCAAACTTGTATTAATTTCAAAAGAAATAGGTTAGATATCGACATTATTACCTATTTCCCTTGTTAGGTATATGCATTTTGAAATGATGTAGGAAATAATCTCAATTGAATTTCTGCATTTTGCGCAGCCAATTTGACTTACCTTGATCTGGTGCGACATTCATGTCGCATTGCAATGCAAATGTTACAGTCAAGTGCCACGAATTCCTCTTAGTTACTAGTCAAACTTAAGAATTACTAATTATCGATGATGGCATGTAAAATGCTTTTTACCTACTTGTTTAGTTCAAGAGGAGGTTGACTTATGACAAATCTATTTTTGACAATTGTGAAAAATATCCGATTAATGATTGTTTTTTGCACTTTTGGTCTAGCTTCAATCAGCTGGGGACAAGTTCCAATTGAAGGCCCTTGGCTCTGGGTGTTCGCACCTGTCGCCGAGGGGGCAAACGGTGGAGTAGATGCCCTCGAAACAGATCAAATTATGTCTCTTACTCAAGGAAAAATGAGTGAGAAGCTAATTGCAGAAAATGGGGTTGCCGATGGAGATTCACTAGGGCTGCAGGTCTGGAAGGCAGCTATAATTGAAAAAATAAGGCATCCAGATAATATCGGGCTAATTGCTAGTAAGATTGGAATTGGTTCTCCTCAGTTTGTGACCAACAGAATACGCTCGCTAGGAATGGATGCCATGGCACTAGATAATTTTTCAGCTTACGCTTACGCTAAAATTTTTAGTACATCTGAACAGTCGAATGTAACCATGCGAATAGGGAGCGATGATTCAGTAAAAGTTTGGTTAAATGGGGAAGTGGTCCACCAAAATGTAGTGAATCGTTCTTCTTATGGCTTTCAGGATACTTTTGAAGTTTCGCTAAAACCGGGAGCAAATAATTTGCTAATTAAGGTGGCTGAATTTACCGGAGACTGGAGCATAACTGCCGGTATCCAAGCCGAATTTACACTAGGTGGTCATTCGTATCGACCAATAACAGAAGATGATAGTTGGGATTGGTTCGACCCGTCATCTTTAGTCGAAATGGAAAAGTTTGAACAAGCCATTACCGTCTATGAAAATTTAATCGAGACCAATACTCTTAGTAAGTTTAATTCTGGGGTTGAGCTTTTTAGCTTGACCNCTCTCTATCGACAACAGGGACTTCAACAAGAAGGTATTAATTTTCTAGAATCAATAGTTGACCAAAAGAAAAGATCCCCAAATATCTGGCCNAACTTGATAATGTTGTACAAGGATATTAAAGATGAAACGGGTCTTTTCAGAATACAGCAGAAAATGGCCAAAAATTTGGATACTAATGATTTAGAGTCTGGGATAAGTTACGGCCAAGTCTTGATGGAAACAGAAATGTTTAATCAGGCAGTATCAGTATATGAGGAACTTTTTTATAATTTTCCNAATCAACCATACATGCTCTGGGACTTACAACAAGCCTATCGTCAAGTCGGTGGAATAGAAAAAGCAATTCATGGTTTTGAAAAACTATTGGAAAGTCATCCTGACAATATTGAACTTATATCCCAAATTATCCAGTTATATCGAGAGACTAATAATCAAGCANAGATTACCACTATTCGGGATCAATTGCTTACCGATTTTACCCCTCAACAACTCGAATTGGGAATGTTATGTGGGGCATTATTATCAGAAGATGGATCACACCGGAAAGCACAGGAAATTTATAGATTATTAATCGAATCACATCCGAATGATACCTTCATTAAAAGAAATTTAGTTCAATCCTACCAAATCTCTGATCAAAATGAAAAAGCGAAAATCGTATTAGAGCAAATATTATCTGAAATCAGTGAAGATACCTATAGGAATAATCCCGACCTAGTCGATTTTTGTGCTGATATGCTGATTGATCTTAAACAGTTTCCAGAAGTTCAAACAATGATCCACAAATTACTGGATATCTGGCCAGAGCACCCGCGCCCAATGGAATTAATGGCCAAATTCTATGATGTTCAAGGGCANACTGATAAAGCGCATGAATATCGTATCATGTCGGATCCTGGCCAGCAGTTAGTTGAACAGCAGGCACCTAATTTTCAATTAGTTGATTTGGACGAAAATCAATTTTCATTATCACAATTTTTGGGCCAGCCTGTGATATTAAATTTCTGGGCGACTTGGTGAGGCGCTTGCCGTGTGGAGGTACCACACCTAAATTCACTTTATAAAAAGTATCAAGAAAAAGGATTAGTAATTTTTGGGATTAATCAAGAAGAAAATCTATCTGACATAAAAGAATATGCAGAGGACAANATCGAATACCCGATTCTAATCAATGCCAATAAGCAATTTGAAGATTACGAAATTCAGNGTATTCCTTGTACCTANTACATAGATAAAAAGGGAAAAATAATAAAGAGAGAGATTGGGTTTGCTCAAGGGAGCGANGTCGCCATGGAACAACTTATCGTTGAATTAATTAAATGAAANTTTGATTGTAAACACTTCAAAATCATTTTTTGTTCAGATGTAGATAGATGTTTGAATCATCAACACTCGGTGACGTGCAATCTTAAGTCAATGTANGTATTAATTATTCAACTCTTATTAAACCTTGACCTGGTTCCGTTGCAAATAAAATCTTCTGGGATGGTAGTACATAGTCCGATTGAAGAGACAATGTCCACGGCNATTGATGCCCGGGGGGATTTAGCCTGCAAACATTCAAATAGAATTTTTGGGGACCTTGATCTGTTGTTATACGGGTAAGTTTAACCCTAGTATTGATACCGATACTGTCCTCAACTTGTAAGAAAAGTGAGGGNTAAAATGGTGCAACACCTCGATTCTCAAGGGTTACTTCCAGAACGTTATCGAGAAGTTTGACTTTGGAAACATGAATTGCATAGCCCAGGGACAGAGCTGCAGTTTCAGCACGAATTCGTTCTTTCGACGAATTCAGTCCACCGGAATAGATAGAATAATTGAGGAGCATCGAGATATGAGTAGTTCTAACACAACGATCAAAGCTCTGGCTAATATTATCGTAGTTATTCTCGAAAATGATGTTTTGTAATTCAGGTCGAAGTTCTCCTCCAATTGATACTTCGCGCCATCGATCATCTGCACCGGCTTCAATTAGGCTAGGATGAAAATACCAGCCTAAATCACCCAGAGTTGAATAAGCAAAAGAATCATCGTGAAACCCAATCCTCAGATTGGGAGTGTTAGCTATCGGCCTTCTCACTTGTAGAAGAGTTATCGTAAAAGATTCCGCATAAGAATTGATAACTTTCGACTGGAAATCATCATTCGGAAACCATTTGTCGTGAGGCCAAGTGTGCCATTCCCCCCAAAAACCCAGAAGGCCAAGCTGAATAACTGCTAGTCTAGGGTCTCCATCATACCTTTGGCCAAGCGACTTAATAAAAGATAGTAAAGCTNCTTGCAAAGCTGGATCATTATAATCAGGAGATAGTCCACCCCCGTGTACTGTATATGGTTGCATCTGGACTTTTTCTGATAAAAAATCTGGCAATCCTGATTTGAGTGATGGATAGTCAACATAAGGTCTTAGAACTAATTGGTGAGATCGTGATTCTGCCGCAATAAGCGATGGTTCAAGTCCAGTATCAAAGGTAAAACTGGAAGGGCCCGACATTAAATTCGAAAGTGGTATATATGCAAATTCTAGGCTGTCGGGGAAATCATTGACGGGTTCTCCCCAATCATAGTTAGTATAAAAACCTCGAAGTGGATTTTCCGATGTTCGTTCTAGATTAAAAGCAAATTCTACTTCCAGTCTAGTTGACATCGGGAGGTTGTCTTTAGAACCTTCGATTCCTTCATCTACTTGTGAAGGTATATGATCCNGATTTTCTTCCAAATTTGTAAAGCTGAGATTTATATTTTCAACTTCATTTATGGTTACATACGATTTTTCTTCGGCTTCGGTCCGAAAATCTCTTCCCACCACAGCGTAGGATAGTATCAAAACACAGGATGTAATCAAACAGATACGTTTATCCATGAAGAATCAAGATCACATAGTATATAGCGAGGTAAGACAATTCACAAAATGACTGAAAACACCAAGGACTCTACAAAAAAACTATAGAAGTTTCTAGAGGGTTGAATAACTATACATGCCCACTTATCGACAGAGATCGGTTTTCCAAGGGTAAATCGATTCTCTCTCCCCCAAGTCGGTGTGATTCTCTGAGTGCAATTGCTGTTTCTAGTGCCTCCCTACCAAATTCTCCTGAGCAAAGGGGTTGGCTACCGTCCTGCAGATTTTTTACTAAGCCCTCTATCGCTGATTGTTGCGAGCTTTTTGGTCTTTTTGGATTAGGAAACTGCCTACGTATGGGTTCTTTTGTTTGTGGATGTCTGGACCACATTTCAAAGTCCGCATGCATATTTCTCGCACTAATCCAACCGTCGTTGCCAATAAAATCTATATTTAGCCAACCACCGTGGTTTAAGAATCCCTGAATTCCATTTTTGTAGTGAATCATTCCTGTGCCAGTCAGATCTTGATCATTTCTGGCATCTTGATCATTGTTCATTCGGCCAAATACCCATTCAACAGNAGCATCAGCAAACATTCGAAACAGGCTTAATGTATGGCTATGTCCTCTGGAGAGGGACCAACCAAAATTGCAAACCATTGAACGGAATTTCCCAATTTCCCCCTTTTCAATAGCGTTTCGACANGATTGAAACCATGGACTCCAGTTTTTATGGCATGCTAGCGCAAAAATGACATTATTCCGACGGCAAGACTCGATCATTTCATCAGCTTCTGCTAAACTAACACTGATCGGCTTAGTCGCATAAATTGCTTTTACACGTCCAGATTCGGCTAATCGAACGACCACATTTGCTCTATCAGGTGCAGCCGTGGTTACGCTGACAATATCAGGTTGTTCCTGATCAACCATTTCCATAAAATCGGTATAAAGAGCGGTTACACCCCATCTCTCTTTGAAATCTTCTAGTTGCGCTGATCTCAAATCAGATGCGGCAACTAACTCAACTCCATCTGCCTCGATATAGGCCGGGGCATGCGCCCAAGGGTAACGGAATTGAGGCCGGTTTCGATGTTCATCGTCAATTGTACTCCCAATTCGTCCACATCCGACCACAGCTGCTCGAAAAGCCATAATAACTCCACTCTACTTATTTTTTTCTGACAGAAAATTATTTTGATTCTAAAGAGATCAAAAATTGTTCAGAATGTATCCAGATTCTTTTTAGATAAACTTTTTGATTTTTTGTCAGGCTNTTATTATATCATCGTTTGCAGTGCTCAATTAATAATATGAGCGGAGAAAATTTTAAATTGTTGTGAGCNCCTTGCTAAATTTAAATCGTCAAGGTTGAGAATCATGGTATGGATTTGACATATCCGTGTCTAATGTAGAAAAATATTCCCAGACAGAAGGAATCGAGATCTAGTTGACAAAATATTTTGTTCGTAAAGTATCGAANTTACCAAAAAGTGATGTCTTCAGTATCTCATTGCTATTTGAAGTGAAAATTAATATTAAATAGAAATAAAGTAGATTGGAAAGGACTATGTCACGCGAAAAAATCTTAATCACGGGAATGAGTGGATTGATTGGTCAAGTCGTGGCCAACCGATTGAAATCCACGTACGATTTAAGTGCTCTCAATCGTCGCCTAATCAAAGGTGTAAAGTGCTATCAAGCAAACATCAATGATTTAGCAGAGATTCGAGCTGCTTTTGAGGGAATAGATATAGTAATACATTTGGCAGCTGCAATTGAATCAGATTGGAATGGTTTCCTGCAAAGTAATATTATCGGTACATATAATGTATTCGAAGCTGCTCGTCAGGCAGGTGTTAGACGTATTATCTACGCTAGTAGTGGAGCCGTCATTTCTGGGTACGAAAATCAGTTTCCTTATCAAGAAATAGCTCAAGGTGAATACGAAAAGGTGCCACGGAGTTGGTCTAACCTAACGCATGAAACCCAAGTTTGGCCACAGGGGATTTATGGGTGTACAAAGGTTTGGGGTGAAGCACTAGCCCGTCATTTCAGCGATAGCTCAGACATGTCTTTCATATGCCTGCGAATCGGTGCAGTAAACGCAAGTGATCAGCCTAATCAGGATCGCCAATTTTCAGTCTATTGTAGCCAAGAAAACATAGTTGGCATGGTTGAAGCTTGTATTAAAGCTCCAGANCGCATCAAATTCGATATTTTTTATGTTGTGTCGGATAATAAATGGAGCTACCGGGATATGGAACATGCACGAAAGATGTTGGGGTATCAACCAAAGGGGCAAGCAGAAGATTATCGATAACCGAATATCGGAAAGAAGTGCAGATTGGGTAGTTTCTATTTTAAAAATTATTTGAAAAACTGATCTGAATCGCCTTTTTTCAAATAATTTTGAATTTACATTCAACCACTAATGATAAACTAAGACCTATCGGTTTATGTGTTTTCAAAGATAGTGAATACTCGTCAAATTTAATGAAATAAAGATCAAACAATTCTTGCGAACAAAATGTGAGTTCATGTAGTGTTTGGGTTGNTTTCCTGAATGAAGATAACATTTATTTTATATTTTACTTATTGATTTTTTATATCATCAGTCGACTTGATTAATTCTTTCTGTCGGTTTTTTATGACGTAATCTAGTAATTAAGTCATTATGATTTAGTCGGCCTATCTCAGCCTCTGACAGTCCAAGTCCGACTTGACAGAAGAAAGGTATCGTGAGATAAGATCAGTTCTAGGTATAATGGAGATTATGATATGCGTTTAGGTATGTCAGGAGCGTTCCTACCTAATAATATGGATGACTTCACACCAGAAATGGCAAAAAAAATTAGAAGCCTTGGCTTCTCTGGTGTTTTTACTCGGTTTAGAGAAAACGATCCGTTTGAAACCCCTTCATCTAAGTGTTATCGAGTACGGGACCTGCTGGCTGACCACGGATTAAGAATCTACCAGTCGACTGGCTATTGGCAGCCGCTAATTCATCCAGATGAAACGCAACGTCGTCAAGCAGTCCGAACGCTTCAGCAAGCATTAAAAATAGCCGGTGACCTTGGTGCAAGAGGTATTGATACTGGTCCGGGTTCTCTTAATCCAAATGGTCCTTGGAATCCACACCCCAATAACTGGAGTTTGAAAAGTCGAGAACAATTGATTAAGAGCTTAAAAGAATCCGCCTCCGCAGCTGAAGATAACCAAGTCTACTTGAGTCTGGAAGGCCATCAATTAGTGGTTTTGGAAGACGAACGTGTTACAAAAATAGTACTTGATGCTGTTGATTCACCTTGGGTGAAATCAGACCTGGACCCAGCTAACTGGATTCAACTTAAGACTATCTTTACCACAGGAGTAGCTATTGATCAGATGTTTGACATTTTGGGTGAACATATCATTAGTGGACATGCTAAGGANATCACCATTACCAATTCTCATACACTTCATTTACCAACGACTTCAGTTGGTCAGGGATTATTAGACTTTAGAACGTATTTGAGGCGGATGGAAGATCTGAACCCGGATTATCCNTTGATTGTTGAGGGAAGTAGTGAGTCTGAGCTACCAGAAGCTAGCGCGTATCTATACCGAATCGCAGATGAGCTTGGTATCGATATTATTCAGGAGATACCATAGTGCGATTGCTATTAGTAGGTGGCTCTGGTCGAGTTGGCAGTATGGTTATTCCTTATCTTAAAACCAAACATAGTATTCGAATATTAGATATAGAGCCACCTACTGATTCCACGCTTGATTTCATAGAAGGTTCAGTAACCAACCCAAAGACAGTACAACAGGCATTGGAAGGTATGGATACTTTTATCTATATGGTAATGAAAAATCCAACTAGCGAAATTTCCTCAGTCGCTACCTTTGAGGACATTGTTGCCAATCATCAGGTCAATGTTATGGGAGTTCATCTATTTCTACATGCAGCTAACGAAGTCGGCATAAAACGTGGTATCTACACCAGCACCTTTACTGTTCATGAGCGAACGCGAAACCATTTCCCGTCCGAAGATGAAGTCCCATTGAAAAACCCCAGTGTATATGGATTAACAAAGGGGTTAGGGGAAAAAATTTGCCAATATTTTTGTCGTGAGCACCAAATGGCAATTACGGCTTTACGAATTACTGGACCATCTACTAGAAGCCAGTGGCTAGAAAGAAGAACTTTACCAAAATCNGGACCAGTTCATATTTGGTGGACTGATGAGGAAGATTTAGCAAATGCTTACTTGGCAGCTTTATCGTCNAACCATCCNGGTTTTGAAGCTTTCTTTATTGCTGGCGACGAAGAACAGAAAGAAATTAACTTGTCCAAAGCCNNTCTNTTATTNGGCTGGAAGCCTCTCACTCATAATCAGTTGTGAGCAATNTNACTGTTTGTTTTCTAGTATGTCAAAAACGACNATTTAAANCTACTACCAAATGCATTCAATATTCATTCGACCTATAATTACAGGGTTGGAAGTAGAAAATTTCGCTTTATATCTATACCTAATNAATCAAGAAGAGTNCTTTANATGACAAACATAAAATCGTTTTTCGATAAAAATGGTTACTATCTAGCAAAAGGAATTTATAATTCCAGCTTGTTAGGTAGAATGCAAAATGACTTCGATCGGGTTACACAACAACTATTAGCCAGTAAAGAAAATATTAACGCACGTTGGGGAAGTCAATTAACACGAGACGTAGAATCAGATGACTCAGTCGTTCTTCATACTCATAACATTCATTCCTATTCTTCGATTTGGTTACATGCATTACTCAATCCCGAATTTCTGGATGTTGCAGAAGAAATACTTGGGCCTGATATCATTCTACATCATACCAAGCTTTTTCAAAAACCATCCAGTAAAGGTGCAGCATTTCCTATTCATCAAGATTGGCAATATTTTCCAACAATCCAAGATACTATGATTGCAGGAATTATTCATTTGACGGAAGCAACAGATCATATGGGATGCATCCGAGTATATCCAGGTTCNCACCAATTAGGTCGACAGNCAGGAATGATGGGTAGCGGGGAAAATTCAACCTTAACACAGCAATATCCTTTAGAAAAGTCAACTATAATTGAAGCTGAAGCTGGTGATGTGATTTTTTTTCATTATTTCACTCTACACGGATCAATGCCTAATCGTTCAAATCAAACTCGAAAAACTGTACTGGTACAACTACACAGTGGAAAAGATNAAGTTGAGGATGGGAATTCACATACCAATTCGAGATTGGTACTAAGAGGCTGGAATCACCGGGCTAATCGCACTTCAGCCAGTAAAATCTAAGGAAAATACAGATCACTTTTTATTCTTTATACTGTCANATGGTATTCAATTAGCTATAGNGATCGGACAACGTTTTATGAAGTCTCAAAAACTTATTCCTGACTATTGGACTGAGGCAAAAGTAGAATTATCCACCAGAGACCCAATATTAGCAGATATAATATCTCGGAACCATGATTACACACTTTCATCTAGAGGAGATTTATTTAGAACTTTGATTCGTTCTATAGTCGGGCAGCAAATTTCTGTAAAATCTGCTGCTGCAACTTGGTGCAAATTTGAAAATAAAGTTAAAAGGATTACACCAAGAGACATTTTATTAATTCCGATGAATGAGTTGAAAAAGTGTGGATTAAGTCTTAGAAAAGTAGAGTATATCCTAGGAATATCTAGACTATGGAATTCAAAATATTCGAACTTAGATTGGTTTCAAATGACAGATCAAGAAGTAATCGATCGTTTGCTCATACTTAAAGGNGTCGGGAAATGGACGGCTGAAATGGTGCTAATATTTACTCTAATGAGGCCAGATATTTTTCCTGTTGGCGATATATCTCTCGTTCGGTCAATAGAAGAGAAATATAACGATAAAGAAAAACTGAGCCAATCGAAACTCTTAAGTATTGGCGAGAGTTGGAAACCTTGGAGGACTGTGGCGACTTGTTTTATCTGGTATAATGATGACCCAGAGCCAGTAGAATATTAAAATAGCATACTATGTTCATCACTTGATGGCTGGTCGATATATTTTTCAAATATCAAAGGCCAAATTTTAACCAATAGGATGAATTACATCCTATCTTTCAGATATTAGAAGCCCAAATCTCCTATAATAGGCTAAGATGATCTGTGTCAGATTTGATCCATCCATNATTAGATAAAAAAGAAGCTTAACATGAAAATAAAGATTTTTCGCGTGATACCAGCGTATAAAATCAAGTAAAAATAAGATATGGAAGTGGAATTATAACTTGTGCTATCTGATAAAATTGATAGCTTAACCGATCTCTATTTGGATAAGGTACACGGAGANAAGTATGCCAATATTGTCAACTAAAGACTGGGAATTTTTCAGAAAAAATGGTTATGTTGTAGTGCCGAACGCCGTCCCACAGAGTTATCTAGATGCAACAATAGAAGCTATGTTCGAATTTTTGGGNATGAANCCTGACTGTCCCGAGGATTGGTATCGCGATCCNCTTCGTACAAATGGAATGGTCGAAATGTACCATCACCAATCTATGTGGGATAATCGTCAGCACCCACTGATNCACAAAATTTTCTCTGAAATATGGGAAACAGAAAAGTTATGGGTCTCAATCGACCGAATTAGTTTTAAACCACCACCCCACCAAGATTATCCAGACTATGAACACAAAGGGTTTATTCACTGGGACGCGGATACTACCAAATTACCCCTAACATTCGGAGTACAAGGCGTACTATATTTGACTGACACAGATGAACATCAGGGGGGATTTCAGTGTATCCCTGGCATTCATAATCATTTGACAGACTTTGGTGTAAATCATCCACCAGATTTCGAATATATTCGGCCCGATCTTACGCGGTTTACACCAAAGTCAATCTCGGGCAACGCTGGGGATTTACTGATTTGGCATCGGGCCCTAGCACATGGAAGTGGGCANAACACCTCCATGCAGCCGAGAATCGCCCAATACATTAGCATGAGTCCTGCAATAGGCGACCCAAAATATCGACANCACAGAATTCAACTGTGGGAGAACNGTGAGCCACCGTCTTCCCCAGCTTTTCCGGGCGACTCCCGNGGTTGGGAAAAAAGGCGTCCTTCAGCTACATTAACCGAACTGGGTCGNAAATTAATTGGGGTGGATTATTGGGAATAGAAGGAGTTCCCTTATGTGCCATGATTTAACTATTAACTACCGTTCGACTTATTTTCTTTCGCCTTGTCCTCCTTGGGAGGAACGGTAGAAGCCAACATTGAAATCTTAATGTTTAGCTCTTCGTTCAATTTTAATAAAAGAAATTGCGGTCTTTTGATGTTGAAATCTGATAATTTCATTTTAAAATTACCATCAATTTTTAGTATGTCTCCATACATGTATCCAGCTTCAAGTTCTTTACTACCATCNAAATAAGTTATTTTCACTNCGNTGAAGGTCATTCTTTTTTTGACACCGTGTAGCTCCAAGACCCCTTCTGCTGTCACATAAGAACTCTTGCTGTTTTCCAGTTTCTCAGGCGACTCTCGATCTTCTTTCTCGAGCTTGATGATTTTTTCAATAGTTAAAATTGCCTTTGGGTATTTTTCAGTTTCCAAGTACTGGTCTCGTAAATGTCCGTTTCTTTCCTTAATCCCAGTATCTATAGTTGCTAGATCAATTTCAAAAGAAGCCTTCAATTTTTCTGCAACATTATTTGGGTCAAGAATAACTTCACCTCTAATATGATTGGTAGTACCTACAATTGTCTCCAGAGGTGCTTCGGATTCAAACCTAAATGTATCTCTACCNTGAGGATCTGCGATATAGAATTTTTTNCCGGGACTGTTATGGTTATCGGCCGCAAGGTTAANAGCNGTTAACGAAAACAAGCTAAATAAGAAAAGAAAAGATGAAATTATCTTTTTTGAGCTGTAAATAATCACGAAACTTACTCCTAATNTATCAGTGTATCAATCTTTATGTCACTCGAATTTGTGTATGACGGTTTGGATCAGTTGGTTCTTAAAAATAATATACCAGCTGCATGAATAAAATGTATGGCAGAAAGAACATATTTATTATTCACCCTTATTAATAAAACAGTGAATAAACCTATGAGAATGGTAGAAAAAGCCACCATTATTACCAATATTAGTTTCCCGAGGCTATTTGCCAAAGGATCAAACAGAACCGCAATCGAAATCTGACCAAGGTACCAAATTCCTATGATAATCGGGCGAAGGGTTTTTGAACTGAAGTAAATATCNTTCATATCAATTCTTTCTTTTTGCAAAATATCATCGTCCGGCAAAGAAACCAAGGCAACTATAACAACTAGGCTATCAGTTAACGTACGAAATATAAAACCCAATTTGCTTCCCGTTATTATGTGATATCCGTACGGTGAACTAAACCACATAAAAACTAACATGACAAAGAGTTCCAAAACCATTACCATATACGGCAGGTAATATTCCGTTTTTTTCATAGATTTCATGTGGTGAGCAACGCAGGCATATATTTTCGCAAGGCAGATACCCACAATGATTGCTATGACCCATTGTGCGGTGCTGTAATCCCAACTTAGTACATCAGGGGTAGCCATGGAACTATGCTTTGCCAACCAAAATCAAAACGATAGAATTTGTTGATATCATGTTAACTAAACTATTTTTGAATTACAAGGTAATACTAAGTCTAACATTAACAGCTCTCGTTCTAGGGTGTAACCTAGATAAAAGTAACACCCCCATATTGGGAAGAGTGACATCTTTGAATGCCAGCGGAATCGTAGAAATTGAGCTTTACAACTGGTCAGATCACGAGAAACTTACTACAGGAGTTCTTGGTATCGGTGCTTCCACATTCATGACTCAGGACAATTTAAAGTTCAGAGTAGAAAAAATAGAAGAAGATAAAGTATCTTTAGTAATCCTTGATACCAAAAATAAAATTTATAAACCAAGTCTTGAAGACGATATCATGGCAAAAAGTCCAGAACTAGCTGGCAAACCAAAAATTATCGTATCGATAATGAACCTACCCAACAACGGTTCATTATCCCTAGATACAAACATATTAATTGAAGAATACTAGGTTAACATGTTTGTTCAAGCTAATTAGACCAGATTAAATCATAACGACAGAGATAAAAAGACCGTACTTAAGATGTTGGTTTAAATTTGATTTATTACGCTCAGTAGATGTTCTCGTTTCTAGGCTCCTTCTTTTGCATTTCTATCTTTAAATTATTCTTGTGATACCTAATCCCAAAAAATCTTTGGTGTCTTTGTCTATCTCTCTATGAAACGGTAATTTTTCAATAAGGTTCTGGATCCATCGTTTGTGATACGAAGACATTATCGATTATAATCTTCAAAAAGTTTCGAGGGCTCATTTTTCATACACTGCTCATTATTAACCTTACGCTTTTTTCATCCATTTTATAATAATTGGGAATTTCGTACCGATTCCCATCTATGTCAGCAATCAATAAATGTCCATTATCGTAATCAGTGATANTGTCTCTTCTCCTCAGATCTATAGTAATTTCACCTTTATTAGTTTCCACTTTCCACACACTAATACCACCTGATCGCCTCTCGATGGATAGTAAACGAGTAATAACNGGCTTATAGTAGGCTTTGGATAAGGCATTTTCTAGCACCCGACGGCTACTTTCCGTTAAATGTTGAATATCTTCTATTAGGCAGACTTCTTCGCGCTTCCGGTCGTCTTTTATAATCGAAATATAGCTGTTTACGTCAGTCACAGGAAAAGACCGTAAGGGTACAACGGGACTGTGAAAAGTTCCATCAGGTAAACATACCTCCAGTTCTTCGAATAGGTTAATCCTAAATTCAATTTTTTTGCAATCAAGTACTTCTAGTTCATCTTCAATACTAATTGGATTCATTATGGTAGGGACCTAGTGATAGCTCGTAAATTCCTCGGATCTTAGTCTTTCTTAGATAGTATATATGGTCAGTGATCAGCCAGTCAAAAATCAATGATTTATGATGAGTGGGAATTAGTATTGGAAAACAGCATTAACGATTTAGATTATGGTACCGAAGTAGCATCAATTCATGATGATATTTGCTCTAACTAACAAGTTCAGGATCGTTGTTCACGCGTGCTTTCACTACGTAAATCATTTATGTGTTACGTAGTCGTTAGCTCTACAGCTAAACTTATGTTTCTTAAATGTTAGATGTAGTAAAATCGAATTGTATTTTGGTTAATACAATAGTAACATCCCCTAGAAACCTAAAATATTGAGGAGTGGTATATGCCTTTACCAGAAGGTTTTGAACCAATAGAGACAAAAGGAGTCCAAAAGCGTCAGAAAACTGATACCGTGATCATTACCAAATCCGGTGATATATATATCGGTGGAATCGTACGCGATCGATGTGGAATAAATGAGAATAAAGTTTACTATGCTACCTNAGGTTTCAATAAAGGACAGTTGTGTATTGCATTTGATGGAATTAAAATTAGTAATACTCACTCCTTGAAACTAGTTAATGGAAAGCTACATGCCAAATCTAAGTTCAGTGTTATTGAAAACCAATTTATCAAAAAATTTATGAACCCAGAAGATTTTGAACGAAGTGACTTAAACAAAGCAACTTATATCTGGATCGTAGATTATTTTGAAAGATATAGAGATTCCGAAGGGAAATATNTTTGTACAGATAATATAAAAGAAACCAGAGAACATAGAGAGGAATTTGCGATTATTAATAATCTTCCTGCTCTTAAACTAGAATATGAACCAGTCGATTGGAGCAAAAAAGGAAAGTATTTTGTAATTAATGTAGAAAAACCGAGACGTATTGNACCTATAGATATATCAGGTAAATTGACTAAATNTCACAGGCATAGTCAAAAAAAGAAAGTCGACTAAATTTAGTCAATTGTAATGCAAGTAATTGTAACTTTCTACTAAGGATTAGAATGATTGAGGCAAAAACCCTCAGGCCATAATTATCTCTCTTCAAAGAAGTCGAATTATATAAGAAACAATTANAAATTTAGAATTTGGGCTAAATACTTATNATCTACTCAGGATCGATCCATAAGTCTCCTAAAATNCATTGAGATTGGGGATANCTTCGATCTAACATAGAAGTCTTCTAGTTAAATGAGATCAAGAATGAAGAAATTAATGATACAAATTAAATATCTTCTGTAGAGTATCCATAAAATCGTATTTTATCTCAAAGTGAAACTCATTATGACAAAAAGGTTTTCCTCCGAAATTAAGACTCAAAACCTGATTTACCCTACTATGATGACTTTCAATTGTCCAGTTACCCTTTATTACTTTATGTGTGTTTACACCATATCTAATTTTGTATGATACAGGTTTCAAATTCGTTTCATCGACTGAGTGAGAAAATGCAGATAACTCAATATTTAAATCTAGTTTCCCAAATGAATATGTTTTTGTTTTTATATCAGTATCCGTCGAGATCCTGGAACTGAATTTTTCATACAATTCACTGAATATCCTTCTGTAAAATTGTCAAAGTTTCCATAAGAATATATAATTTTCTGTACAGGCTTGCTTTGATTTGGTCTGTTTTGTAGTTGTCAAAATGACATTTACAGCCTATCAAATTTAGTTGCGAATTTGTGCCATTCTCTTTCTACTATATCTCGTAGT
>PAYP01000016.1 GCA_002714785.1 Candidatus Poribacteria bacterium | reverse complement strand
GAATGCCCATGGGAACACCTTTTTGGTTTTTTGTGTTGTCATTTTTTTCTGATTGGCTGTCAATTACAGGGGCTTCCTGTAAAAAACTGCAAAATTGCGGAAAACGAAAAGAAAAATCCTAGAAAAAATAAAAGTTGTGCAAAGATTAAATACAAATGCGATACGTAATATTGAAATTTATACATTAGGATTAGATTGTTGATACTCTTTCATCACATCATAGAGTATTTTCTCTTCATACGTTGTGCCTAGTTGGAGTCCACCGACTAGGCATTTTTTATGTATTCATATTGACAAAAAACAATTCTATAGGATTGACTGACAATATGAACTCCTTTTCGTCTGTAGAAATACACTTTACTAATCCATTCGAATTATCATCAGTTGCCACATCAAGCACCTTTTGAATAATATCGACACTTAGTATGGAAGAAACTATATTAATTCTGTTTCTGATTTTTATCGCTTCTACGTATCTTCATGGGTAAGACCAATGGAGACAGCTTACCATGAATGATGGGTTAGAAAGTGATTTTTGGATCCAAAATGGTGATAGTTGGGTGGCTACTGATCGAGGTAGTATTCAACTTTATAATGGCCTTTTTTTAAAGAATTGGTTATAAATCTGGCGGCTCACTTGCTAATATCATTTTTCAAATAACCTCTGGGAAAATTTTAGCTCATTGGGAAGGTGAGAATACGTGGAGTCCAGACGAATACTTTTGTGCTTTTCCTTATATGATAGAAGTATTTCCTTAATTGTGTATGCTTAGTATGAATCTAAAAGACCCGGTATACATACCTGTGATAATGATGTCTTTGGGTCGAATGGAGGATAACAGGATGCAGAAGGCCTTTTTTTTACTAGTATGTCTGGCATTAGTTGCTTGTGGCACTAATGAAGAAAATCAGTCTACTATAACCCAAGAAGAAATAAAATTTTCAAACCAATTTATTGGAAAATGGAGTCTAAATGAGGTTAATGGACAAACTGCAGATAAGTTTGTTAAAAACCTTGCTTTTGGTATTGCTGAAGACCAATTACGAACTGAATTTAACGACGTTTTTATAGCTAAATTCACACTACAAATCATAGAACAGAATTGGGATCAATGTTGTTCTATAGATTTTGATTCTTGGATTACTTTCAATGAAGATGGAACCTACAAAAGCTATATGAAAATAGACTTTGAAACCGATTTAGAAGAAATTCTAGGTAACGAAATAAGACTAATACTGGGTCGTGACCTTCCAGAGGAAGGTTTCGGTGGTGTATTGGAAGAGATGGAGACTGGAATTTATGATGTTACTGAGACTGATTATAAAATAATTCCTGATTCAATGGCAGAGAGAATATTGGGTGTATCTAGAACTAAACCAGAAGAAGGGTATTGGAAGATTGATGGAAATTTCTTAACTCTAAATCACACCAAAGAAGATAAGGAAATTGATTCAATAATTTATAGTAAAAACCAATAATCAATTCGACTTTAGACTTGATTAGGATATGATTTCTAGAAGAGAAGCTGATCTCGATCGGTCACAGAACTCTTCTGTCTAGTCTGATTTAGATAATTGAAGCTTTTGAGTTACGACCTAATGATTATAATCAGCCTTTGAGTCTTTCGGTTGATACTAAGTCTCTGGTAGAAGATCACTACCCCCACTTACTGGATTATGTTGAGACTGAAGGTTCTAGCTGGGGTGAACTGGTGGAGGTTTATCAAGATTTGTGTGAAGACTTCAATCTTGCCAAGTCAGTTGTAGCTGAAGATTTTCTTTCGACTTGAATCGACCTGTTTACCAAACTAGTCATGTCTCACAGTATTTATGGAAGCCAAGTTTCCAAAACTCGAAAGTAAGACAAGACCAAAAGATGGAGAATTAGGTTGAGTGGTCGTCCTTGTCAAATGTACCCATTTTATCGCCCGGATAAAACTCCCTTACCATTAAAACCCAATAAAACAATTATAATGGGAATCCAGTCCTTATTCCTTCTATAGAAAGAGACATTACTTACATCAAAATGCTCTTCTGGCATTTTCTCATACGATTCAAACTCCTCTGAAAGGGGAATTTTTTCAGGGTGTTTCGTACTGTATACCATTTAATGTGAAACTCTCATGTTCGTCAAAGTCTAGGACCTTATCTAGGATTGAAATTATAAGAAATACCCCCCAAGATATATGGTAAACAATTTTATATCTGTTTTATAGAAACTTGTAAGTTGCGTGATAACCTCACCTATTGAAGAAGGGACGTCACCTATACTCTTTTCTTTTTCTTCTGAGTTATTGATAGTCCTGCCAAACATTGAATTTGGCCCTTTTCTGGAAACTTGTTTCCACGAAATACTCAATTAATTTAGTATTTCAACCTTAGCTAAAATTAGCAGAGGTTAGCTAATTCGAAGCAGAATACAGATATCCAATATTGCGTGTCGAACAAGGTTCCAACCTCACTAGAAACGTTTCCAGTGAAAGCCTAACTGTAATTATTTTATTTATAGTTTGATGGATTCGAACTCCTACTATGTTATTAGGAGTTATATAAATCTCTATTNTTGTTTTAAAGGACTATGAATTCTAAAATANGATCATGCCTGTCAGGAATNATACTCATCAATTAGGTNNAAAAAATCAAAAGTTATCACTTCAGGTACTCTTTGAGAAATCAGGAACATCTACCNGNACNCCCCCCCGCTCACGCGAGATTTCTGAAACCAAGCCGGGAGCAGTCATATTTAGAGCATCAACGATATCTATTGGTGGTCGNCGATCTTCAATAATACAGCGCGANAAATCTTCGATCATCAATGATGTGCCTCCATTGTAGCTATCATCTACNGATTCCTTTGGTACTTTCTTCCATGTATCAGGAAGATAATCCTTAAAATCCCAAAGATCTTGCCATGTTCCTTGGGGAGTTTGACCATCAATGTAAATTTTATGCTGATCTTGTACTCCTCTGGGTGCCTCATAACAAGCACTGGTACCTTGAAGCCCATAGTAAACAAAGTTCGTTGGACGACTAGAAAAGAAGTCGAGACGAATACGAATCAGTTTTCCTTGTTCTGTATGACATAGCACGATACAGGTATCATCTGCTTGTGCCCATGATAAATGATGTTGACCAGACCCTAGGCAAACTACTTGTGTAATGCGTTCGCCGAAAGCTTGGTATAATGGTCCTAGGTCATGGGTAATGTAATGATGACCACGCCGAAGTGCGAGCTCTTCTGTTCGCCAATTGTATCCTTGTTTAGGATGAAGAAACCCTGCTTTGAAATCTTGGATTTGGTCAGCTTCACCATAGTAAAGTTGGCCAAATTTACCAGCCTTAACTAATCCCATGACAATGCTCCATGACCGCATGTAACAATAGTTAGAAGCCAGCATGTATTTGTGGTTGGATGATAAAACCGCTTCAAGTAGTTGCCAACATTGCTCAATACTCGTCGCGGCAGTGACCTCAGAAAGTACATGTTTCCCAGCTTTCAGTGCGTCTATACTATGTTGGACATGAAGTGGCATCGGCGATGCAACAATCACAGCGTCAATATCACTATCCAACATTGATGCCCACGAGTTATAAGTTTTCAAAGTCGGAAACTTATCAGTTACGTTAACTAACCGCTCCATGTCTTGGTCACAAATTGCGACGAGTTCGGCAGTTGGCGCANGATGTATGGCCTGAGCTAAATCNGCACCGCGCCCAGCCCCGAGGATACCAAATCGAACTGAGTTCATCTTTATCCTTAAATCAATATTTTTTCTATATCGTGTTTACAGCCTAGTATTGTAGCTTAAGCCCCTAACTTGGTCTACGGAATTAGTATTATATTCTCCATTACCTTCCTTCAAACCAGCCAAGACGTCCAACAGGGCGGCCATTCGCACCAGTTTTGGGCATAATCTTAATACACTCTTGAAGTAACTGAAGAGCTTGAATAGGTTTGATATGGGGGATTAATTGACAAACCTGAGAAACGAAAGCATCAACTGAAAGGATGGTCCTGTTGCATGATTTGATAAAGGTTAGCGTTGGAGGAGAGGGGGGCACCAAGTTTTGACTGTTGATCTTGCCTGAGTTGAAGGGTTATGAGTTTAAGCTGTTGGCAATCAAGATCAGAGTGATTAGAATCAGTAGTTGACAGTCGCATTTATTCTGATTTCTCCAAAACAACAAACCGTTGAAGGTTCGATTTAAGGGCAGACTTTCAATTTCTAGCGTTTGCCTACACAAGGATTAACAATTCAATCTGAAGTGGCCAAAGGTTAAGTTTTTGAGCGGAACATACAAGACATTTTCAAACTGCACCAAATGTAATCGTATTAACATTCTATCTTATAGAGTAAGTGAAACGACCAATCTAAGCCGATCGTAGTATCAATCCAAGGGACACATCAACGCACACACTGAGGACACACCGTGAAAACAACTCCTGACCTCTTGATATCCGACTACATCAGGCAATACATCAACAAGGTATACATCTCGTATACACCAAGTGCGCATCATGAAGTCAATGCGGCTAACATTGAAATTCCCCCCCGAATACCAANAGACCGTAAGGAAAAGAACAAAGGAAAAAAGCCTTTCAATATTCGACTATATCAGACAATGTACTGAGACCGTACACACCAAAAATCAGCCTTTCGATGGAGCAATTTTCAATCAAAGACGAGCAAATCAAAAACCTACAATCGTCACCGAGCCAGTCTCAACAGCCACAAGCCATGACTGAGAAAGAATACGAGACTGAGTCCCGAGAATTAATCGAAATGAATGTTACGAATCTATGGTTAGTGGATCACAAAAAGATTAGCTCCAACTATGATAGAACTGGGTGTAGACTTTAGAGTAGATCCCACACAGAAAAATAAATGGAAAAGTCCAATAAGTAAATTGGCTATGCGCGGGCAGAAAAATTATTGTTCGATATTCATGACTATCATATGGATATTATGGATGTAGCAATAGTAGCAAAAGAAGCTAATGTTGAACTGTTAGCTCTCAATAACCTTACTCTCAAAACAAGGTCAAAATGTCACGCTAATCGGCTGTTCCGTAATCCTATTGAGTATTCGGGTGCCCTTTTCGTAGGTGAAGATGGAATGAAAATTATGATTCCTCTTTAGCCAAATTAAATTACTAGCCATAGTGANAGGTAGAACAAACGACTGAACCAATCCGCGATACCGATTGAGAGGCTTAATCTCACTTCAGATTTCACTCCAGAAGAGACGAGGACAGATTATCCGAAAAGAAATTGGGATTGAACCGTACTGATGTTTGAGTTGGTAATTGTACCCGATAGCTGGTACCAAACTTGTTTCCCGGTAAATAGTAATCGGTACTGATGAAGTGTGCACCAGAATCTAGCGCTGCTTCGAACCGAGTTGTGTCACCCGTACGAGCCTCTTTCGTATCCGCATCGGCCCTCGTTCGAACCAGATATCCTTTTAGGACTAAATCTTGAATATACCGACGGTTTTTAACAGGATCGTTAATCACCCGAAACGCTGCTGCCGGTTGACCTTCTTTCACGTTGACAAACAGAATTCTATCTTGTAGAGAAGGATGACCATCTTTGTAGATATNGATTTTGTCTTNGTCAGCATCCAGGGCGAAGAAAATTTTTCCACGGGATTCTTTCAGTGTTGGCCACTGGTCAGTGGTAATTGCACTTTCTAGTGTCTCATGATCTCCCCGTACACGATCAGGTACAATTAAATCTGACATTTCAAAAACACCCAGAATTTCTTGGTCTAGACGGTCGAACGCTTGCCCGTCAAAAGGTATCGGTTGTACGAAATTTGGCTGATCGATAAGACTCTCTTTAGTATTGATCATAATCAAGATTGGCATATGCCCTGGGTGTACTTCAGACCATTGGCGAACTTCCTCTAGTGCATCCTTAAACGTCAAACAGTTACTTCGAAAATCTATATCTTGCGCATGTAGTACTTTGAAGCCAGGTTTTGCCATCTGGCCCTCCACATCATAAGTAGGACCAGGAGGCAAGTCCATCTTTTTGACCGCCGTAATTCCGTATGGATTCGCGTATTTTCCACCCTCAGGATCATAAAATAGATCTAACTCTAGTTGGCGTAATCCTAAATCTAGTTGCTCTGTTAGAGTAACATGCTCGTAATCTAGCGAATCCGCTGTATCCGGTTCTATCTGTCTGAGGATCTGCATTAATGACGGGTCGATGGCCTCCTTGAAGCTATTATGGCTCCCAATGGTCTGAATCTGATTCATCCGCAAATGCTGATCCAACCAGGAAGCGGCGCGGTCGGATACTATCTTATCTTCCGATCGAAGTTCGCATTCACGATTGCTGAGAAAGCCGATCGCTAAATCTGGGAAATCAGTAAAAATTCCATCGACATCTGCATCAAGAAAAAACATTCGTAACAGATGATCAAAGTCGATTATTTTCTGTGGTAGCCTATCAGCTCTTAGGGTATAAGAATGAACCTCTAAGTTTAATTTGTGGGCATCTTGGACTAACGACGATAGAATTGGCCTCCCATCCTTTTGAACCCCTTTAACAATGTGTTGCATTGACGGACCGATCCCGTCAGCGTAACTAGCAACTAGTTTTAAGCCTGACGGTAATACCATCTGTTNATAATCGATTATTGAATTTGGCCGGTTGGAATCAATTAACTGCACCAATTTAAGGTCTGTCTTCAAAACTTCACGTAACCGTCTAGTTTCAAATGGATCAAAACACTGTACGTATACTAGATCGTCTCGCTTAGCATACCCATAATCATTCAGTGTTTTGAGAACTACTTGACTAACATCTTTTCCATGCTGTTGGTGCCATTCCGGTTCTTTAATCTCCACATAGAGGCCAACGGATTTACCGGTACTATGGTTCAACCCCTGAATCAACTCAATTTCTTCGCTCAATGTTGGGATTTGAAAAGCTGATTGGTGAGATGGAAACCGTGTAGGATAAATAACAGTATTCTTTTCGACATCGATTCGCTCGATAACTTTCAACCGCTTAATTTCAGCTAGATCGAAGTCGATGGCATAATATTTCCCATCTGTTCTAGCCCGCCCTGGAAAAACATCGGCAACATTTGTAACTGCTTGAAGAGAAATATCGTGTAGAACAATTGGTTGGTCATNTTTGGATAAAACAATATCTTGTTCGATGTAGTGAGTGCCCATACCATGAGCCAGCGCTATAGACACTAGTGTATGCTCTGGTAGATAACCAGAGGCGCCTCGGTGAGCGATAACAATNTTTGAAGGTTGGCCAATCGATACTGAGGTGTAAATTAGTAATAGTAGAAAAACAGGATAAAAACTGATATATCTAGTTGAACGGATCAATTCTTGATCACTCATTCTATGCACCTCAACGATAGTTGTACCAAATTGACACAAGATAGATTTTATAAGTTAATGGTAAATTCATCTTGCCTCCATCCTATCAAGCGGTGAAGGCTGTAAATAGTTTCGGTCATTGACTAAAGTCGGAAGAAATTCACTTACGTTTTTGACAAAAANCANGCTCCACGTCTTCGATTTAAGTCTAGTNCTTTTCTACCATGGCTGTTCCTAATAAGAAGCAGAAAGTCAAAGTTTTGGCACAAACCAACTTGAAGAAGACATCAGAGATAGAGTAGGAACCATCCAGGACNCCCGACAGGCCCGTTCTTCCCACCAGTTTGGGGGATGATTTTAATACATTCTTGGAACAGTTTCAGGTCTTGAATGGGATTGACATGAAGACTGCTGGTAGGCTTAAGAGACGAAAGCATCAATGCTAAGCGGATGACTGTTACACGTAAGACGTTAGAGATCAAGAGTAGTAGAAAAGAGATTATTTAACTGTTGATGTTAACCTCACCAAGGTAGTGAAATCTTTATTGTTTGAATTGATAGTATTTTAGGTCTGAATTACTATGAAGATAAAAAATCAGAAATAATCTATAATGTTCATGTCTTGTTAATAGATCATTTTCGTATGTTAAATACGAAAAATTTAGTTTATCCTGGGGCAAAGTCATAGATCGGTTGTTGAATCACTACGCTTAATACACTCCAAAAAGCACCAACAACATACTCGCCTAGCATTATGCCAAACATCAATACCATTGCTTTTCGGTAAGTTCCGGCACCACCAAACTGCAACGTCACCCACTTTAGAAATGTCGCAATCACCAGACATGACCAAAAATACCCGACCCCGTTAGTCATCGAAATAGCATAGCCTGCTGGGTGTAATGGGAACCACATGAAACGAGAACGCATAACCATCAGAAAAAAAGTAAATCCCATTCCGCCAGCCATAGCAGTAATTGCTGGAACATCTGGCTCTTTTGGAAAGGTTAGCAGGCCTGCTAACCAGTTAAATTGCCCAATATGCCCGATTGATGGGCCCATACCTCCACCTCCAGCACCAGTTACTGCGCCACCCAATCGGTAAAGTTCTGATAGTGTAGCCCAAAAAGTAACTAATGAACC
This sequence comes from Candidatus Poribacteria bacterium, assembly GCA_002714785.1. Taxonomy (GTDB): domain Bacteria; phylum Poribacteria; class WGA-4E; order WGA-4E; family UBA9662; genus TMED15. The sequence goes on along the minus strand of PAYP01000016.1, from coordinate 17,565 downwards.
CCATACCACAGCTAATAACATTGCGAAAACCAACTTCTTTGTGTTCATGCTGGCACGCTCAGCCATTTTGAGAGCTTCTAGTTGATGTGGCATAATGTGTTCTCGATAACCACGTCCAGACATCCACCAGTTCAAGGTTATAAAACCAAGATTACGACCTCCTAAAGGTCGAGTACCCAAAATATTGATCAAAAACTGCTGACCATTGCACATTCCCGCCATTTCATGGGCAGGTGGTCCAATTTCTGCCCTCACTCGAGTAATTCCAACTGAAAGTGCATAGAAAAATAAAAAATAGGGAATAATAATCCAGAGAGTCATACCCGCTTTTAAACAAAACCAAAGAATATATAATCCAGCACAAATAATCAACAATAGAGCTGAACGATAATTAATAGGTTCTTTACTTTCNTCAATACCACTATCCTGACCCCAGATAGTCCGCCAGACGTTGGCTAAATGACGACGAGTAACCATAACAGCCATTACAAATATGGCTAACCAACCACCGATTGACTGCTCAGATAAATAAGGAAACGGGCCCGGTAAGCCCACAGCACTGCCAATTACTCTCTGTATTTTACTGAAAATATAAAAGAACCAAAGAGAAAAAGACATATCTAAAGGTAAGAAGAACCCCAGTGCGATAACGAATGGATAGAGCGGGACTGGAATTCCACCCATAGCATTCCATGGACGATCGGTAAAAAATTTCCCCCAGTCTCGGGCATTATGACGAACTGAAAAATCAGGTAAAGATGGGAAAAAAAAAGCCAATCCATGCCAAATATTAATGAGTGCGGCAATAATAAAACCATACCATAGAAGTTGATTACGGAAAAAGCTAGCAGCTCCACCTTGCTCGGTAATAGCCATTGGCAACTGAATAATAGGGTATGCTAATTTCTCATGTTCAGTCCATTGCTTGCGAACGATGACGTTCAAGCTAATCATAATGGCACTGACAGCAACTATGAAGGTTGTCCACCAGAGAGTTGGTTTGATCCAAGCACCCATTATCTGTTGATTGTAGAACGGTGTTTCTCCCTCGTAAATTCCTCTGAGGATTTCTCGGTCAGTTACTACTAAAAACTTGGGAATATGTGTTTGGATTAGGTCCGCCCAATCGTTTTCCGGTGTCGCAAACCAGAATGCATGTGGCAAAGCTGGAATTGTTAATGCTAGAGTGTCGTGTCCTGCCAGACCACTGGCAATCGATAGCATTACATAAATAGTGATGAACTCAGCTTGAGATAAAGCTGACTTGGGAGAAACCTGCTTTATACCTAGGTTGATTAAAATGAGAAAAAAAAGATTGAGAACGACGTTCCAAAAGAGAGAAATTGTTGTTGGGTGGCCACTATGCCAAATACATTCGGTCTCAACAACCCAGAATACATTCGGAGGAATCAGCAGGAAGGCGATAAAAATCGAACGCCAAGTTACAGTCGTCCCAGCATGACTTGAGTCTGAATAGGAAGTTGACCTTTGGGCTGACTCGTTTTTTACCATAAGAAAATTATTTTAATCTACGACTCTAACTAAATCTCCACTTTTCAAAGAAAATTGGCCAGCGACAATGACACGCTCACCATCAGCGATACCATCTACTTCGACGGTATCTCCCTGACTTAAACCTAGTTTTACTTGGCGACGCTGACCCAGGTTATTTTCATCAACGACAAAGACGGAAGATTGTTCTTTTTGACTTCCAATCAGCGCTGAACGCGGAATTAATACAACATTTTCTCGTATCTCGACGGGGATATTCACCTTAGCAAACATGCCAGGCTTAAGTTGGCCTATCGNATTNTCGACTTTGATCTCTACNCTAGCTGACCGGCTGACTAAATCGAGTGTTGGGCTAATTCGGNTAATTTCTCCAAAAATATCTGTATTAGAAACATCAACATTAATTGTGACNTCACGGCCNAGTGATATTTTNGCNAGATCNGATTCNATNACGTTGATGATAACCTTNAGCTGTTCCATTTGAACAATTTCAAATAATGCAACATTTGGTACGGCCATACTACCTAAATCAAAATTGCGAGCAGAAATTACCCCTGTAATCGTAGCCTCGATTGATGAATCACGGAGTTGTTTATTAACTAGATTCAAAGCTGTTTGAGTTTGTATCATTCGTGTTTCTGCTGCTAGGATTTCTACTTCCCAACTCTTAGCCTCTAAAGATGACTGGGCCGTCCGAAGTCCAGCTTCTGCGGCTTCAACCTGTGACTTTGACAAAGCAATATCTTTTTCCCATGATCTAGTCTGACTAGATACTTGAGCCAAACTCAGTGCAGCCTTGGCTTGCTCCACTTGGGCTTCCATTGATCTAATATCTTCTACTTGGGCTCCTTTCTCAATTAGCTTTTGCTGTTCAAGGGACATCTGGTATTGTGCCTTAGAAATATCAAGTTGGGTCTGTGCACTCTCGAAAGACTGAAGACTAATAGCACCATCTTCGAATAATTGTTGCAGTCGTTCAAAATTACTTTTTGCGTTTGATAAACTAGCTTTAGCTTGGTCAACAGCCGCTTGGGCTTGTTGACGGTCTTCAGCTCGAGCGCCACGCTTGATCTTTTCCAGGTTCGCTTGAAGTGAAGCCAAACCAGCTTCAGCCTGTTGGATTTGAGATTTTGCTCTAGTTTCAGATAAATCTTTTACCTGTTGTAACGATGTATCAGCAGCAGAAAAGCTAGCTTGTGCCTGTGCAACTTGGCCTTCGACCTGGATACGTGCCAATTTTTGAACTTGTTTATACGCAGCCTCCGCAGACCGATAAGTAGCCTGCGCTTGACGCTTATTAAGCAATAATTCTTCGTGCTCGATTACTGCTAAAAGGTCACCTTTATTGACTAGTTGACCAACTTCTACTGGCATTTCCACAATCTGTCCCGCCATTTTAGAGAATATGGAAACTTTTGCATTAGGCATAATCGTCCCTGATAGGTTTAGCTCCGAGCGAATTTCATCAGTTTTAGCAACTGCTACTTCTACGGGTTTTCTAGTTTTTGCTAAATCTTGGGTACCCAATTGTTCAGATTGTTTTTCTGTGATCCGTTCACTCTGTTTCGATGGTTGACAAGCAGTCATTCCTAAAAATAATATTGCTCCCAGTAAGAAAACCAAAAAGGTCAAGAATGAAGGAAAACGTTTTATGAACATCATTTATCTATTTTTTTCTTTTAATGTTGAAAGTGATTGCCCTATTGCTTTTTCTAGACGAACTAATGCTACTGAATAATCATGTTGGGCCTGAAGCCGGTTTACTTCGCTTTGTGTCAGTGCTAACTGGGCATCGGTTAATTCAACACTGGTAATCAGACCATTTTTGTATTGAAGATCAGCCAACCGAAGACCTTCTTTAGCTTGTTCGACTGTTTCTTTCTGTACATCCATCAGCGATTGGGCTTCCAAAATTTGTAGGTAAGCAGCTCTTACCTCTTGTTGGATTCCGTCTTCTAACTGTGAATGTTGAACAGCCAACTGGGAAACCGCTGATTTTGCTTCTTGTACACGGTAATAAGTCATTAAACCATCAAAAATCGGAAAACTAAGAGCGAAGCCGACATTCCACACCTTGTTCATTTCGGTTAGTTTTTCGTTGTCATCTACCCTGTAGTCAGCTAAAAAAGACAAACTGGGTCGAGTGGTGGCTTGTGTAACTTTGACCATTTCCTGAGCAGCTTGTTTCAGTTGTTCTATCTGCTGTAAATCTGATCGATTCATAATTGACCACTCAATTAAGTCATCAAGAAGCCAGTCGATCTGTTCATACCGGAAATCTCCGCTAACTTGTATATCCTGATCAAAATCCAAGTTTAGCACATTCTTAAAGGCATCCTTGGCTAAATTGACCGCGTTTTTCGATCGAATGTAGGTCGATTTAGCATTAGCCACTTGCACTTTAGCACGAATAACATCAAAGTTAGTTGAGGCACCAGATGAAAGAAGATCTTGAGCAATCTCGAGTTGTCGATTAGAAAAATCTACAGTTTGCTTTGAAACTTTTACAAACTCCATACTCAGCAAAAGACGATAAAATGCAGTTGCCACGTCTAAATTGAGTTGATTGTAAGCTTCTGCTAATTCTGACTTACTGGCTGACAGTGTCGCCTTCGCACTACGATAAGTGTAGTAATAACGTCCCCAAGAAAACAATGGTTGTACCAAAGACAAACCACCTTGAAAAGTATGATGTGCACCGAACTCCATTTCTGTGATGCTGGTCCCTCCTTCTACATCTTCAGATGAAATCGGAGGTTGTAGTCCATTGGTTTGTCCGTCTACCTGTTGCAAATCCAACGGTTGCATTGGTGTTTGAAAATTAGGAAACGGTGAATTTCCCCCAAAATCGATAATGGATTTGGGTAAATCCTTAGCATATGTGTAGTTTGAATTTAAGCTTACTTGTGGTAATCCAACCGGACGAGCCACTCGGAGCTGTTTTTTGCGCAAATCCAGTTTGTCAATCAAGCTCTGAATCTTCAGATTATGCTTGTGTGCATAATCAACACTATCGATCAAAGTAAAAACAAGTGGCTCTTTTTTTTCTTGGCCGGTTGCTAATGAAATGACATAGAAGAAAAGGCAGTGGCAAACCAAGAAAGTTAATAGATAACAAAAATATCTGGGCTCTTTCTTAATCATTTACGAAGTGAAAGTATCTAGTAGGAGGAAAAAAACAGAGAGCCGTGTGCTATTGATTACAGCACTCATATCTAAGTAATCGGCTATATCAATTATCAATCAAACAATCCCATTAGTAACGAAGGATTGTTCCAGATTCACCAACAGCCCAAACATTACCAGATTTAGAAAGCGTAATATCAGCGAGATTATTAGTAGTAGGGCTTTCTTGTTGCAACCAGGTTACACCTCCGTCCTGAGTATGCAGGAGTGTTCCATCATCACCCGAGATCCAACCGATTTTTGAGTCAGAAAAGACAACACCATTGAGTGTCGCTTTCACCGGAGCAATTTGCCTTGACCAACTACTTCCACCATCAGCGGTGTGATAAATAGCCCCATCTGATCCAGCGATCCACCCGGTATTGACATCGATCGCGAAAACGGCCCGCAACTCTTCGGGCCCTGAGTATTGTGCGAACCAAGTCTTACCTGCATCTATTGTCTTTGCTACAGCACCTCCNGCGCCGACAACCCATCCCGTTGTTTCACTTACAAAATGTACTCCAAACAAGTTACTNAAGTCTATCTGAGGATTGTTGGTCGATTGACCATACCAATTTTCACCCCCATCCGTAGTAACTGCAATTTTGCCCATTTCACCGACCCCCCAACCGTGAGTGGAAGTGGGGAAATGCAAATTGTAGAAGCCCAAAGCACTTTTCCAACTGGTCATTGGATCATCAAATACGATCCGCGTAGCAGTTCCATGGCCTTCATCTCTAGGGTCATTAACCATATGCCACTTAGAACCCCCACTTTTTGTTTCCAACAAAGTAGCATTGCTACCAACAATGTAACCCTTTTGTTCAGAGGTAAATCCAACACCGAACAATTCGAAAGCATTACCACTAATTTGATCTTTCCAAGTTTTTCCCCCATCAGAACTATGCATAACAGCACCGGCCAAACCGATCGCCCAGCCCTGATTTTCGTAGAAAGAAACTCGGGTCAAATCGCTATTACTCGACACGACTTCCCAGTTTTTACCACCATCGGTCGTATGCAAAACAGTACTGAAATCGCCAACGATCCAAGCCTCTTTCGGACTTACTAAGTGTACCGAATTTAGTTTTTTCTGTACTGGGCGCTCCACCTGAGGTCTCGTAGTCCAAGTTTTACCACCATCAACAGTCGCCAATATAACACCAAACTCAGCTGCACCATAACCGTGTTTTTCATCCGCAAAGTGTATACCCCAAATTGGCTCTGGCATACCATTTGTATTTGGCACCTTACTTTCCTGACTTTCCCAAGTTTTTCCACCGTCGGTGGTATGTATAAGAGCTCCGTTACCTCCCGAAGCCCAGCCGACTTGATCAGTCAACATAAACAGTGCATCTAAAGTTGANGCNGTTCCACTTTTCTGNGACTTCCAGGTTTGCCCTCCATCAANAGTNCCGAGAACCGTNCCTCCACCACCAACNGCCCAACCCACAGTCGGACTTTTGAAAGATATACCCATAATTACGTTGTTGGTTTTTGTATCTTGAGCCTTCCAACTTCGACCACCGTCACTGGTATGAGTGACATAACCACCATCACCACCAGCCCATCCATTGTTTTCGTCGGCGAAGGTAATAGCACCTAGAACGGTATTAGTACTGGTGTTCAACTTATCCCAAGTTTTTCCTCCGTCTATTGTTTTTAGAACCGTTCCATTATCACCACAAACCCATCCCATTGTTGAAGATATAAAACGAATTTTATTCAGCTCTATCTTATCAAAGGAAGATGGAAATGGTACGGTTGGCTGACGTTCCCAATTTTTTCCGCCGTCTTTGGTATGAAGAATAGTAGAGTGTGAACCGACAATCCAACCTACTTGATTTGAATTATCTAAAAAGAACACATCGTTGAACTTGGCTTGCCATTTGGCACTTTTTACCACTTCCCACTGTTGGGCAGATAAACACACCGTACCTAAAATCAACACTAGTACCAATACGGTAATACTTTTGAGATTTTTTAACACCAGATATTTCCTGTTAGTCTATTTATTCTAAAAACGGCACTCCAAGCGAAGGCCAAACTCGGCGAATTATACTATTCAAATCAATAGCCGTCAAGCGAGTTAGCTAACCACTTGTGCTTGTCCTTTTTCTACCGGAGGTAATTCCGGATAATTACCTTTTGCATTCTTCAAGGCAGTCAAACCCTCTACAAGTATCCAAAATTGCAAGAATTGAATTCCAAGGCCAAAGCCNACTAGCAAGTACTTTTGACTAATCCACCAACCTGTTTCGGGATTAAATATATTATGCATCATAGCCCAAGTTGGCATTATTATCATAGCCAACATTGGCAAAGCAACAAACCAAACCGGTTTATTGCGGCGAATCAAGTAAAAGAGGATCACCATGAAAGCTAANCCTGCCAGTAGTTGATTGGTTGCTCCGAATAAAGGCCATAGAATCATACCACCACTACCAGGTCCACTAGGACCTGGTAGTAAAGCGACAGCTCCACCTAAAATCAATGCTATTGCGGTGGATACATAACGNTTGGTAACAAAAGATAAACTAAGAGTCTGGCCAAGTTCTTGAATGACATAGCGCTGAAGTCTAGTCGCTGAGTCTAAAGTGGTAGCGGCAAAACTCGCTACTAATACTGCCATTATCGTAATGCCCATTTTCAGAGGAATACCAATGACAGATAGAAAATTTCCACCTCCATCAATAAAAGCACTCACCTTTTTACCCAAGCTGTGGTTCTTCCATCCCCCGACTATCTTCCCATCTANCTNACTGATTTCTGCCGAATACCGAGACTCCCAAGCTAATCGGCCTGATATCTGTTTTCCAGTCGATTGGTCTACTACGGGAGTAAAGGCATAACTAGCACCAGTGCCACTTTTTTCGAACAATCCCATACCAATTCCAGCGCAACAGGCTAAGATTACGACCACAGCCAATCCACCTTCCAGAAGCATNGCACCATATCCAACGTACTGAGCATCTGCTTCACTTTCGATTTGTTTACTAGATGTACCTGAACTAACTAAACAATGAAAGCCGCTAATGGCACCACAAGCGATAGTAATAAACAGAAACGGCATAATTGGTGGGGCATCAANCGGAATTTTATTTGCGACTGCAGGCGCCGACGCAAACAAATCAGCTTTGCCTGTTACACCTGCTATAACCAATCCTAGAATGAGTAACCCTAAAGCTACAATTAATTCATGAGAATTAATATAATCCCTAGGTTGCAAAAGAGTCCAAACGGGCAAAACCGATGCGATGAAACAATAAACAAATAGAATCATTGTCCAAACAACTACCACATTGGCTAGTGTTTGCCCTACCAAGGGAAGACCAAACAAGCGAGACAAATCAATCGGTAAAATATAAGCCCCAACTGCCATTGAAATGTACATAACCCCNAAAGCTAAGACGGAGGGTATCAGCAAGCTTTTACCTTTTCTGTGAATCCATATACCAATAGAGATCGCCAATGGAATTTCGATCCAGACCGACAGGACTGATTCTGGGTAGAGCGCAAAAATTAAAGCTATAACTAATCCAAAAATAGCTAAAACAATTGTCAGAGACATAAACAGAACCAATAAAAAGAAAATTTTTGCTCTAGGCGTGATCATACGCCCTGCAATATCACCTACTGTCTGCCCACGATTCCTCATCGAAATCACCAAAGCACCAAAATCATGCACAGCACCAATGAAAATCGAGCCTAGGATCACCCATAAAAGAGCTGGCAACCACCCCCAAAATACAGCAATAGCAGGTCCGACAATTGGCCCAGTACCAGCAATACTGGTGAAATGATGTCCAAAAATAATCTCACGCTTGGTCGGAACATAATCAATGTCGTCTCTCATTTCTTGGCTTGGAACCATAGCTTCTGAATCCAATCCAAAAATTCTACTTGCTAACCATCTGCCATAGGTATGATAAGCGANAATGAAACCAACAAAGCTGGCAACTGCAATTAGTAACGTATTCATTTTTTTCCCTGCTCCTACAAATACTGTTTTAAAAAATCTCGCATAGAAACCGGCTTAATGCTAAAATAGCAGTAATAGATCATTGTTTCAATGCAAAAAACCTGACTTTAAAANGGGAACCAGGCTCAATTCTCTAGGAGGAAAAGATGAAACTACCAATCGCGGCCTATGTAGTGATGGCTGCATTGATAGCACTTATTGTTTTGGCAGGTCTCTTCTACAAGATGCCCGAATCAGGCCCTTTTGCTGGGTTTGGCATGCCAGATAGTGCTTCCGCATCGAAAGGCTTATCCGACCCCGGCAAACGTCGCTGACGCATAACAAAAAATAAAACAAGAAGTTCGCTTCAGCCGATGTAATCGAAAAGCGAACTTCTTTTGTGTCTAAACTTCATCTAGCTGATCAGCTGCCACATCTTCTAACGCATCCTCTTCTATTTTCTCATCGCCAAAATTGAGAGCAGATCTAATTTCTTTGTCAATGGAAATTCGTACTTCATTGTTCTCAAGCAGAAAATTTTTAGCGTTTTCTTTACCTTGGCCGAGTCGCTGCTCACCATAGTAAAACCAAGCTCCACTTTTTCTTACGATTTCTTTATCGACTCCCACATCAATTAAATCACCGACTTTAGAAATACCTTTACCAAAGTCAATATCAAACTCGACCTGAGTAAAGGGTGGAGCCACTTTGTTNTTGACGACCTTAACTCGTACCCGATTTCCGGTAGTTTCTCCACCATCTTTTAGAGCTTCAGCTCGCCGAACTTCTAATCTAACAGAAGCATGAAATTTAAGAGCTAATCCACCAGGTGTTGTTTCTGGNTTTCCAAACATGACTCCTATCTTTTGTCTAATTTGGTTGGTAAAAATAACGGTCGTGTTCGANCGGTTAGTTACTCCACTTAGCTTNCGCAAAGCNTTTGACATTAATCGTGGTAACACACCAACATGGGCATCTCCCATCTCACCCTCAATCTCAACTGAAGGAGCTAGCGCTGCCACGGAGTCAACAACNACNACATCAATAGCCCCNCTACGAATTAAGGTTTCCGCAATTTCTAATGCCTGCTCTGCAGTATCTGGTTGTGAGATTAGGACGCTATCCATATCAACACCGATGTTTCGAGCATAAAGAGGATCAATAGCGTGTTCAACATCAATAAAAGCNGCAACCCCCCCCATTTTCTGGGCTTCAGCTACTACATGAAGCGTAAGGGTTGTTTTCCCACTTCCTTCGTGGCCATAAATCTCAACTATTCGNCCCCTAGGTACACCGCCAACACCTAGAGCAATATCGAGACCAATTGAGCCCGTCGGGATAGCTTCAACAGGAACGATATCATCACTATTAAAGCGCATAATCGAACCTTTTCCGTGTTGTTTCTCGATTTGAGCTATTGCCAAGTCAATAATTCGGCTTTTTTCGGAATCACTCATTTATATATTTCTCCTTAACAATTTAATTAAGTAATTTAAGCTGAAGCGAACGAAAATAACGATAAGCGATCATATACAGCACCGGAAGATAATAGCTGACTCTGCATTAGTGATATATGGTTGACTGCTATCGATAGATTTTTTGGGAGTTGATAGTGTGCAAGTTTTTGTAGATTAACTGGGGTATGAACTCTGGCCAAAGTTATATGAGGTACAAACTGTCTCTTTTCTGGTAGATAGCCAATCACTTCTAAAGCTTTGTTTATTCGAAGCGANAGATCCGAGACTTNTTTACCGTTTTTTATACTAGCCCAGATGACTCTAGGCCGAAAAAAGTTAGGGAAAGCACCTAAATCCCCAACCNTGAGAATAAAAGGGCTTTGTTGATTAGAAATTTCTATTAGTTGTTTTTCGATTTTAGGTTGGTCCGATTGGGATACATATCCGACGAACTTAACCGTAAGATGTATGTTTTCTGACTGCACCCAGGATAATTCATTCCGTTGATTTTTCTTTTGAATCGAAGCTAATTGACACTTAATATCTGTTGGTATTTCAATTGCTATGAAACAACGAATTTTTCCTGATACCATTTTTAGTTTGAACCTAACAAGCCAGACAAAGCCCGTCGATTCGACCACAAAAACTGACCACCTGATGCAACAGTACAAATCAGTGGAATACACATCATCAAAAAAACGGAACCGTATGGTCCTTGCAAATGTAAGGCTAGTTGTTCAATACCCGGTCGTAATTCTCGAAAAGCAAACATTATCAGCACGATAATCACAGCAACCATTTGTGTGTTGGTCTTGAGTTTACCCCATATATTAGAAGGTACGACCTTTCCGTATCGTGCAATAAAAATTGATCTCAGTACAGTTACCATTACTTCTCGAAACAAGATTACCATAACCATCCAAGTCGGAATTAATCCTCCTTTTGGGAATAATGAAAAAACGACTAATGCCCCTCCAACGAGAAATTTATCAGCTAAAGAATCAGCTATCTTTCCAAAATTTGACACATTATACATTCGGGCTAATTTACCGTCTAAAAAATCGGTTATCGCCGCCAAGGAAAACATAATTAAAGCGTTTACATATTGACCATACAAGAACATAAAAATAAAGATTGGTGTCATCAGTAGACGAAGAACAGTCAGCACATTAGCAATGTGTTTTTTTATGAAATCAATCATGTATGTATTTACTTAACTGAAAACCATCAACTCAAATTTAGTTCTCTTCAGTCAGATCAACAAGTTCCACATTATCTGGCATTTCAAACCTAAACGCTTTAGCTGGTATGCTCTTATTTCGACGAATATTTTTCAATGCCACAATGACACTCATTTTATCCCCTTGTTGATTGGAAGAACGATAACCGAACTGGACTGGAAGCCAGTCTTTTGCACTAATCCATATCTCCAATACTTCACTAACACTTGAGCCATCATCATTCTTGGCGATCAAGTGCGGCTTAGGTTTCAACTCGAGTTGATAAATATCCTTCTTTTGAGCAGCTTCATCCAAAACTAGGTTAATTTGATAATTTTGTTCTGTTCCTTCCAAGGAAATACCTATTCCGGGTATCAGCTCTTTCTGCTTAGGATCCTCAATTTTCATACGGTTGACTTGATTGAGAAAAGGTGTATAAGACCAAGAGAATTTTCCATCTAAAATAATTAACTGGACAATATTATCTGGGTCTTCTTGGCTAACATACTCTTGACGTAACAGATTAGGTTTACTAAAAGATATACGACCGCGAGCTATTCCTTTATTAGTGTTTCGAATAGTAGTCTCTTCAAAATCAGCGGCAAAATTCACTGACTTTTCATAAGCCAATTTGAACTGATCAAAAACTTCTTCGGCGGTATATGCATGAACAAAACTGATGTTCATTTGAACGGAAATGAATAATAATAGGCATCCAAATTTAGTTTTTATTCGTCTCATAGGTATCATATAGTCGAACTATTAACTCTTAAGAGTTAATAGAACACTGAGCTCCTTTTAGTTTGTTGTGTAAATTTTACCCTGCGTATCTCTGAGAGGAATTAAACATTTTTCTTTTCTCTCTCAGTGGCGATTTCTATGGAGAGTAACAAACCTCAATTGAGCAACCAATCCAACCATGGAACCAACTCGGTACAATTGTCCACAGGGAGAAGCATGAAGCATATTTTTTAACGCCAAGCACTTTAGCCAATCAAAGCTCGATAGCATAGCATTGAAGGGTAGGTTTGTCAATCAGCAGATTGGATTAAAAGAGAATTGACACTTAAGCGTCAGCCTGAGTATAGTTGACATTAATTTCATAAGGTAGCAAAAGACAAATGAAATTACGTTTTGTACAAAATAGCCTACGATTGCGGTTGCGCAAATCTGAGTTGAAAAAGTTACAAGAAACAAGTCAGATAGATGAGAGTGTGACTTTCGGGCCTGGCCAAACTTTAGTCTATCAACTGCAATCGCTTAATACAACTAACCAACCAGAAATTAGCTACACCGATGGTAACATTGTTGTTCAATTACCGAAGCCATTAGTTACCCAATGGGCTAATTCGGATCAAGTTAGCATTGAATATCATCTATCAGTGAATAAAACTGATCAGCTACATCTATTGATAGAGAAGGATTTCCCGTGTCAACACCAGGAAGAAGAAAACTTCGAAGATACCTTCTTTGAACTTTCAGATTTTAGTTATAGTAACGAACAAAAAGCCTAGATTAAATGTATCCGGTTGAACCATCAGGTTTAGTCAAGCTATCACGTTGCCAGTGTTGATAAGATTTTTCTGGGATGGCTTCTTCAATTATATCTATTCCCAAACCAGGTCTGTCACGCATTTCCAAGTAACCATCTTTGGGTAAATAGGGCTCATCAACCCAAGGATATGCATCAGGTGGATTGTATTCCAGAATCTTGAAATTCGGAGTTGATAAAGCGAAGTGAAGATTGACGGCTGTCGCTAGTGGCCCCATCGGATTGTGTGGCGCAATGGAAACATAGTGGGCTTCACCAATAGCTGCAATTTTTTTCATTTCTAAAAGTCCACCACATACACATACATCGGGCTGAATTATGTCTGCTCCCTTTTGGGTGATCAAATCCAGAAATTCAAAACGAGTATACAAGCATTCGCCAGTTGCCAAAGGAACCTGTATTTGTGATTTTAACTGAGACCAAGCCGGAATATGTTCCGGCCGAATTGGCTCTTCGTAAAAATAAGGATCATAATCGGCTAAAGCATTTGCTAGTTGTAATGCGCGAATTGGCTCGAAAACTTTTGCGTGAGCATCAAAAGCAAATTCCCAATTACTCGGCGTATGCTGACGCAGGTCCGAAAAAAAACTCGCAGCAGTTGCACAGACCATACCCCACCTATTAGCCAACATATCAATACGATATGGACTGGTTTTAAAAACCGTTACGCCCCAATTTTCATTCAACCGTCCTGCATGATCAGCAGCTTCTTTACCTGATTTCCCTCCTAAATGAAGGTATACTTCTACTCGGTCTCGAACTGAACCGCCCAAGAGCATGTAAGTAGGCAAGCCAGCGGCTTTTCCGCTAATATCCCATAATGCATGATCAACAGCTGAAATTACAGCCAACCCTACACCACCAATCGGAAATCGAAACTGCTGGTGTAATTTCAACATGAGATATTCAATCCGTCTAGGATCTTCCCCTTTTATTAACTCAAAAATGTAGTTGGCAATGGGCTCTGCTGCTAAATCTGGACCAATCGAATAAGCTTCCCCCCAACCATGAAGGCCTTCATTTGTCTCGATTTTTATCAAGGCACGAGACCGATTATTAATTTGTACCATGAAGGTTCTGATGTTAGTTATTTTCAATCATTCTCCTTCAATTAAATAAATCAATTTTTTCAGTCACTTATCAGATGAGGTCAATTAGTCTTGGTCAGAATCATTTCGATTTCGTAGACTTTTGAAACGCCGAACCCGTTCTTGTCTTGAATCTGGACTATTTTTCTTGCCATCTTGTGAAGTAGATGTTTCTTCAATTTGTTCATTTTCCTGTCCTAGTGCATCCTGAAGAATATTGACGGCGTCTATTTCTGTTCGATCCAGTGCTTGTTGATTGGAGATTATGGCCTCAACTCTACGGTTAAGTTCCAAATCAACGGAATGAGGGTGAATCGACGAAATAGGACCATTATTTGGCGTTGTCCCTGCAATTACCGATAAATCTTCTACTGGAAACAGATCTAAGGTTTGGGCGAACGGTTTCACTAATTCATCAAATTTTTCGATAATGTAAGCATTTAATCCTTGGTCTCCGGCCGATTCCAAAATGTTGATTGTACGTTTAAGTTGGGTTAGCTCCGACTGAGCTTCTCCCCGAATCTTGGCGGCTTCAGCTCTAGATAGCTCAATCGCCTTATCTCTCTCTGCTTGAGCTGGAATTAATATTTCAGCCTCACATTTGGCTCTAACCATCTCAATCCTTTGCTTTTCAGCTTCAATCTGGGCTTCAATTCCGGCCACCTCAGATTCAGCATTCCTTAAAGCCTCCTGTGCGCCAACAGCACTACGTTGTTTCTCTCGTGCAATCTTAACCTTCAACTCAGCTTCCAGATTTTGGCGTTCATTTTCTAGCCGTATTTTTTCTACTTCCGCTCGCCTTTGCTCTTCTTTCTCGCGAGCACTGGATTCAGCATTAGCTTTCGCTTCTCGAGATTGAGAGTCAGCGTTAGTTGTCTGCACACGCTTTAGAAGATCAATGTATAGATGTTTCTCCTCAACCCCACTAAGCCTATGGTCATCGACGTCGGCGATGTTCATAGTAGTGATTTCTAAACCAATCCCTTCTAAATCTGATTTACAAATCTGGATCATGTTTGAAATCAGCTGATCTTTTTCTCGCATTACTTCTTCAGGTGTCATTGCTGCAATTGAATCTCTCAAATGACCCTCGATTATAGAGCTAGCGATAGTCTGTAGTTTGGACTTTTCGCCCTTGGTCATTTCTAAAATACGCTTTATTGCATTTTGCCTGCCCTTTTCACTAGTCGATATCGCGTAACTAACGGTAGCTGTTACTGTTAAGGGGACAATTCCTGATGCAATTGCTGACTCCACTACTACGCTAGTCGTCTGTGGAGTCAGGTCCATCGTATCAAACCGCTCAATTAGAGGATACACAAAAATTCTACCGCCCCGATATGTCTTATTACGACCATGAACTACGGCAAGCTCGCTGGGCGGAACCAACTTCATACGAGAAATTAACTGGACAAACAGAGTTATTGAGATCAGACCGCCAAGAGTTATCAAAAATATTATTGTACCCATTATTCTTGCTCCAAAATTTGACTATCGTCTCGATNCGGATGNGATGAGGTNTTCNGAGTCATCAGTTGGCGGACACTTATGCCAAANCCCTTTTCAAATTGATGTAAAAAATCAACAAAAGCCGCAGGACCTCGATTAACCGCACTATTGAATCCATCTTTTTCATTTAAAACCAATAAGTTATTAACTTTTAGATCTTTAGCATTTTCTGCGTAGGCATCAAACAGAGATGGAATTTTAGTGAAGAAGAGTGCGATTTTACCAATGTCTCCAGCTTGAGTTAGAAGTTCTGCTTTTTGCTGAAGCAGTTCGTTTTTAGCCACCTCGGTAATTTCAACTGATTTTGCTTCACCTTCAGCCGTGATTTCAGCTGCTCTACGCTCNGCCTCAGCCGGTATTGTGATTTCGGACTGGTTCTTGAGTTTTTGCAATTCAACTGACAATTCCTGAACTCTACGCTGCCCTTCGCTGTCCGATTTTTCTACTGAACTCGTGGCTTCGAATCCAGCTTGGCTGATCTGCGCCTCGGCCTCTTTAGTAAACAAATCAACGTCTTGCTGAATTGCTAAAATCTCTTCATTAGCTTTACTTTGACTGACCGATATCAGGCGNTCTGAGTCAGATTCGGCTNGTTCGGCTCTAGCTTTCAAGCCTGTTTCTTCGATTTCAACATCTTGTCTTTTTTTGGATAATGTTTTGTTCGCCAAATTTGAGATATAGTTTGAAGTATCCCAAATTCTCTGTAAAGAAACAGAAACTACATCAATACCAAAAGTCGACAAATCTTCTCTACAATCCTGCAATAAAACACTACGAAACAAAGCCCTTTCTCCGTCNGAGTCTCTATCAGTNGCAGATTCGGTGTTAACTCCAACATNAGTTGTAGTTGTTGTCGTTAATTCTTTTTCACCAATATTATCAGCACTTTCGACCATACCAATAGCTTGAAGTGGTGTAGTCTTGTTGAGTGCAGCCCTAAAATTACCAANCATAGTTTGCTGGATCTGATCTGTAATTTGTTCTCTACTTTTACCTAGCAATTGTTGAATAGCTTGGTACAATTGTGTTTCCACTGTGTCATCTACGCAAACACAAGCAGTCGCATCAGCTCCAACGGTAATTCCATTAGCCGAATTGACATTTTCGATTTGNACATTAATTGGTATAATACCCANGTCAATACGTTCCACACCTTGAATGAATGGAATCACCGTAGTCCAGCCCCCCCGTTGAATACGGAACCCGTATTGCTTACCGCCGACATTAGTTTTAGCTCCTGTTATTACCAGAATTTGGTTGGTTGGGCAAACACGAATAAAAGATTTCAAAATAGCAATCAAAGCCAAAAAGGCTAAAAGACCCAGTCCACCAAACAGGACGGGGTTGGTTGATGCGCCAGCTAACGTTAGCATAAAAACCTCCTAACTAAATTAATCAGTGTGTGTGAGTANATCTCGCTCTACAAAAACATATTCNTTTGTTATTTCAGTAATCCAAACNACNTCATCTTTCTTGAAAGAATCATCCGTTGATCTAGCCAACGCATAATACTCTTCTACATTCATACCGATTTGAATGCGAATTTTTCCCATCTGATCATGAGAAACCGGGATAGTTACATTTGCCTGCTGGAATAAAATTTCCTGAGGTTTGAGAGTTGAGTCAGTTTGTGTTTTTTGAAAACGGAAAAATACACGAGCTAAAATAGTCGCTAAAATCCCAGAGGGTATCGACCAAAATAAGCTGTTCAGACCAGTATTATTAGTCGCCCAAGAAAATACGCCCATTGGCCCAAAACCCAATCCAAAATAAACCAAACTTCTGAGATAAGATAATAAAGAAAGAACCGAAGAGTTTAACGATGAATCTGGGTTATCCGGCAATACAGCATCTGTTTCGNCCTNGTCGACTATTATCAGATCAGTTTCGAGATTATCGTTTGAAAATGAAGCATCAGAAACGTCTGCATCATCGTCTGATTGGCCTAACACCCCAACCAGATCCAAGACAGTAATACCCACNGAAAAAATAGTGAATGCTAAATAAAATTGGCTCAGAAAATCCATCTTAATATTCGATTAATACAAAAAAAATAAGTTTTTCCATTTATTATTTATCAATATAGATCCTACAGACA
>PAYP01000015.1 GCA_002714785.1 Candidatus Poribacteria bacterium | reverse complement strand
TTTCTTCCAAATGATCTTTTTGCCTTTTACAGTTTTCAGTTCTTTAGCCTTAGAAACAACTGGTAACTTCTCCTTCTGAGTACAAACAGAAAAGCCCAACAGAAACAAAAAAATAATAACTAACCTTTCTCATGATCAATACATTTGTAGTTATTCATTCACAACCACACTATCTTTTTTTGCAAATGGTAATCACCGACCATACATTTTGAGTATCAAACTTTTCATAAACTCCTTGAGGGGCGCTCTTTCCAAACTTGGGAGCGTCCTTTTTCATTGTCCTTAGATACCGCTAATTTGCGCCCCGACCAAATGAAGACGTCAGAAGTGGCAGTAGCTAATTTTGATTAATAGACGATCAACTATTCAAAATGGATAGTGGAAAAATTAATTTCAAGCTGGAATTACGAAACCAATTAAAACGATTTTAAAATGGTTTTACTGACTAACTTAGTTTGAATTTAGAATCCGGCTATTGGTGGTTAGAAGTGAGAAGAACGAGGTTTGCGAGACTGATTAGCGTTGCGATTAATGGATTTGAGAGAACGGGGGTGAGGAGAAGAGGTTTGATGCTGCTGCCAATAGAGGAGCAGAAAGTCGAAGGTATTGGCCCAGTCCGCTTGAAGAGAGAGTAAGAACCGACCGGACCGTCCATTACCACCAGTTTTGGGCATGATCTTAATACACTCCTGGAGTAGCTGAAGAGATTGAATGGAGTTTACAAGAGGGCTGGATTAGCAAGCCTGAGAGACGAAAACATCAATACCGAGGGAACGATTTATATTGATGATGTGCTGAATATACTTTTCTACGTATCAATAAGAAATATTGTTATCAAGGTAAAAACAATCTAAACTGGACACCCTAAAGTGAAGTGAGAGGGATAGAAGATACGATATCCTATCTTTCATCTATTTCCGGTTGCTTGTATCCCTCTTACTTATGTCGTACCAATAACTAGGTACTATCCCTCTATTTTTCGAGTTCAAAAAAGGGCCATAAAGAATTTGTTTTTTGGGTCAACTAGCTCTAGTTGACAATTTTAAATCCTTTAATGAAGCCATTATCACCATAGTCCATGGCTTTGATTTTCCATTTTCCCTCTTTATTTTTTTGGTATAGAGCTTTAAATGGTCTTCTTGTGCGAGATTGGTACTCAAACAAACCTTCTATCCGTGCAGTTTGCCCTCTTTTTTCGTCTATGGAAAGAGTTTCAATTTCACTTTTCATGGGCCAGGGAGCACGTCGCTTAAAAACAACCTTCCACGATCCTCTGATTTTTTGAAGGCTTTTACTAGACACTAATTCGCCAAAGAAGTTGTGAGACATTAAAACTGACCCTCTTTCTAGCCAGTGTGCTGTAACTATATTTGGGTCTCGGTCCCTAGAATTAATATCCTCAACCAAGGCTTCGTGTTCTGCCCTAATTGCTGCTTCTTCAGCAACTAAATCGATTTCTACCACCTGCTCATCTAAACCGGTCTCGTCTTCTTTTGTGGTCGATGCAGGTGAACTCACGGTTTGTGTGGGACTATCCGATCCGCCACACGAAAAGAGAAACACAAACACAACTAAAAGTGGAATTAATAGTTGATTAATTGGCTTTTTCATTCTAAACTCCGTCATACTCAAGATGTACTGAACCATAGCAAAAAAAGGGAATTCATGCAAAGATCTTAGGAAAAAAATTGTAATAGTACAAGAAAAGTATGTGTGGGCAACTAAATAAAGAGATAATTGATCATCCCCATTTTATAAGTGATTGAAAATAAAAATAGCAGCGGGTGAGAAAGTTCTGCCTTAATTATTAACGAGGCATAGTTATAGGGATATGCCTCGTTAGGCTTTGCCTCTTTATAAAAGGAAAGAAACACAAAAAAAGTGTTTTCAGGCTCATCAGTATAAGGACGTTATGGTTGAAGGATATCTTTTGACTTTTGGTGTTGCGCATCTACAACTTATGTCTATAGAATCAAAAAGTTAGTTTAATCTCAAAGACGAGATTGACATAAAAAAGATAATACCGTTCCAACTCAATCATATACTGTTTCTAGATTAAGTAGATAGAAGGACTTTTACATGTCAATGATCGAACTACAAGTACGATATTTTCAAGATAGTACGCCAACGAATGTATCATGCCGCGAAGAAAATTTTGTTCGACGTCAAATCAAAATGCCACTAACTCTAGCTCAAACAGCATTAGTTCTAGTCGATGTCTGGAATGTACATTTCATCGAAAGTTGGATTGAAAGAGCAAAAAAGATCACCAAGGACTCGATTGTACCAATTTTGGAAACAGTTCGAAAATGTGAGTCTAATGGTGAACGTATAACCATTGTACATGCACCATCTCCACCAGTAGCAGCTCATTTTGATCAATCAATTGTTTTGGGTCAGATATCAAATTGGCCTAAGAGTGAATCGGATGCTTGGCCACCAACCAAATTTCGGAACCGATCGGGCGAATATAAAATTTACCGTGGCCCGCGAAGTCAACCACCTGGTATTAGTGTCCATTGGGAAAAATTAGCAGATCAGTTGTCAATTTCAGAAGAGATTATTGTAAAACCGGAAGACGAAGTAATTGCTACAGGTCAACAACTACACCAGTTACTAGCAGAGAAAGGAATTTTTCATTTGATCTACGTTGGATTTGCCACTAACTGGTGTGTTCTGGGACGAGATTATGGGATTCGTTCCATGGCAAGTAGAGGGTACAATACAATCCTGCTTCGAGAAGCCACAACTGGTGTTGAGTTTCCCGATACGTTAGATGACAGTTTGACTACGGAAATTGCTATTCGTGAAGTCGAACAACAGTACGGGTTTAGTGCTTCCAATTATGATTTTTTTCAAGCTTGTCAATCCGTAATTAAAGAATAATTTAAAATGGGCTTTTAATTCTTCAGCCATATTTTATACACAATGTAACCCACAACGAAACAAATAGATAGATGCCAAAAGATTCAATCATCTAGAAAGAAAACACAATAATTCTTTACCCTATTACATTCACTTGTAGCCAATCATTCAGTATAACTTAGTTACCTTTTCGTGGCTTCACTTTGTGGAGAGAAATATTATGGAATACGAAGGGACTGAACCTGTTATTTTTAATAAAGATCTTGCGCAACCGTTGACAATAAAGCCACATACTTTTCCTCAAACCAATTCCGACGATCAACCAAATATCTCTGACAATAGAACAGAAATATATTTTTGATGCGAGAGGCTGGTTGGTAATTCCTGGTGTACTCAATTCAAACGATTTGGAGGAAATGCGTCTTTTTTGCCAACGCCTACAGAAAGAACCAGAATCAATTCCTGCTGAACAACGATCGACTTATGGTAGGCCTTTACAGAGGTTAATGGACCATCCGGTGGTTGTCGGNTTTGCAAATGAGTTTCTGGCTTCTNCATATCTGTCTAGCCAAGATTGCTACGGTTTTAGAATGGAAATGAGCTTTGCTGCCTTTCGATCAGCAAAAGGTCAAATAGAAATCCCATTTTCACCCCATAATGGTAATGGAATGTGGCGAATACCATTTTATACCAGGAAAAGCCTTTGCTGGATTGACAAGAGTGGTATGGGAATTAAACGTTGTAGAAGAAGGAGATGGGGGAACTTTATTTATAACTGGTAGCCACAAATCAGCTTTTACGGCTCCGAAATCAGCTTACCAGAACAAATCCTCATTATGGGATACTTACTCATGNCCAGCTGGGTCAGCGATCATTTTCACCGAGGCCATAACACACAGNGGCCAGCCTTGGACTAATCCAAATCGAGACCGAATCGCTATCTTTAACGCTTACAATTCCATCGATCGGCGTTGGACAAAATCTCAGCCAGATCCCGATTATTTGGCCACGATGCCACCAAAGCGCCAGAGCCTATTCAGAGATGCCTACGTCAAAGGTAATCTGACAGGTCGATCATTCNAAATGTAGGTTAGGTTTAAATTTGTACGTCAACTAGCATCACAAACATCNATCGACTTAATAATGGCTANGTAGATAATTCTGTTCATAATCTATCACTCTGGCTAATCATAGAATTTTTTTGCATCTCTANTAAAATTTTTGCTGACTAGTCNAGTTGCATAGCAAGACAAAACACCGTAAAAATAGTCCATCATTTTATATTCTTTGTTTGTTTATTCTTAGAATACAATGGATTAAAGAANTTACACTGNGATGNTATAACTAGGAGTCTTTTTCTGTCTAACTGAATCTAAAAGTTGAGAGACTGTCTGGCTAATTGTTAATAGACACTGTTAGCGGTTCCAGTCTTCCTCGATTGTCAACACAGTAAGACATGTACTGATTTTTTCTTGGATCAGGAATTATACTGGGTTCCCGTTTTTTATCGATGCCCTATTCTTCAAAGAATAGAGTGGTGTNTTTCACCAACTACCATTTATAAAAATCCGAACATTCGCCGAGCTGATAAGTCCTATAGAACAGGCACTAACAACTGATTGGAAGAAAAAAATCGTGTGCTAAAAATCTAACTGTCAACGAAACTAGCCAATACCAAGTTAGAACCTAGTAGCAACCACTACNCCAAAGATTCAGTCAAAAATCATTTACTTAAACCGGAAGGTAAACTGAAAAAATAATAATATAGTTATGATACTTGTTATTTTTTNAATTTCAACCTTGACCGCTTTGNCCACTNAGTNGNCATCAATTAATTTAANCTGGTATATACAAATTTATAGGCGNTAAATCTGATGNAATTAGAATACGAAANAAATCNACCCAANAATAGTTNNTTAACCCAAAATGACNGTCAATCAAAAACCAATTTGTATGAATTNTCCTTGGTTTTGTCCGAAGGACAGTCGCGTCACAAAAAAGATCGGTGGAATTGTTTCATTAATAACTTGTCTCGTATTTGTGATGAGTTTGCTGCTAGTCGAAAAAGACAAAACACTCAATTGCCCACAACCTGTTTAAGTACTGAAAATATAGATATATCATCAGATTCTCCAGTAATTCGAAAGCTGTGGAAACTTGACAACCTAAATTTACCCAGCAATTAATCTTTTGTTGACTCATATTGAACCGATGTTGTATTTATAGAAAAAACGAGCTTCCGATTTTTCGAAAAACTAAAAATCAAAAAGATAAAAAACTGCAGCTTGATGTAGATATATTTAGATGGTACAATCGCGGCGTGCTTACCCATGCTAGCATGGGGTTGAGCATGCGTCGTACTAACCTCCTATTAGGTTGTACGCAACTAAAGCCCCAGGCTCCAGCTGGGCGCTCCGTGTGAATTTCAGCTGGCTNGCTCCTNGAGCTTAAAGTAAGATCTTGGAGTCAGCCAGTTTTTTGTTTTTGGTGNGNTTATCGTTGCTCCGTTCGCTATTCGAATTTCGTTTATTCGTTGTTTNGAGATGGTAACGACTAGTTTTGATGNGCAATAGTTAAAAGTGAAAGTTGCTTTCTATGTCTTGGTCAATCGGAAGGAGACAGTTTATGTTTGACCAACTTTTATTAGAATTAGCTACTTNGTGGTCCGGTTTTTCTGGAGTNCATTTGTTTAAAACACCGNATTTTATACAGCTATTTCACCGGTTTCAATCATTGACAGAAGAGGAGAATCATCTATGTTGAGTGGTAGTACAACTTTACGGCGGATACGACTAGATTGGTAAGTTGCAAAGATCAGTTCTGTTGCTTGCATAGCCTTACGTCCGCTAAGCTCAGGTTCTTGACCAGTTTTGACTGCGTCTATGAGGTTTAACACTGATANAGACGTATCATCGCCTATGGTAGGAACAACCCCACTCANATTNGGAAACTGCCAATCATTTGACTTACTAGACATAACTCGAATNGGNACTCCATCAGNATGGACTTCAATTTTTCCGTGTGTACCAACCAATCGATTGGCCGCNCCTTGTAGACCAGTNCTTCCAGTAGCTAAAAATCCCTCTAATCCACTCTTCCACCGAATCCAGGAAACTCCACCAGCTGCAACTGGTACGCCAAATACTTCTTTGGTACTACTACCATCAACCTGACCGATAACCCACTCCGCGGGTTGGTCATTATTATAGAAAAAGAACATATCAAACCAATGNGTTCCCCAATCTAGCATGTTGGGACAATTGCCNTCTACTCGAACTAGTTCGCCGATAGTTCCATCATGGGCTAATTGCTTGGCCTTGACAAAAGGTGCACCAAAACGACGCTGATGACAGAAAGTAATTAAAACATCATTATCTAGGCAAGCTTGATATAATTCTCTGGCCTCTCCCCAAGTAGGCGCAATAGGTTTTTCNGCGTGAATTGCTTTGATTCCACTGTTGGCCGCATTTACAATCATATCCTTATGTAGACGAATCCAAGTACACACACTAACAAAATCTAGGTCTTCTTCATCCAACATTTTTTGGTAATCATCATAAGATCGATCTATTCCAAATTGTTTTACAAAACTACTACGACTNTCTNCAACTGGATCAGAGCAAGCCACAATTTCTACATCCGGTGATAACTGATAGCCCTGAGCATGTGCTCTCCCGCGACCTCCACACCCAATAATACCTGCTTTATACATTGTGCAAACATCCTTTATGGTCTTCTGTTAGACAGAAGATCATAGATAGATTTTCAATAATTAACCAAATCNGATTATAGGTGGCTAACAAACATAAGTAAACATCTACTTCCTTGTCAGTGAGAATTATTGGAAGAATGTAAATGGACAATGGTTGCTCCCCAACCACCCTCCGATTGATCCGCTAAGCTAAATGTCAAANCCTGAGGCTGCTTATCCAAAATTGCGTGTACGGTTTGTCGTAGTACTCCGGTTCCTTTTCCGTGGACGATTCGTATCCGTCGAATGTCACGCTCTAGACAAGCATTCATGTATTCAGGAATCAATGATTTAATCTCACTCGGACGAAAAGTATGTAAATCCAGTTCTCCATTGATCCACAACGACTGAACTTCAAGGTCTTTGTCTTGAGCGTAGTTATCATCAATCATAGCCAAAAATAGTGATCTGTTTCCTACCTAGAACAACCAACTTCTCCTGATTTGGATTGTACTTCATATCCTGTATCCAAAGGTTTGTATTTAAACGTAGGCGTGGAATGAGTTCCAATTTGTCGTGTTGGACAAAGACCTCGTAAATTTGCAAGCTACCGTTCTGGTTACCAACGTAAACAAGTTCTCTAGCGTTGGGTTCACGAATCGATGAAACAGCGACTGGTGAAACTGAAACTTGTGGCCGCGCAATCTCCCGGTGAGTATTGAGATCAATAATCGACAGATCATCAGACAAAGAATTGACTACATAAAGGTAACGACCATTGTGAGCTATACTCAAGCTGGTTGGCAGTTGCCCAACTCGAATTCGCAAAACTTCTATACGTCTGCTGAGGTCAATCACCGAAACCGTCGCATCCCCATAATTACACACATAAAGAATACCGTCTTTAATCAGTAAACGGTTTGGTTGAGCACCGACTACGATACGTTGAACTCGGGCTGGTATTTCTAAATCAACTACTGCTATCCGGTTTTCCCTCTGTAGGCTCACATATAACCAACGCCCATCATCTGAAACTACGCAATCGACTGGATAGTCCCCCACTGTGAAACGGTGAACTTCTCTACTATCATCAGCTGACACGATTGAAACCTTATCGATATCCGACAATGCTAAGCAGATTTTATCTTTAGTGATGGCAATACCAACAGGATGCTCATCCTTCTGTAAGATTTCTGTTTCATTCAGATGAAGGCTACTCACGACTCCAGTTGAATCGACTACTGTTAAGTGTGAATGATTCCGTTGGTTAGTAACATAAATCGAATTAGCGCTAAAGGCAATACGAATAGGATGAGATATGTGTTTGCCAGCCATGATTTGCTGATCGATCTTGGGAACTGGACTCAGATCGATGACCACTTTAGCCTCGCCAAATGTGGTCTTAATAGTCTCTCCACGACCTATATATCGATCAGCTGTAATATTAATTTTGTGTTGTCCTTCATTGTCAAAAGGCAACACAAATTTACCGTCAGACTTACTCTTTTCTCGGTAGGGAGGTAAATATATTTCAGCATTAGCCAACGATCTACCGGTTCTACTATCCTTAACCAAGCCAAAAATCTGCCCCTTTCTCTGAGCAAAAATTCGTAAAGACTGACTGGGAAAATTATCCGTCGATGGTGAGGGAGAAAATTCAACTTCGAAATTGTGTTGACCCGCGGGTACCCAACTTCGATCGAAAATCAACCCGACCTCAGTAGATGATTTCGGTGGTAATATTCCTCTAGAAGGAATAGTTTGAAGCCAACGTGGTCTGGGTGGAGTTAACCTCCAGGATAAATCTACTAGCCCCTCATTACGGAGAATGATCGTTTTCCTCTGGCTATCAAACCCGAAGTCTAGCTCATTAGCGGAAAGAGCTAAAATGGGTCGAGATGTGCCAATATTGACCGAAATAGGCAACACTTGGCCATTACTAGTTGAAAGTGTTAATTGAATACTCGTCATTCCGGATGGTAGGACTGACCGGTCAACGCTTAACTTCACAGTCTTGGTTTCAGCCTCGATCTGTCCTCTGCTAGGCTCAACAATCAGCCAATTTTCAGGGCTAACGATTGTCCAATCTAAGATACCTGTTCCGCTGTTTTTTAGGACCAAATCTTTGCTATCGTCATTGTAACCGAATTGGATTTCTTGGTTACTAAGCCAAATTTTTGGTTCAGCAGTAATTTCGAGAAGTACTGGTAGAATTACTGGTCCCGATCCGGTAACATCTATCTGGAGATTAGACTGATAAAGGTCTGGTTTAAGACCGGAAACAATAGTTACCACAACAGTTTCAGATTGACTTGGATTAATGAAACCTCCACTGATATCAGTCGATAGCCAATCAGGAGTTTTTTCAATAGACCAATTCAGAATTGCTAGTCCTTGGTTCTGTAACCGAAATTTAGCATTAGTTTCTGAAGACACAAGATTAATCTGAGCAGGTTCGATTATCAATTTGGGCTGAAAAAAATCTATTCGAATTGGTTCAGATAGTCGGCTTTCAAACTTCTGGTCTTTTTCAATTCTAGTAGTCGATATGTAATAAAAATAGCTCGTATCAGAAATAACTGAAAAGTCTTGGTAGGAAGGTTGCTCAGTATTAGCAATTTGTCTGGATTCGTTTTCGGATGCTATTCGTCGATAAACGTTGAATTTCAGCC
Organism: Candidatus Poribacteria bacterium; assembly: GCA_002714785.1. Lineage (GTDB taxonomy): Bacteria > Poribacteria > WGA-4E > WGA-4E > UBA9662 > TMED15. The sequence continues at coordinate 23,607 of PAYP01000015.1, read as the reverse complement.
GGTTATTGTTAGGTTCCGACAGCTTCCATTCTAAATAAACATGATTAGGCTTGACAGTGGCTTGGAGATTGATGGGTTGAGGTGGTAGATCGGTCGAGTCGTCTTCTTCGCCACAGCCCATCCAAGTTAACCCAATAGCAAAAACAATAATTAAGGGACATAAAATCCGGACGGACTGAGACAAATCTAGTACCTCTTGTTAAAAACGCCTGAGATGTTCCCAATCCGGTTTAGGTCCACCACTAGCTCGGTCCCACTGCCACCCTTCGAGATAAGGTGGCAGTGCACTGATGCCAAAAATCTTTTTACCATTCTCACCAGCTCGCTCTAGCACGTCTGGAGCAACCAACCGGGACAATTCATTTTCTGGTCTTATCCATTGCCTTCGCCAAGGGCTGAGAACCGCATAACGTGTATCCTGACTCTGATTTTCGGAAGGGCCATGCCAAGTATTAAAATTAAAGACGAGAACTGATCCACAGCTAGCTTCAACAATTCTTTGCCCCGGAACTGGTGCATCTGGTGGCCTGAAACTATCGTACTGAAAGCTACCAGGAACAAGGTAAGTAGCACCATTAGTTTTAGTGAAGTCGCTAACACAAAAAATCACGTTCAAACCCAAGACATGACTAGTTATACGCTGGTCATTGTCAGCTTCTGCCAGAGCTCGATTATGGCCAGTTTGAGAACCATCGGAGTGAAGTCCCCCACCACTGGATCCAGGCCGACGAATACTACCGTAGGCACCACTCAGAACTGCATCTTCACCCAAAAAATAACGTATTACTCGTAGAAGGTCAGGTAGTTGGTAAATGCGTTCAAAGATTCGAGCTTTATTGAATAGGTTGTTAATACCACCGATTGAATAATCGTGAGTTTCATCAGCTAGTCGTTCAAGTTGCCACTTAGCCTCTTGGCACTCTTTATCGGTCAACTGGCCGGATAAAACCGTATAGCCCTCCAGTTTGATACGCAAGACGTGTGCGTCAAAATCTTGCTGATTCATAAGAACTTTAGTCCATCGATTGTGATAGTCTCATTTTGCCTTAATTAGTCTACTAGGTCAAGGTTTTTCGACAATCGATTATTCAACTTGACAGTAAGATATTGACACTCTATGCTACAAGCGAAACTTAGAATAGCCAGGATAGGGAAACGATTATGACTGATAAAGAACGAATTTTACTACTAGCTCAAGCGGTTCATGATGGCGTATTTCCGGGGGCTGTAGCCCTAATGGGTAGTCTCAATCAGATACATTTTCAACAAGCGATCGGTTGGCGAATGGTAGCTCCAGAAAAAAGAACTATGTTGCTGGATACAATATTCGATTTAGCTTCCTTAACTAAACCAATTGTGGTTGGAACATTAAGCTTACAATTGGTTGCAGAAGGTGAATTAGAGCTATCTGCGCCCATCCATCAGTACTTACCTGAAGTCATACATCAAGAAATTCGGATTGTCGATTTACTAACGCACACCTCAGGCTATCCAGCTTGGCAGGCTATATACCCTCCCACTAATCGACTCAGTAATTCTAAGCAAAATCTAATAACCAATTTAGGAAAACTACCACTAGTTTATGAAACGGGGACCCAAGTAGTTTATAGTTGTATAGGCTATATACTGATGGGAAAATTGATTGAGAGGATAACTCGGAAACAATTAGATAAGTTGGCAATGGATCGGATATTTCAGCCATTAGATATGGTTGATACAGCTTATAAACCACCACTTACTTGGCAATTTCGTTGTGCGGCCACCGAGTGCAGAGCTAGTGCTGAACATCGTCAGAGCAAAAGTAATTATCTTCGAAACGACTGGTGGAAAGAAACGCTGGTTGGTTCAGTACATGACGAAAATGCCCACTACTTGGATGGGGTATCGGGTAATGCAGGAGTTTTCTCAACAGCTACTGATTTATCTTTATACTGTCAAGCTATTTTAGGCCGGGATGAAAGAATCTTTCCTGATGGTTTAATCAATGAAATGGCTCGCTCACGAACCGAAGATCTAAACGCTAATCGAAGCCTTGGCTGGATTGTATTAAAAGATGGTTCTCTTTACCATAATGGTTTTACTGGCACAGCTCTTCGTGTAAATTTAGATCAGAATACCTACCAAATTCTACTCACCAACCGCATACACCCAAACGCAGATGATAATAGGATACTCGACTTTAGGGACGATTTTTTTGGGTTTTAATGTGAAAGGTCAAATGCAACCGTTGTTAGTATCAACTTAGTTTCTGTTTGCTGGATTGATTCATCGTTTCTCTTTCGTCTCTTAAATCCTTTTGTTCCTCGTGTGATATTAGCCAAGTGTTTGGGATTATCTGTGTCAATAAATATATAACCATCTCTCTCGGTGGTTTCTATTGTATCAAATGGATAGTTCCGAGCTACCCCAATTATCATTTCTGCTCCAAAAGGGCTAGTACATTCAAAATCAATTTCTAATAAATCATTAACGAGTAATGGTCGATTGACACTTTCCAGATTGATTTGTAGATTATCGACCAATAAGGTTTTTTGACCATTAGCTAAAATATACAGTAGCCGTACATAACAAGGNCGGTTGGTACGCAGATAAATCTTCATCAACTCACCCTGACTATATAACAAAGCATTTTTCCCTCGGTCAGTCCAAACTTCTAATTTCAGTTGACCGCTATCGATTACTTCCTGTTCAAAGGCGAGTTGCTGACTCATTATTTTTTCAAAATTATCTGGTTTCAGATTTAGACTAGACTTGAGCATTCCTCTTTTGAAGTCTACATTTGCACTGGCTCTTATTTCACCTGTTTGNACCGATCGACAGAAAGCCAGTATTTGGANATTGTCTTCTTTCTCCCAATAAGAACCGGTGATGATATAATCTGCATCCGCAGAAACAGCCATATCTTTTTCATAATTCACCGATTTAGCTTGGAATTCCCTGTGAGGCTGAATACTATTTTCCAATTTACCCTCTAATAGTTGCTTAAAATAACGAGCAAATCTACTACTTAATCTGGTGTCTTGATAAAAAAAAGGTTGTACCAATAGCTGTTGATGTTGAAGATCAAACTGTTGGTACAACTGAAACTGGATAGCCCCAGCAACATCATCCAAATTATCGATCGAGTGTAACGATAATTGTTGAATTCTCCTATTAATTTGACTTTTATTAAGTATTAGAGGCTGATCTGCTAGATCTTGAGACGCTAAATCAGAAAAGATTCGTGTACCTGAAACAGAAAATAAAATTGTTTGGACCTCAGCTAGTTTATCCAGTAGAGGCCAAGTTTGGTAATAATATTGGACTGATGTATATTTTGGGTTATNTTGGTTTTCTGCTAATGTTATCAATTGTAGGATTTGGGAAGTTANGNGTTTTTTTTCAGCTTGGTANAGTTTGGCCAATTTCTTCCGTTCAATATATACCAGCGCGAAGCTCATTGGGTTTTTTCGGCTATCTCTTACGTAAGTTAGAGTTTCTAGTCCCATTACTTGTAATTCTGATGAACTTTGAGTAACAGTGGAGAATTGTTGTAATGTTTCTTCTCCATCTTCTAACTGATAATTTGAGACTGTACTGTCGATTTTGACTAATACCTTCTGCGAGAGGTCAGCACGAGCATTTTCTTGAGCGATTTCTTTACTCTCTCGACTAATGCCTAACGCTTCACCAAAACCAGTTAGATAAACTTGTTCATCATATTTGTCAGATTGACCATAATTGACTACCCAATCAGGTTGTTTCCCNGCTTGTATAGTTATTAAAAATGGGGATACTAGAAAAAAGAGTANACAGCACAAAGTTTGTATAGACANGTCAGGNATTCANGCTAATTAATTTGGTATTTTCTAAATCCAATCGAACTATAAAATTTGATTTTCGTTTTTTATAACGCAGGCACTTAGCAAAGAGACTACTTACCAATATAACTTCCTATTATAACCATGGTCTGAGGATGCTTATTGGTCAATAGCTGAGACCACACAACGAAACCCAATATAGTTTTGTCTTAAATATGGTGCTGGGCTACAACGATTCTCGACTTCGAGAGACTTAACATCATTAACCCAACTACCACCACGCAACAATCGGTAACGGGTACGATTATCATCGTACCAATCCTGGCACCATTCCCATACNTTACCACTCATATCGTATAACCCATAACCATTTGGCTTAAAACTACCCACAGGTGAGAGATACTCCCATTTNTCTTTACCAACTCTGCCATTCAAGTTAGCATAATCTCTNGCTTTTCTGTGATCATTACCCCAAGGATACATCTTTCCCTCTAATTTACCCCTCGCAGCCCATTCCCATTCCTCTTCACGTGGCAAGCGCTTACCCGACCACTTGCAATAGGCAACNGCATCAGCCCAGCTGACGTAAATAATCGGGTGTTGACCCCCGAAAGAAAAATTCTGGATTTTTTCCCATAATGTAGGATCTAGTTGGTAATTCGATTCCAGTAAGAATTTTTTGAATTGNCCAACTGTAACCTCNGTGGTATCTATCCAAAAGGGTTTGGTTTTCTCTCCTTTGGGAACTAATTTCATCAGTGATCCATCTTTCTTCCACCTGATTTCGGTAGAGTTGACTGACTTTAACTCCTTAATATCTTCTACTATTAACTCGTTTGCATCTACGGCAAAGATATAAAGAAACAACGAGGATAGCAGTGAAAAAAGAATTTTTAAGATTATAGTCACTTACTCTTTTTTTTCGATCACAGGCTAACTACTAAGTCAGTAAAATTGGTATTTGAAAAATTCATACGTTTATCTACTAATAGCTAAAAAGAGAAAATGGAGNTCATCGAATATCGACCTCATCTTACCAAATGGANATGCGCCCGATTCCTAAGTATCAAAGGAGATAAACTAGTTCGGGTTTTACCTTCTTTGATGCTTAGGCTACATGTTGAAAAATTGGATCCTGCCCAATGGCTAGATCTTTCAGGGTTTCTATTTCCTCTTTGGTTACTGGAATAAATTCACGACCAACATCCAATGCCCAATCGAATAATGCTGATTCACCAGGTGGAATAGCTGACGTAATTGGCTGAGACAGAGTAAACCTAAGAGCTAATTTGGCTTCATCTTCATTTCTAACTGGTGCATACCAACATTTGGAGAATGCAGACCTATCTTCGCCTTCCGACCATTTACGTTTTGCCATTCCCTTCAAGGCTAATCGGGTGACCCCTTTTTGTTGAGCTTTTTCGACGACTTGTGGTCCAAAGTCACCTTCAAAGTAATTAACCCAGTTGACTGGAAATAAAACTGAATCAAAATCAAACTGATCCATCAAACGTACTGCAACCTCTACTGAGTGGGCTGAAAACCCAAGATGGCGTACAATCCCNTTATCTCTAGCTTCAATGAGTGCTTCCATCGCACCACCAACTGATAGNACNTNTTCTAAATCCGAATCGGACGACATAGCATGTAGTTGGTATAGATCAAAATAGTCAGTTTTTAATTTTTCTAGGGATTGATGTAATTCGGCTAAAGCTTCAACTTTAGAACGTTTGCCGGTTTTGCAGGCCAAAAATATATTTGATCGAAAATCTTGGATAGCTGGACCAAGCCGCTCCTCAGCATTTCCGTAGGCAGGAGCNACATCATAATAGTTAATGCCCTGATCGAAGGCNTATCTNGATATTTTGTTGGCTTCNGATTGTTCAGTATTGGTGACCAAAATACCACCAAAACCGATGATGGAAATCATTTCTTCAGTTTGACCAAAAGGACGTTTTTGCATTATTAGCTCCAATTTGTGTTTAGCAATCTCACNAATTNATTTTAACACGCCAAAGCTAGACAAAGCGAAGGTAACAAGATAAAATCTACCGGTTCATAAATGACTAAACTAGAACTAACAAGTGTTTTAGTGCCATAGAAACATNCTGTATAATTACCAATGAAAATTCTCAAACTTTATCTTAAGAANCTGAATAGTTTCCGCCAAGAAGTCATCCTAGACTTCACTNTAGCACCACTAAGTAACTCAAACTTGACTGTTGTAACGGGTCAAACAGGGGCAGGAAAAACAACCCTATTAGATGCTATATGTGTAGCTTTATATGCAAAAACACCTCGTTTAGACGGTAATGGGGACCAACACCCTAATAACATGCTATCTCAAGGGAAAAAGGAAGGAATAGCAGAGGTAACTTTTTCATCTAATGGGCGTCGTTATTTAGCAGAATGGAGAACAAAACGTTCAGCGAGTGGTAATTTTACACCTTCTGGAAAATTGATTGATCTTGATTCCAGTAAGATAATGAGCGAACGCTTGCAGGCAAAACGTCACTCCGATAAGNATTCTGATCCATCCGTAGCAGATGTAGTAACCGAAATTTTAGGCCTTGACTTTTCTGCTTTTTGTCGTTCAGTCATGCTAGCCCAAGGGGATTTTTCTGCTTTCTTGAAGTCCAAAATGGAACAAAGAAGAGCTATTCTGGAAGCTANGACAGGAACAACTATTTATGATCAACTCAAGCATGAATTAAACAAGATAGTTACCGAAAACAAAAAGAAATTCAATGAGATGGAGGCTAGGCTAAGTGCNTCNCCTGAAGTAACGGAAGAAGAGATCCAACAGACCAAGCAAAACTTAAACAATAAGGAAGTACAACAGAACGAGCTACAAAANAAACGGAATCAAATCCAATCTGAGATCGCTGAGGCTACTCAACGTCAAGAAATACATAAGAGATTGATCAAAACCTCTCAGGAACTCGAAATACTAGGTCAGCAGCAAGAACAAATGGATCAGCTGAAAAACGAGCTAGAACTCGCTAATCGGGCTTTACAGATACAATTGGAAATGAATAACTTCGANGTATCAGGTAAAGAACTAGAAAAAGCNAAATTGGCTGAGTATGATGCTAAGCAAAATCAGAAATCTGTTTTACCTAATTGGAAGCTAGCCAGTAGTCAATTTTCCCAAGTAGACCTCGATTATCGACAGTTTTTTTCTAATAGCCAAAAATCGCGCAAACAATTTCAACTAGCTCGCGAAGAAGAAACTTTAGCCAAATCCGCTTTCAATTTGGCNAAAGAGTACACCGATCGAGCAAATGGAGTAAAAGAAAAAATTCTTCAACAAAAAACAGAGATTGAAGAAAAACAAAAGCANATCGCTCACTTAAATAAAGAAAAAGATACAATAGGATCANAAACCGGAAAGNTGAATTACCCAAAGGGTTTAGAATCTCTAGAACTGGAACTTCGGACAGTCCAAAAGCTACTGATCCAAGGACAAGAAAAATTAGACCGTTTGCTCGAAACAAGACGTCATAACGACAAGCAGNTAACACAGATTGAGCTACAGCGAAAAAATCGAAAACAAGCACAGAAACAGCTGANAGACCATGAGCAGAACGAATCTGAAATACGACAAAAATTGCAAAATGCACAACAAAGAACAAAAGAACTTAAAAACCAAGAATCTGATTGGCAGAATGAAAAAAAACTAACGCAGTTAGCGCAAACAATTGCTAATCAAATACTTACATTGAAAGCGCAAATCAATCAACAGATAGCTAAAAATCAGATTTGGGTCGACGAATTGAATAGTCAGCAATTGGAACTCGAAAGTATCAGCCAAAGACAGCGAAAAATCGGACAAGAACGAGAGAATTTTGCGCAGAAATTGCGGAAACTAGAAGCTAGAAGTACAGATCACCATCGACAAATCCAACTAAATCAATTTCGCCAGGAGTTAGAACNTAACAAGCCTTGCCCAGTTTGCGGAAGTTCAGAACACTCTGATCAGTCAAAAGTTGATCAGATACCGATAGACCCGACAGAGATTGAAAAAATAACTAATCAACTGAAGAAATTTGAAAAGCTAGTGAATGATAGTCAATTGAATTTTGAGCTCATTCATCAGGAAAGAGTAAAGATTGATCTCAATTGTCAGAATTTGAAGTCGCAGATAGAGCAAGGACAGNCTGGCACGAATCAATTGGAGAATGATCAAAACATTTTAGCTCAGCAGTGGACGCAACTATACCCTCAAGAAAAAATGCCAATGGCTAACGAAATCCTAAATTGGCTCGAAGCACGTCGGACTAACGCTGAACAGAACTTAGATCTGCTCAGTCAAGCTGAGCTTGATCAACAAAAAGCCAGTAATGATGTCGAGCAGTGGGNACTCAAGCAAGATCAAATACTACACNTGAATCAGACGATCAAACAACAACTGCAAGAAACTGAAACCGAGCAAAAAACAATACAGGATACGATCAACCGTCTCGAAAGCGAAATTGAATTTCTGAANAAACAAATTATGGATTTGATGAGTCTAACTGATAAAAGCACATATTCAATTGATGATTTATCTAATTGGCATCTTAAACAACTGGAATTAGTAANATTTACACGTAAACAAGAAGAAGAACTTCAGAAATTAAATCATCAAGTTGGGCAGTTAGAATTCCAACTTACAAAAATACCGGTTAAGGACTTGGAAATAGAATACCGGCAACTTGATGATAGTTGTCAGCAAAAGATAGCCGAGGGCAGAGATCTGATTGCGGCTGCAAAATCCAAAACCGATGGTTTATCAGCAAATGAAGCCGAAGAAAAAATGAATCAACAGCTAGATGATTGGTTTNTTAAGCGGGAACAGGCAGAGTCTAGCTTACAAGAGGCCGAGCAGAAAAGACAAATCGCAGAGGATCGAGTGAAGTCTTGCCAGCAAAAAACGCTAGAAATTGAGGANCAGCACGATAAAGAAAAATTGTTCTATCAGGCTAAATTAAAACAACATGATTTTTCTGACATTGACGCTCACCGAAAATCGATACGAGATGTTAAATGGATTAGCGAACAGACTACACGATGGCGAGACTATAACACTCGCCTAGTGAATTATCAAAAACAGCAGATANTCGACCAACAAACATTGACAGATTCTCCTTTTGACCCTAATCAACTAGAAGATCTTTCCGAGAAAGAAAANCAGATGATAGCGCAATTATCGTTAATTCAACAACAGATTGGAGCCAACAAACAGAAATTAGATCAATTGGAAATAGAATTTACTCGGCGAACNCAACAACTACAGAAATCNAAATCGATCAAAGAAGAAAAAAGGCGTTGGGAAAAGCTACAATCTGTGATACCAGACAATACGCTACGTGATTTTGCTTTAGAACAAATGTTTGACATGCTGACTCGATTAGCCAATCAACAGTTAATGAGTCTAACTAACCGATATGAACTACGTGTACATAGNATGAAGGAGATGAAGGTGGTCGATCGATGGAATGCTAACCAAGAAAGACCAGTTGAGACTTTATCTGGTGGTGAAAGTTTCCTAACCAGTTTATCATTAGCATTAGCGTTATCCGAAATGAGTCGNGGGCGCTCACAAATAGAGTCACTTTTTCTGGATGAAGGTTTTGGAACATTGGATTCTGAGACACTCGACGTAGCCATTTCGGCTTTAGAAAATCTCCGTTTTTCTGGCAAGNACGTCTTAGTTATCAGCCATGTACGAGAGTTGACAAGGCGTATCCCACAACAAATCCGAGTCGATAAGATGAATAATGGCAGTTCTCAAGTCCGTATAAAAGGATAGCAGATGCGTGTTAGCTTGATTGTTGCTACTACTGTTGATGGCAAAATTACCACTACGGATGATGCCAGCTCTCAGTTTGCCAGTGAGAAGGATTTAGAACATTTGCTAGCTGTGAGAAGCCAGCAAGATGCNATCTTAGCTGGGGCTAAAACAATTCTTAATGATGACCCAACCTTTACTTCTCGTCTTATCTACCAAAAACAAAGGCGGAANAACGGTTTTTCTCCCAACCCAATCAAGTGCGTGGTCAGTGGAAGGGGTAGTATCTTACCATCTGCGAAGATGTTTCATCATAACAATTCACCGGCTATTGTATTCACTACTCAGCAGATAACCGCTGATCGATATCAAGCTTTATCAAAAATTGCAGATGTTTTTTTGGTAGGAACGGAAAAAGTTGATTTTTGCAAGATCGTACAAATTTTAGCTGATAATTATCAAGTCAAAAGCTTACTGATCGAAGGTGGTGGCGAAATTAACGCTTCGGTATTTGAAGCTGGTATTGTTAATGAAGTTTATCTAACTGTTTGCCCTAAAGTTGCAGGTGGTCGTGATGTACCAACAGCNGTTGAAGGANACGGATTTGTATTATCTGACTTAGTCGATCTAGAACTTATAAGTCACCGAATAGTTGATAGCGAANTTTTTCTTCATTATCAGGTTCGGTANTTGNTCATGTTGAACCNTTTCAAAGAATTCGNTCTTCCATTGGCTGTTCTATCTTTTCTGATATTAAATTCAAATTTGGACGCGGAGGGCATGAATAAAAAGGTTTTCGTCCATTATATGCCTTGGTACTCGTCAAAATCTGTTAGTGGCGATTGGGGATGGCATTGGACAATGAACAAATTTAACCCAGAACACATAAAGAAAAACGGCCAAAGAGAAATTGCATCCCATCAATACCCACTGATTGGCCCATATGATTCTAACGACCCGGATGCNNTAGNCTGTCAAGTTTTATTGATGAAGTTAGCNGGTATTAATGGGGTGATTATCGACTGGTATGGTATCAAACCGTTCAGAGATTATTCTACCATTCACCGAAACACGAAGCATTTGNTTAAATATATTAAACGAGCAGGTCTTGAGTTTGCCATTTGCTATGAAGATCAGACAGTGCGACACATGGTAGAAAATCGATTTCTTCCGNTTACNGAGGTNGAAGCACACGGTCGGCAAGTCATGCAATGGATGGACAAAAATTGGTTGAACGATTCCGCTTATCTANAGTTAGACGGGCGGCCGGTTGTTCTCGTCTTCGGGCCACAATATTTTAATCGATCTCATTGGGCTCAGATAACTACTGGNCTGATGAGTGATCCTCAACTGTTTGGTTTACCACACGTTTGGCAAGAGTCAGGTATGAACGGGAAATTTGGTTGGCCACCNGTAACAGGTGGCCAGATTATTCCACCTTCCATCTGGCGAAAATATCTTGATAATCTGCAAAAAAGTGATTCAACCTTGTTCATTTCGGTCGCTTTTCCAGCTTTTCATGATATTTACCAGACAGCTGGCGTACATGATAGTTATGGATTTATTGATAACCGTAGTGGACAGACATTCATTGAAACCTTTGACTTATCATGGCAATCTAATTCTACTATTATTCAGGTTGCTACATGGAATGATTATGGTGAGGGGACAGCTATTGAACCTACGACTGATTCAGGTTACTTCTATCTGGAAATCATTCAAAGGTACACTGATAAGAAATCAATTTTTAATTCGGGAGACCTGAGATTACCCATTTCGCTTTATCAACTAAGAAAAGAGAGCACAATATCAAGCAAATATTCTNCCGTCTTGGATCAAGCTACTACNCTNTTGTTTGATGGTCAATGCAAACTAGCGAGTCAAATGATAACACCACTTATTGCGCTTCTTGACAAAGCAACTCCTCCTGACTAGAATGCAGTAGTTACCTTGATTGTTTTGAAAGTTTACTGANCATGAAAGCAATTATTCAATATCAGACTGAANACTCGACTATCTTGCGGATGGCTGAAGTAGCNTCACCCACTCCGTCACCNACCCANCTACTNGTTGATGTCAAAGCTACAGCTCTCAATCGGGCTGATATACTCCAACGAAAGGGCGCTTATCCGCCTCCGCCTGGGGAGTCAAGTATTCTTGGGCTAGAATTAGCCGGTGTGGTTCGTCAAGTTGGAGATAAAGTTGAAGGATTTTCGGTAGGCGATCGTATTTTTGGTCTAGTTTCTGGCGGTGCCTATGCAGAGCAAACTGTGATTGACCATCGGCTAGCCATGCATATTCCAGAATATTGGAGTTTTGAAGATGCAGCCGCAGTTACTGAGGTGTTTTTCACAGCCAACGAAACACTATTTTCACGTGGCCAACTGGAAGAAGGTGAAACTGTATTGATCCATGCAGGTGGTAGTGGTGTTGGTTCTGCTGCAGTTCAGTTGGCTAATCAAGCTGGAGCCACAGTCTTAGCAACAGCAGGTACAACAGAAAAAGCCCGAAGAGTTCAAGAATTAGGTGCTACAACTTGCATTTGTTATAAGGAAGAAGATTTTGCCGAAGCTATTGATAAATTAACCAATGGGCGTGGAGTAGATGTTATCATTGACTTTATTGGAGCCGACTACTTAACTCAGAATTTATCTCTATTGAAATTTGAAGGTAGGTTAGTAGTGGTTGGTTTACTAAGCGGCTCACAAGCAGAGATTGACCTTGGGCAAATTTTACGCGAACGTTTGAGAATTATAGGTTTTGTAATGCGCCGTCTGCCGGTTTCAGAGAAAGCTAGTATCCGTAACCGATTTGTCGATCGATGGTTCGATACATTAGTGAAAGGCCAGATCCAACCTGTCATTGATACTGTTTTTCCGTTATACCAAGCCAACTTAGCTCACAAATACATGGAAGAGAACCGTAATTTTGGCAAAATCATTCTCAAGGTAGCAAATCAGCTTACTATCTAAATTCTTGAATTATGACATCAAATGGTTAAACAATCATATACAGTTTTGATGATGAAATTTGAATTTCCATAAATCTTCATTACTGTTAGCAAAATTACCTCCTTTCAGAGTAAACAAAAAATTAGTTCTCAAAAATCAGATCTGTCCACATCCAATACGCATAAGAAAAAACTGTAATGATAAATAGAGTTTCAAACAACAGCCAATTTTTGCTGATCATAAATATCTTATTTCTACCTTTCAACTTACTACTAGCCAACGAAATAGAGATTTGGGAGATCAACCCGGCTGACTTTTCAAATACAATGACTATGACCACCTTAGTAACCGTTGATAGCACTGATATGAATGAGGGGGTACTGGCAGCTTTTGTTGGTAATGAAATCAGGGGGGTACAGGACCAACTCAGTTTTCCTCNATTCGGTCCTTTTGTTGGTAGGCCAATGTTCCAAATCACCATTTACACGAATAGTGGTGGAGAGGATCTCACCTTTCGGTGGTCTTCAGATGGTACACAGACGAATTCGATCCTTGTTTCCTCTAATTCTTCCATTACATCATCCATAAACGGTAACGATGGTAGTGTCACAGAACCGATATTATTAGCTGGTAACAACCAACTCACTACTCCAATCGATGTTAGCAGTCTGGATATATATCAGTTTTCAGGGTTTACACCGTCAGCAGGGCAGCCAAATGTACCGGATGGAATCTATGCTTATGANGGCACGGTTTCAGCCGAAAGATTGATACCGGTGGAAGAAACCGGACCTTTTTCGGGCATTTATCGACATGCGGATCCACCTAACCAATATACAACTTCGGGTATATATATAAACCCAATCTCGTTTAATCTTGATATTACGACCTCGTTGAATTGGCCTCCACCACTACCGGATGGGATTACAGCACTTACNGGTGGTAGTGAAGATGAAGCAGAAAATTGGGAGATCAACCCAGCTGATTTTTCGAATACAATGACTATCACCGCGTTAATAACCATTGATAGTACTGATATGGATGGAGGTGCACTAGCAGCTTTTGTTGGCAATGAAATCAGAGGGCTACAAAATGATCTCAGTCTGCCTACATTCGGTCCTTTTGCTGNTAGACCGATGTTCCAAATTACTATTTACACCGATAGNGGNGGGGAAGNNCTCACCTTCCNGTGGTCTCCAGATGGNACACAGACAAATTCGATCCTCNTTACCTCTAATCCTCCTATTACATNAGCCNTAAANGGTAACGAGGGTAGTGTTACAGAACCAATTATATTTACTGGTACTAATAACGCTGATGATCTCAATGTAATAGATAACGATCATAATGCTACTATCAATCTATTGAAAGGTGTCAATATGATTGGTATCCCATTACAACCAGAAATGCCTTACACGGCGAAATCGTTATCTCAGCATTTATCTGGTAATCTTCATAACTCTTCAGACGGAAACTCACTAGACGAATCCAACAAAATTGATGTTAATTGGGTTATCCGTTATAAATCGTCAGACCAGACATTTGAGGCTTATGTTTGGCACCTTGATAGTACCGAAGATGGTTTCGAAATCGAAGGTGGACAAGGATATATTGTAAATATCAATTCTAATCGATCAGTGACTTTCTCTGGACAGAATTGGAGTGGCACTCTAAATCCAGCAGATCCAAACTACCAAAATGGAGCTGCGCCATCAGCAATTGTAAAAAATAAAACTTGGGCTTTTGTGCTTACCGGTAACTTAACAACACGAATGATAGATTCCGATGAAGCATACACTTTAAAGGTCACAAACTTAAAAAATGGGAAACTGATAGCTGACAGTCCACAGCAAGGTTATAGCTTTCGCCTACCTATGATAGACGGAAGTCGTCAAGACATTGTGAGCGAAGGTGATGTTGTCAAAGTCGATGTGATCGGAAGAAGTGGAAAGCGGATAGCTGACGGTCGTTTTACTGTTGGCCAACAAGAATTAGCTAGTGCCTATCGGCAAGTGCAGTTAGAATATAATCCGGTGCCAAATTTAACTCGACTACTACAGAATTATCCCAATCCCTTCAACCCAGAGACTTGGATACCATTTCAACTGAATCAAGATGCTGAAGTCTCAGTTTCCATTTACAATGTATCTGGTAGGTTAGTCCGCACATTTCCTATTGGGTTTCGATCTGCGGGTATCTACCTCAGTCAGGATAAGGCTATTTATTGGAATGGCAGGACAGATAACGGTGAGACAGTGTCTAGTGGGATTTATTTTTACCAACTGAATGCAGGCGATTACTCTTCAACTAGTCGCATGGTCATTTTAAANTGAAAGCCTCTGCNTTTTTGACATCCTAAANTACTTAAGTGACGCATAATCTTTCATAAAGAGGAAATTGATGTACATTCACACTCGAACTGTTAATCATAAAATTTTTGAAGCTTGGAGGAGTCCCGGCCGGTTTACTAAAAATCCTGATATTATACGCCTATCATCTGGTCGCTTGCTGTTAGTCTACTCTGACACTGAAGCTCATTGGGGTGAAACAACACAGATTTTGACCATTCTTCATAGCGATGACGATGGTCGGAACTGGGAGAAATTAAACGAAATCATAACCGCCGATCTCAGTAAAGGGGACGAGCGCTTGGTGACACCCCGTATTAGCCTGTTGAGTGATAATCGAGTGGTTGTGATATGCGACCATGATGATTTCAGTCATTTTCACCAAGATCAATCGCCTGGGAACTGGATTTGGTGGAGTGACGATGAAGGTCAAAGTTGGGATGGTCCTTATCTGCCAAATATTAGTGGTTTTGAACCAGATCGAATGATGGAATTACCTGATGGACGCTTAGCTGTTTGTACTCACGTTATGCTATCTGAAAGCCAAGAGTTTGCCGAAATTATGACGACCTCATCTGATGGAGGGCTAACATGGGGGGACCAGGTTATTGTAGCACACGATGGCTATCACCGTTTCTGTGAAGGTGCACTAGTAATTCTGGATAATGGAGCCAGCTTAGCCTGTGTGATGAGAGAAAATCATTCGGCTGGAATACCCAGTTTTGTTGTGTTTTCTGAAGATAACGGTCGAACTTGGAGCCAACCACAAATGTGCCCTTTTGCTCTACATCGTCCTTATGTCAAGCAGTTAGACGACGGTCGTTGCTTAGTTACTGGACGACATGTTAATGGTGGTCTAGGTTGTTANGCTTGGATTGGAGATCTTCGAGCTGAAGCTGGTGATTACGCTGTTGGTGGACCTCGACGAAAATACAAAGCAACNCTAGATGATGGTTATCTGCATATTGAAAATGAAGCCGATCACGAGTGTCGTTATAGTTTACTGCCACCACAGGATCGTTTTAGNACTATCAGTTTTACCGCAAAACTTTCGGTTGAAGGGCCACCAGGACAGCCTGTTGCTTTTATGTCTTGTGGCAGTATTGGAGCCTTCTTAAATATTGGGGCTGACTTTATAACATTAGGTTCAGTAAAAAGAACAGATTTACATAAACCGNTCGACTTTAGCCGACCACGCCAGATTACGTTACATCACCAAGGTGGTCTACTACGTGTTCAGGTAGATGGTGAAGATCTCATCTACCGAAATGTATTTCGTGGTGAGAACGATCTTAGCGATTTTCATGGTGCTAGAGCCGAAATAAGAACTATGTTCGGTCAACAAGGNAATACTGGAAAAAGCAGCTGGTCGCAGGTTTCATTTTCCAGCCAAAACCGAACTCTTGAGGATTGGGAATGGAATTGGTCCGCGAGATCGGGGGAATACCCCGACCAATACCAGAGAGAACGTTTAGTACAAATTCACGCTAATCATCCAGATCAACAACCACATCCAGATCATGGTTACTCCTCTTGGCTTACTCTTCCTGACGGCCGNATTATTTTAGTTGATTATACAAATTACGATGATGAGCCAGGCAAAAGTCATATTGTNGGTGTGTTCTTGGATCCATCTGATATTTCTTGAAGATTCAAAAAATTGTGCGTAATGAAGACAAGCAAATATGTGAAGGTAATATCTTTTGTTTTACTTTTAGTTTCAGTCAGTTCGTTTGGTCAGAAGGCACAAAATGAGCNGNCACTACCAGATGGTCGTAGGCTAAAACAGATTGTCTCAGAGAAATTTTCTAGTGGTAATGTTTACATCGGNGGTACGACTGGTTGGAAGAAACGATCTAGAGGTGCAGGCCAAATTTTGGACCGTGAGTTTAGCTATACCACCCCAGAAAATGATTTCAAACAGTGGGCAATCCATCCACAACCCAATGTCTGGAAATGGAAGGATGCAGACGCTTGGGTCGAACATTGTGAAAAAAACGGTCAAATTTTACGCCTTCACGGTCCAATTGGTCCACAGTGCTCAAATTGGGCCAAACAAGACCATCGTACTGCTAAAGAACTAAGGAAACATCTTGTGGAGTTTATGACTGCCCTCTGTCAAAGATATGATCGGTACGATCATGTTAAATGGATGGATGTGGTAAATGAAACTGTATTGGTAAATGGCAAATGGCATCAACCCAAAAAAGGTACTGAAAAGTGGGAAAATCCATGGTTTCTGATAGGGTCTGATACTGATCATCCCCTGAATCCTCCACTGTATATTGCATTAGCCTTTGAATTGGCCAACCAATACGCTCCTAATACTGAACTGATTATTAACCAGCACGGTAGTATGCAGAAACCGATGTGGGATAAAATTAAGCGTTTGGTCTTATATCTGAGAAAAAAAGGATTAAGAGTTGATGGTATTGGTTGGCAAGCTCACGTTAATGTCGGTTGGGAAAAGAAAGATGATAATATGAATAGACTGTCTCAACTAATTGATTGGGCTCACCAAAATGAGTTATCTTTTCACATCACGGAGAATAATGTTTGGTTGCCAGAGAAAAAGAACTATCAAGCTCAGGCCAAAACTTTTTCAACTATCCTGCGGCTTTTATTAAAGAAGCGGGATAGTGGTGTGGTTACTTGGAATGTTTGGAATTTAAGTGATGCAGACGCTTGGAAAAAGAAAGAAAAATTGGAAGGCTGTCTATTTGACCGACAGTACCGAGCTAAGCCTGCTTATTATGCTTTACAGAAGTTATTAGAAAATCCACCTACCACCATGATGGATGCCCCTGCCCCTTAGTATTGCTTAGTTAGCTTTGCTCCGATTTGAGTTTTGCTAACACTGCTTGTTGATAGGCGACCTTAGCCTCTTCTCTTTTACCTAATTTTTGCAATGAATTTCCTAACCTAGAATAAGACTCTGCTCGTTTTGGATCAAGAGCTACGGCGTAGGTAAACGCAGAGANCGCATCCTGATGTTGATCAAGAAGTTGGCATACAATACCCAAATTTTCGTGTACGGTAGGATCTCCTGGCTCACACTTGATAGCTTGTTGATACGATAGTCGAGCTTGTTTGTAATCGTTCAACATAAAATAGGTTAGGCCTAAATAAAAATGGGCTTCGGCCAACTCACTATTGTTTTGTATAGCAATCTTGAAGTTGGCAATAGCCGACTGATANNATTTCTGTTTTAGAAAATCTATAGCTTGTTTTAGGGCATTTTGTGCCGACCGATAAGATTCCAGATGACGGAGTCCAACTGACGAACGGTTAGCTAACCTCCGTTCGCTCCCCTCCTGCAGGTTATGCTCACCAGGTTTTATTACGGTATCAGAAGAATCTTGGTTGTCACTCATAAATAAGATAGCCTATCAGAATTGATTACTTCTCAAACAATTTTTCGTAACGGCGTGCGTTGAGAGCCAGCAGAGCAAAGCTAGTAGTCTGAATATTACTCTGAGCTTCTTCCAGTTCAATTGGAGTATTGCTTTTGAAACTCCCATCAGGAAGTTGTACTTGCTTTAGGTATCCACTGGCAATCAAGTCAGTNTTAATCGGATCTTTCAGGGCTGCCAGGGTAATAATAACATAAGCTGTCATCTCTGGGTCNCTAGGTTGATCTTTTAGATTAGCAAACCCATGATCATCGTTTTGCATTTGTTTTAGCCATGCTAACCGATCATCCACATCGTATACTACTGATAGTCCCTGTAGTATCCAAGCTGTGACCATCACTTCCGAATTCGACCCACGTTTCAGAGACCAAGCTCCATCGTAATTCATTCTATTAGGATCTGCTAACCAATTGGCCGCCTTATTAAGTGATGAGTAACGAGGTGTAACTAACCGCCTTAGCCCTGAAAGTACCGCTGCAGTATAGAGTGTATTAGCGGGCGAGTTAGCATCACGCCCCCAGCTTCCATCTTCATTTTGAGCTTTGTCTAGCCAGGTTAGACCTTTAAAAACGNTGTTGGGATCACGGTCAGCCATTTCCAGAGCTACCAAGGCAAAAATAGTATGAGCCGAATTACCGTTCCAGCTACCGTCATCTAGTTGTTGAGATATNAGGTAAGATACTGCACGGTTGATCGTTGGTGCTCCAGTACCATATCCCTTTGCTAGTAAAGCCTGAATTGAGATGGCTGTTACTTCCGTATCGCTAGCTTTGCCTACAATTAAAGGCCAGCCACCGTCTTCATTTTGGTGCGCCAANAAAAATTTGGTTGCTTTTTCGATGGCNTNCTTATCNGCTACAGCNTAATCGACNANCCCNAAATTGNCCAACAAAAAAAATAAAACTGCAGGTATAAGAANATATCGTTCGATCGAAAGTCTCATTTTTGTTTTACCTTTTAAATTTATTCCGACACATATCCAACCAAACGATCGATAATACTATCGACGTTTANCCCTTCGGCTTCAGCATGAAAATTAGTTGATATTCGATGTCGTAATACTGAGTGTATTACGGCTCGAANATCTTCACAAGATGCATTAAATCGGCCGCGTAAAATGGCGCGTGCTTTGGCACCAAGTATCAAGTATTGTCCCGCTCTCGGCCCGGCTCCCCAATGCAACCACTTCTTGATAAAATCAGGTGCAATTTTGTCGGTATGCCTAGTTGATCGGACAAGGCGAACTGCATATTTGATCACATTATCAGATGCAGGAACACGCCGAACAATCTGGTGTAAATTGAGTACATCTTCTCCTGTCAAGACGGGCTGTAATTCAATTTTACTTACACCGGTCGTATTGGCAATAACTTGTANCTCTTCTTGTTCAGTTGGATAATCAATGATAATTTTGAACATGAAGCGATCTAATTGAGATTCTGGCAAAGGGTAAGTACCTTCTTGTTCTATTGGGTTCTGTGTAGCCAAAACGAAGAACGGTTGGGTTAGTTGGTAGGATTGACCACCAACTGTAATTTGATNTTCCTGCATAGCCTCCAATAAAGCAGCTTGTGTTTTGGGGGAGGTTCGGTTAATTTCATCTGCCAACAAAATACCAGTGAAGATCGGGCCTTTAATGAACCGCATTTGGCGNTGGCCTGTAGTACGATTTTCTTCTATNACCTCAGTACCGATAATGTCGGCTGGCATGAGGTCTGGTGTGAANTGAACTCGNTTGAACTTCAGTTCTAAGATTTGAGCTAAGGTCTTTATGATCAATGTTTTTCCTAATCCGGGAACACCTTCTAATAAACAATGCCCACCGATNATCAAGGCCATCATAACTTGATTAATGACAGCTTCTTGTCCAACAATGACTTGCCGGAGNTGGTTCCAAATTAGGTTTTTACTTTGCTCTAATTTGTCGAGAACTTCAATACTCTGGCTCATATTTATTCTACAACATTCCCTTTAAGTCCACTGATCGTATCATATAACACGTAGATTCCGCTCACACAAGCTCTTAGGATTTTTTCTAACTTGGATAAAAGTTAATTTCTGAATTCTTGTGAATCTACTGTAATTTTCGGGTCAGTTTGTATTTTTTCTAGTTCTTTAGTCAATTCTGACAATACAAAAATTAGTACTGTAATTATTAGTAATAGAAAAAGATCTTGGTCAATCTCTTTTAGTAGGTATTCGAATGGTGTGTATTCCGAAGGAATACTATCTGATTGTTCCCAAACCTTCATGCTGGGTGGGAAACAAATAAAAAGTAAGGCTACTATCACCATTATTCTGGTAATAACTAGCCAAACCCTAACTTTACTTATTAGGATCGGATGATTATTTTTTTTCATGGGTTTAGTAAAAAAATCTTAAGTTGATTGGACATTTTCACAGAAGAAGTTAGGCACTATATTTAATACAATCGACGGGAAGCTATTTTCCTG
This sequence comes from Candidatus Poribacteria bacterium, assembly GCA_002714785.1. Taxonomy (GTDB): domain Bacteria; phylum Poribacteria; class WGA-4E; order WGA-4E; family UBA9662; genus TMED15. The sequence goes on along the minus strand of PAYP01000015.1, from coordinate 2,869 downwards.
ATGTAGGAAACCAATACCTATTTCATCAAAAGGAGTATTGCATGTAGCGCTTTTTTAATTTTATCATCTATTCAGCTAATAAAGTTGGAGAGAGACAAATTTTACCGAAGTTAGATCGATCTTCAAGGATTTGGTGTCCTAATTGTGCTTTTGATAAAGGAAGAGTTTGATCTACAACTGGATTCAGCATACCGTTGTTTGCTAATTGAATAATTGTGCGAAGTTCTGAAGATGACCCCAAAGCTGAACCAAGGAGAGACAATTGTTTCTGATACATTTTTCGTATATCAATTTGACCTTCATTTCCTGTAGTAACTCCACAGGTGACCAAGCGGCCATTTTTGGCTAAACTAGTAATACTTTGTTGCCAAGTAGCTTGCCCAACATGTTCCAAAACCACATTAACCCCTCTACCATTAGTTTGATCTAATACAAATTGACTAAAATCCACTTTTTTGTAGTTAACAGTAAAGTCAGCACCCATTTGCCGTGCAATCTGTAACTTTTGGTCGGAACTCGCCGTTGCAAAAACACGACAACCGGTCAGTTTCGCAATTTGTAGACCAGCGCTGCCAACACCGCTACCAACCGATAGAATTAGTACATCTTCACCCGGCTGAATTTTGGCTCGGGTTATTAACATGTGCCAAGCTGTTAGGTAGGCAATTGGAATGGCCGCAGCGGAGGAAAAATCCAAACTTTGGTCTATAAAAATAGCATTATTGGCAGGAGCGGCTACATATTCGGCGTACCCACCATTGGTATGAAAACCAATTAGTTTCTGTCGGCCACATAAATTTTCATTACCATCGGTGCAGTCGTTGCATTGGCCACAACTGATGTTAGGTGATAGAACCACGCGATCACCAACCGAAATTTCAGATACGCGTGGACCAATATCTGCTACAACCCCAGCGATATCAGACCCTAGAATGTGTGGAAAAGGATCAACTTCTGGTCGATCTTGACGAGCTCTCAAATCCAGACGATTTATTGCACAAGCCTCAACTTGAACCAAAATCTCTGTCTCACTGATTTCGGGTGTGGCATAGTCGGTATAGGTTAGCTTATCGATTCCACCTTGTTGATATAAAACAATAGCTTTCATAGAATTGAATTTTTTAGTTTATGCAATAAAGACTACTAAAAATATGATTAAATTAGATTGGGATGAAACATTTCCTGCTTAGAGAGCAAAATCACTTGGGCACAAATCTCTCTGGAAAGTACCAAATCCAAACATGGTCGGCTTATAATCATTTATGTAATCCACGTTACTTCGTTCGGGAATTTGGTCTTCCATATTTAAACACCAGTAGCAGCCGTTGACTAATAAACGTCGTAGCCCTTCACTACACAAGTCCACTGATGCTCCCATGGTAGTATTGAAAACACGACAGGTGTTACCAGTCTCACCAGTATAATTCTTTAGCCAGACTAATGGCATAGTAGATTTGTTGATTTTCGGTCGATCGCTTGATTGCATACCAACTAAAACTTGGCCGTTCATCAATATCTGCAGATTATCACCGACTAATTTTTTTACTCCATACACATCACTTGGTGCCCAGACATCTGCCACCCCTTTCAAAATTGGATGATCTTCGTATAGACCATTGATAACACCTAAAGCACTTTCTTTTCCGTGATGACCGTGGTGATTAATCCAAGTTTCACCGAGTACCTGTCGACCATAGCCCCCGTCGAAATCAACACTTTGGCAATCATACTTAGCGTAAGGACTTTCCAAGTTACGCTCATATTTGAAGGCGTGAGTAGCGGTTCGTAAACCCATTATAGGTTTTCCTGAATTTGTATAATCAACGATAAATTTCATCTGGTCGTCGGGCAATTCACGAAATCGGGTAAATAGAATCATCATATCAGCGGATTCTAGGTGCTGTAGACCCGGAATATTAGTTTGAACTTCTGGATCTATTTTTCCAGTATCTGGGTCAATTGCAAACAAAACGGTAGTTCGAAATCCATGGTGAGCAGACAAAATTTGGCCTAGCATTGGTAAAGCCTCTTCGGAACGATATTCCTCGTCTCCACTTACCAAAACAATATGTTTACCATTTCCTGTTCCATCATTGCCCGGATATTGAACCCATAGATTATTGTTCTGACTCATATTTTTATTATAATCCTAATTTTTGACATTTTAGTTCGCTTGAATTCCGATCTAGTCAAGCCCCAAGAACTGGCGGTAAATTTCTTCGTACAACCGCACGTCCGTTAATGTATCTTGTCCTGATGAACGAAATGGTTCATCCATCCTAATGTGTTGGATGAAATGTTCGACTTCCCGATGATAAGCCCAAGTCCAACTTGGCTTTGGAATTGGTTGTGTCACCTCTTGATCATCACCTGCCCGATAGATTTCAACTTCGGCTGGTGTGTTTTTGAGGAGTAAAGGTGGGGCCCAGGTGTGTACCCATCCATGCTGAAAGTATATTTGCGTATGCTCATCCCAACGATAATGAGAAATACTACCTGATTCCAGAATAGCACGTATTCCGGCCATTTCAAAAATCACGATCCCCGAATAACCGTCATCGTCTAGATCGACTACTTTAACTTTAACGTCATCGCCCGCATCCAAGAGCCAACGTAAAAGATTAATATTGTGGGTATATTGTTGTAGGTAGCCGAGATAGGAACCAACTCGATTCTCAGGTAACCATTCAGGAACAGGGTTCGGAGCAGAAGGTTGTGCTTCATCTGTGGTAACTCTTGGCGTGTCGAGGTTACAGACCCAGTCACCTCCAAAACCATGATTGCGTACATAGGTCAATGCCCCTAGTTCACCTGATTGACGAAATTGATCAATATAAGACCTAGCTAACTCGTTTCCTGCATCGTATCG
>PAYP01000014.1:12021-17369 GCA_002714785.1 Candidatus Poribacteria bacterium | reverse complement strand
AGTAGTCCCTTCGGATCAACTAATGAGTAATTACAAGATAGCTTAGGAAGCAAACCAAGAGTTATTGGGAAGATCTTCGCATTTGATCATAATAATAATCATGTTGGAGGTTAGGAAACGAAAGGTTATCATCGAAATAGTGGATCTCTCAGAGGTTGATTGGCCAGATAATGATGCGAACTAAAACATTAAACCCCTCTGTACGACGACTCATAGGGAACCAAATCTGCTGTTCTAACATCTGGTCAATCGTTTAAATTTTTAAATCCAATTTTTTGCTAAATGAACCTGACTCTTTTAACAGTTTTTATCGCTCTATTTATACCACCTATATCAAATGCTAAGAGTCAGTTCAATATCGAAAATCCAATAAAATATGGTCTAGATTTTCAACACACCGACGGGCAATTTGGCTTGAAANATTTTATTGAGCCTATTGGTTGTGGCTTGGCTATGATTGACTNNGACAACNATGGAGACCTAGATTTATATTTTGTNAATGGTTGTGANCTACGTCAACAAACAAANGAAGTNTCCAACCGATTTTACCGAAANGATGGAGGCACATTTACTGATGTAACTGATGAAACTCAAACTGGGCATACTGGTTATGGTATTGGTTGTTGCACGGGTGATTACAACAACGATGGCTGGACTGACTTGTACTTGACTAATTATGGTTCTAATGTTTTATATAAAAACAACGCTGACGGCACTTTTTCTGATGTGAGTCAGACAGTTGGTGTGGAGGTCAAAGGTTTTAGTAGTGGGTGTTCNTTTATAGATTACGACCAAGATGGTTGGCTGGATTTATACGTTGCGAACTATGTTCAATTTGATATAAGCAATAATCCTTNCTGTAAGCATTTAAACCAACAGACTTATTGTACTCCCGAGATTTTCGAAGCCGAGGCTGATAAATTATACCGTAATAACACCGATGGCACTTTTTCTGATGTCAGTGAATTAACTAATGTTAGCTCACAAAAAGGCAAAGGGTTAGGTGTAGTTTCTGGCGACTTTAACCACGATAATTGGCCAGATATTTTTGTTGCTAATGATACGACGCCCGACTTTTTACTCCAAAATTCCGGCGGCCAAATTTTTCGAGAAATCGGCTTAATGACGGGAGTCGGTCTCAGTGAATCTGGCCAAGCTTTGAGTGGAATGGGTTGTAATACTGGAGATTACGATAACGACGGGGATCTCGACATTATAGTTACGAATTTTCAAGATCAAACCAATCATTTATTCCGAAACGATGGAAGTTTTTTATTTGCTGAAACCAGTTTCCAGTTGGGTATTGGACAACGTAGTTTGCCCTATCTATCATGGGGGGTAGACTTTGCTGATTTGAATAATGATGGTTGGTTAGATATATTCATTGCTAACGGACATTTGGACGATAATATCGAAGAAATTGATCCAGTTGGTACTTATCAACAACCTAATCAAATTTTCTGGAATCAGAAAGGCGATTTTTTCAGTGAACAACTTTTAGTCACTGATCATAAAGTCAGTCGTGGAAGCGCCTTNGGGGATCTAGATAATGATGGCGACATAGACGTAGTCGTAGTCAATCTAAATGACCAACCAACTATATTTCGAAATTCTGCTAGTGACCAAAATGGATATAATTGGCTAACAGTTAAATTAATCGGATCTCAGTGCAACCGGAGCGCCATTGGCTCTAACCTTACAATCTTTTTGAATGACTCATCAATCAGTTGGTCGAAGCAAAGCCGTGAGGTNAAAAGTGGATCNGGTTATGCNAGTCAAAATGACTTGCGTTTGCATTTCGGTTTGGGGAAAGCAAAAATAGTTGACCGTCTCGAAATTGAATGGGCTAGTGGCAATCAACAGATTATGGAACAGGTCAAGGCCAATCAATTTTTAACTGTAGTAGAGGAAGAATAGATGAAAAATATCATCGTGATCTTAACTGACACGTTTCGGTATGATACTTAGGTGATCAAGCTGACCGATCAGTCTGCAGCCAGAGTTGAATTGTTTGTCTGCATTAGTGAGAACAATATTACTATCAATTTGGCGCGATTTTTATCCCACGATGGTTCAGTCAGGATTCAAAATTTCCTCGGATTTGAATTTTTGGCCGTTGGTACTAGACCAAAATATAGGAAATATGGTACGACGTCCCAGACGACTGCTGGGAATACTGGTCGATCTGTTTATAGTTATCATAGGAAAATAAAACCTTGATAGTCGGTTTAGGAATCAGGTGATGTACGAGAAATTATCGTGCTTCGGAAGAAAGCTTTTTTTTTGTTGGTTCGTTTTGTATTTATCATGGTTACAAATTGGATTACACAGTCAACTAGAACCTGATTTAGAGCTTAGTTTCCCGGATCGAATTCAACTTCACCAAACCCAAATAGATAATGACCCGAGTCTAATTTCGCCTAGATTGGCTCTGGCCAAGATATACCTACAAATAGAAGCTTTCGATCTTGCTATCGATCAATACCAAAGGGTACGGTCAATTGATCCGTACCATCCAAATGTGGATTATGGCTTGGGTTTAGCCTATTCAGGCCAATCCAAATTCGATCTGGCAATTGAATCTCTTCATCGAGAATTAAATACTAGACAATCAAATACTAAAAGCGACACCAAAAGTAAAGCACATATTTACGCTGCACTAGGCAGTGCCTATGCGTCGCTTTATCAATACGAAAAAGCAAAGACCGCTTATGAACAAGCGCTCAACCTTTTTCCTGACGATGCTATGATCCATCATCAATTAGGCAATATAATTTCAAAACAGGGTAATAGACTTCAACTTGTAATCAAACATCAACAGCGTGCAATACTACTTGAACCAAGGCTTGCGTCTGCACATCTCCAATTGGGGTTAGCCTATGCAAAAACCCAGAATTTGCCTTCGGCAATCACCGCATATAAACAAGCTATCGAACTAGATAGTGGACTAGTCGAAGCCGAATACAATTTGGCTCAAGCCTATTTCCGACAAGGTGTCCCAAACAAGGCCGAAATACATCTACGTAGTTTTCAAAACAAGAAAAAAAAATCTGACCAGATAGCTCGCTTAAAAGGTGCATTTCAACGAAGTACCGACCAAAAACAGAAAGCCCAAATTTCAGCCAATATTGGTCGAGCCTATTTAAAGAATAATCAATATAAAACGGCTATTCAATACTACCAAAAGTCGATTGGTCTTGATCCTCGACTACCGATTGCATATAGCGGAATAGGTTTAGCATATGCGATGCTCAATCGCTATGAATTAGCTATCTTTAACCAAAAAAAGGCTTTGAATTTACAACCTGACTTAACTGAAGCCCTTTCTTCACTAGGGCTTATTTACCTCAAACAAAATAAAATTGACCTAGCTCTTTCAGCATACCAACAGTCGGTAAAACTTAAACCAAGGGTGGCTGATGTTCAACGACAAATTGGATTAATCTACATTAGTCAGCAATCATACGCACAAGCTGAAGTAGCCTTTAAAAAAGCTTTAGATATTGATCCATCTTCGGCTGATAATTACCATAACCTCGGTCTCTCACTAGCCTACCAGGACAAAATGAAATCCGCCATAGACTCCTATCTTCAGTCGATTAAACTAAGATCTAGTTTAGAAAATAGGTCTTTGGCAGAAACCTACTTCTTGTTAGCTGAGGCATATAATCATTCGTCTAACAAAATTGCTGCCGAAAAAGCTTACATACAAGCAATTGAAATGGATGATAGTTTAGCAAAAGGCCTCCACGCCCTAGCTAGATTATATGGGCAGAAAAAAGAACAACCAGAAAAAGCTATTTACCTCGTAAAACAAGCTATCAAAATAGAACCTGAGAAAGCCGAATACCATAACACGTTAGCACTTCTATATTACCAACTTGAAAATTATAATCTGGCTCAAGAAGCTCTTCAGGCAGCTTTAGCTATAGAACCTGAGAATCAAAGTTATCAAATAGGAATAGAAAAAATCACAGAAAAGTTAGCAGAGAGTCAGTAATTTAATACGCTTGGATGGATTTGCGAAAGTTTGTTGACAACATTTTAATCAAAATTTCCATTTGACTAGCAGTCAGATCCAGAACCTGTAATTAAATCAGGAGATTTTACGAAACCACTTAAATTTATTATTGTCTTTCTGACTGTCTTATTGATAATCACACTACGAATTTATGTCGAACAAGCCAAGTCAGTGATACGAATCGAAACAGATATGTGGAGTATCGTATAAGGCACCAGTAGTTAGATTTTTGTTAATGCGACCATTGACAGACAACTTCTAATCAAAAGATCGAGAATAAAAAGGACGGTAAGTACCAGCCCGGCAGTATAAACGAGAAAGACACTTGTTGGTTGAACTAGGAAAAACGTGCGGTATACTACGGTAAAGCCAATTGACCTCTAATTTGCGTGGTTAATCTCGGATGGTATTTACTAAAGAGTAGGCACAAAATCACAAATCTCTTCTCTGTCTATTCGAGGTCAATAGATTCGACGTATTTTCGAGATCGAGAGTTAACTCAAGACTCACTTTGGGGGGAATCTAATTATTTATGAGATTTGATCTTATGGGTAGGCTGATAGACTTGCGGTGGTGGAAAAATCGTACCACAAAAAACCTATTATGTCCGAGGATAGGATCAACAAGAATAAAAATAAATATACTGAATAGCGAATATGACCTAGGAATTGTTTTTTGCGAGAGCTTCCAATTTTTGTCCAGGTCCCAAATTAGATAAGTAAGAGAAGGNTTAGAATTGATGNAGGAANTTATTCTGGNNCCCNAATAGGGCNAGNGTTATCTNGAAGTANACAACAAGCCCACAACCAACGATTCATCTCGCTAATTGTGGGCTTGACAACGATAGTTAGTGGTCAAATTTCGCTCATTCCCTCTTTAATTGGCCCCAAACAGAAGCCAGCTTGAATTTGGGGTTAACGGGTAAGGTTTTCACTCCTTTTCCAGTAATTTTGACATCATCAAAACTCGTTTTGGTCTCCCAGCACCACAATCCAATCATACCTTTATCATATTTGACGTTGGAAGTACCTTCGCCTTGCTCTATGTCGTCGATGAACAGGGTAAACTTTTCACCTTTAACTTCAATCTTCATGTGATTCCAGTCCCCGTTCTTGATTTTGATTTTGCCTTTGGCTGGGAAATTCTGTGGGTTCCCTCCTGCACGATTATCAAAAGCACCTTTTTTATGGACCCAAAGTTCGGTTTTTTGGTCGGGTTGATTCAGATAAAAAACATAGTATTCAAACTCGTNTTGTGCTCGGAAAATTAAACCCGCCCANTTNCCNTCNTCCATNCGAACNTTNGCTTCAACNGTATANTCNTCCCA
>PAYP01000014.1:0-12015 GCA_002714785.1 Candidatus Poribacteria bacterium | reverse complement strand
TTCNCCAACGATGGNGTGCATNGCNNNTTCANTACCAGANGTTTCTTGATAAACACCNTTGTTGAANTTCCATTTNCCATTAGCAACNTTCCACTCTTTATTCCGNTCAGCGTCTTCAAAATCCCAAATCTGAAAACCCGCTATCGTTGGGGACACNAACCCTATCATNAGAAAAAGACAAATACCTGTTATTGCTGATTTCATCCACATCTCCTTTTACTAAANTTCATTTTGCACCCATACCCGACTACACTAAANTAACCATATGGGCCTATCCGCTCAATCTCAAAAACAATCAATCATTGCGGAACAACTAACTTCGTTTTAACTGGCTCCAGGTAGTAGTTAATTTCTGGCGAGGATTTACAGCCGTTGTTCCACCACTAATACCTTCGCCTGTCACTGTAAGATTATCAAAGCTGGCTTTGCTNTCCCAAGCCCAGACACCAACCATACCGTTTTTATACTCTATAGCCGAAGTTGCCGTTCCTTGTTCTTTCCCATCTAGAAAGACGGTNAATTGCTGCCCTTCGACTTTAACTTTCATCTGAATCCATTTTCCGCTTTCAATTTTGACTCCACCTTTGGCTTCGAAGTTTTGTGGNTCACCACCCTGTCGAGTGTCAAAAGCNCCTTTTTTGTGCACCCAAAACTCAGTTTTATTATCGGGTTGATTCAGATAAAAGACATAATATTCGAATTCATTCTGTGCACGAAAAATAAGTCCTGCCCATTTACCGTCATCAAANCGAACTTTGGCTTCGACCGTATAATTTTCCCACTTTACATCACCAACGATGGAGTGCGCGGCCTTTTCTTTCCCAGAGGTTTCTTGNTAGACGCCATCTGTAACNGACCATTCACCATTGGCNACTTCCCAGTCTTTAGCTCCGTTTTCAAAATCCCANACTTGAGTCCCTGCTGATGAAATAGAAACAACACCAGCTAACGTAATCACTAAAACCAGTAATCTTAAAAATTGGATGCTTCGTAGCATAATCACTCCTTGAACTAATAAATCGATTACAATTGAACACCTAGGGCGATCCTAGCATGACCCAAAAATGTTGTCAACATATTAGTAGAATAGAAAAAATAACCAGAAATTCACATTCGTCTCGAAATTGACAAGCNAATTCACGAAAAAACTGATCCATCGACGATCCAGTTTGTCCAGATTTTTTCGCTTCTTGTAATTTTTGACAATAATCATATGAACCTCGATTATTATTTCAGCGATGAATGATATGAACCTCAAACTCAAAAAATTGTCTTGGGTTGATTNTTATTTNTACGATNTCCNNCGGTTGGTANTTTGANTCAGAATATCAAAAAANTCTANTCTTNCTCGTAANANTTCANTAATTACNAANTNGTAGTNNNTATNTATTGTNAGGNAGCCATCAAANNNTTGGTTTCAGATTTCATATTTTGGGCTACAGGATTTNGANNTAAACAATTCTANTTGACNGAATTCACTTAGATTCTGGATTNTCAGTTTTAATCCAAATTCTGTATTTTCAATTCTACAACAATCCCAGATTCAATTCTTTAATTTCTGTGTAGTCTATTCGGCTTCTTTTTCAGAATGAGATGTAACGATGAATCACCTATTGATCAAAAGTGATTTATATTTTTTGGGATGGTCTTGAGTCCATTATTTCGAAAAGTCCCAAAAGGATCTTTGGCTAGTTAGCTAGATAAGTATGAGCAAAAAAAGTAAAACCTGCGACAAGAGGATTTATAAAACCTTTTCGCTTCAGGCTTTTATCTTAACTTGGTCCGTTATCTCTTTGTTAACCACTGCTGCCTGATGCAAATCAATATATTCTAATTCTGATATCTGAACATAGCAGCCCGAACTATCGTACAATCTTTTCTCTCAGTCAATTTGTAATTACAAGTATAAGAGTCAACCTGTGGAACCGAAATCCCTACTAAAGTTTCCTTGCTATCAGGTTTTTATTTATGTTAGTTAATTGTCGGTAGACGATCTATTATGATTTTTAGTTATTAAACGGCAGACATCGTACCATTATTTAATAGAAAAATTCAGGGACCATAAATTATGCAACTTTGTTGGCTTTCGCTTTATATGACCATGGTGGTTAGCGCGCCCCAACCCGATTTAGCTGAATACATACAAAAAACAGAATCAGCTTTTGCTTGGCAACAGACCGGTCACCTTCAGCATGACAATGGTCAAATCTATAATCTGCGCCTTGTTTCGCAAATTTGGAAGGAGATTCAGTGGGAACATAATCTACAAGTTTTTGTGCCTGCAGATATTTACTACCCAGAAACAATGTTAATATTAGTAACAGGTGGATCAACAGGTAGCCAACCTTCGGATAATGATAATGCAATCGGTATCGAATTAGCACGAAGGGCCGGTTCTGTCTTGGCGGTCTTACATCAGGTGCCTAACCAACCGCTTTACGAAGGCAGAAAAGAAGATGACTTGATCGCTCATACCTTCGAGAAGTACTTAGAAAGTGAAGATAGTAGCTGGCTGCTATTGTTTCCAATGGTGAAGAGTGCCACTCAGGCTATGACGGCCCTAACACAATTTACGCAACAGGAACTCTCCCAGAAAATCGATAACTTTGTGATCACTGGGGCCTCTAAACGCGGCTGGACCAGTTGGCTGACCGCTGCCGTTGATCCACGGATTAAGGCCACGATTCCTTTGGTAATTGATGTTCTCAACATGCCAGCCCAAATGGAGTATCAGAAAGCAACATGGGGCCACTATAGCGAGCAAATTAACGATTATACTGAGCGTGGGTTGCAAGATGTACTAGGCACAGGAGAGGAGAAGTCTCTGACGGCCTTGGTCGATCCTTATAGCTATCGTTCACAATTGACCATGCCCAAGCTGTCGGTAATTGGTACTAACGATCCATACTGGGTTTTAGATGCACTGAATCTCTACTGGGATGATCTCGCAAAACCCAACTATGTACTCTATGTTCCCAATTCTGGACACGGCTTGGATGATCAGGAAAGAACCATTGCCGGCGTGACCGGTTTTTACCGTTATATTGCTTCAGGTCAACCCCTGCCAAAACTAGAATGGTCATACCACCAAGAGGGAGACAATCTCTATCTTCAGTTTTCTGCTAGCCAAAAACCGGCTCAAACCCGCTTATGGATCACGTCATCGACTAAACGAGATTTTAGAGAGGCCAATTGGGTATCCGTACCAGTTGTAGAAAAGGAGAACGGTTTCCGAGGTCAAGTGGAAATTCATCAGAAGCAATACGTAGCTCTATTTGGTGAGTACGTGTTCATGATCGACGGGCAGCCATGCCCGCTTTCAACCCAAGTCAACATCGGCACGATCAATCCAAATCAAGAAAAGTAGCTACCTTTGAATTTAGCTGGAAGTGGCATATTAGTAAAAAACTAAAAAAACAGCACAGACGATTTCAAGCCAAAAAAGAGCCCATATTTTTATTAACTCGACTTTTTGAATTGAGCTTTCTAAAAAAAGTCCACGATTTTGGTAATATTATACAGACGCCAGAGTACTAATAATTTAATTACGAATAGGTCAATCGAGATTGACCACTCTAGAATCTGACTCTGTCGAAAAACCTCCATATGTGAGTTGGGTAACAAACGCTATATAAAAGAGGTGATATCGTTAGTATCACTAGACAAGAGCAGTAAGCCAAAAAGGGTCTATCCTATAATCACAAGCCCAAAAATCTTGATTTATACTAGTGCTGAGTTATATTTATCCCTGTGTTTTCATTATCAACATAGACAGGCAACGAACTCCAAAAATACTAAAAGTAAAATTTGTATATGAATTGACTATTTGTATATATCAGGATCACCACATTTGACTGAAGATATAAGCTCAATCAACAAAATTCGAGACTTAAGTTTTTAAGTTAATAAGGGGTGAGCTTCGCATACTCATCTTTCGTAGTGTCGACAGACTTCAATCATCAATAATCTGAACAACACGTATAAAACAAAAGGTGAAAATACCAGCAAATAACCCCGACTGTCTAATTCCTTCCTCTCCTTGGTAGTTATGATAACCATATAAATCCAATATTCTTTGCCAAACAGCTAGGTCTCTAAACAGAATCATTTATTTAGAATTCAATGATAGTTAATCATTAGTTAATTCCATAAAAGTTTAGTTATTCTATCGAAGGTCAATTTCGTTTATTTTTCCTACACTATTTCCTTTATTTTATGTTTTAATCAGAGAGTATAAAAGCTCAAATGGTATGCGTAGTATTTTATGGAAGAATCAAAGCAAAAGTTAATTTATCCGGATTTTAGGGATCGTTGCGACTTTCAAACCACTCTGGAAATTTCTAACCAACTCACAGATGCAGCATCAAAGTCCTTTCTCCCTGAACAATACTTATCAAAATATAGTGAAAAATTTGAATCGCTTGATGTTGATCATTTTAGAATCTCACTATATGGACTCAAATTTCTACTAAATAGATGGCATGAAAAATCATCTTTTAATTCGGGAGAACACAAACTATTTACCTCGATAAGTAGGAAACCTGACGTCCCTTTACCTTTAAATGAATCATCTAATGACATGTCTGTGTTAATACCTTACAACTTCAACTTCTCCTTTAATCCATCTTTTCTAAAAAAAATAACACCATTGCATGACTGGGTGAGATATTACGCTATAGAAAATATTGAGCAATTAATGTGTAAGAAGTGGTCATTCAAATCTTGCTTGGCTGAAAAGTGTGAGAATTATGTAGCATCTAAGGTGAGATTTTGCGGTGAATCTTGTTTGTCGAAAACACAAAAGAGACGAACTCATGGGAAACAGAGTACTTTTCGATCAAATACTGATAAATTATCAGGTAAAAAAACTCTAATCAGTCGTCGTAGATGAATTATATCATCCAACCGATATTTCACATGTAATTAGTATCTATTTGTCAAAAGGGTAAGATCATACCCTTCTGTTTATTAATCAAAAGTGTTAAAGATTAGTATAAGTATTTATAGTATTTNTTATCTCTTCTTTCTGTCGGCCGCCATAAAGGCAATTCAAGTTTAAGATTATTAGAATTGATACTGTTTTAATCTACTACCGACTCAATCATTGCAGTTGCAGAACTAATATGAGCTAGGCAGAGAATCTGGGGTGGAAACAATAACCACNGTACTTATGTAATACCATAGGAAGNGAAGTGTTGGCATTGTTGCCTTTAAGAACTTATTTATTTCACAGCCACTATTTNTTATAAGACAGTCGTAAAAAATAAAAGNAGGNGTNTTCACAGATGAACGATGGTNCGACCTCGTTCAAAGTCTAATTNAATCGNGTCTATNACATTGATATAAGCAAAACTAATTCTTCAGGTGAAAGTGCTAGTTTTGTATTAGAGCCATCAGGACANCTTGTGTCTAAGGTAGTGTTTCCACTACTATTGATTGGCTTATAAAAAATTAAGTAATTCCTATACTGACTAAAATCAAAATTGATGTCGATGGCTTTGAACGAAAGATTATAGAAGGAGTTAAAATTACTTTAGCCGAGTAGAAATTAACGATCAANTAGATGAACATTTAGAGATTATTGTATTATGCGACAATATGGATTTTCTTTCGATGAGCGTCAAGTAGAGCGAACAAGAGTCAACGACGGTATCTTTCAAGGAATGGCTAATATAATTTTCGAAAGGCAGTTTTAGGCTAGATTAGTGAATTACTCATGTCATATAGCTTTTGTTAGCAAATGCCATAGANCATAACTCNACTCTCTATTGAGATCGAGANTAGANTTAAANAAGTTGCCTCTTCAGATGCTGACTGTTATCAGATTTAAGCANTAGATTATACAGAAATNATAAAAATGGTCATTCAATTGGTCTTNATGTTTATAGGAACCTAATNCTTTGAACGTCTAAATCAAAGAAACCACATGACCAAGAGTTCATTCTATCAGGTAGATTANCTAGTATATTTATGGAGGTTTCTGCCTAATACAAATCCTTCTGTGGTTTCCAATTTTAGATNTTCAAATCTCNTGNCTCTTATCAATCCCCTACTAGGATTTGTGTTGATAANNCTGAAGCAAGGACTAACACTTAATTNGCANAAGCCCCTTCCAATTTACANTTTCATCNATCAAGCGTTTTTACCTTCCCCTTAAAACAATTGAAAACTACTTCAGGCTTTGATAACCATCTGGATCTGCAGGGTAAACCTTGATCCAGTTGTTGTATTTCTAATTCCTAAAGTTCAAGGTAACAAGAGTCAAAAGATTAAGCATAATTACGCGCAACTTTTTTGCATGAAGTAAAAAATAAAATTTATAGATGGTGAATAATCTTTAATACTGTGGATGTGGAGTAGAGAAATCAACCTTCAGATTCATGGCATAATTCTTGCCTTACTTAATGGTTAGGTTAAGGAGAAAAGTGAACATTAGAAACTAATTTTTCTTCCTATACAGAAGAGAACAGTTTCATATGAAGTACAATCNACTCCAAGATCTTTGAGATTGATAATTAATTAATCAATTACCGAATCACTAACAACTTTAATAAAAAACAAATATCAAACAGGATTTAAAANCATGAAACAAAAAATATTCATTTTCACTCTTATGTTTCTATCAATAATTATTGCCCAAGCAGATCATCATGCAGGATTGTCCGAAGACATTGTTTTTTTGATGCTTTTTGACGAAATGGAAGATGNCAAAGTTATNGACTCTTCAGGCAATGACAACAACGGTACTGTATTTGGCGAAGGGAAAGTTGATGATGGGAAATTTGGNAAAGCATTTTATTTTGATGGAGCAACGCATATATCGGTGGAGAACTCTGCTCCTTTAGGTATGCTGACAAACCCCATGAGCGTTGGAGCCTGGGTTAAGCCAGACGCTTTGGGAGGATGGATTAATCTAGTTGAAATGGATGGAGGTGCNGGGTGGAAGCTCGGTTTTCACGGAGACAAAGGCTTAGTTTGGACAACGTATTTCGTCAAAGATTTTATGGCTACGCAACCAGTTGAAGAAGAAGTCTGGTCTCACGTTGCAGTAACATGGGACGGGTCAGAGGCTACGATGTTCATCAACGGCAAAGAAGCTGAAGGTAGTCCAATTTCAGGNGGNGGAGTGATAAACGTAAAAGACGAACCTAGCCTTGATATAGGTTATAGAAGAACAGCAGAAGCNTCGTACTTTAAGGGCTTCATGGATGAGCTTTTTATTTCTAACAAAGTATTGAGTTTGGAAGAAATCACNAAATATCAAGCGGGTTTCAAAGTTTCAGCAACTGCTGTTAACCCTCGAGCNAAATTAGCAACAACCTGGGCTAATATAAAGAGTTACTAAATTACATTTAGGTATCATTGAATTATCAGTTAATATTTAGTAAATTGAAGGTATGCAATTAAATTACTTTAGATTATTTCGACCAACTTGGTGGAATCGATTCAAATCGGAGTTTGAAAAAATGATGCGAAAAATGGTGTTTTTCTATCTCATATTCTTTGCTGTTGTAGTACAGGCAGAATTACCTGAAGATATTGTCTTTTTATTGACCTTTGATGAGATTAAAGGTGATGAAATCATTGATTTATCAGGNAACGGAAATCACGGCTTAGCTGTTGGTAAAAGTAAGATAGAAAAGGGAAAATTTGGTGATTCGTTTTACTTCGATGGTAAGACCAGTATTACGGTCAAGAATGCCAAACCTCTAGGCGAATTGACAGACCCCATGAGTGTTGGTGTTTGGCTCAAACCTGACATCTTAGGAGGATGGCGTAATATCGTAGAAATGGATGGCAANACAGGATGGAAATTTGGTTTTCATGACTCTAAAGCCTTAGTTTGGACAACATACTTCGTCAAAGATTTTATAACTACTCAGCCAGTTGAAGACAAAGAGTGGTCTCACGTTGCTGCGACATGGAATGGTAAGGAAGCCAAAATGTATATAAATGGTGAGGAGGTCAAAGGCAGTCCCATTGCAGGTGGNGGNGTGATTGATGTCAAGAAGGAGCCAAGTCTAGACATAGGTTTCCGAAGAACATCAGCTGACTGCTACTTTGAGGGGTTCATGGATGAGCTTTTTATTTCCAACAAAGTATTGACAGTAAATGAGATCAAGAAATACCAAGAAGGTTTTGATGCTCTTTTACAAGTAGATCCAAAATCAAAGCTTACTACAGTTTGGGGTTCCATCAAACGCCAATGAAACTAAAATATTAGTCGCCTATCTGAATTAATAACCAGGTATTGATTCAGTAAATTTATTTCTGAAACGACCAAAAACCCCACGTTACTTATTAACTCAGGTGAGGTGTTTGGTCGTTTTTCATTGTCAATTCAGCGTTTACCAAAACCTTAGCTGAAGCAGTAGTTTTGAATTTTATTTCCTCTATTACTCTCCCGAAGAAGTATTACTTCAAACTATCGACAGAAATTAATAAATTATCTAAATAAAATTAGCTATTCGCAAAAAATAGAAACCTGAACAAGAGTTTACACTCTTCGTATACCATGTATCTCTCTTTTTAAATTCTAATCGGCTCTGTCAGTTCCTGCCAAAAACCTATTGTATAACTGCTAAGCAAATTACAGACTCAAAGATCGATAGATAAGCCTCTGTTCCTAGTGGTGGAACTTATGNCAACACCTATGATAGCTATCGGACCTTTGTTTGTGTGNTTTTTGATGNTNATTTGGCAGTGTTGATACTAGGGGGTNTGTTTGGAGTTTAANAGATTGATTANNAACGTCCGATAATTTTCATTATTAGACGTTNGTAATCCANTGGCTATTCGCAGTCTTTTTAACTATCCTTTTCATAGATTTAGANATCTTTTACATCACATAATCACTTATACTGTAGACATGCAAAATTGTCTCATCTGCGATATAAATATGTGGGGAAGCCCAAGATTGAGATATCGAAAAGTCATTTCAGAAAAGACAAGGTAATACGAAAGGGTCTGATAAAAAAGCTAACCAAAAGCTAGGTGTGCTCCAGATGGGAAGTGAATTCTATGACTAGTGACGTCTTTCTTACACGAACAATCAATCCAAAAACAATCAACACCAACAAAAAAGATTATTGACAGAGGATTTAGCCAAATACGAGACTGAAAAAAGAAAAAAGTGGTCTGGGGGTTATTATAGACATCAATCNGCTGTAGGAACTACAGATATAGATATTCAGAAAGATATAGTGCTGACCTCCTGTGTGCGAATATTAAACTGGGCTGTTAATACATTCGTTAATGGTTTATATAAAAAAACAAAACTATTAACGACTACCTGATAATAGTTTTTGGGATTTTCTTGGTAAGTCTTTTAATTCGGTATCATGTTAATTATGAGNGGCCTCAGGGTACAGGTGATATCCCAATCCAGGCTGAAGCGAGAGGAGGTACCGATTTTAATTACTGACATGTTGATCTATAATATCGGCTCATTATCGGNCATTACAGGAATTGACAATGAAAAAGATTAGTTGTTTTTTTTTGTTTACGTTGGTCTTTCTGGGTTGTGGTGATGAGCCTTCTAGTGAAGATGAAGTTGTTAAGCATTTAGTTGAAGATGAGTTAGTTTTTGATACAGAGCCANGAAAGAAAATAACTTGGGAAACAGACGGAAAAGAGATGGTATTGATACCANCTGGTTCTTTTGAGATGGGTGATCACTTTAGTGAAGGTGAAGAAAATGAACTACCAGTTCACAGGGTAAACTTGGATGGTTTTTATATAGATACACATGAAGTCACAGTAGATCAGTTCAAGCAATTTGTAAATCAAAGTGGTTATGACTATCNAGGTGATTGGGGACAGGTAGCTTTGTACTCACCGGGGCATGATTATCCAATCAATTATGTCAACTGGAATGATGCTACCGCNTATGCTGAATGGTCAGGTAAGCGACTACCAACTGAAGCGGAATGGGAATATGCAGCCCGAGGCAGTTTAGAAAGGAAGCGCTATCCCTGGGGAGATGAAACTGATAATGCAAAAGCCCACTATGACAATTGGAATGATGGAAATGGGACAACAAAACTAGTAGGTAGCTTTGAGGCCAATGGATATGGACTTTATGATATGGCAGGTAATGCNTGGGAGTGGTGTCAGGACTGGTATGGAGAGAACTATTATAGTAGTTCACCAGCTAGCGATCCGACGGGGCCAGAGACTGGTTCAATGCGAGTATTGCGAGGCGGTTCCTGGGCTCATGTTACACCCGACGGCCTGCGGGCCGCTTATCGCTTCAACAGCCTACCGAGTATTAGGCATCCCTTGATCGGATTTCGATGTGTATCGGATNTACCTTAATTNCTCTTGCTCTCTCGGCAAGAGGAGCATTTACAAGCAACGAAGTCAAAATAAATCTAAAAGTNTTGGCTATGGAAGATCAACAGTATGAATACACAGAAACAGATGGCGGATAATGTAGTTGATAATGTGGAATTTTGTGTTAGCAATCTAATAGATATCCAGACAGAACTATACATCCAACTTCAAAAACACCTATCTCTAGATCACGATCTACCTTTTCCGAAATCGTCTATATTAGATATTCGACATCAGGTTCAGCAGGTGATATTGTCAAGTTTACAGGACATTGAATGTGGACAAGGGTTGTACAAGCGGATTGAGAAAAAGTTATCCGAGTTTGAATCTAATATTGATGGCCCCGATTAGCTTTCAAGGAAATAACTGGTGTGCAACTATCACTGAGCAAGATCATCAAACTCATTACACAAGTGATGTATTATAAGGTAAAAAGATTATTTGGAAGTATTTCGTAGGTTATCTTAAAAGTTTTTGAATAGCCTTCAGGCTTAACAGAGAGGTTATAATTTCGATTTTACCTCTGCCCAAGCAACGGGCAGCTTATTAAAGCGGCGAACAGCTAGGGAGTTAGTGTTCATCGCTAGTGCCATTTCTGCAACGGTGATAACTCTTTCCCACATTCGTACTTGTGCAATCTCAGCATTTAGCTACTGACCATCTTCCCGATGAGCAATAAAAATAGGACGATTTCCCTCTGCACATGGATCACCTACATTATCACCCTGAGCTACGACTTTTTCTGTACCGTCGAGATATAGCTTCATCCCATCTTTTATACTGTAGGTTCCGCACTGGTAATGCCACTCATTACCTAAGTTTCCACCCCACGTATCACCCCCATCCGTTTTACAACCCCAGACTAAAATTCCTGGCTGTAAACTATCGTAAACATACAGAGCAAATTCCCATTCTTTTAATCCACCTTTCATCACAATAGGTTGTCGCATTTGCCCGTGTTTATCTGTACCAGTTTCCCTTACTTTGATCCAAGAGCATATGGTCATTCCTTTAGATTTGTCGAAGTGAGCATCAAAGTCATAACCTTGAATGGCAGCATCAACTTTAACAAAGTTGTAGTGGCCATCGAATTGCAGTGCCTTTCCGAACGTATCTTTTTTATCACCAACCTACTTAGGCACATTTTTACTCATCTTCGTTCTGAAATTATTGGGACTGTAGTCTTTGACATTTCCACTACCTTCGTCCATTGGTAGATAAAGAAAGAGATCTTTGTTAACATCTGAACCCCTAGACAAAATAGATATTGACAAAGAAGTGAAAAAAGTTAGAAAAAATATTTTTTTCCGATTCATTTTAATTTTTTAAATTAGATTACTTATTCAATTGACTAAGTGAAAATATAACACATAAGTGTAAAGGTGAGAAACTTGGTAATAACGTCTGATAATAGATCTTGTCGGACAGAGTATGACAGAATCGTTAATAGTCAGTTTACCTGACATCAGCCACACACCTAGAACCAAAGTAATGTTGTCTAAAATTTTCACCACCGTAAGAGCGATAGGATGGATCTAAGATTTTTGTTGTACCATTAAAATCAACTGGATAGGTCGAAAACGATTTTCGATATGTGGATTTACCTTAATTACTTTATCCCCTTGGTAGGAAGAGCTCTTACTCTTGGTAGTTTTTATCTTTATACCAGCCCGTTATTAT
>PAYP01000013.1 GCA_002714785.1 Candidatus Poribacteria bacterium | reverse complement strand
CAAATGGTCGAATGGGTTGTTAAGACAGATCAATTACATTTCCAACTTGGGCTGCGGAACAGTTGAGATCAATCTCACTTTCTTGAATGTACCGAAGTGTATGAGCTACTTTAGCATCAACACACTCATCAGTATCTGTNGGATCGTGGTGAGTGAGTACTAATGATTTCGCTCCGGCTAAATTAGCAATCTTGACCGCGTACTCTGGATACGAGTGTCCCCATCCTTTTTTTCCATCTTTGTATCCGTCTTGCGTATAGGCCGTATCAAAAATTAGGACGTCTGCATCCTTGGCAAAATCAGCTAATTTCCTGTCTAAAATGTCTGCTAATTTGTTCTCATCCCTTGTGCCATTAGCTTCAACCAGTTCANCCATATCATCGTGGAAAAATTGATAAGGTTCATGATCACCGGTAAATACAATGACTTTTCCCCGGTATTCAATCCGATAACCGAGAGCAATGCCTGGATGATTGACACGAATACAAGTAACAATAGCCTCACCAATTTTTACTTCACCTTCCGACAAGCCGATGAACTTTAGATCCGACGCCATGAAATCAATTGGGATGGGAAAATANTCACTCGCCATTTGTCCCGCAAAAATTTGATGAAGATACTTATCATCGGTATGAGAACCGTGAACAAAAAACCGATTGCCCTTTATAAAAGCGGGAGTGAAGAAAGGAAATCCTTGGATATGATCCCAATGGGTNTGTGTAATGAAGATATGACCTGTAATGGGCTGGCTAGTTCCTCTCGACAATAGATCTAACCCCAAACGGCGAATACCCGAACCTGCGTCTAATATGATGAGTGCTTCACCNGCCTGTATCTCAAGACAGGTAGTGTCACCACCATACCGGATGGTACTGTGTCCGGGAGTCGGAATTGACCCACGAACNCCCCAAAAGCGTAACTTCATCTAAAATTCACCCCTTACATGCATAANGCACAANCATTTAATACGCTGTAACGCCATATTAGGTTACCGATAGACTAATTAGCGGAAAAGAATCGATTGTTACTACCGGTTGGCGAAACTTTCACTCGGGCAGGTTTGGCACANTTTGGGCACCAACCAACATAAGCTGTTCTTTTTTTATTAAGATGTATGCGATTGTATACGCTACAGCATTTAAACATAANGCCAAGATACGGTCTGGCTTGACNTTTGTTCGANTGTTTCATAGGTCCACATCCAGATATGTTTACTACTGGCCATAATATCTGGTCTAGATTTCTACAAATTCGATATCTACAGGCTGAGAGATAATNCCAGATTCGTAACCGCGCTTCAATAATTCGCGGACACCTTCTCGACCTGAATCACCATAATCGATAGTGTACTCATTCACGTACATACCAACGAACTGATCTGCGGTCTTGGTTTCCATATCTCGAGCATAAATCATGGCATAATCAAGAGCTTCAGCTCGGTTGTCAAGTGAATGCTGGATGCTTTGGCGGACAAGACGGGTCACTTTCTGCATTTTTTCGACCCCAAGATCTCGTCGGATTACATTTCCACCTAATGGTAAGGGAAGTCCGGTTTCTTGATACCACCATTCACCAAGATCAACGATCTTGTGCATCCCACTTTCTTCGTAGGTCAATTGCCCCTCGTGAATAATCAACCCTGCATCGGCTTGACCACCTTTGACAAAATCAATAATCTGATCAAAGGGAACTTCGATCGCCTCAAAGTCAGACTCAAACAGACTACAAGTCAGGTAAGCCGTTGTCATTCTTCCGGGGATAGCAATTTTTTTACCTTTGAGCTCAGAAACTGGAAAGGGCTGATTAGCAACAAGGATTGGNCCATATCGNTCCCCCATACTCGATCCACAAGGCATTAAAGCATACTTGTCAGCAATATATGCATACGCGTGTATGGAAACTGCGGTCACTTCCAANTCAGCATTGAGTGCCCTTTGGTTCAGACTTTCAATATCCTCAATAACATGGACAACTTGGATACCATCGGTTGGAATAGTTTCTTTAGCCAGAGCATAAAACATAAATGCATCATCGGAATCAGGGCTATGGCCTATACGAATAGTTTCTGTTTGCGACATTCAGTTACCTTCTATAATTAACAAAACAACANCNCCTCGATTATATCAAAACTGTCATTTTGTGTCAAGAATTGCGGNCATAACAAGTTCTTGATGAGTCGTTGACAAATTGAATNCCCTTTGTTACACTGGCCGAGTTTTAAGCAATTTTGCATCGATATTGGATAGNCTTAGGATCGTGCCNCCGCTTCTTGAAATTAACGAATTACGTACTGTATTTAATACTGATGATGGTGTGGTTGCAGCTGTTGATGGTGTTAGCTTCAGCATCGAGCCTGGGCAGACCTTAGGAGTCGTTGGTGAGAGTGGTTGTGGTAAAAGTGTCACCGGATTATCCATTTTACAATTGGTTCCATCTCCTGGNCGGATCGAATCAGGAANAATCTCTTATTATAAGAGCGGTGAGTCAGTCGAAATTACCGGACTTGAACCAAGAAGTGATCAGATGCGGTCAATTCGTGGCAACGAAATTGCTATGATATTTCAAGAGCCAATGACGTCACTCAATCCTGTTTATACTGTCGGAAACCAAATAGGCGAAGCTATCCGTTTACATCAGCAGGTTGGTCCTCANGAAGCACGAAGTCGTGCTATCGAAATGCTAATTAAGGTTGGAATCCCTGCACCCAAACAACGGATAGACGAATACCCACATCAATTGTCTGGTGGTATGCGACAGCGAGTAATGATTGCCATGGCTTTGTCTTGTAACCCATCTTTACTAATTGCCGATGAACCAACTACTGCTTTGGATGTAACGATTCAAGCTCAGGTCCTNGATTTAATGAAATCCTTACAGGAAGAATTGGGTATGGCAATCGTCATGATAACACATGATTTAGGTGTTATGGCAGAGGTAGCGGACGAAGTCGTGGTAATGTATGCCGGCAAAGTTGTGGAAAAAGCAGGGATTGATGAAATCTTCGATAATCCGTTACATCCCTACACCCAAGGCCTACTAGAATCTGTTCCACAGTTAGGTCGAAGGGTAAAAGGTCAGCTATTCTCGATTCCTGGTACTGTTCCTCGACCTTTGGCTATGCCATCGGGCTGTGCATTCGCACCCCGTTGTACTCAAGCATTTGACAAATGTTCGGAAATGCCGTCATTAGAATTGATTGAACCTGATCACTCTGCTCGGTGCTGGNTAAATCAATCGAGTTAAACCCAATACTCANCACTCAATTCAAGAATGGAAAAACTGCTCCAAGTTAAAAAATTGAAAAAGTATTTTCCAATTAAAAAGGGGCTTTTTCAAAAAACTGTTGGCTACGTCAAGGCAGTAGATGGTGTTAGTTTTGATGTATATAAAGGAGAAACCGTAGGTCTAGTTGGCGAAAGTGGTTGTGGAAAAACAACGACTGGTCGTTGCATCATGCGCTTGTTGGAACCAACATCTGGTAGCGTACTGTTTGGNTCGGAATCTGTTGATCTTTGTCGATTGAGNCATTCAGCCCTAAGACCTTTCCGAAGAAGAATTCAGATGATCTTTCAAGACCCATTTTCTTCCCTAAATCCTAGAATGACGGTTGGTGACATTGTAGCCGAACCCTTGAAGGTTCAAGCAAAACAAGGCCGATGGCTTTCTGAAACTGAACACAATTCAATTGAAGATTACGTGGTCGATTTNTTGGAGTCTGTTGGCTTAAAAAGTGATGACATGCGNCGGTATCCGCACGCTTTCAGTGGTGGGCAACGCCAAAGAGTAGGTATCGCACGCGCGTTNGCCCTAAAACCAGAGTTGATTATTGCTGACGAACCGGTATCTGCTTTGGATGTATCGATTCAGTCCCAGATATTAAANCTCTTACAGGAATTGAAAGAAAAATTTCAGTTNTCCTATCTCTTTATCGCTCACGATTTGAGTGTAGTCGAACATATTAGCGATCGGGTGGCTGTAATGTATNTGGGGCAAATTGCTGAATTNAGCTCGGCACAAAATCTGTACTCAACCCCGCAGCANCCTTACACCGAGGCTCTNATTTCAGCAGTACCTTTACCTAATCCGAAGATGCAAAGAAAAAGAGAACGAATCCGCCTGAGCGGCGATGTACCTGACCCTTCTAATCCACCATTAGGTTGTCGCTTTCACCCTCGTTGCCAATACGCGACTGATATTTGCCGTACCGAGGAACCCATGACAGAACAAACCTTTGATGCTGAATCGATAACAGCTTGTCACCGAAGAAACGAACTTGAACTGAAAGCTAATTAATCAAAATTCAGTTGTATGCGATTTTGAAATAAGGTTTTAAAGTACATTGTACCGTGCTATTTATTTACTATTAATTACTATTTTGATTTGGCTAGGTTGCTCTGGGCCACCTCCTTATGATCAGCTAAGACAGGGAGACATTGACCTTTTTGCGGCTAAAGAGGCTCCAATGCTATCAGAAAAAGTCTCCAAAGGTGAACTTCCTCCTTTAAATGAGCGCCTGCCAGAAACGCCATTAATAGCAAAAACGAACTATGATGGATATGATAAGCCAGGCAAATATGGTGGGCAGTGGCATCGGTTTCATGATCATCCTGAGTTAGGTACATGGAAAATGACGGCGGGTTATACCCCATTTATCCGTTGGAAATTTGATTGTTCGGGTTTAGAACCTGGAACGGCAGAGTCGTGGGAATTTAATGAAGACGGGACTGTTTTTACCATCCANCTTAGAAAAGGTATTCGTTGGTCCGATGGACACCCGTTTACTTCGGAGTCTTTCGATTTTTATTATAAATTGTGCTTGGATAAACGGCACATTTATACTCCACCTGTCTGGTGTTTAGTGGACGGTCAACCAATGACAGTAGAAACACCCGACCCNTATACNATTGTGATGAGCTTTGCTGGTCCAAATTGGTTAGTACCTTTATGGGTTGCTACCGGGTTCTGGCATTCGGAGAAATATAACATCCCCAAACACTATATGATCCAGTTTCATCCAGATTATTCAGAATATACTAACTTCAGCCAGTTTGAAAAAAAGAATGCTAATCATACTAATGTGGATCGACCAACTCTTTGGCCTTGGAAGCTAGTCAAGTACGAAAAGGGAGGATTCCAAGTTGAGTTAGAGCGAAACCCTTACTATTACGTAGTTGATACACTAGGGCGTCAACTACCTTATATCGATCGGATCAAGAGTCGTCTAGTACCAGATCCACAAGTACGGGTTCTGAAAATTTTGGCAGGTGAAATTGACTGTCAGTTTCGGGGTATGCAGTTACAGGATTTTGCCCTTTACAAAAAAGGCGAAGAAAGAGGTGATTACCAAGTACGCGAATGGAAAAGTACTGCCGGCGCCCAACCAGCTATTCTACTGAATTGGACGGATCCAGATCCTGTATTACGACAAATCATGCGCCAGCAAAAATTCCGTCAAGCTTTGGCCCTAGGCATTGACCGTGAAAAGTGTAATCAGATCGCATGGAGGGGCTTATTAGAGCCACAAGCAGCGACTGTCAGTCAAGAGGGCTGGCACTTTGCCGATGAAGCAGGTCAAGCATTATTTGAAGAGTGGAAAAACGCTGATGCCGATTTTGATATTCAACGAGGCAATAAACTTCTAGATCAAATGGGCTTGGAAAAGCGTAATAAACAGGGGTATAGACTGCGTACAGATGGGCAAGCACTACAANTTGTAATGGACATGCCAAGCTCTAACCTAAATCGCCAGGAAAACGATATTGGATTGATTATCGCAGATGGCTGGAGGGCCATGGGTATTGAAGTTGTTCTCAATACACCGCCTGGCGCTGAATTAAGTTTGCGAAGAAATTTAGGCAAGTTTTCAATCAGCATGCACGGTGAAGCGGAAATGGACTTGTTCACCTATCCTGACTGGGTTTTTCCCACACTACCTAAGTACTGGCACCCTCGAGTTGGTAAATGGTACGAGACAGGAGGAGAAGAAGGGGAACCACCAACNGGTCCTTTGAAAAAGCTAATTGAAATTTATGATGCAATCAAGAAAGAAAAGAATTTGCAAAAACGACATCAGTATGTCCGTGATGCAGTAAGAATACATATTGAAGAAGGTCCTTTTCATCTGGGAACAGCAGGCCGNTCACCATCTCTAGTAGTAGTTAAAAATCGATTCCGTAATGTTCCAACTAGTGGAATTCTTGGCCCTTGGGCCATTGTAACGCCTGCTACCAGTTATCCAGAACAATATTTCATTTCAGACTCGAACGAAAAATGACAACTTATATTCTTAGACGTTTGCTAATAGCTCTACCAACTTTAATAGCAATATCTGTTGTCAGTTTTATTATAATTCAGCTACCCAGAGGGGACTATCTAGANCGACGAATACAGGAATTAGAAGAGCAGTACGGCGACAGTAGTTCGCTGGAAATGGCTGAAGAATTAAGGCAACGATATGGTTTGGATAAATCAATGCCTGAAAGATATATTTCTTGGATTGTCAATTTTGTAAAGGGTGATTTCGGTCAATCGTTTCGTTATGAAGTTGATGTAAACGAATTGATTTGGGACCGAATTGGTTTTACCTTATTAATATCCGTTGGGTCTCTACTTTTTACTTATATTATTGCTATTCCGGTTGGTATTTATTCAGCTACCCATCAGTATAAANTTTCCGATCACTTCTTAACTCTGCTGAGTTTCGTAGGAATGTCCATTCCCGCATTCCTACTGGCTTTAACTTTGATGGTNTTTACTTTTGAGTTATTCGGACTTCCACTATTTGGTCTCTTCTCTTCTTACTATGAAGGTGCGCCTTGGACTATGGGAAAAGTTGGGGATCTGATTCAGCATCTCTGGATACCCATTATTGTTCTTGGACTCAATGGAACCGCAGGGCTAATGAGAATTATGAGAGGTAATTTATTGGATGTTCTAGGGCAACCGTTTATCCAGACTGCACGAGCCAAAGGTTTAAAAGAATGGATCGTAGTAGTCAAACATGCTGTTCGTCTTGCTATAAATCCTTTAGTTAGTATATTGGGCATGAGTTTACCAACTATATTGTCTGGTTCAGCTATCGTATCGGTGGTGTTGGGACTACCAACTGTAGGCCCNTTACTCTTACGTAGTTTGNTGGATGAAGACATATATTTGGCAGGAACACTCATTATGCTACTCAGTATTTTACTNGTAGTAGGTAATTTGATTGCTGATATTGCTTTAGCCTGGGTTGATCCAAGAATNCGTTATGAATGACGCAAAGAGTATNAATGTAGAAAACCAATCGAGCGAGTTAGCTAAGGCTGAAGAACTTGGTTATCTCAGCTACCGTCAGTTGATTTGGCGACGCTTACGTAGTAACAGAATGGGTTTAGCTGCAGCCATAGTTTTGTTACTCAGTTATATTATTGCACTAGGAGCTGATTTTTTTGCCCCTTATCACTTTAGTCAAATACAGATGCAGTACCGACATGTTCCACCACAAAANTTGAAATTATCTTTGGAAAATGGCCTGCACGTTTACGGTCTCAAATCTGGTCAAGCACCTAAAACNCGNGAGNTAGTCTTTACTCCTAACCCAAGCCAAATCTTCCCGGTTCAATTTCTTTATAAAGACGATCGAAAACAACTTCATCTTTTCGGATCAGATGGTCCCATGTTTATACTTGGCACAGACCGAATGGGACGAGATTTACTGTCTCGAATCATCTATGGAGCTAGAGTCTCATTAACGGTTGGTTTAGTCGGCGTATTGATCAGCCTAGTTTTCGGCTCAATTTTGGGGACTATCTCTGGTTATTTCGGAGGNTGGGTAGACACACTAATTCAACGATCAATCGAGATTTTGCTGGCCTTTCCTTCAATACCGCTCTGGATGGCATTAGGAGCAGCGTTACCCACTGAATGGTCAAGTATNACTGTTTATTTTGGTATTACCGTTATTTTAGCTTTAGTTAGTTGGGGTGGATTAGCTCGTCAGGTTCGTGGTAAGGTCATGGCCTACAGAGAACTAGATTTTGTTAAGGCTGCCCAAGCAGCTGGTGCCAGCCATTGGCATATTGTTGTTCGGCATTTGTTACCTGGTTCATACAGCCATATCATTGTCATTGCGACTTTAGCTATACCAGGTATGATATTAGGTGAAACGTCTCTTAGTTTTCTTGGACTGGGCATTCGTCCACCAATGACTAGTTGGGGAGTCTTACTAGAAGAAGCTCAACGTGTCACTGTTCTACTTCACTACCCATGGCTGATTTTGCCTGCNATCCCGGTTCTCATCGTAGTAATAGCTTTCAACTTTTTGGGTGATGCCTTGCGAGACGCCACTGATCCCTATGCTGACTAGCCTAAGCATCGCGTNTTTACTTAACTCAAGTCACCAAAAAAGTTTGTAATCTTTTTTGCTTGTTGGCACATGATCAAAATTACCGCTTNTAACCCCTGATCTATTTTGGTTTAAGCTAGGCCCAAGATCCAATTGTGTGTGTTTGAAATTTATTTTTCTGTTTTCTAATCCCCAAATTTGAACTTGATTTAGGGTCAATCAAATTAACCAGACGAGCTAATCTTGTATCAGAAGGATGTGCTTCTGTATTTACTTGTCAAAAATTTGCCGAAACAGAATGACAGCCAACCGAGATTGACATCCGTAGAGCTTTTATTATTTAAGTTAACGAAATTCAGATTGCTTTTTAATAGACCAAGGTTAAAAACTGTTGGTCAATCATCTATAAAGAAGACGTGGGTCAATCGCTATATGAATATAATGTAGTAACGCGTTTTGAAAATTTGGTTTGATCAAAAACTTACTAAATTATGGCTAGTGTGCTATTAAATTACGCTGTTTCACATTCCATAGTTAAAAGTACCTTCAATTTCTCGCCTATTCATATTATTCCTATTCCGCTTAAATGTTACTGCCTCATATAGTATAATTTAGCAATTAACTATTTAGTACAGTGTTGCAATTTGCTGTTAAAATAGAGAAAAGTCTCAATTTACATTGATTTTTTGAGAATGACGGCATTCATAAGTTTCAGTTCTCAGGAGATTTATTTGGAATAAAAAGTTCAGTTTTCTGTAGTCAAAAGTAGAAAACAATTCTTCATGTAGTGTTGCTTCTAACAAAGTAGCCTAGCAATTAGTATTCTTACCTATAGAGGCTCTAACAACTTGTTTCCTGTATTTGCTCTAACAATAGGCCTAATTGACAAGTTGGCGTACTAAAACTAAAAAGCCTGATTTGTTTTAGGTTGAAGAACATACGATATAATGAGAAAGTTCGAATTGGTATCTGATTTCACACCCAAAGGTGATCAACCAGGGGCGATTTCTAAGTTAATAGATGGTATACAAGAAGATTATCCACTTCAAACCCTGTTAGGAGTAACTGGATCAGGTAAGACCTTCACTATGGCTCATGTGATCCAAAACTTACAAAGACCTGCTTTGGTCATTTCTCCTAATAAAACCCTAGCGGCTCAATTATTTAGCGAATTTCGTCATTTCTTCCCAAACAATGCAATTCACTATTTCGTTAGTTATTATGACCATTATCGGCCTGAAGCGTACATGCCTGCCAGTGATACTTTCCTAGAAAAAGAAGCTCAAGTCAATGAGGAAATCAATAGGTTTCGCTTGGCTTCTACTACATCCTTACTAACGCGACGGGATGTAATTGTAGTTGCAAGTGTCTCTTGTATCTATGGTTTGGGAGATCCTGAAAATTACAGTGAACAATGTATAGCAGTCAAGATAGGCGATAACATTAAGCGAAGAGATCTTCTGTCAGCTTTATTGAATCTACAATATTCTCGTAATGAGGTCGGTTTTTGGCGTGGTAATTTCAGGTCTAAAGGGGACGTCGTTGAAGTATTTCCTGCTTATGCCGAAATTGCGTATCGAATTGAACTCTTCGGGGATGAGGTCGACCGAATCACTGAAATTGACACCTTGACTGGTGAGATATTAGGAAACCACGAGGAGGTTTCTATTTTTCCAGCTAAGCATTTTATGACAGATGACGAGCGGTTCGAGCAAGCACTTCTAGATATTGAAACCGAAATGCAAACACAAATAGAGTATTTTCGAGCTAATCAGAAATACCTCGAAGCTCAACGAATTGAGAGTCGTACGCGATACGATATCGAAATGCTACGTGAGGCAGGTTACTGTAACGGAATCGAAAATTATTCGAGACATTTTACCGACCAACAACCCGGGCAGCCACCCTATTGCCTAATTGACTATTTCCCTGATGATGCGCTGATTATTATTGACGAATCACATGTAACAATCCCCCAGCTAGGTGGTATGTATCGAGGTGATCGTTCGCGAAAAGAAACCTTAGTCGAATATGGATTTAGACTACCGTGTGCATTGGATAATCGTCCTCTTCGATTCGAAGAATTTCAAGAAAAAGTGATGCCGAGTAAAGAAAAAGACAATTCATCTACGGTACGTCAACTGGTTTGTGTCTCAGCTACACCAGGTCCGTACGAAATGGATAGTAGTAACCAAGTGGTAGAACAAATCATTCGGCCGACAGGTCTGATTGATCCAGAAATCACACTTCACCCCGTTGAAGGACAGATTGATCACCTGATTGGATCTATAAATGAACGAGCTGAAAAGAAACAACGGGTAATAGTTACAACTTTAACCAAAAGAATGGCTGAAGACCTTAGTGAGTATCTGACTGAAGCCGGCATTCGTTCGAAATATCTTCATTCTGATATTGACACTTTGGAGCGCGCATCAATCTTGAAGGATCTACGCTCGGGTGTCTTTGATGTCATAATTGGTATCAACTTACTCAGAGAAGGACTTGACTTGCCAGAAGTTTCTCTTGTAGCGATCTTGGACGCTGATCGCGCGGGTTTTCTACGTTCAGAACGCTCATTGATCCAGACCGCTGGACGTGCGGCTCGAAATATTGACGGCGAAGTTATATTTTATGCTGATACTATTACACCTGCAATTCAGCACACAATCGAAGAAACAAAGCGCCGACGAAAAGTTCAACTAGCTTACAATCAAGCTAATAACATTACGCCATCTACTATCGAAAAAGTCATTCAAGATCTTATAGCCGCAGAACCTACTGAATTAGCACAAAATCAGATAATACAAGAAAAAACTAAGGAGCCAAATGACTCAGTGAACTTATCTGAGCAGATCCAACTTTTGGAGGACGAAATGCATCAAGCAGCGAAGAAAATGGATTTTGAGAGAGCTGCGGTGCTTAGGGACCAGGTATCAGAACTCAAACTTCAGCAACTGTCAAACTGAGGTTTGGTTTTAAGTATGAGAAACCCCCAGCTTGCCACTGATCTAATTAACTATATCCGTCGTAATTTGCTAAAGATCGTGGCATTCCCACCACACCAACAGACGACTGAGCATTTGTGGAAATTCCGCAGTCACCTTCATGCTATTCATCACTTCAGCCAACAAGCGGAAGCTGACGTTACATTCGTGGAATCGATTGATAATTTGCTAATAACTGGTGCTAACTATTGGAAATTGATTTCTGACAACCAATCGGCTGTTACTAATCTCAAAGCTTATACCAAAGTGCGTACATTGTCGGCGGAAGCCGAAGGTTTGGTAAATTTGGAAGAACTCTTATCTGGTGAAGACACCTTACGCGATTTGATTATCAATAGTGTAGCCTTTTTCCTGAATTGGAAATCAAACACAATTTGGGTTGACAGTGCCAAAAGAAGTCATCAAGAGCTAGCTCGAAATTTCATGATTGAAATTCAAGATCAGATTTGGAATTTTATTCGGGAGAGTGCAGATTTCAAAGGTGAACCAGATTTAAGTAAAATTGACCAAATCCGGAGACGTGCTGATGGTTTCATGCGACTTATACAAGATGAAGAGCTTTCTACTGAAGGGCAAATCCTGATCCTACTTCAGATTTATCACCTTTTACTGCAATTACAAACAGGAAAATTGCTTCTCAAATTAGAATCAATAGCTAGTGACGACCAACCTATTAATTCAGTCTGAGATCTAATTTAATCAGTTTTGATCGGCATGTTGGATGGATCATGAAATTGGGCAAGCAGTTTTTCTTGTCTATGCGTTAACTCATCTGGTAAACGTACCTTGATTTTAACCAGAAGATCGCCANTTCCTTTTTCCCCGTTTGAATANGGAAGTCCACGACGTGGGATAGATAGGGTTTGTTCAGGTTGAACGCCNGCAGGNACTAACAAATCAAGAGTATCGTCGAGNGTGTTAATNTTTACTCGAGTACCCAAAATCGCTTCAGTAAAGTCTATTTCGATTTGACAGATTAGGTCATCCCCTTGCCGAGAAAAGCGCTCATCAATAGCCTGACGAATGGTAAAGTATAGGTTTCCATTTGAACCACCATTTAAACCACTTTTTCCATGATGNGCTATTTTTAAAACAGTTCCTTCTTGAATACCTGCATTAATATTGATACTAATTTGCCGTTTCTGTTCTATCATTCCCTTACCAAAACATTGATGGCATAAATGATCAATAATGGANNCTGTGCCCTGACAACTTGGGCAAATTTCTTTTACCTCGTAATCACCTTTCAAGCGGGAAACACTACCAGTTCCGCCACATCTGTTACATCGGCGAGGAGTGGCTTGTTTTTGTGAGCCACTACCCATACAATTTAGGCATGTGTCATCGTAGGTAATAGGGATGGTCTTTTTTATGCCTTTAGCAATCTCTTGAATTGTGAGCTCAATATCTTGATATAAGTCTCCCCCATTGATTGGTTTTGATTTTGGTTGAAGGTTTGAATGGATTTGCTTCCGATTCCACCATTTAGGTGAATTACGCTTCTTTTTGTTCTTTTTTGAATTACTTGANGTTGATCTGCGTTTTTCAGTTGTAGAAGACCCAAACCAACGTGGTAAAGTTAATGCCCCTCCGGTGTTTCGTCGGTCGTTTTTTTTGTTAGGAGGAGAAATTGGATTTGTTGTGGTGGATTTACTAGTTGAACTGCTGAGCACNCTCTCTTGATCGAAGTTATTACGAGTCTTGGAATTAGAAAGAATCGTGTAGGCCTCTGAAATGAGCTGAAACTGAGCGTGAGCGTTCTGTTCGGAATTTTTGTCAGGGTGAAAGCTAAGAGCTAGATCACGATAGGCTTTTTTGATCTCTGCTTCGGATGCTGTATGATCGAGGCCTANAACTTGGTAGTAGTCAATCATAAAACTGTCAAGATACTATTCTGTATTTTGAAAAAATCTGCAACCAACAATCTGATGTTATCTTTCAGGTGTTTTCGTCTTTATTTTGTNCATAATATACTATATTCAGTTCTTAAACTTATCATTAGCATATACTCGTTAGATAATATAACAATGCAGTGAAACTTTGACCTATCTTCAGCCCAATACTACCTGTTTAGCTATTATCATATCCTATACCAAACTTTTCCTAGAATTTGTCCTCAAAGATTATCTTTCCTATTTGTGTGCATCTAATCTTTATTTTTGAATTACNGTGATTGTTTCCGTTTTTCAGATTCTGTCAGAATAGTTCAGATATCCACTTATACTTAAATTAACTGATGCGCTAGTATACAATCCTCAGCAATAGAAGTAAAAACGATTCTAGTGATTTCATATTTCTAGTTCAATTTTTTGCCTATATGCTAGAATGATTCTTGAAACAGTTGGCATTCTGNTCGTTTTTATATTACTAATTTATCCTNTTTTTCTGTGTGGATCNTTTTTTTACTCTGGATTTTGGCTGAAATTGAAGAGGAAATTTATGAGACCAAATATAATATTTTCAATGTGTGACGACCAACGACACGACTGTATGAGTTGNGCAGATCATCCGTTTATTGCCACACCAAATATGGATCGGCTAGCAGAGGAAGGAATCCGATTTACTAATGGATTCACGGGTATCCCGCTTTGTGCNCCTAGCCGAGCGACCCATTTGACGGGGCTCTATCCTCATCAGCATGGCGTGGTACATAATCGTGCTCAGCTCAAGACTGAAGTAGATACATGGCCAGAATTATTGCAAAAAGCCGGTTATCGAACTGGTTTTTTTGGCAAAATTCACTANAGCACTACNACTCAACCTNGTGGAATGCCCCAAGCTGGTTTTGATCGATGGGTTAGTTTTCAAGGACAAGGTGAATACAACGACCCAACGCTAATTATTGATGGTGAATNTATCAGACACCAAGGTTACAATACTGATCTTCTGGCAGACTACGCCAACAAATTCATTATGAACGAAGATGAACGTCCTTGGGCGATATGTGTTTGGTTTAAGGCACCACATGGGCCATTCACGCCACCTTCTAGGTATGCTGATAGTTATGCAGATATTGAATTAGATTTACCAAAGGCTTTTAATGCATCTACAATTGGTAAACCATTGTCCCTGAGGACTAGAAAACCAATGGGGCATGAGCACGGATGGTATCCTGATGGAACATTCATTCGAGACAAATATTGGGACCAATTTATGCGTGATTACGTCCGAACTATTCAGGGTGTAGACGATGCAATGGGTTCTTTACTGAATACTCTTGATCAAAATGGATTAACCGAGAATACTATGGTNATCCACACCAGTGATCATGGNTATTTNCACGGCGAATTTGGTTTAGCTGACAAGCGTTGGATGTACGATCCTTCAATTCGTATTCCCTATTTGATTCGCTATCCAAATCTGGTTCAGTCTGTTGGNAAAAGTGTTGATGATCTAGTACTAAGCCTTGATATTCCAGCCACTATTATGGACTTTTGTGGTTTAGGTGTTCCAAACAATTACCAGGGNTATTCACTACGGCCCCTTTTGGTTAAAGATGGAAAATGGAATCGTCAAAATGTTTTTATTGAATACTTTGAAGATCCTCCGTTCCCAGACTTACCCTCAATGCTTTGTCTTAGAACGCAGACAAGAAAATTAATCCGTTACCTTCGTTCGGGTGAAGGAGACGAATTTTATGATTTAGACCAAGATCCAGAAGAGCGACATAACGTCATAAACGAGCCAAATTATGCCGAACAAGTGGAGGATTTGCAAAGACAACTTGATTCAGCCAAGTCTTTCTACAACTTTGCTAAACCAGAATCAATAAGATGAATGTAGTTAAATCCCAAAACGAAAAAATATTATCTTGAATATTGATACAATTTTTCATTCTTTAGAAACATCGGAATGTGCTATTTAAANTACCATGGAATCCTGTTTAGCGAACGACTGTTGTCGAAAATATAAAACTTAATGAGACATATACAATAAATAAGTAGGGCCTGCGTTTGGATACACCAAATATTGTTATAATTTTGACTGATGATCTTGGGTATGGTGATCTATCTTGTCAGGGGCATCCTCTCATTCGTACTCCGAATATTGATCAAATGGCAAATAATGGCCAGCGTTGGACGTCTTTTTATGCTTCTAGTCCTCTTTGTAATCCCAGCCGAGTTGCGTTGATGACAGGTCGCTTACCCATCCGTANTAATGATAGTAGAAAAAATTCATGGGCTGATTTGCCTTACTCAGAATTGACTATCGCTGATTTACTTAAGCAGAAAAAGTACGCTACTTGTTATATNGGTAAGTGGGGGTTATGTGATAGTTTTGAGACAGGTGGGCGACACCCAAATGATGCGGGTTTTGATCGATTTTACGGCTTAGTAGGTAGTAATGACGCACCACTCAGANATGGTTTGAAGCGAACGTATAATAATATTAAGCATGCTAGTAGTCAAGATTTCCCCATTCCGTTATATTCTCAAAGAAAAGTTATTGAAAANCCNGTTTGGCAGCCAACNTTGACCCAACGTTACACNAAAGAATCTGTCTCTTGGATTAAGCAACANGCCGAGAAAAACGAACCCTTTTTTCTATTTTTATCTCATACTATGCCACATGTGCCGATCTTTTCGTCCCCCAATTTTAAAAACCGTAGCCAAGCTGGTTTGTATGGTGATGTGATCGAAGAAATTGATTGGTCAGTAGGTCAAATCACCACAACTTTAGAGCAGTGTGGATTAGCTGAAAATACGTTGGTAGTTTTTACTAGTGATAATGGACCTTGGTTGACGTACTACGATTTGGCTGGCACTCCTGGTCCTTGGAGAGATGGTAAAATCACTACTTGGGAAGGTGGTTTTCGAGTCCCGGGCATTTTCTGGTGGCCTAGAANCATTCAACCCAGCGTAGTTTCTGGAATTGGGGTCAATATAGACTTGATAAAGACTATTTCTACGATAACTAATACTAATTTGCCTGAATATCGTTATTTTGACGCTATAGACTTGACGCCAACGTTGTTGTCGGGAGAGCCAAGCCCTCGTCAACAATGGTTTTTCTATGGTCAACCAGGCAATCTATGGGCAGCTCGATCAGAAAATTATAAACTCGTGCTGGAATCATGGGAATCCCTAGGGCGTGAAGAAGAAAGAGGTTGGCGTGGGTATGACAATCATAAAAAACATAACCCACCATTATTGTTTGACATTAGTANTGATACTGCTGAACGTTACGATATTGCAAGTAGAAAACCTGATGTTGTCGCACAAATNCAGTCGATTATCAAACAGCATCAACAATCATTAATCTGAATCGATGTAGTAGATAACTTTTGATTATCAGCACGATAAACGAAACTACCCGTGATTAGTTGTTGGTTTAAAACAAGAGGTAACCAATAACTAGCATCCGCCCACATTTGATCATAGGGAATTTCAGAAACTGAAAACCACAAAGGCTGAATCTCTTCAGTTTCATGTGCTATGCCGGACCAATTTTCTGCNACGAATACTTTGACTAAATGATTCCAAGCTGGTTGTGCTGGAAATTTGAAGTCTAATTTAGCTCTTAGAAGCAGATCATCCNGTTTAACTGACAATGTTGATTCTTCCATTAATTCTCTAGCCGTTGCTTCGAGCGCTGTTTCACCTGTTTCAATACCACCTCCAATACCCACGATCTTGCCCTTACCAAAACCTACTTTCTTAACTGCTAACAATACGTCAGTTATTTGACCTGTATCTTTGTTGGCACAAAATGGTAAGCAAAGGGTTGCNTACCTCATGNATTATCTTTCGGTAACCATTAGCAAAAACTATTGGCGAGAGATGACTTCATGTAGATTAAGAACGGTACGAGCTACNGAAGTCCAAGCAGCTAAATCGCTTTCGTTTAAACCTAAAACGGCCTCTTTCTCTCCAGACGAAGCTAATAATTGAGCTGNTTCCTTATCTTTTTCAAAATCATTTTGATGCTGATTGAACAGAGCNAAAACTATAGATTGCTCTGTTAAGGAAGCAGGACGCGACAATGCTCTCTGAAAAGCCCAATTGATTNGTTCTTTGGCTGATAATTTTCTCTGATTTAAAATGTCTTCAGCAAAAACTCGAGCTGATTCAACGTAACTTGGGTCATTGAGTAGAGTCAAAGCTTGAATTGGTGTATTCGAATTAGGTCTTTCAGCGGTACATTCTTGCCGNGTTGGAGCATCGAANGCCATCATGCTTGGATGTGGNAATGTCCTCTGCCAATGGGTGTACATCCCCCTGCGATATTGCTTCTCACCGGATTGGTGCTGATATACTCGTTTAGGGAAATTTAGATTGGCATAGTANCCCTTAGGCTGATAAGGCTTGACACTTGGACCTCCAATGTCTCGGACTAATAAGCCACTAATAGCCAGAGCATTATCCCGAATGACCTCAGCACTGAAACGGAATCGNGACTGGCGAGCCAACAACCGATTGAAAGGATCTCGATCTTTTAGTTCCATTCTAAATGCAGATACCTGCTGGTAGGTTTGTGAGGATACAATTTTTTTGACTAGATGTTTAATATCCCAACCATTATCAACGAACTCGACTGCCAACCAGTCTAGTAGTTCCGGATGAAATGGAGATTCACCTTGTGCTCCCAGATCATCTAACACTTTAGAGATCCCAGTACCGAAAAATAGATACCATAAGCGGTTGACGAACACACGAGCAGTCATTGGGTTTCTTCCAGATACTAACCAGTTTGCTAAGTCTAGTCGAGTTAAGCGTTCTTCGGGAGATTTTTGTGGGATGGATGGTAAAAAGTGAGGTATATCNGGTGTCACGATTGAGCCAGAATCGTCCATCCAATTCCCGCGGGGTAAAACCCGAATAGTACGCGGTTCAACTGACTCAACAGACAACGAATAAGGTACTGATTCGATCAGTCTTTCCTTGTCTAAATTCANTTTTTTGATTCTATCTCTTAATGACTTTAACTCGGGAGCAACTGTACGATAGTAGTCAGACAGTTGTTGTTTCTGCTCCTTTGTAGTTATTTTTTCCGATTGTAAAATGGCCAAGATTTCTTTGGGATGGGNNGCCTGAGTTTGATTAGCAACGGTGGTATGAATTCCAGCTTTGTCCCAGTAGGCTAATCCTCCAAACTGTACAAATGATAACCCGCTGAGCTTGCTACCTGATTTNAGACCGACTGATTGTGGATCGACCTCTAGNCGAATCCATGTTGCCTTAGACGGTAATTCGCCCATAAATCGGTGGTCAGACTGATTACTACCAATACGCCCAAACCCTATTTTATCGGCGCCCCAAAATGCTCGATGGTTCCAATCACCATCGTTGAACTGNAGCATTAAAGTTTCTGGTGGATCNTTTGGGTCCAACCANACATAGGCGAAGAACATATCGCTATCGCTAATAGTGAATGTCTTTTCAGCATTTTGGAAATAGTGTTGTAGTGTCCCATTTCCACTTTGTAATCGTGAAAACTGGCCACTGTAAACAGGGGCTTTATCTTTTTCAACAAATTGCCATTTGCCATTTGTGCTACCACCATTATCTTGTTGNTCATCAACCCAAGAAAAATCNGTNGCTTGATCAGAATTTAGATTTTTCAGCGTCCGTTTTTGCCATTCTGTTTGGGATGTAGATAATTCCGGATGTGGTCCTTGAAATTGCGCTTTAGTTCTTTTTANCTCTTGGGTTAATTGATCATGTTCTGCCTGCTNGTGTTGATCCAAAATNCGTACAATTGGTTCTCGTTTACTGTTACCACCATAGACACCAACCTCCCTTATATCAGCAAAAAAAGCAGAGAAACGATAGAAATCTTTAATTGTATAAGGGTCAAACTTGTGATCGTGGCACTGAGCACAACTCATAGTTGCACCCATCCAAACCGAAGCTGTTGTACGAACCCGATCGGCAGAGTAAATGGCCAGGTATTCCTTGGCTTGGGCCCCTCCTTCAGCAGTAGTTTGATTAAGTCGATTGTATCCAGCAGCTACTTTTTGCCTAGTAGTTGGATTTTCAAGAAGATCACCGGCTAAATTTTCTCGTGTAAACTGGTCAAAAGGCATATTTTCGTTGAAGGCTTGAATCACATAGTCTCGATAAGGCCAGATACTTATATCCTCGTCTGAATGGTACCCGGTCGTATCAGCATAACGAACTAGATCTAGCCAGTAGAGAGCCATCCGCTCCCCGTAGTGGGGAGAAGCCAATAGCTGGTCAACAACCTTCTCGTAGGCATCAGGACTTTTATCTTCTATAAATGCTTTAACTTCTGTGTAATCCGGTGGNAATCCTGTGAGATCGAAGCTCAACCGCCGAATCAATGTCGANCGATCTGCTCTTGGAGATGGAGCTATCGTCTCATTTTCTAGACGATTCAAGACAAACGAATCAACTTCATTTTTGAGCCAAGACTTATNTTTGACTTTTGGTAGTAGCGGACGGGATGGAGGGTTATAAAGCCAATGATCTTCCCAGGCAGCACCTTCCTCAATCCACTGGGCTAATAGTTCTCGGTCTTCACGGCTCAACTTACGATTGTAACTAGCTGGAGGCATTCGTTGGCTAGTGTCACCAGCATTAATACGTTGAATTAAAAGGCTTTCGCTAGGTTTATGGGGAATGATGACCGGATTTTCTTGTCTGTCAAAGGCACCANCTTTTGTATCCAGCCTTAGGTTTCCTTGGCGCTGTTTCGCATCAGGCCCATGGCACGCGTAACANTTGTCAGATAGAATTGGCCTAATATCGCGATCGAATNGTATTTTTTTTTCTTGTACTGCTAGCAACGTCAGAGAAGCANAGAAAAACATAAATAGAACTAAAAATCGGTTGAAATTCTGAAAAGAACANACCTTCATAGTTATCCCCTTCTTAACTATTTTCTTTCTATTTTTATTGTCGTCGCCTTTTTCTCCTAGGCCGTTTGGTAGACTGATTCTTACCGGCTCTTCTTTTTTGCATTACGGCCATAATAGAAGCAGCTGGTTGGCCTCGTTCTAGAGCTGCGGCCATCAACTTCATGGGTTGATCAATATGATTAAAAAAGTGCCGNTACCCTTGACACAAATAATTGAGACCGTCTTCACCATCCGGCGTTTTGATAAATCGGTTTTTAGGACACCCACCATTACACATAAACTTAACTTCACAATCCAAACAGTACTGAGGTAATGTATCCTTTTTATCATTACCAAATTTAATCTGAAAATCAGATTCTATCAACTCTTGCATGGTTTGATNGTTGATNTTACCAACTAAGTATTCAGGCTCAACATAATGATCACAACTGTATAAATCTCCGTTATGCTCTAGTGCTAGGGCGCTACCGCAAGTTTCATTAAATATGCAGAGGCTTGGATTGTAGCCCAACCAAGCTTCTAGTGCGATATCAAAAATCTGGACAAAAATTTTGCCAATATCTTTCTGTACCCATTCATCAAAAATAGCTGATAAAAATTGGCCATACTGCTTTGCTCCAACAGAGCGAGGGGAAACTTGATCACCGTCTCCAAAGTGCTCAACAATTGGAATGAACTGCATGTATTCAACATCTAATGACTTAATATAGTTGTAGACCTCAACAGGTTTCTGAGCATTACACTCGTTAACAACGCATAGGATATTATAGTCAACTTGATGGGCTTGAAGGCAGCGTATGCCATCCACGACCTGCTGATGTGACGGACGTCCTTGTTTATCAAATCGATATTTGTCATGCAAATTTGGTGGGCCATCTAAGCTGATTCCAACCAAAAATTTATGCTTTTTGAGAAAGGTTNCCCANTCNTCGTTTAATAATGTTCCGTTGGTTTGTAAGGTGTTTTGGATGGTCATCCCACGTCGCTTATACTGTTTTTGATAAGCAACGACTTTTTCAAAAAAACGTAGCCCCATCAGCGTAGGCTCTCCACCCTGAAATGCAAAAACCACCTCATTCGTTGGTTGAGCCTCGATGTAGCTACGTACATAATTTTCTAAGACCTCATCGGTCATCCGGAAAGACTTTGTTTCTGGGTATAAATCTTCTTTTTTCAGNTAAAAACAATATTCACAGTCTAGGTTACAGATGGGACCAATTGGCTTGGTCATCACATGAAAGGGTTGCTGGGTTTTCACTTTTGTTTGATTCAATTCAAATGTTTAATTTGTAGTTGATGAGAATATATCAAATATCAAGTAGGACTGCAAACAATCTCTTGATAATTTTTCTTACTTCATTAATTAAATGAGTCTATAGTAACTAAATACATGTAAATAGATGTTTTTTAGCGATACTATTCTATTTTGTATAATTACTAAAATCATAATTAATGATAGGATCGTCACATAAGCCGGTTCGTGGNTGAATAGCATGATGCTGATGGGCTAACGGGTTGCAACGGAATAATCGGTCACCAATCAGCAGACAACCCTTGAATAGACCGTAACGTTGGATAACCTGCTGTCCAAAGTGTGAGCAGCTGGGGGTGAAATTGCAGACTTGCATGTCTTGAGAAGANACAAATCTTTGGTAGTAGTAGATCAGACTTTTAAAAAACAAACGTGGATATTTATACCAAGCGATCGTTTTTTTTTGTTCCTTGGTTCCTTCGGTTAAATGTATTAAATTCTGGTATCGGCTTTCACGGATGAAACTCAAAANTAGTAGATTTTCATCCGCTGAATTTGGGGCCGATTCAGCTAAACACCAAGAACTAAACAAAAACGAAAATAAAACATTGAATTGGATAACGANGAATCGTACTCGTCCGATTTTATTATAGTTCAATTTTCTAACATAATTNTTCAACGGTAGCCTCGGTTAAGTTCANGATATTTTCTTCATATTTTCGTTCAATTTTTCCTTGTCTCATTACTGGTTTTATCTGAAAGTGGCCAATAGTTTGAATACTTTTTCACCTAATGGGCTGGCAAGATATCGGCAGGTAGANTTACTTCGTAGACCTGCGACCAACCAGAACGGTCAGATGTAAAAACTATTAATTTACCATCTGGGCTGAAAGATGGATGAGGATGGGTATGTTGAGGTGCGTAAACATTGATTGACCCATTTGTGTAGGGAAAAGGACCTTGCCAATGGTCTCCAACAGAAGTTGCACCAGACTGGCAAATAANAGTTGGTTGACCTACACCATCCCTTGGATCAAATAATTGGATACCGATGTCAGGGTAGTTAGTATCAGCAACCATTAAGGTCCCGTCCGGACTACAAACAGCATGCCAAGCATTGAAGGTTGTCACACGCCTTTCGGTTCCATTATCAACATTGATACAACGAATGCCATTAGGCCAATCGACAAAAGCAAGCTCACGGGTCCTCGGAATCCAAGATTCATGAGTAATCCATTCATTTAATGCCTTATCTCTGGCATACAGGCGGCGATTATTAGAACCGTCTCGATTAATAACCCAAATTCGGTCCGTTAATGGNCCNGCGTAATATAGAAGGCTAGGATCGTCAGGACAAAACTGCATATGGCTAATGCTATCCCTTTGCAAAATNGTCTCCATTTGCCCAGTTTGCGTATCAACCATAGCAATTGCGGATTGAAGGGNGTCGACCATTTCAGAATTGGTATTATAACGAATTGCCCACCAGCGATCATCGTGGCTTAAGGCNGTTGTACCCATTGCTGCCGCTACCGTCCCTTGTTCTCGTAAATGATCAACAGGCATATTGACTAACTCAATTTCTTCCAGCGTTTCTAGGTCGATGCGCCAACCACTGGTACCTGCAGTAAAAAAGACTGATTCTCCGTCGTGAGATGGATAAATTGACCAAGGACTAAGATCGTCTCTATCAGTCAANTGGAGTAATTCACCATTTTGGCGAATCTCAGCGAAAATCTGTGGNTTNCCNGATCGTTCAGAGATNAAAAACAGCCNTTTCATTAAGTCATCATAGGCAGGAACGATAAAAAAGGGGTGGTGATGATTAGAAAAATCAGTTGTTACTTGGCGAATTTTAACGCCTGTTTCACTGTCCCGAAAATTGAGAGATTCTGTAGGATAAATTTCTCCTTTTGCCATATCTGATTTCCTTAATGCTGTTTGTACATTCCTTTACTAAACTGACAAAGTCCTCTTCCGAAATAGTCTTCCAGAACTAGTTCAGATAAGTTGAATGTCAGTTTTAAACTATTTTTCGCACTGGTAACCAATAGCTTCCAGTCGTTGGCGTATATCACTGACTACATTTGATGATAACTGACGTAGTGGACGCCTCATGGTCATAGAAGGGAATCGACCCATCAGCCATCTTGCACACTTCATTCGTTGGTGAGCATCGCTACTCGGTTCGCCAAAATTGTAAACAATTCGAGCNAATGGATCTACCAATTGCCGAGCCTTTCTGGCACCGACTAGNTCAGCATTCAAAGCCGCGTGTACAACTTCCACCATCAATTCTGGTACAAAGCCTGCAAAACCAATTAAGGCACCATCGCAACCTTCGAGTAGGCTAGCTAACAGATATTCATCGTGGCAAGTAAGTACCGGTACATCAGGTGCGGCCAATTTCAGCTGTTCATAATCCCAACGCCACCTTGCCATATCACGAGTACCCATTTTGATACAAACTACTTGTGGGATTTTGACTATTTCTAGCATTTCCTCCAGGCTATAACCGGCTTTGGTCCAAGCAGGATATTGGTGTACTATGATCGGTAAATTGGCTCCTTCAGCTACATCCTCAAAGAAGCCGACAGCAGTCTCGAAAGTCCGACCGAAGCGTAACCAGTGATGAGGAGGCATCAATAGAATTGCATCAGCACCGACTGATTTCGCTGCTTGGGCTTGATCTATAGCTGAAATACTTCCTTCGGCACTAACACCTGAAATCACTTTGACTTTATCACCGACTGCGCTAGCGCTNATTCGGGTAACTTCAGCTCTTTCATNGTCTTTTAATGACATTATCTCGCCCGTATGACCGTTACAAACAACCCCTTTTATTC
The DNA here is from genome assembly GCA_002714785.1 of Candidatus Poribacteria bacterium. GTDB lineage: Bacteria > Poribacteria > WGA-4E > WGA-4E > UBA9662 > TMED15. The sequence goes on along the minus strand of PAYP01000013.1, from coordinate 8,878 downwards.
CATCAATAGCAGCTAGGCCTTTCATGTAGCTGGCCAANCCTTCTGTATCAATTGATTCGTCCAAATTAAACGGACACAGGGTTGCTGGAAATACACCAGCCCAAGGATGATCTTTCCAATCGACCATAATCATAATTAATTATTNCTCCTTTAAAAGATTATATTTGCTAGGTCAGCCCAAAACAGCCTACATTATACACTAAATATACGGCAAGCAAAAGATTAGGAACTGATTAAAATGAGTTGGTCGTTAATGATTCTCTTTTGTATAATTACTNATTAACATTAATTAACAACGTATTNGTAGGAGATTGAATGTCTGATTTTATAAACTTAGATGTACCAGACGGAGCTGTCGCAATTCACTGGTTTGAGCAAAGTTCTTTTGCAATCAAAAGTAGGACAGGAACAACTATTTTAGTTGACCCCTACTTCCCAAAAGAACGTCCGTCAGATCGATTTATTTATGCTCAGCCACCAGTTGAGGAAGCCGAGTTTCCAACTGACCTAGTTTTATTGACACACGATCATGGGGATCATACATGTGTAGAGTCCCTGCAACGCTTGGAAAATGCTTGGCAACCTAAATGTTATATNGGTCCAATTGAAAGCTTGACCAGAATTTCTAACGAGATGACATCCAGCCTACAATCGAACAAANATGTTTCCNTTCAGATCAGTATTGATGACAAGCCAATTGAGGGNTTTTCTCATTCTGTATCGCCGGGCCAAAAAACTGTGGAATCNATAGCTGGCCAAACCATTGANTGTGTCCTGAATGATGAAAAATTTACTATTTATCCGGTTTACTCTAAACCTCCCAACGGCGACTCATCTGCTGACATTGATCCACCGGATGTAACGCACTTAGGTTATGTTATTGATGTCTCAGGCGTAAAGGTCTATATTTCAGGAGATCCAATAAATAATTTTGCCGATCATGATAGCCTAGTTCAACCGATTCTAGCACTACAGCCTGACATTGGTTTTTTAACTACACACCCGACCGAAGGCGAGTTCCCNTTTTTCGATGGCAGTCTGAGTATGGCTCAAAGATTAAAATTGAAGCATGCGGTACCTACTCACCGAGCTTGTTTTGTTACACGAGATTANGATCCTCAGTTATGGGCTAACATTTTTGGTGAAGACAGTCCAACCCCTTTGATTATGGAACGTAACACCCACATTGTTTATCCAACTTAATTCGTTCTGATGATTAGCCAATCTGACAAATTCTTTTTTGATAATAACGGCTATTTAGTTTTGGAGCAGTTTTTAGATTCTGAACTGACTAGAGATCTGCTACAAGCTGTTAAACAAGTGGCTAGTCTGAGGAGAAAGTTATGTGCAGAAGAAGTTGAACACACTGGAATGACCCATATCAANGGTCAAAACACTCGCTATTTTTACATTTTGGATGANCATCCCTTATTCTTGACAATGTTGGATTATCCACCTATTATGGCTTATGTTGAAAGCTTGCTGAATTCTAGACCTCATCATCACGCATCCGACGCAGTTTTAGAATTTGGGCCAGTCGATCGAGATATGGCTTGGCACATTGATGGGCACGATGATGGTTATCGGGGNTTAGCCCAACNGATTCCCCTACTTCAGCTGAAGGTTGGTTACTATTTNACTAACATGACCGAAGCAGGTCAGGGNAATTTGAGNCTGATTCCGGGCAGTCACAAGAGTATAGNTAACCCATCTGCTAATGATTTACAAAAAAAAGAATTATTCGATGGTGCTATCCAAGTTTGTGCGCCAGCGGGTACGGCTATTCTGTTTCACAATGCTATTTGGCACTCCGGAGGTCCTTGGTATAAAAAGGATGGACAGAGAATAATGCTTTACTATGCTTATGAGCATCCTTGGATGATTGCCTCAGCTGAACACTGGAGTTATCCAGCGCAGTTTTATAATGCGCTTTCTGCAGAACGGAGGAAACTGTTTCATGGTTTTGTTTTTGATCCCCCGGAAATTCGTTGGGGATAGGTCTAAACCATTACAGAAATCTAAATTCAATACTCATGTTGTCGTCCGAAAAAGACATTCAGGCCGTTATTGAACAGTATCTTCGCTTGCTAGAGCAACGTAAGCTGTTGGTATACATCAAAAATAATAGTGGTGCATTGAAAACTGAACGCGGTAGTTTTTTACGTTTTGGCAAAGCCGGTTCACCTGATTTTCTAATTTTTTTATCCGAAGGTAAAACCATACATTTAGAGGTTAAAAACCATCGGGGGCGTCAAACGGAAAGCCAGAATCAATACCAAAAACAGGTTGAATCCTTGGGACACCAATATTATGTAGCTCGGAGTCTAAAAGAATTGATCGAATTTTTGGATTTTTAATCCATAAACAGTAAATGAAAAGTATAACGGACGGTTTTTGACACAAGAAAATTGGTCCACTAGAATCGAGTGAACCCTCACCGGTTATTCTAGCTAAGTAGAAGAAGATCTGGAGTAAATAAATGAAGACCATGTTTGAGAAGATTTGGAATAAGCACGTGGTTCGGGCCTCAGACTCCGAAGCCACTATCTTATATATCGACACACATTTAGTTCATGAGGTTACCTCACCACAAGCCTTTGAAGGGTTACGTGTTTCGGGCCGATCTGTTCGAAGACCAGACCGAACCTTTGCTACGATGGATCACAATGTTCCAACGACTGACCGATCACTGCCCATTACTGACCTAATCGCAAAAAAGCAAATGGAAACGCTTTCTCAGAATTGTCAGGAGTTTGGGGTGACACTCTATGATTTAGATAACCCCAAACAAGGTATTGTGCATGTCATTGGCCCTGAACTGGGTTTAACTCAACCCGGAATGACGATTGTGTGTGGGGATAGTCATACTTCAACCCATGGTGCTTTTGGAGCTTTATCTTTTGGTATTGGTACTAGTGAGATTGAGCACGTATTGGCCACACAATGCTTACTTCAGCGCAAACCAAATACCTTACAGATTGATATTGAAGGACAACTCCCATTTGGGGTTACGGCCAAAGATATCATATTGACCGTTATTGGTCAGATCGGTACTGACGGTGGAACTGGCTCCGTAATCGAGTTTACAGGTTCAGCTATTCAAAGTTTGACTATGGAAGAAAGAATGACTGTCTGTAATATGGCTATTGAAGCTGGTGCCAGAGCGGGTATGATTGCACCTGACGATACAACTTACCAGTACCTTTCTGGTCTGGAATTTTCCCCCAAAGGGAATGATTTTGACTTGGCTGTTGAGAAGTGGAAACAATTACCAACAGATATCGGTGCTACTTATGATCGAAAAGTCTCGATTCCTGCTGACGAACTACAACCGCAGGTCACTTGGGGAACTTCGCCAGAGATGGTACTAGATATTGGTGCTAATATTCCAGATCCAAACGAAATAGAAAATTCAGATGAAAAGAGAGCGACGAGCCGAGCCTTAGAATACATGGGATTAACTCCTGGAACACCTATTGATCAAATTGAAATCGACAAAGTATTTATTGGTAGTTGTACTAATTCCCGAATTTCTGACTTGCGGACTGCCGCCCAAGTTGCCAAGGGTCGACAAGTCAACAGTCGAGTCAATGCAATTGTGGTTCCAGGATCAAAGGCGGTCAAGCGTGAAGCTGAAGCTGAAGGTTTAGACCAAATTTTCAAAGCAGCAGGATTTGAATGGCGAGAAGCCGGCTGTAGTATGTGTCTAGCTATGAACCCTGATAAGCTTCAGCCGGGCGAGCGATGTGCGAGCACTTCTAATCGAAATTTTGAAGGCAGACAAGGCAAAGGTGGTAGGACTCATCTTGTCAGCCCACAAATGGCTGCAGCCGCCGCAATTCAAGGGCGATTCGTTGACATTCGTACTTGGAATTGATCAGTTCGGCGTTTTTGCTCTAACTGGCATTGACCGTGGGCCCACTGACAAATCTCAGTCAACAAGCTAATATTTTGTTAATTCGATTTAGCTCGCTAGGGGACGTATTACTAACGACACCAGCCATCCGAACCTTACGGCATCGATTACCTCAAGCCAAAATTTCCATGCTTACGGATGAACCTTATATTGATTTAGTAAATCAAAATCCACATCTGGATGAGGTTTTGACTGTAAACCGAAAAAATAAGGGCCTCCAGCCTAACTTGCAGTTGATTAATCAATTACGCTCTAAAAAATTTGATGTGGTTTTAGATTTCCAAAGAAAGTTTGGTACGAGCCTGATTAGTTGGCTGACCCAAGCCAAAACCAGGGTTGGTTTTCACCGACCTAACGGTTATTTACTGACTATTCCTGTAGAGATTAATCGGCATAACAGGCAACACGTTATCGATGACTATTTCCAACTACTTAAGGTTGTCGGTATTCAGGCAGATGATCGAAAATTAGAACTTCACGTTTCTCGAGAAAATCGAGCTTTTGCAGAGCAAAAAATGGAGCAAGAATCAGTTGCGAGTCCGGGGCCAACGGTTGGCATTTTTCCTGGAGCGAGCTGGGTATTCAAGCAGTGGCCAGCCCAGCGATTTATCGAAATTGGCCGCCGCTATATCCAAGATTATCAAGGAAGAGTTCTAGTCTTTGGCAGCTTGANAGAAAGAGATTTGTCAAAACATATTGCCGAGCAAATTGGGGCATCTGCAACGTCTCTTGCGGGAGAATTCCGCTTGGGTCAACTGGCCGGTTTTATCGAGCATTGTGACTTATTCATTGCTAATGACACAGGACCAATGCACATGGCAACAGCCTTAGGCATACCAACAATTTGCCTGTTTGGCCCCGGAAATTATCACAAATTNCGTCCACTATCCAGCNAACACATATCCCTTCGATATGAGGTAGCATGTAGTCCTTGTAAACCGTTCAATAAACATTGCCAAATCAACGAATGCATGCAAGGAATCTCTGTCGACCTAGTATGGGAAGCAACTTGTCAACAGCTAAATAAAAACCTGTCTTATTAGCTAAATATCACCTAACAGTTTGGTTTTCTTGCTATCGAATTCTTCTTGACTAATGTGGCCAGCCTCTAACAAGTCGGCCAGAGTAGCGATTTCTTGAGCTGGNCTGATAGTTACCNCGGNAGTTTCATCATCCGTACCCATAAACTCATCAATAATTCCACCTACAGCNCCCAATAACATGGCAAAAACGGCCACACTCATCAATCCACCCACACCTGCCAAAATTTGGCCCGCTGGTGTAATAGGAGAAACATCCCCATAGCCGACGGTGGTAAGTGTAATAATACCCCACCACATGGCTTGGGTAATATGACCAAAAGAGTCTGGCTGGGCGCCTCTTTCAAAGAAAACCATTAAAGCACTAAACATAACAACAGACATACCTAGAAACATCAGCGCCATCACTAAACTCATCGTGGTCGCTTGGGCTTTAATTTCTTCAGGTGTTTTGTCTGAATTATCCATCACTGTAGTTGCTAATTTTAGCATTCTTAACAACCTCATCAGACGNAGTAGACGCAATGTCTTAACAATTCTCAAGCCTGCCAATCCACCGGCCCCTCCTGACAAAACTATTTTGACTATTGGCTCTATCAAGGACGGAGCAATCGCGGCAGCGTCAATAATTCCGTTAACACTCAGTGTGTAGCGGCCAGGCTTCGGCATATTAACATAACAGGTTCCAAAGTACTCAATCATAAACAGCACAAGTGCAATATAGTCGATAATCTTCAATACTGTAAACTTGATATAGGTTTGATCGGAGATAACCGAATTCCACGACGCGTAATTTTCTTTTAGTGCTAGGTAGGTTTCATTATTGGCAAACTCCGGATTATCACTGGCAAAAAATGTAACAGCCCGAACAAAATTTTCGTGTACTTCTGCTGGCTGAACCGTAGTTAACTCCGGAGACGCAGTATTAGCAGTGGCCAGATAAATATCATACAAGGCTTGATTTTCGGTCAAATATTCTGGGTGGGAAGTTAAACGTAACTCGACTGTCTCTGCAAACGTTGGTGCGTACAACTCTTTGTTATATTCGGCTTGATTGATCGCAGCAAAAAGTTTTGGGTGGTTAGACTCAATATCCCGATATGTTTGCTCTGCTGAAGTCTGCGCAATCTCGATTTCGTTATCAACCCAAGATTCAAAAATGATAGCTCCGATCGAAACGAATATAAGTGCGTTGATCAGATACGTGACAAATATTTTATTTTTGATATTATCTGGATCATCAAAAGTTTCAAACATGAACAGGTCAAACCCGCTCCTGCCTTCCAATTTAGACCTGTCGTAATTCGTCATAATCTGCTAAACTTCAACCTCTGTTTATCTTGTTTGAAAATTTCTTCTGTGTGGGGGATGGGATCCACGTAAAAAGTACACCCTGCGTAATTCTAGATCNATCTTCGNTACCAGTCNTGCATNACTAAACTACGNANGACNCTGNTCTAGTTCCATCTNGCCATTGACTGCTAACGATACATATCGACCTAACAAACAGGCACACGGAAATCCANANTGATTATATCAGATTTGGTTTTCTTCGTAAAGACTTTTTTTAATGTAATTGGTTTGATGATTTTCGTACTGGCTGTTCAAAAACTTCGTTCATATATCTGATATAATATTTTTACGACAGAANGTAATTAAATCTGAGGAATAGTAATTATGGGACAACGCATCTTCGATAAACTTTCATCCCCCGACAAATTGTATCAAGATCCAATTCTAGTTTTTGCCGCTGACCCCCTAGCTTCGGGCGGTATTCATGGNTTGGGTCAAGTCACCGTTCCTAAACCTCANTACCGTACACACCCAGAGTTTTTACAACTCCAGAGAGATTTAGTGAGAGATGGGACGATCGACGGCTTNTTAATGACNCCCGCCGATGCTGAAATTTTAGCTCTTGANGAGGGGATGTTCCATGACAGTGACGTAACCCCCATCGTTCGTATGAACTCAGAAACAGCAATATGGAACCCTCGTTATGGGGATTATCGAACACAGCACTCTTACCCTTTTCAGACTGTTTTCCCTGATGACATGAAATCTTATTGTGAATCCTTAGTTTCTCCAGCCTTAGATTGTTCGATACAGNTAGGTTTGTATTCTATGACACTAAATAACGATGTACAAGCTGACCGNCGAATGTTAGANTCGTATATTCAGTTTGCTCATACTGTGGGGGATATTCCTGGTTTCGACCACATTCTTGAAGTGTTTCTTCCTAACGTTAATTTGGTTGGATTCGATGATGAGAAGCGNGGTATGTACGTAGCTGATTCGATCATCCGAACTATGAGTTACTTGAGGAAACATCAAAGGCCTAGTTTTTTAAAGACGGCCTTTACAACAAACAAAGTCTGGAAGGAGTTTACCGACTTTGACTCATCAATAATTATTGGTGCTCTAGGGGGACCTAGGCAAAATGCACGCTACACATTACAACTTGCAAATAACGTTGCTCGTAACGGGGGCCGAGCTATATTATTCGGCCGGGCTATTTTTCAAGAAGAGTCGCCAATAGCCATGGTATGCGCATTGAGAAAAGTTTTAAATAATCAGTTGTCGGTTGACGAAGCGTATGCTGATTACCAACGTTCACTGCGCTCGTCGGTATAACTTTTACCAGTTGAAACCAACTACGTAGCTTATGCGCAACCCTTTTTGACTGTGTTCTGAAATCGTTCCATCTTCTTCTTTGTGCTTTAAGTCCGATTCGAGATTAGGTGTAAGTACTAGAGTTGTAGGAAAGTTAAAGTCTCCGGAGGAAATGGTATATCCCAAAGCAATAGATACAGATGGTGATATAGCTTGTTCAGGCTCATCTGTTTGCAAGTTAAAGATTATGGATGGCCCGACCGCCATTTCAAATCCGGACTGAGTTCTGACACCGGCCATAAAATTGAAAGCGGGTATCACTAAACCTTGTTCTAACCCAGCTACTAAGGGAGTTGCTTGGAACATAACACCAATCGACTGGTTGTTATTGTCTTTAGAAGTTAGTACTTTCTCAAATTGCCAGCCAAAAATGGTGGTAAAAGGTGAATATTCTTTTCCATCAGGCCGATCGGTAAATTTCGATTTGACCATATCACCCGTATAAATATTAAATCCAAACCGAGGTCCATCTCGTTCCATTGAAACCGGTTCTGGTTGCTTCTCCGCTAAGGCTGACACAAATGCAGTCAGTACAAATAACATATTCAAATAAATAAACTTCTTCATATTAAGTGTCCTTTCTGTTCGGTAGTTATTTTTTATGTGTTGCTGTCTATTTTTCGATTTGTAGCATTAGACATGCCAAATGTAACAAGAGGTAATTTCTCTATGTGGATCGGAGAGTATTGTAATGGCCAGCAGTTTGACAACTGCGACATTGGTATTGCACATGAGACGCTAATGTCACAATAAGACCTATTATGTGATTCTTGCTGATAATCCTATTTGGATATGCGAGTTATATCAGGTGCGACCAAATGGGCTAATCGTATGAGGTCTTTTGAAGGCATTGACACATCAAAAGGCAAGTATAAGATTTTTGATAATACCAGTTGAGCTTCTGTCGGTGATTCATTCTTATCTGCCTTAGGTAAAGCTATCAAACTGCTACTTGCTAGAGTTGCGTCAAACCCGTGCTCTTTTAGACGGAGTCTCGTCTGAAGAGGATTAGAAACACAAATTGGGAAAATCCAAAATGTATGTTTTTTTGCGTGACAACCTGGCCACCAAGCATCATTTGGGAAATGACGAGTTAATTTATAACCAGAGGCCTGCCGACGTTTTATTGTCTCTGTTCTATATTGAGACAAGCGGCGGTACAGCAATGCTAATTGAGCTGTAGCAGGCTGGGTTCATGGTACTATGCCTTGGTCTGCCGATCATGAACGTCGTTCTCTTCTTTATAAGTACA
>PAYP01000012.1 GCA_002714785.1 Candidatus Poribacteria bacterium | reverse complement strand
TAGCCAATACCCTGATGGGGCATCCGAGTTATGAAATAACAGGTGGGACAGTCACCTTCAGTGGCCAAGATTTGGCGGAACTAGAAGCACATGAACGCGCAAAACTAGGTCTATTTTTGGCGTTTCAGTACCCGACAGCTATCCCCGGTGTCACAATGGCGAATTTTCTGCGTTTAGCTGTTAGCTCAGTCCGCGACGATGGCACTTCTGAGTCTGCAACTACACCTCTCATTCCGATGCGAGACTTTCGACGAGAACTCAAAGAGAAAATGAAAAAATTAGGTATCGACGAGTCCTTTGCCCGTAGATATCTGAATGATGGCTTTTCAGGAGGTGAAAAAAAACGGGCGGAAATTTTGCAACTGGCAATGCTGGAACCCAAAATAGCTATCCTAGATGAAACTGACTCTGGATTGGATATCGATGCAGTTCGAATTGTTGGGGACAGCGTCAATCAGTTAATCGGGCCAGATCTAGGTGTTTTGGTCATCACTCATTATCCACGACTTCTAAATCATATCAAACCTGACCATGTACACATCATTCTGAACGGTAGAGTGGTAGAATCTGGTGGTTGGGAGTTAGCGGAGTACCTAGAAGCAGAGGGCTACGACGCTATCCGCGAAAAACATCAATCTGCCAATGTAGAAGACTCGGCCTCAAACGGTCAATAACAGTAAGGAGTACTTTACCGTGTCAATTAACAAAGCACGCCCGGATATTGGCGATTACCAATATGGTTTTAGTGATGACATTCAGCCAGTTTATAAATCTCAGAAAGGACTGAACGAGGCTGTAGTTAATCATTTGTCAGATGTGAAAGATGAGCCAGATTGGATGAGGGAATTTCGTTTAGAGGCATACAGTATCTTCAAGGATAAACCAGATTTGGATTGGGGAGGCGACCTCTCTCAACTGGACTATAATGATATCTACTACTATGTCAAAGCTTCGGACCGAGAAGAAAAGAGCTGGGATGACGTACCGGACGATATTAAAAATACGTTCGATCGTCTGGGCATCCCTGAAGCCGAACAAAAGTTTTTGTCCGGTGTTGGTGCTCAATATGATTCTGAAGTTGTCTACCACAGTATAGAAGAAGAACTAGAGAAGCAAGGCGTGATCTTTATGAGTACAGATCAAGCTTTGAAAGAGCACCCGGATTTGTTTCGTGAGTATTTCGGTACAGTGATTCCGTCAGCGGATAATAAGTTCTCTGCTCTGAATAGCGCCGTCTGGAGCGGGGGCAGTTTTATCTATGTACCACCTGGTGTTAAAGTTGACTATCCACTACAAGCCTATTTTCGTATCAACACTGAAAATATGGGCCAGTTTGAACGAACACTGATCATAGCTGACGAAGGCGCAGAAGTCCATTATGTAGAAGGGTGTACGGCACCGATATATACAAGCGAGTCCTTACATAGTGCGGTAGTAGAAATTATCTGTAAGCCAAAATCTCGTGTGCGCTATACCACGATCCAAAATTGGGCCAATAACATTTATAACCTAGTGACCAAACGCGCGATGGCTTACGAAGACGCCACCATGGAATGGGTAGATGGAAACCTTGGCTCTAAACTGACCATGAAGTACCCTAGCGTGTATATGGTGGGCGAAAGAGCCCATGGTGAAATTCTTTCGATTGCCTTCGCCAGTACCGGTCAGCATCAGGATGCTGGCGGGAAGGTCGTTCATTTAGCACCAAATACAACCTCAAAAATCACATCAAAATCGATCAGTAAAGACGGTGGTCGTTCAAGTTACCGTGGTTTATTAAAAGTTGGCAAAGGGGCTGCTGGTTGTAAGTCAAATGTGGTTTGCGATGCTTTAATTCTGGACCCAGATTCTCAGTCTGACACATATCCTTATATCGAAATTGACGAACAGGATGTAACAGTTGAGCATGAAGCCCGTGTTAGCAAAATTGGAGAAGAACAGCTGTTTTACCTGATGAGTCGAGGAATCTCAGAGGAAGACGCATCCACCATGATTGTCAATGGATTCATTGAACCGTTAGTGAAAGAGTTGCCGATGGAGTATGCGGTGGAAATGAATCGATTGATTCAGCTACAGATGGAGGGGTCAGTTGGTTAGTAAATTGATCACTCGATCATAATGAAGGAAAGACAGTTTTTGAGTTTGCTTGATCATACGGCCCCCAATCTTAGCTTCCAAAACGAGCCAAGTTGGATGTCAGATCGCCGAACGTCTGCACTGGAACAGCTGACTGAATTAGATTTACCTAGCACCAATTTAGAGGATTGGCGACGAACTGATGTAAGAGGCTTGTCGATTGACCAGTTTTGCCTGCCAATGCCAGAAGATATCGATCCAAGCTTAGGCCCAAACCAGCCTGAAAATACAGAGTTGTTAGCTGGTTTAATGATGCAACAAAACGGAGTAACATTAGACCAGATTGGTGAGTTAGACAGTGTTTATTTTGCAGATTTTCAGACCGCTTTGGAAGAGAAACCGGATCTTCTGCGGGAGTATATGGGACAAGCTATCCGTCGTAATCCTTCAAAAGATCTAAGCATCTTCGATGTTATGCAAAGCGCATTCTTGCAGGGTGGCTACGTGTTGTATATTCCGACTGGGGTAGTAGTAGAAAAACCATTTCAGGTCTTCAAGACACTGAATGGTAGTTCGGTGGCAGACTTCTCGAATACTTTGATTATTGCAGAAGACAATAGTCAAGCTACTGTTCTAGAATTACAAGGGTCAGCGCGTGAGAATCAAGCGGGACTGCATTGTGGGGCTGTGGAAATATTTGTAGGTTCTAATGCACACTTAAACTTTGTACAAATCCAAGACTTCAATCAACAGACTTGGAACTTTTCCACTCAACGAGCGCTGATTCAGCAATCAGCTAACCTGAGATGGATAACGGCATGCCTCGGAAGTCGGTTAAGTAAAATTGACCAGCTAGCTGAGCTAAGTGAATCTGGCGCTAATGTTGATATGCTAGGCTTGGCTTTCGCACAGAAACGCCAGCATTTAGATGTTCATACATACCAGAAGCACAGTGCCGCCCATACTACCAGTGATCTTCTCTACCAAAACGTGCTAACGGACCGCAGTCGGACTGTGTGGCGAGGCATGATCGAAGTAGTAAAGGGTGCTCAAGAAATTGATGCATATCAGAAGAACGAAAACCTTTTATTGGACAAACGGGCCCGAGCTGATACTATTCCAGGCTTAGAGATCTTGGCCGATGAGGTTAGGTGTACACATGGCGCAACTGCTGGGCCAGTTGACCCTGAACAAGTCTATTACTTGATGAGCCGAGGCCTATCACCAGAATGGGCAGAAAGAACGGTAGTCGAAGGCTTTTTTGAACCTATCTTACAACGAATCCCCTCAATTGATTTGAGACAAAGATTGACAGAGTCAGTCCAGAATAAGCTGGCCATGGCTCATAAGACCTAATCCCCATGATTATGGGGAAAAACTAGAAAAACTAAGGAGCGAACAAAATGAGTCAACCTAAAATTGTTGGTTACATGAAGCCTAGTTGTGGGTGGAGCCGAGGTGTACGGGCTGTATTTGACAAATATGGTCTCGAATACGATGACCTCGATATCATTAACAACCCAGATAATTTTCAAGAAATGGTCGAAAAGACAGGACAGCCACTTCAGCCTTGTATTCAAATCGACGATGTTATGTTGGTTGATGTTAGTGGCGACGAAGTAGAAGCATACCTGCTACAGGAAAAGATCGTAGCGCCAAACGATACCGCAGTAGGTGTAGCTACGGACAGTGCTTGTACTGACGAAGAGCATGCAGCTATGCGGCAAGCAGCTGAAACGAGTTGGACTACTTTTTCTAACTAACCTAAATTGATAGGGGCGAAGGATAATCATCTTCGCCTCGCTTCTCCTCAGTGAATTGTAGAAAAGATTTCTCCATTTTAAATATCGATGATACTGTCTACCTAGATAGTGCGGCCACCAGCCTGACCCCGGATTGCGTACTAGAGAAAATTGGGGATTATTATCAGAACTATAATGCTAATATCCATCGAGGCATCCATAACTGGGCGGAAACGGCTACTGCAGCATATGAGGGTGTTCGCTCAATTATTGCCAATTTCATCCTAACACCAGGGGTCGAAGACAGTGAAATTGTCTTCACTAGTGGCACGACACACGGTATTAATATCGTAGCTAATAGCTTCTGTGCTGATTGGGATAGTAATGACCAAATCATTATCAGTGAAGCTGAGCACCATGCCAACATTGTCCCTTGGCAACAGCTAAGAGACCGTAGTGGTGTTCAATTGCAAGTAGTTTCTCTGAACGAAAAAGGCTATCTTGAATTTGATCAGTTGGTTGACTTCTTGAAACGACGATGTAATCGTTCACTGGTTGCTATGAGCGTTTTACCCAACGCCACCGGAGTGATGCAAGATTGGCAAAAAATAGGTCAGCTCGCCAAAATGTATCAAGCTAACGTTTTATTAGATGGAGCACAAAGTGTACCCCGCATTCAGACCGATGTGTCAGATTGCGACTTCCTGGTTTTTAGTGGGCACAAAACATATGGCCCAACGGGCACTGGTGTTCTATATGCGAAGAAGGGGTTGCTAGACCAGTCTCCTCCTTATATGGGTGGCGGAGACATGATCAAAACAGTAAGTTTTGATCAGACGACCTTCAATGAAATGCCTTGGCGATATGAGGCAGGAACACCAAATATTGCCGGTATCATTGGGCTAGGAAGGGCTATTGAGTGGATTAAAGAGCAGGGATTAGATAATATAACTGCTCATGAGACTTCTATTTCTGATTACGCACAGGAAGCACTGAAATCAGTTGAACGAGTCTCAGTATTTTTCCCTCAAACAGCTAAGTTGGGTTTAGTCGTATTTTCGGTTGACTCAGCTCAAAGTAGCGATGTGGCAACGTTATTGAACACCCAACAGATTGCTGTTCGTAGCGGTTTTTTATGTGCCGAGCCCATCCTGAGGAACCGAATAGGACAGGGAGTTCTTCGAGCTAGCTTCGGATGTTATACCACCACCGAAGAAATTGATAAATTGGTTGCTGCCTTACACAAAGTATTGTCTATTTTATAATCATATCCAACTCGTATTTGCAATAGAAACCCACCAAAATGACTATTACTGAAGAAATTCAAGAGATCCGAGAACTTCTGGAAGATTGCCCCGACGATTTGACCAAATACCAGACCATCATTGAGATGGGGGATGAACTAGATCCTTACCCAAATGATTACAAATTGGATGAGCTGAAAGTGCTAGGATGCCAAAGTGACTTGTGGCTTCACGCTGAGCACCAAGAAGAAAAATTACATATGGTAGCTACCAGCGACGCGGTTATTGTACGAGGTTTGGTGGCTATTATATTTCAAATCTTAAACGACCGATCTTGCCATGAAATTCGGGATTTTGACCCATTACTATTAGATCAATTGAATATCCAAGGAATCGTTACGCCTGGTCGGCAAAATGGCGTCAGAAGCCTAGTCGATCGTATCAAATTATTAGCTAATTAAAAGGCTTGCTTAAATCAAACAGTTGGGAGAAATGAATGGAAGAATTTTTCAAAGTGGCATCAGTAAATGAAATCCCTCCTGGTGGGAAAAAGTTAGTTGAAGTTGATTTTTTACCGGTAGCTATTTTTAATATTGATGGTAAGTTTTTGGCAGTGGAGGATGTCTGCACCCACGATGGTGGACCTTTAGCCGAAGGTGAACTAGAAGGGGATGAAATTGTGTGTCCTCGCCACGGAGCTCGATTCAGTGTCAAAACCGGAGAGGCTCTATGTATGCCAGCTTATGAACCGATCGAATGTTACGAAGTTAAAATCGAAGACGGCGATATTCTCGTCAGTGTAGATTAGGCTAAAATCCAATTGGAGTGGGGAATATTATGGTATCTAAAGAAACTGTCATGGAACAGCTAAAAGAAATCATTGATCCGGAAGTTGGGGTCAACATTGTCGATATGGGGTTGATCTACGAAGTTAAGATCGAAGAAGAAAATGTCGACGTAGAGATGACGTTGACCAGTCCAAGCTGTCCGGCTGGACCGCAGTTGGTTAATGGTTCGCAAGCTGTTGTACAACAACTAGACGGAGTCGAAAGCGTTAACGTGCATGTAGTTTGGGAGCCACGTTGGACGCCAGAACTGATGAGTGAAGACGCCAAAGACGAATTAGGCATCTTCTAATCAGACTAACTCATTAAACATTTCAAAGGCCGTTTTAACAGCTGTTGTGTTGGAACGGCCTTTTTTGTATCTAAAAAACGGATAATTAAACTGGGTTGACTGGGTAGCGGGTCCAATTCAAGTGCCAATCGGTTGCGCAACGAGGAATATAGTGGTTGGCTATGACATGCCGGAACGAATCTGGTTCTAGGATAGGGCCACCCCGGTGAACTAATACTCCATGAAAATAGACTACGTCGCCGGCAGCAACCTCGACGGTTACCTCCGGTAAATTGTTACGCTCAAATTGTAAGTCGACCGCATCGTTGTAGTCGATGCCTTCAAATTCTGTACCGGCTTCAAAATCGTGGCGGGTAACCAATCTGTGGTGGTGGGAGCCAGCTTGGACATAGATGGTACCGTTTTTGTCATCCACATCTTGTAACGCGATCCAAGCTGACATGCAGCTGGGCAAATAAAACTGGTCTTGGTGGCGTCTTTGCTCTGACCCTTTCCAAAAATACATGGTTTGAATCCCATCTGGTTCGGCCTGTAAACAATCGTATAGCGGTTGGTAAAGACGGGCATCAATCAACCACTTCATAGCGATTGGATCGTAATTATGTTGATTATGCGTTCGGCCCCACTCATTCGCTTCTCGAGGTGTAAAACCATCTAGCTGGTGTCGTCCAGCATGCAAATCCATCATATAATCAATGAATTGGTCGCACTCTGATTTCGAAAAGACAGCCGGCTGGATGGTATAACCGTTTTGCTGATATTCTTCCTGCTGATGTGGAGTAAGAGGTTGTCCGGTCATAAATTTTTCGCAGCTAAGTTTTCCCCTACGTGGGAAATTCAGGCAACTGCAGCTCCTTATTGGTTTTTAAGTTGTTGAAGGTTGATGAACCCTATTTTCAGCGTGGTCGATAAGATAAAAAATTGACCTGTAACTAAGGGATAATAACCAAAATCTTTGTGNTNTGANCNTANNTTNTTTTTGATTTTCCGAATCGNATAGCCNCCAGATCACCTTTCTTTTTGATTTCT
Organism: Candidatus Poribacteria bacterium; assembly: GCA_002714785.1. GTDB lineage: Bacteria > Poribacteria > WGA-4E > WGA-4E > UBA9662 > TMED15. The sequence goes on along the minus strand of PAYP01000012.1, from coordinate 46,483 downwards.
TGTAAATTTCACCGAANAACCAGTTATTAGTTGTATTCGTATATGGACTCGTNGGGGTTTCGGCGAGAATTGAGCGGTTGAATAATTCGACGGCGCTCGGGTGTGAGTCGGGCTAGTAAATCAGCCGATGGTTGGTACCCATAACGGCTATGTCCCCAGTGCGGACCGTAACGATAGATCACTATTCGTCTATCTCCTGGAACACGACGCTTGGCTGACCCATGAGCGANACAATCAACGAAAAGCAATGCATCTCCAGCCNTCATCTCAATTTCGATGGCACCTTCAATACCTTCGGCTGAACCTCCTTTACTACGGCCGTCCGTAAAAGCGGGATGAACCAGATTTGATTTATGGCTACCTGGAATTACCATTGTTCCTCCACCNCCANGACCAATATCAGTTAGAGCCAATAAAATTACAATCTGGCCACAGCGAAATTCGTTATTATGAAACCGAAATTGGGTCCGGATTCTTTTCTTGTGCCCACCTGAATGTAAGCGGGTTTCCCCACCAATTCCTCTTACATTCACAAAAGCCTCATCAATGAATAAGCCATCATGGCCTGCGTAACGACGAATATGTGAAATCCAGGACTCATGATCAATTAACTCTTCAAACCCCTGTCCTGCTTCAATAATATTNTGAATCTCATCTGGTTTTAGTCGATGAATATTNCCATTCCACTCATTTAGAGACATCGATACATAAGGATCTAGCTCAGTGTTGAGTTGTGTGACCAATTCTNCTGNTANGGCTCCTTTAAGGTGTAGGTAACCACGTAAATCGAATAGATAATCTTCTAAGTTCTGTTCCATCTCTTGCTNTGATCTCCTACTGANTTTTCTGAAAAAATTTGTTCGGTACATAACTATTATAGTTTTGCTCAGCCTGATTCTGATCCATCGCTCTAACTGCTGTTGGTGAATCTGCTGCTATATTATCTTTTATAACANAAGTTTTATTTTACTCATCTGGGTCANTACTGACTAATCAANTTTTGGCATTTCTGGTNGCTAGTTATATCGTGGCTAATCGTACCAATTAAAAAATATTGCGAAACACCCAGACTTACCATCGACAATAGTGTATCANACTCTCNGACNGACAAANAGATATTTGTCCNTTGNNGTGATAGGCCTGTTGGAACTTGACCCTTTCCGAAGGATAGTCTATAATCTTTTCTTTTTTCATCCGAGTTATAAGCCAAAGAATAATGGAGTAAGGATATTGTCCAATAAATGTTACGCTCGTTACCCGAGTATATATCAAGATCAATTAGTGTTTGTGGCTGAAGACGATTTATGGTTAATAACCGACACCGGTGGAATCCCTCGTCGTTTGACCGCTAATTTGGGTGAGGTCACTCGACCTTTGATTTCTAACGATGGGCAGAAAGTGGCATTTATCGGACGTGAAGAAGGCCAACCTGAAGTCTATGTTATGCCAACGCTTGGTGGGGCTGCCAGTCGGTTAACCTACCTAAGTGCAGCTAGTGGGATTGCTGATTGGCAAGGCGACCAAATCATCTTTTCCAGTAATGCGGGTACACCATTCCGTCGATCTTACCAACTCTTCTCGGTTTCAGTGGATGGTGGGCTAGCTGAACCACTTCCATACGGCTCAGCTCAAACGATGGCCAAGGGAAAGAGTGGAGGCTTAGTTATCGGTCGGTTTACAGCCGATCCCGCTCGATGGAAACGATACCGAGGTGGTACTACTGGTATCTTATGGATTGATTTTAATGGTAATGGAAAATTTCGAAGACTCGTCAATCTAGATGGAAATTTGGCATCTCCGATGTGGATTGATCAACGTATCTACTTTTTATCCGATCACCAAGGTATTGGTAATATTTACTCATGTGACCCAGAAGGTCAAGATTTACAACGCCACACTGACCACGCAGATTTTTATGTCCGTAATGCGACTACTGACGGGAAACGGATCGCATATCATGCTGGAGGAGACCTGTTCGTCTGTGACCCTAGCGACGATGAGGTCTTTCCTATCGACATAGATTTCAGATCATCTGGTATTCAAAGGAACCGAAAGTTTGTCTCAGCTGGAAATTATCTAGAAACCTTTGATTTATCACCTAATAATACTGATCTGGCCTTAATTAGCCGAGGTCAAGCCTTTAGTTTTGCTTACTGGGAAGGTGCGGTAAGCCGTCATGGCAAATTAACCCATTCTTCTGAGTCTCAGCCATTAACCACTGTTCGACATCGATTGGTGAGATGGTTGAATGATGGAAAGCAATTGGTAATGGTTAGTGATTCGGGGGATTCAGTCAATGATAAAGGGGACGAACGTCTAGAAATCCATCATCTTGATACTCAGATGGCAACTATAGTTTTAGACCAGTTAGACCTTGGTCGACCAGTTACGATGGTTGTATCACCAAAAGCTGATTTGTTGGCCTTGACTAATCATCGAAATCAACTGATTTTGGTTGATTTAAAAGAAGAAACTACACAAATTTTGGATGAAAGTTTGCATGGGTCGATCGCAGGCTTATCGTGGTCGCCTGACGGACACTGGATAGCCTACGGTTTTTCAGCTACTCAGAATACCACTGAGATCAGGTTAGTAGAAATTGAGTCAGGTCAAATTCATACAGTTACTCAACCTGTTCTACAGGATACTAATCCGTCTTTTTGTCCTGAAGGGAAATATTTGTATTTCCTTGGGAAACGTGAGTTTAATCCTGTTCACGACAATCTGCATTTCGATTTAGGATTTCCAAGGGGAGTACGCCCCTTTTTGCTGACATTACAAAAAGATCTAATTTCACCTTTTGTACCACAGCCAAAACCACTACTTGATCCAGATAAAGAAAAGAATCAAGACGACGATTCTAATGAAGAAAAAATTCTGGATGGTCAACATTCCATCGATGATTCAGAACAAGACGAAAATACTGATACTAGACAGGAAATAGACGAATCAACAGATGATTCTGATTTAGTCAAAGATACTTCTATTCGTATTGATTTAGACGGTATCCAAGACCGGCTGGCAGCCTTGCCAGTACCAGATGGTCGATACGGCAAAATTATCGCATTAAAAGACAAAGTTTTATTTACTTCATTTCCAGTTGCTGATCGAAAAGGTAAAGTTACACTTGAGATGTACGATCTCGAAAAACAAGATAAGCAGACTATTGCTAACGATGTAACAGATTTTACTATCAGTAAAGATGGTAAAGTCCTCTCCTATCGGTCCGGAGCCCGCCTCAGAGTAATTAAAGCTGGTGTCAAAGCTCCAGAAAAAGACGAGGTTAATCGGACTGGTGGTTGGATAAATTTACAAAGAATAAAAATCTCTGTCGATCCAGTTGCTGAATGGCATCAGATGTACCGAGAGGCTTGGCGTTTACAAAGAGACCATTTCTGGACTGAAGATATGTCGGGAGTAGACTGGACTCGTGTGTACTCCCGGTATCTACCCTTAGTTAATTGTATCGCCAGTCGGAGTGAATTTTCTGATTTGATGTGGGAAATGCAAGGTGAACTTGGTACATCCCATGCTTATGAAAGTGGTGGTGATTATCGTAAAAATCCACATCAATATGGACAGGGCTATCTGGGTGTAAAATTGAGTTTCGACCCAGTCGACAATGGTTACCAAATTCAGCATATTTTGAGCGGAGACCGCTGGCGAGAGGGGCAAGATTCTCCACTCAATGCTCCGGGTATCAATGTATCTGTGGGAGACAAAATTATAGCTGTCAATGGTCAACCATTAGACAAAGCCATAACGCCCAGTCAGTTACTAGTTAACCGAGCTGGCCAAGAAGTGAGCTTGACAATTCAACCATTTTCAACTGAAAATGAAGATGAATCGGTAGATAAAGAACAGAAACCGGAGCCTAGGATAGTAACGATCAAAACAATGGTGGAAGAGAGATCTGCTCACTACCGAGAGTGGGTTAGTCTGAACAGACAGCAGGTTCACTCGCAAACTAAAGGTCAAATTGGTTACGTGCATATACCAGATATGGGCGTTGCAGGTTATGCGGAATTCCATCGGGCATACTTAGCTGAAGTTGAACGAACGGCGCTAATTATCGATGTGAGGTGTAATGGAGGTGGTAACGTCTCTCCATTAATTCTCGAGAAACTAGCCCGTAGAAGGATTGGCTATGATCGACAGCGTTGGGGGCAACCTATAGCTTACCCCTATGATTCTGTTTTAGGTCCTATGGTAGTGGTCACGGACGAGCTAGCAGGTTCGGATGGCGATATTTTCAGCCATTGTTGGAAGTTAATGGGGTTAGGTAAGTTAATCGGAAAAAGGACTTGGGGCGGCGTTATTGGTATTTCGCCCAAACATGGATTAGTTGATGGGGGTAGAACGACACAGCCCGAGTATTCATTTTGGTTTAAAGATGTTGGTTGGTCTGTAGAAAACTACGGTACCGATCCCGATATTGAAGTGGATTATGCACCACATCACTATGTTGAAGGTGTTGACCCACAACTGGATAAGGCGATTGAAATCATTCTGAATTTACTAGAAACCGACCGTCCAGAGATACCTGATTTGGAAAATCGACCTAATTTAGCACTGCCAACTGAATTACCTCCTCGACCACAAAATTCTTCACCCTAGATAACAGTAGAAGCAAGACTGATTCACTATTTTGTCTTGATATACTAAAGTTAAGCTGGGAGATTCAATTTTGTTTCTTGATTCTTGTGAGGTTGTATAACCAAAACGCTGAAGGATTTAAAACAACCTGAATCTCCTGTTTCTTTTGATCTGTTGCTGTTTGTGGTATCGAAGAAACATTTCTGGTGATNGCTATTGATTCATGGCAGTGGGCTGATTTGAATGAGGATTTTCCACATATCAGGTTTACCACTTGAGTATTTAAAATTCTCTCCTTTTTGTAGCTAACTACTTGCCCTTGTAAAACTTTGTACACTACTTAAAACAACTCGAATCTTCTCACTGTGAAGTAGAAGATAGAGCTTATCATCCTCTATTGGGTCTCTTTAACTAGTGGTCAAGATTAGTTCTTAAGGCCGACTGTATCTGTTTTGCGGGCATATTGACAGGCAATAACCAACGTGCTATAATCGGGGCCATCTCGACTTTTCATGTTAGAAGGAGCATAAAATTGTGAATAAGAGGAATATACTGCTGTGTCTTTTTGTGGCTGGTATGGTAGGAATTATAAGTGGCTGCTCGAAAAATGTCAGTGAACTTAGCCCGCAACTAAAAACACATCAGCGAGTAGCCGTAGCACCGTTTTTGACGGATAAAACCTCAAAGGGGATGGAGAGACGATTTGCCATCGACCTAGCAACCCGATTAAGTTTAGCAGCAAAAGAAAATGAGTGGATCTATGATCAATCGGCGACATTAAATCCATTATCTGTTGCACTAACTGAATTAGACCAAGTAGAAACAATCGAAAAAATCAATGCAAGTGGCGAATCCGAAGAAATTAAAGTTCCTACAATTAAAGCTGCGTTCGAAGCTGCCGCAGATAAGGACTCAGAGGATGCTACCCTCGCTGCTGCAGTCGGTGAAAAAGTAGGAGCTGATCTAATTTTAATTGGCAGTATTGAAAAACTTAAAATCGACGAGGAAATGGATAGTAGGCCAGCCTTTGACATGAGTAATCAAGCGGGTATTTCTGGAACGACCCGTTTTGTATTAGTTTACCAATGGGCCGAAGTCGATATGCAGGTAATTGCTGTGGATGTAAAAACGAAAGAAATTGTTTGGAATAATAAAGGATTGAAAGGATACGTTAAATATTGTAGGGAGTTTCAAACACAAGATCCGGCTAAGGAATATAGCCGAGTATCAGAAGAACAAATCAGAGCTGATCTGAGAAAACATATGGTCTCACGTCTGGGTAACCAGATGATGGGTGATCTTGTTCGCGGTCGAGATATTCCCGATTACTTGATGAAGCCTTCTCGTCGATTGATTCGTGCAGGTGGTGAAGTTCGACTCAAATAACCTACTTCGAAATTGGGTTCATCCAAGTTGGTAAAACCTTCGAGGGGTGGTAGAATTTTTCTACCACCTTTTTTTATTATGACATATAAAATCATAGGGATAGCTATTGTCTAGAAGCACCTCTTTTCTTTCTGCTGTGATAATCAGAATAATATCTGTTGGGCAACATAGAAATTGATCAATTAACCAAGATTTTTCATGCGATATTCAAGTTGTTTTAAAATGTCTCAAGTCTTTGTTATCTAAGAGAACAGTATTCAGATCAGCATAACTAATTTCGTATCAATACCATCCCATCTCGTGGCAATTAAGAAAGTTTCAAGACTCACTTGTGTGGCCTCATAAAAAATTTATTTAAGTTCATTCGTTAGGAGAACCACTTTGCGCCGAATGTTTTCTTCATCATCCTATTCTTTGATTCATATTTGGTCAACATATATTATCGCTGCATCTTGTGTCTTTTCACAATTAGAACTAGCTGCAAAACCGGTTACAGATGTAGAACAAGTTACTACACTAGCACTCAAATGCCAAAATTTGGGTTTGGCTTACCTCGAAGAATCCCAACCACAGAAAGCTGCTGAACAATTTACAAAATTGATCAATCTGTTACCAGAAGAAGCCATAGGATATGGCAACTTGGCCGTTGCACAGCTCCGTCTTAAGCAATCTGATGAGGCTTGGACGACGATACAAAGGGGTCTCAAAGTTAACCCCATGAATAGTCAACTTCACTTTATTTCGGCTGAGATTTTGCAATTAAAAGGTAAATTCGAACAAGCGACCGCTGAAATTGAGGAAGCTGTCCGGCTAAACCCGGAGGACTTAGAAGCTCGCTACCAATTAGTTCGACAACATCTCCGTATCAGAGGGGATGTAGGTGAACAGGAAAAAGCCATTGAGGGTTTAAAGGAAATACGTCTGCGAACACCAACGAACATTGTTGTCTTGATGAAGTTAGCTCAATTGGCGGCCACTCGAGGGGATATTGATTTAACAATGGAAGCTGGCCAACAATTAAAAACTTTACTAGCCGATATTCCTATTGATAAATTGCAATTCCTTATCGATGGATTAACTGCTATTCAGGATCAACAATTAAATAATCATCTACAAGTCGCTAACCGGAATTTGCGAATTTTCGAAAACATCAACAAAAACACTCCCCGTTACCAGCAAGGTATTGCCGAATTGGATACCCCGATTTTAGGCCACCCTATCGAGGATTTTGAAACTGGTTTTCGTTCCCGCTTAGTTACCAAAATAACTCCACCTATCTCCGTTCATTTTACAACCATTCAAAAACATTTCGACAAACCTAAAACTAACAATATTCAGTTTGACTATGACCATGACGGAGATTTAGATGCTTTAGAACTCAATAGTGAAAAAATGAAAATGTGGCGTAACGATGGAGACGGCACATTTTCTGACGCATCCCAAACGACCTTTGGTAGCGATTTTCAAATAGCGGCTATTGATGGAACCTTTGCTGATTTCGACGATGATGGAGATGTAGATTTGGTTANAATTNATCATACTAATTNTTATTTTTTTGAAAATCTGCGTCAAGGTCGATTAAAAGCTACAGTAATCGTCTCAGAACAACAGCTACAATCCATTGATGATGGGGATTATGACAATGATGGAGATATTGATCTGGTGATCACTTCACATCAGGCAGTTCAAACCTACAAAAATCGAGGTGATGGCACTTTTGTGATTGATCAAGTACTTTCTTTTTCCAATGGGTTAGATTGTCATTTTGTGGATTACGATAACGATGGTTTTCTAGACCTTTGGATTCTTAATCCCACCAAGCATTCGCTTTGGCGAAATAATGGTTATAGCCGGTTCAATAACCAGTCTGATTTGTTACCACCCAAGACTGAATACGGGGAATTTGGACTAACTTCTGATTACGATAATGATGGAGATTTAGACTTAGTCCATTTCTTAGACGATGAAAAGAGCTACGTATTACAAAACGATGGGGGAAACCAAAACCAATGGTTGCGAATTGAACTGGAAGCAATCGTCGAAGGTAATAATAAAAATAATCTAAAAGGTATTGGTTCCAGACTAGAGGTCAAAGCAGGAAGTCATTATCAATTGACCTACGTCGATCAACAGATCTCTCATTTTGGATTAGGCAACAATAAATTGGTGGATGTCGCTCGGATCGTCTGGACGAATGGTGTACCACAAAATATTCTTCAACCTCGTAGTAACCAGAAAATCGTAGAAAAACAGGTATTGAAAGGATCTTGTCCGTTTTTATATGTATACGACGGGGACGGCTTTAGATTCATCACTGATTTACTATGGAAAAGCCCACTTGGTATGATTACGCCAATTGGTACAGTTGCGTCTTCTAAATCAGCTGATGATTATGTTCTAATTGGAGATAAGCTAAAACCCAAAGATGGTCAATACATTTTGAAAATCACCGAAGAATTATGGGAAACAGCATATTTTGATCAGGTCAAACTCATCACCGTTGATCATCCAGAGAGCAATCAAATTTTTGTGGATGAAAAGTTTACACCAACACCCTATCCTCCATTTAAAATTCATCCAGTCAAAATAGCTCGAAGGCCATTGAGTGCCATTGATCATAATAAAAACGATGTACTAAAAAAATTGAAAAAGTTTGACTACGACTATGCAGTAGAACATAAGCCTGGTCGTTTTCAGGGCGTAGTCGACGAACACATCATTGAGCTTGATCTTGGTCCTACTAGCGATCAAACTCCAATTAAACTGTTTTTAACTGGCTGGATCTTTCCTACGGATACATCCATTAATGTCTCTATTTCGCAAAATCCTGCTATTAGTTCTACCTTTCCCTATCTGCAAGTACTAGACCAGAAAGGACAATGGCAAACGGTGATTAACCCAATTGGCATCCCTGCTGGTAAAAATAAAACTATGATTATAGATTTAACAGATAAGTTTCTATCAGTCGATAGACGTGTACGGATTATAAGCGACATGCAAGTCTACTGGGATCGAGCCTTTTTTACCATTGGGGACCAAGACTTTCCAATGGTTATAACCGAACTGGAGGTTGAAACTGCCGACTTGCAATACCTTGGTTTTCCTAAGATGTACCGCCCAACGCCACATGGGCCACACTTATACGATTATAACCAAATTGATCGAAACCAACGCTGGCGAGATATGGAAGGGTTCTTTACCCGGTATGGAGACGTAACTCAATTATTGAATGGTCTAGACGATAAGTTAGTAGTGATGAACGCTGGAGACGAAATAACGGTCACATTCTCAAAAAGTAAATTACCTGATTTGCCAGCTGGCTGGACGCGCTCATTTATTCTATTTAGTGATGGTTGGGTTAAGGATGCAGATATAAATACCCTGGCTTCTCAGACTGTCGGCCCATTACCTTACCACAACATGAAAGATTATCCACCGAAAGAATATCCAGAGCACCTACTTCCGTATCAGCTTGAGTATAATAGTCGCCGTGTACAACACAAACTACCCCCGTTTTAGGGGCTAGTAATTTGGACCGTCTGGTTGACCAAAAAATGATCCAGATTTTCGACGTCTCCGTTTGGCCAACGTATCACAACTTGCTCGATTTGTTTGGCATTTCCGACCCCGAAATGTAGGGAAGTTTCACTGTGGGAAAGATAACCAGTATTATTACCGACCTCTTGGCATTGACGATGTTGCCGCCCATCACTACCGATGGTTTGAATCGTGATACGTGTACCAGTAGCAATTCCTTGAATTATAAATCGGATCCAGTTTTGTCTATTACCACCGTCATTTCTCAGCAGGTAAGGCTTACCATTCGAAGTTGTCACCACCAAATCTAAATCACCGTCTAGGTCATAGTCAGCCACAGCGGCGCCTCGACTAATAACCGGTTGTCCGAGGTCGCCTAAACTTTGAGCAATTTCGGTTAAAGAACCATCTACAGCTTGATGAAACATAAGATCGGATTGGGCGTAGTTTCCATTTTGACCCAACTCAACTAGATTATCGTGTAAGTGTCCGTTTGCCACATACAGATCTTGATAACCGTTGTTATCGTAATCAAAGAAAAGCGTTGCCCAACCAAGATAAGGAAAAGTGACATGGCCAGTTTTTGAGGCTCTCGTAATATCGGAAAAAAAACCATCTCCGTCGTTTCGGTATAAAGTATTGGTTTGGTCAGCATAATTGGTCACTGTTAAGTCAAGCCAGCCATCGTTGTTGATATCCCCAAACGCGGTACCCATTCCATTCTCGGGTGTTCCGTTTTCATTGACCGCTACACCCAACATAAAACTGACTTCTTCCAGAGTTCCATCTCCATTGTTTCTATAAAAAAAATTTTCTGTCGAGTCATTAGCAATGTACAGGTCTGGATCTCCGTCATTGTCATAATCGCCCCAGGCCAAACCGAGGCCTTTACCTTGTGGAGAAACATTAGTAATACCCGATAATTGGCTGACATCTTTAAAAGTTCCATCTCCGTTATTTTGATATAATAAATCTGGTACTCCTAAAAAGCTATTAGGCTCGCAATAGGCCCGAATATTTGACTCTTTCAATCCACACCAAGGATTGGTTGCTAAATCAAATTCTATGTAGTTGACTACATATAGGTCTAGATCACCATCTAGGTCGTAGTCAACGAACGCACAGCTAGTTCCCCAATCAGAATTTAAAATACCTGCCACCAGTGTGACATCAGTGAAAGTTCCATCTCCATTGTTACAATACAGTACATCTGTACCAAAGTTAGTAACGTAAAGATCTAAATCTCCATCGTTATCGTAATCCCCAACGGTACAACCATGGCCATAACCAGTATCCCCGACACCTGCATACATGGTGACATTGCTAAAGGTTCCATCTCTATTGTTCTGGTAGAGCTGATTGGTAGGTAGATCATCATTGGTCAGATAACCAGGCAAAGGGGAGCCATTGACAAAATACAAATCGGGATAACTATCGTTGTTATAATCAAAAAAAGCAACCCCTGCTCCCAAAGTTTCCATGAAGTACTTATTCCCACTTCGCCCGTCAATATGAAAAAATTCTATACCAGCTGAGTGAGTCACATCAGTAAAACGTACTTTACCCTCTAAAATTGGTACTACGAAGAATAAAGAAATCAAAATATATCTAAAAATCTGCCNGTAAAACAATGGGNTNATCCTGATTTAGGTTATTTAATTTTCGGCTTAGTCTTTTGAAACAATAAAAATTGTACACGGTTATTTTTTAAATAGAATATTTGCAANAAAAGAGGTNAGCTTTCATATTTTAGACAGAATAACGCATCCACAATTTAGCCTCTTTGCCGTATAGCATCATACAAGTTTGTTTAAAAACTTATTAAATTCACAATAANTTTTCCACTTTTGATAGATATATTTTTGCTGACTTNTTAATCTATGTGGTTAGTAAGAAATTAGTTGGTTATGTACTATTAATCTTATAGGAAGTCGAAAAAAATAAAAAGGAAGATATGATGTTAACTAATAAGGTGATTATTTTGATTGTTTTTGCATTGGCCGTTGTTTTCAACCTACAATCGGTCGCTCATGCAGATGGACACAGCGAGATTCTGTTTGAAGAAGATTTTGAAAGTATCACGTTAGGAGATAGTGTTGAGGAAGGTATAAAAGGTGTTACCGTCTGGAGTAAAGAAGGCCCAAAAGGATGGGTAGTCAAGAACGATTTCACATTGAAAGACCCAGACGTTCCGCTGNCAGANGGACTTGGCATTGAAGAATGGACTGGTTGGAGCTTTCCCCAATTAGAATGGTGGGTCCAAACTGCCGAAAATCAAGGCCGTGGAAATTGGAAAAAAGCAGCCGGTGTGGTAGCAGTAGCTGACCCCGATGAGTGGGATGATGAAAAAATTGACGGAAAAAGTCCAGATGATGTGGTTAAGTTCAATTCAATACTTAGTACTCCTACTATTGATTTGAAATCAATTGAGGCCAACTCCGTTGTACTGCAATTTGATTCCTCATTCAGAATGGAGAAAAATCAGGATTTTGAGATTCATGTATCTTTTGATGGAAAAGCTCCTATAGTACTAATGAGTGCGACCTCTGATGACTCAGATGAATCGCTTGCCGCAGCGACTTTTCATGACGGTTCAACTGAAGCTTTTGCTACAAGTGAAGATAAAGTAGAGTTTCCGATGAGCATCAAGGTTCCTAATCCAGAAGGAGCGAAGTCAATGGTGTTTTCATGGGCCATGCTTGATGCTGATAACGACTGGTGGTGGGCTCTTGATAATATCGTTGTTACAGGCGCAAAATCGAAAGTTAGCACACCTGTTGAAGCCAATGGTAAATTAGCAACAACTTGGGGATCTATTAGATCATTTAAATAATTTTACTCCAAAAGAAAAAGAGGGCTATCATTATCCACTAGCTCTCTTTTTTTACAGTTTTCAAAACGTAAACACCAATAAAATATTAGAGATGATCATGAAGGAATTTTATATCTGGGTTTTGCTTTTTATTTTCACAATTTCTTCACTGTCAGTTATTCGAGCACAAAAAGTTGTGGAAGAAGGACTCGTGGCATACTGGAGTTTTGATAAAGGAACAATTAAAGGGGCAACAATTGAGGATCTGTCAAAAAACAAACAAAATGCAAAAATTATTGGTAATTTAAAAACAGTAAAAGGTAAATTTGGAGATGCTATTAAATTCGATAACAATCAAAACAATTATATCCAAGGCGACAAGAGTCTCAAAAACTTTAAAAACAAACCGACTCAAGCAATTAGCGTAGAGGCTTGGGTTATTGATGAAGGATTCATCGAGTGGGGTGGATATGTAGTTTGTGCTCAGGACAACGGAAGTTTTGAAAAAGGTTGGGTTTTTGGCACCAACAATAACGTTAGTTTTGCTGTTTCTACCAAGGAACCTGATGATGGTAATGGTGTCTTGACATATGTTAAGGCCGCCAAAAACCCGAACCGAGGTGAATGGTTTCATATAGCTGCAACTTATGATGGAAAAGAGATTAAAGTATATATCAATGGTGAACTTGTTGCAGAGAACAAAAATCATAAAGGTGATATAAATTATCCTAATGCTAAAGACCCTAAAGATGAGAGTGATGCTGAACTCGTAGTTGGTCAATACCGTGATAAAAATGAATTCTTCCCCCATCACGGATTAATAGACGAAGTCAAAATCTATAATAGGGCTCTATCTGGGAAAGAAATTAAACAGAATATGGAATCATTTGGATTATTTGTAGATGATGGTCATAAATTGGCTACANATTGGGCAGATATTAAAAAAAGAAATAAAAACAATCGCTTATCNTTATTTGGCGATTNAATAACTNAGAAGGTTGCTATGAAAAAAATCTTNTTGTCAATAACAGCTCTNGTCATTATTTTGCTTCAATCAGAAGCCGCCGATTTTAAGACNGACTTTGAAGCAAAAAACATCAAAATTGGAACTGCTGCTGATAGTATTTGGAGAACTTTCGATGANAAGAGTCTAGGGGACCAAGGACCATCCAGTTGGGAAATTAAGAAAGGTGAAATAACAGGAAATGCCCTGAGTCAGAGTTCCAATATCTGGGGAGATAAAACAGACACAGTTGCCATTGGTACCGTAGCAGTATATACCAAACAGAAGTGGATTGATTTTGTTTTAGATGTTGATGTTTTGGCCAATGACAATGACGGAATGGGTGTTGTCTGGCGTTTCCAAGATCTTTCCGAACACTATCGATTCTTTACTATGGTTGATAGTGGNAATCCNCCNAATGGAGAACTTGGCCCTTGGCGTAAATTGGAAGTTCGATTAGGCAAAGGTGCAGGACAAAAATTACCTTTCTATGACACNCTAGATATAGAAAAAGGAAAATCCTATACTGAAGGGAAACTCACACACTGGAAAATTGAGGTCACAGGCGATAGATTTAGAGTTGAGGTCGATGGGAAAAAGGCTGTTGAAGGTAAAGATAATACTTATANTAAGGCTGGGTACATAGGCTTTATTCTATACGCACANAGTGGAGTTTTCTTTGATAATTTGGTGATTACTGATACTTTTCCGGTTAATCCTCAAGATGCTTTTACTACTACTTGGAGCCAAATTAAAAAGTTACGCTTAAAGAATCAGTAGGAGTAGTNTTTTGGGTAAGAGNATTTTTTGTGTTCAGATATTGGCTTTATAAANAATGATGACCTAGACTTNTTGGAATTGCTTATGNCTAANATAGCTTTTCCAGAGATTATANNAGTCTGNATGTTAACTAATGCCGNCNAGATTTTCANGAATCCTAACCATTTCATTGCCAAATAGAAGTNAGAACTATTTTTAGGGATCTCAATTATGTCTCAAAATGTGCTCTTTATTCTTGCCGATCAATTTCGTGCCGACAGTATAGGTTCGGTGGGACACCCTGTAGTAAAAACTCCAAATCTAGACGCATTGATTTCGGAGAGTACCTACTTTAAGCAATGCTTCGTCCAAACTGCGCCATGTGGCCCAAGTCGGATGAGTATGTATACTAGTCGCTATCCATGCTCTCACCGTGTTTTGAACAATAANGTTCCACTCATTGACGCCGATGAGAATATAGGAGTTTTTCTTAGGGATGCCGGCCATAAGCCGGCTCAAATAGGGTATCATGATTATGCAGTTGACCCTCGGATTCTNCCAGATGAAGATCCGAGGAAGAAGCAGCCCAGTTATGATAATGTCCAACCTGGTTGGGAAAATATTTTATATCATGAGTATGACTCTCCTGAATATTTCGAAGACCTAAGGCAAAAAGGTTATCCGGAACATTTGCTCAATCATCAATCCATTCATAANCCCAATGTTCCCCCAGAGGGGCCGGGAGAGCATCTTCCGCTCCGATATCCTGCGCATTACAAAGAAGAAGATTGCGAGTGCAGATTTATAACTAACAGGGCTATAGATCATATTAATTCTAACAAAGACAGAGGTTGGGTCCTCAACGTTAATTATATCAAACCACACCCACCTAACATTTGTTCGGCTCCGTATAACGACATGTACAATCCGTCGGACATGCCTCCACCTAAAAGACGAAAAGATGAATTGGANCCTGACCACCCGTACCTAGAAAGTATCCACAAAAACCCAAAATTAGAGTCGAATCGAGACTTGAGTGAAACTCAGGCTAATTACTGGGGGATGATCACTGAACTTGATCGCTCTCTGGGCATACTATTTCAGGCTCTTAAAGATACTGATCAGTGGGATAAGACACTGATCGTTTTTTCCTCAGACCATGGTGAATATCTGGGAGACCATTACCTAACTGGTAAAGGCCAGTTTTACGACAGTACCATGCGTGTCCCCCTTATTGTTCGTGATCCTTCGTCGTCAGCAGATGCGACCAGGGGACAGCAACTTGACGGATTTGTCGAATCGATTGATCACGCGCCCACGATTCTTGAATACCTTGGTATTCCCATCCCGAAGCGTTTTCAAGGAACTAGTATTCTAAGTCGTTTACAAGGTAGTGGGGATAGTAAAACCGAGATTTACTACGAAAAAGATATTGGTGGTGAAGTGGACCATATTATTTCTGATCCTGATTTGAGGTTGTTTTGGTTGGTCCGGGATGACGATTATAAATATGTTCAATTTGCTAGTGAAGAAATACCACCACTGCTATTTGATCTTCGTAATGACCCAGATGAATATAACAATNTGGCGAATGATCCACTACATATGCCGACAGTTCTTCGGTATTGCCAAAAGCTTCTTCACTGGCGTATGAAACACGAAGACCAACGGATGGCAAACTGGCATCGTAACCATTCATGAACATATTGCACATTACCTATTTTTCAAAAAATTAGGTAATAACAAAATCATCTTATATCCAAAAAATTTAATTCCTTCAAATTCAACTCTATTATTCGTTCAATTAAACGGATAATCATAGATAGCTTATTTTGACAGGTGATAGACATCAACAGGATATCCCCTGAATGGTGGGATACGGTTTGTTAGAACCTAGTAGACAAATGCATTGTGTTTACATCATTATTATTTTCTTTCGTTTATACCTGACTTGATGTTTCCTGTGGCCATACTGGAAAAGGTAAGGGCCACGGAGGTTTCAAAACAATACCACTTCATTAGATGGATATAAGAAAAAATCAAAAACTCGTATCTGAAAGATCAACGTATTCTGATACTGTGTCCTCATACGCAAGATAATATCCGTCATCTTTATAGCAATNCACCAGTTCAAATGGATGGTCAGTCTGAGATATTTTAAGTTTTTTCTTGGTATATTTACTTGTGCACTTTACCTTCTGAAGACCTTCAGCCTCATGATGGTGAATGTATCCACAAAATGGACAGTGATGAGTAGTTCCTTCCCTATTCATAAATAGAACCACATAATCTTTACCATCAACTGTTGTGAGATTGAAGCTCGTTGGATTCTGTCTGATTGAATTTCTTCGTCGGCGTTTTTTCTTTTTCATGTTATTACTGTATTCAGCAGGAATTTTTCCTAAATTCGCTAATTTTAACGGAACACTAGAAAACACAATTGTTTCAGCTACTTGTTTTCAGCTTCAATTTTGAAGTCATCGGACGTTTGTACCACTTGCTATGTATATTGCAGTGTTCATACTCTAATACGAGTTTTAATCACATACCCAGTAAGCGAATTATAGCGTTTGTAGTCAAAGACCCAGCGGTTCTACTGATAGACATTGAGCTTTCATATTCGTAAGGATGTCGGCCGAAATCTTGGTCATCCAAAATATAACCCAATTCATCATCGGCTAGACCGAAAATAAAACGATATTTGGTGTCCATTCTATCTTTAACCTGATAGCCNAGTTTCGGCAGAACTTCTCCAGGATANGTTGCGATTTGCGCATCGCCTATTTCTATGAAACGAACAACTGTCGGAATTATCAATNTACTTTCATTGGGTGGCATCTTCGGATCACGAATAGCCATTTGTTTTGGTAAAATCCCTTTTTCAATGGCCGACAAAAATTGCAAATTCTCGAGTGGTATATTTATTTTAGCTGAACGGTGGCTGAGCTTAATATTTTCTTGTAAAACCGCAGACTTTGCAGCTTCTAATATTTTTTCCGTCATAAAACTACCTATTCGTTCTACTTCTTGAAAATTACCTTCTGTTCTATCAGGTGAAATCATTCCTCCTAGAGCACCATTGACAAATAGAGTAATTCCCCCCAATTTATTATCGCATTCACGGTAAATAACAGATGGAAAATCAGCAGTTATGAGCCGACTATCAGACTTCATTACTTCTGGGTGCATAGCAAAATTGACTAACATCGCAATGTTGGTATCGTTAAGTCGGTCAATCTTAATTAGACCTAAATCACGGTCAATTAAATCTGGGTCTCTATGGTTGATAGAAATACGATCGGCTTCATCAATTGTTGTCATTGCTAAAGAGATCTTAGCCGGTTCAATTTTGTCTTTTGCCTCTGCTATGCATTCAGCAGCTTGTTGACACACCCAATCTATATATTCGGAATCAACACCAGTGGTCGTTTCATCCGGCCCCCATAGACCGATCGTATCAGGACCAGAATGTTGATGTGTCGCCATAATGATGAGATGGTCTGGCAGAGCACCTTTTTTTCGACAGAGGCGCTGAATTTCCAGATTTTGTAAACGAGTTACTCCCAAAAGATCAAGGCACAAAAACCCGATTTGTATTTGTCCATCATCAATTAGTATACATCTGGCAAAAAGCTCATCATGGATTCCTTCACTTTTTCGATTGTTGGACCATCCTGCTAGATAAACTGAGCCTTTCGGTGTAATAATACGCTTCGCAGCTCCCGCTTGAAATTTTGTAGGCATACTATCAGATATAATTGATACCAAAAGCATCAGNAACATGTTGGGAAAAATCATAAAAAACCTCCATTTGTTGAACAGAAAAGGCTCAAATTCGTATATACAATAAAGCCTTCGTTTTATCTATAAATGCGAGCGAACAATTTACAATGAAAACTACCTTCACCTTGAAATAGCAAAATAAATACTTGCTGATTTTTAACACTCCTAAATTATTTTCCACATTTTTCAGGAACTACTACCAGCGCAAATTAATCAAATTGGAATTTAACTATGATCCAGAAATTAGCAGTAGGGTTAACAACTCGCTCTACTCTTCTATCAATATTAATCGTTTGGATTAGTAATATTTGGGTTGCTCATAGTGGTCTTATAGTACACGCTACCCAAATTGGAGAGTCCGTACCTCCAATCCCTGCAGTTGCAACGATTATAATAATTGTTGCTATCAACCCTTTTCTTAGATTGTTAAATCCATCATTTGCGTTATCTAGAGCTGAGATCATCGTTATTTATACGGTTGTTGCTATTTCGATTTCTATGTCTTCCGTTGGTATGGTCCGATACTTTTTGCCCGTTTTGACCGCACCATTCTACTATGCTACTTCTGAAAACGAATTTAGTTTTTTTTCTCAGCATCTTCCCTCTTGGATGGTTGTGAATGATCAAAAAGCAATTATTGGTGCTTATGAAGGTNTTGGACACAATGTTTCCGTTCCTTGGNTTGCTTGGATAACTCCACTCACATTTTGGACATTTCTGTTTATTTCGATTTTTTGGACTATGCTATGTATTGTAGTTATTTTTCGCAAGCAATGGATTGACCAAGAACGTCTGGTATTTCCAGTAGCTAGATTTGGAATTGAACTCGTCGGCAATGACTACCCACCAAACGAAGGCCTAGCTAGCTCTAGTCTAACAAACAGAAGATCTTTTTTTAGCAATCCTTATATGTGGGTTGGTTTCAGTTTGGCATTCTTATATAATTTCATGAATATTATACACGCATTTTATCCTTCTATNCCTGGACCAGGAACCAGAATTGACTTAAGTCATCATTTTACAGATAGGCCTTGGACTGCCATACGACCAATTACTTTCCAATTTCGGCCTGCCGTTTTTGGCTTAGCGTATCTAATGCCTCTAGATATTAACTTCTCAGTTTGGTTTCTATACTTTTTATTGAAAATAGAGTCAATTCTAGCTTCAGCGTCTGGCTATAATCTACCAGGTTTCCCATACGTTCACGATCAGAGTAGCGGATCTTTTTTAGCACTTGTTGTTGCNTTTTGTTGGGTAGCTAAAAAACATCTGCGAAACGTAATNGTCAACGCATTAAGCACGAAAGTTGTTGAAGATAAAGAGGAGCCATTATCTTTCCGCTTCGCATTTTGGGGCTTTATTGGTGGTATCGCCTTTATCTGTGGTTGGTGTACTCTCGCAGGAATGACTCTCACAACAACGCTNATATATTTCGGGCTNATCTTCAGTTTTGCAATTGTTTACACAAAAATCCGTGCAGAAGCCGGTGCCCCCATGATATGGCTTTTCCCTTATGGTGAACATAAGAATATTATGATAAATGCCTTTGGCTCCGCAGCTTTTACNCCGAACGGAAGTTATCAAAATCTATCTGTTTGGGCGAGTTTAACATTTTTATCTAGGGGTTATTTCCCTTCATTCATGGCTTATCAACTTGAATCTCTTAAGCATAGTGATGATGTAAAAATTAATCGGCGAATTATTCCTTTTGTAATCATGCTAGCTTTGATAATTGGGTTGGTAGGTGCTTATTGGATGCATTTGACCACCTATTACGAGTATGGTGCCAATATTCTAGAAGGAGGTCAAGGGCTAAAAGGTGGCACGCGCGGTGCCGCACTTATTCGTCATGAATACAATTTGATGAAAGGTTATCAATTGTCTAAAAGTGAACCAAATCTGATCAGAACAAGTGCAGTTGGATTTGGTTTCATTTTCACTACACTCTTGGGNTTTCTACGCCGTAGTTTTCTACAATTTCCTTTGCACCCACTTGGTTTTGCTATGGTAACTGCTTATGGAGACCCCTTATGGGGGCCGTTTCTTGTCGCTTGGATTCTCAAGGTGTTTATTACTCGAATTGGGGGAATTGGGCTTTATCGCCAGTTGACACCTTGCTTTTTAGGCATTACGTTAGGGCATTTTTTTACTGCAGGAATAGTATGNGGCATACTTGCAAGTATTGGATCAGGTATTTTTAGAGGNTACGGAGTATGGTTCGGTTAGAAAAACATTACTGGTAATTTACTAAGTTATCCTGCAAATACGAACCTGTATAAGAGAGTAGTTTTCATTAAAAATAAATTTGTAGGTCGGATTGAATTCTTATCTGTTTTTTCTGAGGTTTCTGTTCGAAGTGAGACTAAGNTTATTTCCCAAATGCTACTTATCATCCAGACAAGTTGNATAGCTCACTGGGCTAAGCACTTCCCCGAAAGTCGNATCTGGGCAATTGATGANGCTNCNATTGTTGGGNAAGGCTTTTCCTTTATCTTGGGTTCNGCTGTTTGNCGAATTATTCATGTGATGATACCTGCCAGGTACGAGTGTAAACCGATNATTCGCTATAAGTGCGCGTAGNACAGNAANATCTCGTNGCCAGTAAATTTTTAACCGGTGCTCTGCAGTTGTATAATATATGATAACTAATATCTGAAAATAGCTAATTCCAAAATTATGAAGTTGTGTATATCGTCAGACACGTCAGATTTTTTCTTGTACAGTTCTGTTTATTCCTTGACCGTGTTTGCTTGGTTAGCGAATAAGTTCTGTGGAACTAAAAGATTCTTTGTCTGTGAGGTATGATTAAGAGATACATCTATTTCTAGATTTTTCCGACTTTAAGGAAAATGAAAATACATGAGTGAGTTAATTGCTGTAGACTGTATTTGATTTGAGGTTAACCTAATAATTTTTAGAGAGATTAAAATAATGTTGTACAATCTATCCAATAACGATGGAAGTAGAATAGTTCAGACGAATGAATTAATTGGTAAGAAGTTTGGTTTAATTGAAAGACTGATGCTTAATGGAGTAAAGTCAAGTCGCTTGACTGTTTCAGAATCAAGTCGTGGGATTCAGAAAATTATCCAATCTGGCCAACAGATTATTTTTTCTGATATCGAAATGAGAAAAAAGGGGGTGTTAATTCGTATTATCTCCCAAATCGAAAAATGCTATTGGGCCATCCCATTTTATAAGTTAACACTCTATAAGTCTGATAATTTCAGCATTCATGCGGATGGTGAATTTATAAAATACAACATCAATGAAATTACTAAAAAAAATGCGAGTCTTGTAGATAAAATAATTAGCTACAGAGCATCGTTTTTTGACCACAGCTATAACTTCTATTGATACTTGGAAACACTTATCTTGTATAATTCAGGAAGACTGTACAGTAGTGAATTAAGAGGTGTGAAACAAAGCCCTTGCGAAGATGTGTACGGTTCTTTGTGTATACTGGTCTAAGTGATGACTGTAGAACGGCATCTCGTCAAAGAACCAGTAAATTTGGCTGATCAATCATAACACTTCAAAAGTTAAGAGATAAACATTTTTCTTTAAGTAAATTAGGCAAANCCCAAAGCGTTGTGAANAATATCATCAATAAAAGAACTCCTCTCCTTGTGCCACCTGCTACATCACGATACGAACCATGAGTATCAGGTATAAATAACATGGATTAGCAAAAATACGAGAATAGAATGAATTTCTTGACACAACTNTTTATTTGGTATCCTGTTATTACGATAATTGTATTTTTACTTTTTACTGGTTCCATAGTTATGCTGGTACGCCAAACCNATTTTTCATCTAAGATGAGTAACAAAAATGAGAAAAGAGATATAAAATTCTTTATTTTCCCAATTATTACGACGATAGTGTTGTCTGCGTTTTTAGGTTATCAGTTAGATCTTTATTATTCTTCTTTCGAAGGAAAGATTATTGAAAAGTATGTTAGGGAAAGAAAGGCTATCAGAGTTACATCTGCCCGCCATTATGTCAAGGTCGATACTAGTANTGAACTATATACAACAGAGGTCCCAGGCACACAATATCAGAAAATACAAGTAGGAGATCATATTAAAAAGGAATCCAAAACGTTTGAAATCCAGATCAACTTGATTCCTGACAACATAGAAAAAACTCAGTAAGGCTTCAACGCTCAAGTACACCAGAACAGAGCTAAAAAAAGCTTGGCAGATTTATCGATTTTATATCTAGCTGACATAAGATTTTTACCTTTTTATATCATTTCTAATATTCCTAAATTGTAGCCCAAGCTATCATTATCTACTATTGTTGTATAGCCTAATAAGGTGTACTTTTGTTCATTGTCTGGAGTCCTGCTAATTCCAAGTTCCTCTTGATACTTTCTAATTCCTCAGTAGATAACTGTAATAGAGGTGGCCGGACGTATGCTGAAGGCAAGCGCCCGAGTAGTACAAGAGCTTCTTTCATCCGATTATGCATATCAACAAGTGGATCACAATAGAAAGCTTTGCTTAAATGATACAATTGATCACTTATAGCTCGAGCAAGCGACAAATTTTCATCTTGAATTGCTTGCCAAATACTCACGTGTAGATGTGCGATCACGCTTCCAGCACCAGACAATAAGCCGTCACAACCTAAGACTAGAGAACTAAGTAGCCATGCACTATGTGTGGACAGTACCGATACTGGCGGATTCAGAGCGTGGAGTTCTCTAATATGCTGTTCGTGAAGAACCGGGTTATTACACCAATCTTTAATCGCTCGAATAGTAGGAAAACGGTGACACAACTCTAGTAAAGTAGGTAGTGGATAGGCAAGGCCGCTGGAAACCGGATACTGGAATAAAATCAAGGGTAAGTTCGTTTGGTGAACGATACGCTCAAAATGAGCAATAGCCATTTCCGGTCGCTGATGTCCACCTAAAGACATGCTATCCGGTGGAAAAACAAGTAACGCGGAGGCCCCTCCTTCTGCAGCAGTACGAGCTAGTTGGCTGGCAACCATACTACTTGCTGTAGAAATACCGACAATCAATGGGATCTTTTGGTCAAGAGTTTCCTGAGCTAGATACAGGCTTTGTTTTTGCTCACTCAAGGTTAGGGCATGGACCTCAGCTGCATGTCCATTAATTGTTATAGCTGAAATCCCATCAACGGAGACCAAATCTCTAAGGTGCTTTTGATAAGCAACTGGGTCAATTTCTAAATTCGAGTCGAATGGCATTAAAGCTGCGGGAATAACACCTTGGGGGCGTTGAAAGTTGGTCTGTTTCATTGCGAATAATTGGCTTCTTTTTAATACTATTCACCTGTAGGTAGGCAATCTAATTTAGTGTTATCCTTGCTTGATACAGTAAATTTTCCCGTTACTTGAGCTAACTAAAATTTCAGAAAAAGAATCCCCATCAATATCTGCAACAACAAGATGCTCTATCGGCGCAGGTAAATCAATCTGCCAGATAATTGGTGACTTTTGATTGGCGCGTTTGGCAACAGCACGCAGTTGCGTTCCGTTTCCATAGATGAATTCTTCAATTCCATCACAATTAATATCTACTGAAACACAATTAGAGACTCGGCTGTCTGAGTTATCTATGGACCATTTAGTATAACCAGTTTTTAGATCAACACACCTGAAGCCATCTTGACAACCAGGCAAACCAATTTCAATGTTACCGTCGCCATCGACATCTCCAATTGATGGGAAGCCATTTACACCATCGTTTGGCTCCGTTCTCCATAGGATACTAGTTTGATCTGATTCGTTCTGCAAGGCAATTACCATTGAAGGGTGAGTCACAATAGTGATCTCATCATTAACTACCATTGGTGTTCCATCGATTACCCAATGGGTTGATCCTTCAACTGGACCTANGTTGAAAGTTGTGATCTGCCTCCCAGTCTTACCATCAACAATGGAAAATTCAGCCGGATAGGCCTGAATGATATCATCCAACTGGTCGTCGCCCATACTAGTAANAGAATAACGCCCACCGCCATAACCACGAGTATGATTAGGCATCTCAAGAATATCCTTATGCCAAGCAACCATGTTAGTTCTGGTATTGATAATTACTGTTTCGTCACTATGCATAATCGAACGGCGGTTGGACACCATAACATCAAGACGATCAGAATTAATAAAGTGCCCAACCGCCCATCTTGTAGTTCCACATTCATTCCAAATAGGAGAGCGACCATTAAAATTTATAAAGTCATAGTACCATCGATTTATACCATTGAGGCCAATTGCAATTAGCCGACTGTGTCCGTCTGGCATTTCACGTACGAAAAGAACTTCATCAATACCATCTTGATCTATATCTCCTGAAACTAACCCTTCCATCTGAGGGCTTTGCGTCGTCATAGCTCGTCCGGTTGTACGCCAGATTGGTTGTAACGGCTGCTCTAAATCTGCTGTAACTTGATAGGCAGAAATAGAATTTAATGGCTCAGCCATTACTATTTGGTGGCCTCCATTTTGATCCGTCAAAACTAAAGGTTTAGGAGCTGACAAATTTGTGTAATTTTTAGCGATAGGGGTAAGCTGTATACCTTTAGCCTTCAGTTTTACAGATTTATGATAGGTGGATAGTGTTCGAATGAGTATATTACCTTCGGAAACTGCGACGGCTGATAGTTCAACCTGAGAACTTGCCTCAATCGTACATAAAATAGTGGGTAGTCCTTCAGCATTTATTTGTAATGCCTGTAAAGATTCTTTAGATTCATTTTTCGTGGTAAAAAATACAGTATTTTTCTCTTGCCCTTTTAATAAACCAGTTACTGGTGATTCCATTCCTCGTAGAGCACCTGTCACCTTTTCCAATGGTAGATCAGGGAGATTTTCCATAGACCAACGAGCGTTATGATGATGCCATATTTGTTGGTCCCAGCGATAGATCATAATCTTTCCATTGGTTGACAAGCAACGATTAGAAGTATATTGTGTTAATAGCCTTGGTATGTTATTTTGCTCAATCTCGGCATGGCCGTGTAGATAAACATCGGGTAAATCAAGCTTATGTTGTCCAGTTTCTAAGTCATAAGCCATCATATGCCAGCGACTATCATTATTTTCGTTAAAAACGTTCATTAGGATTTCTTGTGATCCATCTCCATTGAAGTCAGCAACTGGACTAGGTCCCACCGTATTAATGGTGAACCTCCTGTCAATTCCCTGAGCAGATTCTGTATCAAAAGTCTTATACCAAAGGTTTATTAAAGCTCCATTTTCTACTGTTAATACACCGATATGCCCTGCAAAATCACCTATTACTACCAAGTAAACCTGGCCTGAGGAATGAACATGTGCACCAAAAAATCCATATTGTCTTCCATGTTCTGAACGATAAGTACACCTATACTTCTCAACACCACTGGTTAGGTCATAGGCAATTACTCCATTCCAAGTGGACAATACTACTTCTAAATTTTCGTCTTTATCTATATCGGCCACTACCACTAGTGGTGAGTAAATATCTCCCGAAAATTCGATATCCCAGATCTTTTTGGGATAGTCAATACCATTTTCAAAACTATGTAACTGGAAATGTGCATCGTTCCCCCATGTTGTAGTCCAGCTTAATCTTTGTATACCTGAAACATCAGCTAAAAATTTCCCCCACCTTTCTCCAGGTACCGCAGGTGGATCAATCAACTGGCCATTACCAGATACATCCAGTTTGGGAGAAATAATTCCCCAATATCTTTCAGATTCTCTTGAAAGTGGTCTAAGATTTTCTGTCAAGGACGGACTAAACTGACCTTTTCTTAAAAAACCACTCCATAGATACTCTCGACCTCTAGGGTCAAATTCCCAAGCTATTTTCGGATTATCTATGTGGCCGGCTGATGATGGTCTGTTTTGACTAGGTTGCTTCCACTGAGTGTACAGAGCAAATATACAACTAATTAATATCGTGTTCATCTTGGGTCTTCATTGTACCAAAGGTTAGTATTTCTCAATGAGTTCTTGTTGCCCAGAAATAATCTGCGTTACTACCCATCTGATCACGTAAGCCGAGGGTTACCTTGTCTAGTTTTTGTTCTAACTCAGGTGAGATTACATAGTTAACAGCTTTCAAATTCTCCGTTAATTCATCAACATTTCGTGTTCCCACTAATACGCAAGAGACAGCCGATTTTGCCATTACCCACGCGATTGAAAGTCGACTCATAGGTTGATTCTCATCTCTACAAATATGTCGGATTTGTTCTATTGTGTCCCACATTTTGGTTTCAGCACCTGATTCTCTATGTATCGACATTTCCCTATTCGGACGAAAGTGACGAAACCGAGACTGCTGAGGTGGAATATCTTCAACTCGTTGAAAACGATCAGCTAAAATACCTTGAAGTAGTGGCATATAAGCTAAAATACCAATTTTATTTTGCTTACATAGCGGCATTATTTCTACTTCAATTGCTCGGGACAATAAGTTATAACAAAGTTGGTTAATCTCAATTTGGTCGTTTACTACCAGACCTTCTGACAATTGTTTAACACCAAAATTACAAACTCCAATAGCCCTAACCTTTCCCGCTCTTTTGATTTGCATCAAACTTTCAAATAATTCATCAGCTGGATATTTCGGATTAGGCCAATGAACCATATAAAGATCAACATAATCTGTTTGCAATCGACGTAAGCTACTTTCAAGTTGTTGAGATAATGTTTGTGGGTTAACATCTCCTGTTTTTGTACCAATCACAGCCTCTTGTCGCCTCGATTTAAGCGCGATTCCGAGAGACTCTTCACTTCGACCTTCGTTATAACCAGCTGCTGTATCAAAAAAGTTGATACCATTATCTAACGCCGTCCCTACAACTTCATCAACATCTGATTGGGCTTGAAGTCCCCAATAATTCCCTCCCCCATAAGACCAGCAACCAATTCCCATCGCGGGGAAGGTCAATCCACTACCACTTAGTATCTTATCCATATTTTATCTCGCCATTTTCAATATCTAATAAGCGCCTTCAACTACTCGACGTAGGTAGTAGTAATGCAAATCATCGTTTTGTCGTTCAACAAATCCTTCATTACCATCAGCCATCAAAAACCGAATACAATCGTAATCTTCGATTGAAGTATGAACTATCTCACTTAATTTGTGCTTATATTTGCTTTCAAATTCTGAAATTATGAGGGATTGAACCATCTCTGTATTGTTCAAGTCAAAATTCCGAGATTGGATTGGGATGTCTAAGACCTTAACTTTAGTCCCTTGATAGTTAAACCATCGACTGGTCCTTAATTCAGCAACAAGTGGTTGTAAAGCTTCCTGAGTACCGATTCTACTCAAAGCTTCTGCAGAAAAAGCTCGGATATAAGGTGAAGAAGATTTGAGAGCTTTTGATAGAGCTGGAATAGCTGACTCTGCGGATTGACCAATTCGAACTAAAGCTTGTGCAGCGAACAAAGACAGAGACATATCTTCAGAATCTCCCAATATACTCACTAACACTGGTACAACCTTAGAAATAGGGGTTTTAATAATGCCTAAGGCGGAAATTATATGTTGATTGACGGGGCTATTAGAATTGGATAACAAATTCAATAAATCAGGAGTAGCATTAGTTGAACGCCAGCTCATTTCACCTAAGGCATAAGCAGCTTGGGACTGGATATGCTCTTCGGGTTCACATAGCGCTCGTTTTAGAGCTGGGACAGCTGGTTCACCAATAGCTGCTAAGCTATGAGCCGCATCAGACATATGCAGTATAGGCTCTTCATGATAATCATCCTTACTGTATCTTAACTGTTCAATTAGTGGCTCAACTGCACTTTCACCGATTGCCGCGAGTGCGTAAGTAGCATTCAGCCGAATTGGTTCGTAATCATCTTGTAGTTGAGAAATTAAATCAGTAATAGCAATGTTAGCCGACTGCCGAAGAAACCCGAGCTCTTTGATTGACTCCAATCGTTTCTGTCGATTATCGGCTGATAGCTGACTCACCCAGTAGTGAATACTTTCTTCTGTTGGTTTACGTTTGGTTTCGAACAAATCTGATTTACCAGATAGCCAATTCCAAACATAGGTCCATACAATTTCGTAATCATTAGAAACCCAGTTATTTTTCGGTGGATACCAGTAATTTTCAGTATTATGCCACGATGGAATTTTGGGCTCTTCCGTTCTCATATAAACGAATTTCATCCCATAACGGGCTAAGTCTTGATAGTTCTGAAAAACAGAATGAGCAATATCGAAGTGCATCACCCAAACATCTCCAAGTTCTCCTTCCAGGGTGGTTAGGTGGCGATTAGTAAAGGTATCGGGTAGCAGAAATGTCCCATTTCCTTGCGGATCTGGAACCAAATCTCTAGTATTTAGATCACCAGAGGAAATATCCTTTAAATATTGATTGCCTGGAATTAGGCAAGTTGGGCCGAGCTCAATCGGGCATTCTTGCGGAAAATAGAATAAGATAGCCCAACGAGGTAAATGATGCCGAGGGCGTTTGCCCGTAGCATGTCCATCTTTGTGAAGAGGCATAGTTAACGCTTTCGATTCGGATGGTTCCTGAGGGAAATTGGGGTGGCAATGNCGGTGAGGATGCAGGACGTAATCATCTCCAAGAATACTNCTTAAAGCCCCTCTGACCTGTGGAGCGTCGAGAACTTCTTGTAGTTCATGCACCATCGGCAAAATATTATTAAGTGGGTTATACCGGCGNTCAAAAGACCTACAACGCTCGAATATGGCGTTGGTTTTATCGAAAATTCGTTTGTGTAATTGAGTTGGAAGGTNCGTCTGAACTTTGACATAACCATTGACGATGAAATGCCGCATTTGTTCATCATTCAACAAGTTTTGGTTGTCTATCACAAAANCTCCTAAATACTAAATAATGGAGGTTAATCATAATTAACTTTCTAAGTATCAATCTGGATTATCAACGACGTTTATGCCAAAGTCAAACTAAAAATCCATATGATCCAATCTTAACCAGACTCACCTATAGATCCTTATCTGTTCAATCATTGTTTTTCGTGTTATAATAGTTGNGTTGAGTCCNTGCGACTTAGCTAAAGGATAAATCCGGTTTGTCATCTGTTGACTACAGGTTAAGGCATTCAAATCACCTCGAGTACACTCCTTCCCTACTGCTTCTATCAATTCATTTTACGACGAAAAATTTGGCATGATTACGGAACTTTACATTGAAAATATTGCCCTGATTGATCAAGTACAATTGACTTTTTCACCTCGATTTAACATTCTAACAGGCGAGACNGGTGCCGGTAAGTCTGTGATTCTTCANTCTCTTGGCCTAGTTTTGGGTGAGCGAATACGAGGTAATATCGTTCGCCAAAGCCANGAACAAGCTAGGATACAAATTGTTGCAGACCCAGTTACANCAGTTTTTCAACAGATACAGAAGACCTTACAAACGATTGAAATTGATGATGAAGAACTCNTAACTCTTCATCGTCAAATAACTCAAAGTGGTAGAAGCCGTAGTAATATAAATGGACACGTTATCAACCTCAAACAGTTAAAGACTCTTGGTCATTTATTAGTTGATATTCACGGNCAACACCAACA
Source organism: Candidatus Poribacteria bacterium (assembly GCA_002714785.1). Taxonomy (GTDB): domain Bacteria; phylum Poribacteria; class WGA-4E; order WGA-4E; family UBA9662; genus TMED15. Next base: position 17,053 of record PAYP01000012.1, on the reverse strand, counting down.
CCAATCTCTTTTTCAACAAGGAATGCATGGTCAAATACTGGATGACTATGGTGGGTTAATACCCNTGAGGCAAGAAGTTACTTCAAAATATGAGTCAGTACAATCGCTTATACACCAGATTGCCCAATTAAATCATGACTACCAAAAGCTGAAAGCGGAAAAGGATCTCCTNACTTTTCAGGTCAAAGAAATTGCTGAAGCTGATTTACAAGTCGGCGAAGAAGAAGAACTTAACAAGGAACGTCAACGCTTATCGAATGCCCAACAACTTTTTGAATTAGCCGATCAGATTTATCAGGGGTTACATGGTGGGCAAATGAAACCGTCGTTGCTGGACACCTTGCGAACATTAAACAAATTGTCAACTAAGTTAGCTGATTTAGATGAACAAACTGAATCTACTAACCAAAGGTTAGAGTCAACACTCTATGAAATCGAAGATTTGGCTCAAGATATGCGGGACTATCGCGATCAAATCGAGTTTTTACCAAGTCGATTGAATGAAATCGAAGATAGGCTTTCAACTTTCAGCCGGATGAAGCAAAAATACGGTGCTACAACAAAACAAGTCATTGGTCATTACCAAAAATCAGTTGAAAAATTAGAAGTCATTGAATTATCTTCTGAAAAAATTAAAATAGTGCAAGNAAAGCTACAAAAAGTCAAAAAGTCGGCCCAAGCAANAGCNGAGCAACTTTCAGTTAAGCGAAAATCCATCGCAAGAAAGTTGGAAACACTGATACAAAAAGAACTACNTACTTTGAGCATGGAGAAGGCACAGTTTTATATCTCGCAAGAACAAACCGATTTGACCGCTACCGGTATTGATTCTATTGAATTTTTAGTTGCTACTAATATCGGGTCTGAGCTCAAGCCANTAGTAGAAATTGCTTCAGGTGGAGAAATTTCGCGTCTCATGTTGGCATTGAAGAGTATCCTTGCCCAAACCGATCCAATTCCAACCTTAATTTTCGATGAAATTGACGTAGGTATTGGTGGGCACACCGCCAATGTAGTAGGACATAAATTGAAACAGTTGTCCCAATTTCGTCAGTTAATCTGTATTTCCCACCTNCCNCAGATNGCCAGTCTAGCAGATAAGCACTTNCGCATAAACAANAAANTTATTGGAAAAAACACCTTTATTACAGCTAAAGAATTAACAATGGAAGAACGCGTCGAGGAGATNGCGAGAATGCAGGGTGGACAAGATACAGANACAGCGATTGCTCATGCTAAAGAACTACTGAACCNCNCTTAGATGATTGTTTAANATCAGTAGCAGTAGCTATTGAGTAAGAACTNACNTTAGGAGATTTACTGGTGATCCAAATAGTATTTCAATTTAACAATAATGTAATAAAGTTTACATGGAAACAGGTTGGTGTATTTAGGTTGGCACTTCAATATAATCAAGGCTATTAAGTTCACGAAACAGATTAATTGTTCTGACGATGCCTTGTTCCATGTTGTAGCTGGGAACGAAACCAATCTCTTCTTCTATCGGAGTTGCGTCATAATCCCAAGAGATACCAAATAAGCCAGGTTCTAACGTCAGATCAGCAGAGGGTACTAATTTTTTGACGTATTCAAACCCTTCTTTCACTGGCCAGAGTCCACCTTTAACGTTAAAGACACGAGTTTGAGTAGTTGGGCAATCACAAGACATGATGATAGAACGAGACACATCCTCAACGTACTGCCAATCAACTTTATCGTCCCCAAATGGAACAATATAAGGTTTACCTAAGGCCGCAGATTCGATCATCTGCGTCGTGAAAGAGCTCATACCCCTTGTTCGCCCCACACCATAGACAGCAGTAAACCGAAGGCCAATAGTATCCAGCCCATATTCATCAAAATAATGTTGAGCATATCTTTCATTAAGAGATTTACATGCCCCATAGATAAATTTTGGAAAGTGAGGAGCATCATTACCGATACGCTGATAACCATAGTCTTCAGGTAGACCAAAGACCGCCACACTGCTAGCCCATACGACTCTCTGAATATCGAAAAGGCGTGCTGCTTCGAATACGTTTATGGTAGCCTCTGACACTACTCTAAGAGCCTGTGGCGGATTAGACTGACAAGCCGGAACTTGCCAAGAAGCTAGGTGAATGATACGGTCCACTTTATGTATCTTAATTGCTCTCATCAGACTGGAGGCATCGGTAATATCACCAGGTACGAATTCAATCTTATCAAGTTGCTTATCGGTTAATACCATCCTTGGTATAGTCAAATCGTAAGTAAGATCGTAGACAACAATTTCGGCGGCTTGTTTCAGCAAATCCCGAATAACGTAAGACCCAATACAACCAAAACCACCTGTGATCAAATACTTCACACGTCAGCTCCGTCTTTGTTGTTTGGAGAATCAACATCCACCAAAATATCTTCTCCTTCAATTTTTACCGGATAAGAAATTAAATCTGCATCGCCAGGCCACACAGAGGTACCAGTTTTTACATCGAACTCCCACATATGCAAAGGACAAGAGACTACACACCCATCTAACCAACCATGGTGTAAGCTAGCTCCCATGTGTGGACAGACATCATCGATGGCAAAGTACTCACCATCAACATTATAAATTCCTACGAACAACTGGTTCAGCCGAACACCAAAACCACGGCCGGGTTTCACTTGATCAACAGTCGCTGCTTTTACATACATATCGTATTTCCCTCCAAAAAATATCGATTGAGTACTTTAGCTACTCGATAAGTATAGATTTATCCTAAAAAGGTTTGTTGGGCCGCGGTTATCGATGAACCAAGGCTAATAGAGTAACCTGTTTCTATAAGACCACGTTCCAATGCGGCGAGAGCTATAACTACATCTTGTTCTGTTACCCATCCCAAATGCGCAATTCGGATGATTTTTCCACTGAGCTGCGCTTGTCCTCCTGCATAGGTTACTCCGTGGCGCTTTCGCATTGTTTTGACGAATGTCTGACCATCAATTTCATTAGGTAACCGAATTGAGGTAACTGTGTTTGCAGGGGACTGTGCGAAACAATCAAAACCGAGTGCCCGAATACCATTTCTGGTGGCTTCTGCCAAGCGAGAGTGTCGAGCAAGTACATTTTTGATCTGTTCGTGACAAATCAAAGTAAGCGATTGGTTTAAGGCTGAGATGAAAGTAACGGCCGGCGTATAAGGAGTAGAACCACTTTGCGCTGAGTCAAGAGCTTTCTGCAAGTCAAAGTAAAACTTGGGTAAATTAGACTGACTCGTGGCTTGCCAAGCCTTATCACTAAGAGCAATCAACCCAATGCCAGGTGGTGTCATTAAACCTTTATGAGAAGCTGAAACAACAACGTCAACGCCCCAATTATCCATCTCCAAATTATCGGCAGCTAAAGCACTAACGGCATCTACTACAAGTAGTGAGTCGAATTTATCTAACACTTGCCCCAACCCTTGAATATCATGAAGTGCACCAGTCGAGGTTTCACACAAAGTTGAGAAGACGACCTTACAGTTCGGCATCTTATGCAACATACTTTCAACTTGTTTAGGATCAATTGAATGACCCCATTCGATATCAATTGGCTGAAAGTTAACACCATATGCAGAGCAAATTTCACCCCATCGTTCACCGAACTTACCGCTACGAATTACTATTACTTGATCGTCAGGAGATAACAAGTTTACCACTGTGGCCTCTAGAGCACCAGTCACTGAACAGGTTAGCATTAGTACTCGGTTCTGTGTTTGGAAAACATGCTGTAATTGTTTCGAAACAGACCGAATTAGCTGCGCGGATTCTGTAGTCCGGTGATAGTCTATGGGCTTTGCCATTTCAAGCAAAGCCTGAGGGGGAATTGGTGTGGGGCCAGGAGCAAACAGATAAGATTTTTTCATCTATAAATTCTTATGTTGTGATAGTTCAATACTCCAGAGTGAATGACTTAGACTAGTTGCCCTGTTCCTTGCTGTGTGTTTGCTTGGTTACTAGTTGAAATCGGTTTGTCGCTGACCTGAACACGTACCCACTCATGTCCGAGATAGTCGAGTATTTTCATTAAGTTGTCCCTTTGACGAGGAGTGTCGACAGGTGCTTCGAAGGTTAAAGTGGCAAATTCCTCTTTCTGGATAGCACCATCTTTATCATATTTAGTAGGGGTAATTTGAATTTTTTTTAATTTTGCATCCATATCTTAAACGCTCTATTCTAATGTTGGTGGTTCTTATTGACTAAATTTGAGAGACTACACAATTTGTGACTAAACGAGTAAACTTTTCTAATTGTTGAGGTTCTAGGTCTAGTGGAAAGGTTGATTCCGCACCAGTTTGCCCGATACGGGTTGGTAATCTAAGGAATATGTGGTGAGTCGTGTGTGTTGAAGATGCGACTGTCAACAAACGTTTCTTATCCTGAATAATTGCATCGACAACTTGAGCTAAGGAAACTTTTATTAGGTCGATTGAAATAGGAATTCGCTTCAGCGAAATGATTTCGTTGATTTGGCTATTCGACAAAAAGTGCTGAATGGGAATACCGTTCACTCGACAGTACTGAGGGATAATTTGAACTTCTTGATCATTACCAATGGTAAAAGTAGTTATGTCCTCAGTCGCTACTCCAATTTGATTGGCAATATGACGTCGCAAGTAGGCTGACCCGGTGGCAGGAATGCCAAGTATACGGCAAGCTGATCCACCGATCATCTTAGAAATATCAGCTGATAATCGACAGACAGAACGTCCAACAACTAAAATCTTTGCGTTTGAATTTATACGGTTAATAAACGGGTCAAGAGGAAACGACAGACTTGTTTTATGCAAACTAGAACAGATAACGATGATATCTGAACTGTTTAGGCTTGCTCCGCTTTGGCACTGATCCAAATTTGTATAGGAGCCTGAATTAGCGAGACAATCCTGTGCTATGCTCAAGTTCTGTGGAGAAATAGAACCAACAATTCGTACGTTGGTATACTGATTCTCTTGACCCAAAAAGATAGCCAAAGGCAGAGCCACTTGGCAATCACCTAGTAAGCTGATTGTGGACATGTATTAAAGTATTTTTGATTTGTTAATTTTGAAATAGTTAATAAAAAAACAAGATTCGATCAGAAAATATAAAACAGATCATCTGATGACCTCCCCAAACAAGAGGTTAGGTCAAAACGCTGTAGTTCGGCGCCTCCTCAGTTATTACGACATCATGTGGATGGCTTTCCCTGCGCCCGCTAGTCGTAACTCGGACAAACTGGCTATTAATTCGAAGAGAGTCAATGTCTGGTGCCCCACAATACCCCATAGCAGACTTGAGTCCTCCTACAAATTGATAAATAAACTCACTCAGCTGTCCTTTGTAAGGAATGCGCCCCTCAATACCTTCTGGAACGAGCTTGGAATTTTCCTGATCTTCTTGTCCATATCGTTCTCGTGCGCCACGCTCTTTCATAGCACTTAGGGAACCCATACCTCGGTATACCTTAAACTTTCTTCCTTGATAAATAACTGTTTCGCCAGGGCTTTCATCGGTTCCAGCGAATAGACTCCCGATCATAACTGAACTTGCTCCAGCTGCAATGGCCTTGGCCACATCCCCAGAGTATCGGACACCACCATCAGCGACAATCGGTATATCACATCGATCAGCGATTTGAGCACAGTCGTAGATCGCTGTAATCTGCGGCACGCCAATACCCGCAATAACACGGGTTGTACATATAGAGCCTGGTCCAACCCCAACTTTAATCCCGTCAGCACCAGCCTCAATCAGCTTTTGAGTAGCTTCTTCAGTAACTACGTTGCCTACAATTAGGTCTACCGAGGGGAATTCACCCTTAACTCTTTCGGTTGCCTTGATCACATTTTTGGCATGACCATGTGCGGTATCAATTACAAGTGCATCAACTTTAGCTTCAACTAACTTGGCAACGTCTGATAAAGACGAATTAGGACTAATAGCGGCCCCAACTCGCAAACGGCCTTGCTCATCCTTACAAGCTAATGGATAATCACGAACTTTATCGATATCTTTTATGGTAATAAGGCCACAGAGATTAAAGTCTTCATCAACAATTGGCAGCTTCTCTTTTCGAATTTGTTTCAGAATGTTTTTGGCTTCTTCTAAATTTATACCTGGAGGAGCAGTGACTAGCTCACTACTAGGAGTCATCAACTCGGTAACCGGCAAACTGAAGTCATCTTGGTATTTGAGATCGCGATTTGTAATCAGGCCTACTAACTTTCCTGTTCCAGTTACTATCGGTACACCACCGATACGAAATTTGGCTGCTAGTTTGTGCGCATCTCCTACATTCTTATCAGGATCTAACGTAATTGGGTTGGTAATCATACCACTTTCTGAACGCTTGACTTTATCGACTTCTTGTACTTGATCTTCAACACTGCAATTGCGATGAATGATACCAATACCCCCTTCGCGAGCAAGGCTTATCGCTAAACGAGCTTCTGTCACAGTATCCATAGCCGAGCTGCAAATGGGAACGTTCAAATAGATATTACGAGTTAAACGAGTCTGCGTTGAAACACTCTGGGGAGAAACATCTGATTCAGCTGGAATGATTAATACATCGTCGAAGGTTAGTCCTTCTTTTCCGAATTTTATGTTACTCATTGACATCTGAATCACATCCTTTGATCACAACTAACTTCGAGCCAAGCGGAACTAACTGTCAAAGACATAGAGAAATCCAACTGATGATAACACGTCTTGCTAATCAGTTCAAAATGAAATCCTCATGTTACTCTAATCCTGACATTTGTTCTAAAGCTAAAGTTAGAGCTTGTGTCCCCAAACGACCATTTCCCTTTGCTTCTACGGCCAAATAAAGCTGATGAACTAAGGCTAAGCCTGGAAGGCTTAGCTTCATTTGTTTAGCCTCTGCTAATGCAATACCCATATCTTTGATAAAATGCTCAACGAAAAAACCTGGGTTGAAATCTCGTTTTAAGACACGAGGAGCCAAGTTATCCAATGACCAGCAACCAGCAGCCCCCTTACTGATAGTAGAGAGCATAGTCTCCAAATNGAGCCCAGCTTTGGCTCCATAAACGAGGGCTTCACATACACCGATCATNGTACCAGCAATGGTGATTTGATTNCACATCTTAGTNTGTTGACCTGNGCCTGCAGCACCTTGATAAACAATATTTTTACCCATGGCGGCAAACAGAGGTTGAACTATTTGAACGGCTGACTCATCCCCACCAATCATAATAGCAAGACGAGCTTCNTTTGCTCCAACATCTCCGCCAGAAACAGGTGCATCGATGGCAAAAACACCTTTTGTTTTTGCATGTTCATACACATCCAACGCTAAAGAAGGCTCTGTAGTCGTCATATCAACGACGACACTACCACTTCTAACACCTGCTAAGATTCCATTTTCTCCNAAGTAAACTTGCCGCACATCATCAGGAAAACCAACGATAGTAAATATAACATCTGATTTCTCGGCGATCNCTTGGGGCGAATCACCCCATATGGCGCCATTACTGATTAGCGAATCAGCTTTGGCCGGAGTTCTGTTATAGACATTAGTCTGATAACCAAGATCCATAATATGCTGACACATCCAGCGACCCATTACTCCTGTACCAATCCAGCCAATTGTGGTGTGTTCGGCTGAAATCGAAGTCGGTTGCATCATTTTGTCTCCCTGTTTATAAAATAGTAGTTGATTTACTCAGTTTAGTTCTAAGTCCAAACTAATATCGAGAGGTAAAGCTGAATGAGTTAGAGCTCCAACAGAAATTAAGTNGACCCCCGTTTGAGCGACATCAACTACGCTCTCTAAAGTAATACCACCAGAGGCTTCAGTTAATGCTTTGCCTTTGATCATGTTTACTGCGGTAATCATATCACCGTTACTCATATTGTCCAAAAGAATTATATCGGCGCCAGCATCAAGGCAATCAGGAATCTGAGCTAGACACTTGACCTCAATCTCAATTTTAAGTGTATGAGAGCCCACAGTTTTTGCTTTCTCGATTGCTGAACGGANTCCACCTGCGGCTACAATATGGTTATCTTTAATTAGAATCCCGTCAAAGAGACCCATGCGATGATTTTGACCGCCACCCATACGCACGGCATATTTCTGTAACGAACGCCAACCAGCGGTAGTTTTTCGAGTGTCAATAATTTGGGCTGACGTGTGTGAAACCGCTTCCACCANCTGAGCTGTCAATGTGGNAACACCAGATAATCTTTGCAAAAAATTGAGNGCGGTCCGTTCACCCACGAGAATTGGTGCAATATAACCACTAACCTCAGCAATAACAGTGTTAGCTGTAATAGATTNNCCATCTAAGACANACGNGGTGAAAGATAACCTCGAATTCATATCGNTCAACGGAGCATGGATTCTGGGTAAAGTTTGAAAAACGTATTCGACAACTGACAACCCAGCAATTCGCCCTGGACTTTTAGCTAAAATCNTACCTCGCCCTTTGAGATCAGAAGGTACTGTTGCTAATGTGGTAACATCACCGGAACCGATATCTTCCGCCCAAGCTAGATCTAACAGGGTTGATAATGACTTCCAATCCAGCATGGATACCTTATTCTACGTCCTTAGGTTCGACTGTTATGAGATTCTTTANTTCATCGAATCGAACACGACCAATTCCTTTCACTTTCATCAGTTCGTCAAGGCTCGTATATGGACGTGCTTCGACTACCCGATTGGCCAGATCAGTACCTATTCCTGGTAACATTACTAATTCTTCTATAGTCGCAGTATTCAGATTAATACCGTGTGAGGCCGAACCTACTAAGTAATCCGCGATCTTATCACTCAAAATAGGTATATCATCGTTTCCTATCAATGCTTGACTTTCTTCCATCGCAACTTTCAGGCTTCGATCTATCATTGCAGATACAAATGGGTGCTTATCCAAAGTATTCGAATCGATGGTCAAGGCAGCGGCAAGTNCNAATTTGCCAGCAGTTTCGGTTGTCCCTTGTTGCGCCAATAAATCAGCAACCAAGAACAAATTTTGCTGGATAATTTTTTGTAAAGGTTCCATAACTTCGACTGCGTAAGATTTGTATATTTGGTGGTTTTCTAACTCTAACCGTTTCCCAACTGNTTTTTTTGAATTACGACTCAATCTGAGCCCATAACGGCGAGTCTTGCTCGATCGNTCGGGCCAATGCAGGAAGGCTTCTGAGTCTATCAGCTGNGCTGAAGTTTCAACTAGTTTTTTGTCTTTAGNTATTGCTTCGACGTCCCAACCATATTCAGACCANTTAGGCAGGTGTGGAGTTGGAGAAAGGTCTTGATCACCAAAAAAGTATTTTAATAAGAAAAAGTTGGCGGGGACTGCATTTTTGGCTATCTGATTGTTGAATAATGCATCACGTATAATGGTCATAGCATAGTTAAAGCTGACCTCAACATATCCAACTTCCTGAACAATTGATTTNACCAAATCATCAAATTCAGCCTCTGTTTGTTGGTCAACGCCAAAGCAATCAACTATACCAGAGGTAGTCTTCACCATTAAATTAACAGTGTCAATCCGTTCAGTNTCNCCTGAACGGCGAGAGAACAGAATAATGCGACTTCCCATATTGTCAAAATGAGTAATCAGAACTTTGAAAATTGCCCCCAAGCTAACTCNAGAATGAGGAGATTTCTGTTTCGGTTGGATCTCCATCATAGACAGGAATTGAATTGCCCTGCTAATCTCGTTTTGTAAGTGGGTCGATTGTATTTCTTCTTTTAATCTGATCAAAGTTGAAAGTGCGACTGGATTTTTAACTTTTCCCAAATAATAGACCGCTAATTCAGCTGTTCCGTCTTGTTCTTGAAGAGCAATGATATTCAGAAAATCAACTACCCGAGGATCTTTAGTCCTACCAAAATGCTTAATGAACGACAACTGGGCTTCAANCGGGAAAGCNGANTAACTATCGGTCAAAAACGCAAGGGTTTCTGATTTTTTTGCTCCACCTAAAGAATCTAGAATGTCCTCAGTGCTCTGATGAATCACGTTTGCAATGTCCCCAAAAGCAGACTCAAAAATATGAGCAAAATCAGGATCGTTCGGTTGAATATCATAACTAACGAAGGTCGGAATGAGAGCATATTTGACTGCTGGCTGGACCTGTGGATCCGTAAGAATATTGACCAAATAGAGTAGGATACTATCATCCTGCAGAAAGGATAAGGCATAGGCGATTAACTGAATTTCCCTATCACTAGTGGTTTTGACTAATCGGTCCACTAGAATTGGGCTGATATCGCAGTCTAAGCGCATCATTTCTTCCAAAATTTGATCGACTTCCCAGTTTTTTATCTCAGGGTCAGCTAATATGCGGTTAATCAGACTTAGGACTTGACGTCGATGGAATAATGTATAGTCAATTTCAGGCAAAGTATGGGGTGTACTCATCAGATGATTTTGTGGGGATCAGAGGATGCCAAAATACCATTTTCAGCTTCTCTTGTCAAGATAGGATTGTTTGCNTGTTAAACAAATGAGTCCAAGAAATAAAGCTTTCAAGGCTCAAGGTGTGTACCGCAAAAAACAGTCAAATTGTTTTCTTTTGGGTTCAGGCTTAACTTGAGGATAACCCATATAAAGAAAACCTACCATATACTCGTTGTTAGAATCCATTCCTAACACTTGGTAAGTGTTTGGCTCGAGAGTGATAGGGCCCGTACTCCATTGTATTCCAACACCAATNGACCAGGCAGCTAGTTGAATGTTTTGAATAGCACAACAAACAGCAGCATAATCCTCCCGCTGGCGTTGCNGGTCTCCCTCTTGTAGAGAAGAAATAGCCACAATTGTTGGTTTTGACATGAGCTTTCGATAACCAGCATCGGCAATTAGTTGCTTTTGCTCTTCCGTTAGTTCGTTATTTTTCAGTATCGCTTTNTCAACCTGAATCTGGCGATATCTTTGAGCCAAAGNNTCTTTAGTATTTTGGNCCAAAACTATGAAACGCCACGGCTCNGTGAGGTGATGATTTGGAGCCCAGATCCCGTAAGATAAAATCTCTTCTAGNTTATCATCTGAAATAGGATCTGGTTTAAAACGAAAAATAGTTCGACGAGACCTAATTGCTTCCGTTACGATCATTTTTTATCCTTACATTTTTTGGCCAAAATTAAAAATCAATTAACATTTTTTGTTTCTTTTCTTGGGTAAGGAGACTTCCGTATTCACAAGCTTCAAATGCCTCAGCATATCGAATCTGAAGGCCTNTTTCCTCACCATAAGTAGAAACTAATGTCTCCCTGTATTGCTCTGCAATTCGTTCAAAACCTTTTAAACGTTGATTAGCCAACCATTGTCGTCGATCGGCTTCTAAGGAAGGTACTTGGTCTATTATACCTGCATTGTAAGGTAACCATTCGTAGAACTGAGATTGATGACAATGCATCATATCGAGCTTTTGGCCGATGACATCATCAATACCAATTACTACATCAGCTTTAAACGGATTGGGTTTGGTAAATGCATCACTCAGATAAAGAATAGTCGGGTTATAGTCTAGGCTTGGTACAAGTCGACAAATATTGGGAACCGTAACCATGTAAGCGGCATCCTGAACTAAGANCGATGTGTATCTGTGGTCAGGGTGATAGTCGTTGGGCCGATGAGTCAGAATTAAATCTGGTTGAAATTGACGAATTAGCTTAATGATCTGGAGACGATTTTCTAATTTTGGTTCTAAAAGGCCGTCNTGATTATCTAACAGTTCGTATTCAATACCAATTATGTCAGCCGCCGCTTGAGCTTCAGCCTGTCGTCGAATTGCTAGAGGAGCACCTCCCATCTGATGATGACCCGCGTCTCCATTCGTTACAGAAACAAATTTGACCTGATGCCCCTTTTGAGCGTACAAAGTAGCTAATCCACCAGCTTTAATATCGCAGTCGTCGGGGTGTGCGCCAAAAACTAACAGTTTGTATTTTTCTTTGTGTGTCATNAGTAGTCGATTCACTCTCTAGGAATTACGAGATAAAAGGGAACTAACAGTAGTTACCAAAATTGGCGTCAAGCTTGACTTCGCTTGAAAANCCACTTAGATCAGCTCGACGCCAACCAAAAACAAAATTACCCCTAGACTTGATTGTGTTATATATCAATTGCCTTGCCAGTTTCAAACGATTTACTGGCTGCCAGCATAATTTTTTGAGTTTCAAGGGCATCGCTATAAGGAGACAAAATTTTAGATCGATCACCAGTTTTCACAGCATCAATAAATACTCGATCTCGGTCTTGCCCTTCTTCACCNGATAATTTTTCAGTTTCACCTTCACGATTGATTTCATTAGATCCACCAACAGTTATGACCAAGCCACGACAGAAAACTTCTAGGTGTACACGNCCCCATCCTTGCATGGCACAACAAGAAACAATGTTAGCGATCGATCCATTTTCAAACTCTATATTNACCATACTGAGATCATCAACATCGTAGTTAGGGATATCTAACATACTGCCACTAGTAGCAACACCGTGAACTGTTTTTCCATTACCTAGGAGGAAACGGGCTAAATCGAAAATATGTGTTGTTTGTTCTACATGTTGACCTCCAGACTCAGCACGAACACGCCACCAAGGTGTTCCAGGCATACCTCCCATCCAATAGCCGAGAGCCCCTAAAACTTGAGGCTCGTCTGCTAGAANTTTCTTTGCCTGTTGCGCGTTACCCCCGTACCGCCAGTGGTACCCCACACTTGTAGTTATATCATATCGATCAATGTATTCATTAATTATAATAGCTTGTTCCATGTCAACAGCAATCGGTTTCTCGATGAACATGGGAACTCCACTTTCACACGCAATTTGTTCTTGTTCACCATGGGCGAAAGGAGGAGTACAAATGTAAACAGCATCTAAATCTTCTTGATCAAACATTTGTCGATAATCAGTATATGGATTACCACCATACTCTTCAGAGCGAGCTTTAGCGCGATCTTCGGACACATCGCACATAGCAGAAAACTCCACATCTTCAAATTTGGCAATATTGCTCATATGTGCTCCGGCAATTCCGCCTGTTCCAATAAAACCAACCTTCACTTTTTCCATTTTTGATGACTCCTTATGCGTTCGAATGAGAATGTTATATGTTCAAATGAGAATGGTGCATCTTACACCAATCTACTACCAAAATCAAAGTAAAATCACCAAAATTGATCACGACAATGATATGCATATTTTTAGGTCAAGTGTTATAATGCCAGTCGAATTTAGTAAGGAGACAATCGTTTGAAAACGGTTGGGTTTATTACATAGCTTATGGTAAACGAATCTCAAATTTCTTTTTTTCAGGAAAACGGTTATTTATCATATGGATCAGTTTTACAGATGGATGAAATCAAAGAATTACGGAGAGATTTGAACAAGGTAATCCAGATAGAATTTGACGGTGGTGATGATACTGAGCCAGAATTTCGATATGGTCATCGGCGGAAGAATGAAGATGAAGTAGGAGCAATTACTCAGTTTGTCAACATGTGGAAGCGTCAACCAAGCTACGAACGACTATTACACCACCCAATCATTTCTGGAATAGCTTGTGCTCTATTGGGTGTGAAACGAGTACGGTTGTGGCACGATCAAATCATCTCTAAACCACCAACAGATAACGGGAAATTCAATTTCCATCAAGATTTTTACTTCTGGCCTTTGGATCATCCCCAAATTGTGACTTGTTGGTTAGCCCTAGATGACGCAACTATNGACAGTGGTTGTATGCATGTTATACCGCGTAGTCACATCGATGAGAAGTTCGGTCCTGTAGCTAGAGCTGAAGGGGCTTACAAAACAGAAAGGGAACTTATTAGTCAGAAAGACATCGGTTTTGGTACACCAGTTGAACTGATGGCCGGAGAATGTATGTTTCATCATTGCCTCAATTTTCACGCTACCCCCCCAAATATTACTAATCAACAAAGAAGAGCACATATTATGATTTTTATGGCTGAGGGAACTAAAGTTAACTTGTCCCAATCAGCNAATCACGTTCTCGTGTCCCGATTTGAAGTTGACGATGGCCAAGAGTTAATTGGTAGTNGGTTTCCACTTTCAGAACCAGAAATATGGGATGNCTGGAGAGTTGAGAAAGCCTTTGCCAATAAACATGAAATTCGCCAAAATTAGAGGTTTGAGATGGTAAATAAAGTAGCAATTGTAACGGGTGCTTCCCGTGGTGTAGGACGAGCAACAGCAACTAGATTAGCCNGNGCTGGAATCTGTGTTTTCTTGGCTGCTCGTAATGTAGATGATTTGAATCAGGTTGCCANGGAGATTAATAGTGATAACGGAAATGCTTTGGCAATTCCAACAGATGTAACTCAAGCTCAGTCAGTACAGGATTTAGTAGATCAAGTTGTCAAGGAAACTGGACAAATCGATTTGCTTGTTAATAATGCAGGAGTAGGGATTTTTGAATCGGTGGTTGATTCTAATCCTGACAACTGGCAATCAGTTATTCAATCCAATTTGACTAGTATTTATCTGTGTTCGAAAGCTGTNTTACCAATTATGCTAGACCAAAAATCAGGCCAAATCATTAATATTTTGTCGGTCGCAGCTCAAGTTGCCTTTCCNTTCGCTAGTGCTTACTGTGCAGCCAAGGCTGGAGCCTTAGCTTTGAGTAACGTATTGCGAGAAGAGGTGAGATCGGAAGGTGTTCGAGTAACTGCAGTTCTACCAGGCTCTATTAATTCTAGCTTTTGGGATAAAATGGAACAACACCCAGATCTTGACTTAATGCTAAAGCCNCATCANTTGGCTGATACTATTTTGCAACTGGNAATGTCACCAGTTGACATGACAGTAGAATCTGTTACAGTCACCCCACCGCTTGGTATATTNTACCCCACCGCTTGGTATATTATAAGTTTGGGGCTCTAAGTTCTACGAATTCAGAGTTATGAAAAAACCGAATATCATCTTCTTTTTTACTGATGATCAGCGTTTTGATACTATCGGAGGGTTGAATAACCCAAACATCAAAACACCTAATCTTGATGGGTTAATTCGTCGAGGAACGGCATTCACCAATGCGTATATTATGGGTGGTTCTTCGGGTGCTGTCTGTATGCCAAGCCGAGGCATGTTGCATACGGGTCGGTCATTATACCGCATTCGAGGCCAGGGAGAAGACATAGACCCGAAGCATGTTACTCTTGGACAAGTGTTACAAGAATCTGGCTATACTTGCTTCGGTACAGGTAAATGGCACAATGGCTCGGCGTCTTTCTCTCGTAGTTTTAACACGGGTGCTGAAATTTTCTTTGGTGGTATGAGTGACCACTGGAATGTGCCAGCTTGTGATTTTGATCCTAGTGGGAAATACCCACAAAGACCCAAAATTAGTAATCCATATGCCGACAATATAGTGAGTTGGCATCATTGCGACCATGTCACGGCGGGGAAACACTCGACTGACTTATTTGCCGATGTAACCTGCGAATTCCTTCGACATCACAATAGCAAACAAAATCCCTTTTTTGCCTATGTTTCTTTTATGGCTCCGCATGACCCTCGTAGCATGCCACCAGAATTCCGAGAGCTATACGATCCTGATTCAGTTGAATTACCCGAAAATTTCGCGCCGCAACACCCATTTGATAATGGGTGGATGACTGGTAGAGATGAGCAATTAGCTAATTTCCCTCGTACAAAAACCGAGGTACAGAGGCATCTTACTGAATACTATGCCATGATTACCCACTTAGATACCGCTATTGGTCGAATTATTGACACATTAGTAGAACAAAATGTTTTGGACGAAACAATCATAATCTTTACTAGTGATAATGGCTTAGCTGTTGGGCAACACGGTCTGATGGGTAAACAAAATTTGTATGATCACAGTATTCACGTCCCACTAGTCATGGCTGGTCCTAGCATCCCATCAGGGCAAAAGCGAGATAGTCTGGTATACCTGATCGATATTTTTCCCACATTGTGTGATTTGCTTGAACTACCAATTCCACATACAGTAGAAGGTAATAGTCTGCATCCTACATTTAATGATTCAGAAAAGAGAATCCGAAGTTGTCTGCATTTTGCCTTTCAAGATGTACAAAGAGGTATACGAGACGAACGGTACAAATTAATCGAGTATGTAGTCAATGGTTCTCACCGTAAAACACAACTGTTTGATATGATCAGTGACCCAACAGAGCTTCATAATCTGGCTAGTGACACGAGTCGTAGTGACGTTTTACATAACCTGAGAAATCAGCTCAAAAAATGGCAAACGACCTACAACGACACACGCGAACAGGGGCAGTCTTTCTGGTCATCATATCCTTACTAGTCGATTATGAATTAATCTTAACAGCTTGAAAACATAAGATTCATTGACTAGCAGAAAGCCAACTCATCCTATATCCTCTGAGATATGACGAGTGGTTTGTTCAAAAAATTGAAGTGCTTGGAGCTAAATTAGTTATTTCGAAGTCCGGTGCACTTCAACCCAATTCCAATCGATTACTTATCGTGATTTTTATTTTTGCCTAATATTTTCTAAAGTTTCTAAACAGAAGTCCGACTGAAAACATGTTTACCCATCTCAGTTTTTCGATTTATGAATATTAGATTTTTGTTTATGGGTGTAAACTAATTAATTTGTTATTACTTTAATTATTTTTACAAACTGATAATCTATATGTACTTTTACTTTCTGAAAAATGTCATTGACAATATACACTTCGTATTGGGTTAATCCTTCAATTTGAATATTTTTTGTGAAAATTAGCTTACTTCTCAGAGGAAACAGCACAATTGCCTAACTGCTGTCACCGGTAGAAAGAATCGTAAGGAACACTAAGGGATGTGTTAAGAGAAGAATATCGAACTGCCAACTATTTATTCATAGGAGTACTATCATGCACCAATATCAATATGTCGAACGACTCGTAGACCTAATGGATCCAAGTAAAAACGTATTACTAAATATGTCCTATGAGGCCGCAGCCATGCGAGTTTCTTCGGGAGATCCGAGAAAAATAAGTGATAAAACATATTCTTCATTAAAATTAGAGTTTAATAATCCACAAAACTTTGAAGAAAAAAACCTT
>PAYP01000011.1 GCA_002714785.1 Candidatus Poribacteria bacterium | reverse complement strand
TATCTAGATTACACACTAGGCATTGAAAATCGCTGATGAGCCTCATAACAAGCTAATGGTGAGAATAATTTTGAGTTGGAGCCTGATATTACTATCAGGTTATTCACTGGCCGACATCAAACCTAAAGTAGAGTATCGTGATTCCGAAACTCAGAACCAATCTAAAATTGGACCGAATAGGCTTTATATCGAAATGTTTGGAAACGCTTTTTATTATTCGATTAACTATGACCGACTGATTTTTCCTAAGACTATCTTTAGAGTCGGTTATTCTCGCCTCAAACTGGATCAATTTTCAATGGGTTCGGTCTCAACAGCTGACTTTAAATCCACTTTGGTGCCTATCACGGTGAGTTATTTGTTTAATTCGAATCAACAGCAGATGGAAATTGGGGGAGGGGTGGTACCTAGTAGGGAAAGCTACATAGAAACCAGTGATGGAGATCAATTCAAACAATTATTTTCTATTTTTGCTACTGGTATTTGGGGTTATCGATTTCAAACTACCAACAGCCCAATTAGCTTTCGTTTAGCTTATACACCAATGATTGGTCTAAATAATAGCTTGGTATTGCTAACTTGGTTTGGAGCTAGTATTGGATATAGCTTCTAGTTAAAAGATTTTTGAAACTTATCCAGTGTTAAAATAAGGAATTGTAGAATCAGTTCATCTAAACTAAATTTGCCGAGGTAGGTAATTCTAATATAATCTGTTACTTCCAGAACTATCTCTCACCTATCAGTAGAAGTGATGACAGGCGGAAATTCGGTCTCGTTACTTTGAAGTTATTTAGATTCGGATACACATTTTTACTGACTTAGATTCAATCCCCCATTTAGAGTTTTTTGGGGATTTTCTGCAGACCTAATTACGTTGTAGAATTTTTGCTTTTCCGTCCTGTAGTTTTTGACTCGGTAAATAATATAATTAATCCGATCTTCTATTTCTGAATGTAATGCTGATTTTATTTTTGGGTATTATGAATTCGTTATCAATTGTTTACTTTGATACAACTTTTAAATGTCTGGATTGTTTGATAATTCTTCGACAAAAGATTCTAACAACTTCGGATCATGTTGATCTTTAGTCTTAATTGATTTAGAATGCAAGTAGACAAGACGATTTGACCGTTGCGAATATATCATATGGTTTTGTTCTCGATTCAGCTAGATTCTGACTTAGAAATAGACTAATCGATCTCATCAAATTATCAGTCAAATGTACAGAATTATTAATAAATTCCAATATTAAAACAAAGAGGAAAGAGATGTTAAACTGGGGAGTTATGGGAGCTGTGGGCATAGCCTATGTGTTCTGCAATGGGATGCGTTTTACAAATACAGGTGAAATCTTGGCTGTAGCCAGTCATACTCCGTCCCGTGCGGAAAAATTAGCCAACGATTTTGGTATTTCTCGACAATATGATAGCTATGAAACAATGTTGGAAGATGAAGATATTGATGCCGTTTACATTTCCACAATTCACCCATTTCATGCTGAGTGGGCCATCAAGTCTGCTCAAGCGAAAAAACATATTTTGGTAGAAAAACCAATCAGTATGAATTATGCTGAGGCCGAGGCTATGATCCAAGCGGCTCGAGAGCATGATGTATTTCTGATGGAAGCCTTTATGTATCGTTGCCACCCTCAAATGAATCGAGTAGTGAATCTGATACAGGATGGAGTAATAGGTGATATACAGGTTGTACGGGCTATGTTCGGTTATACGGCCGAATTTAATCCAAAAAGCCGCGTATATAGTCATGAAATGGGAGGGGGTGGAATTCTTGATATTGGATGTTATCCATCTTCTATGGTTAGGAAGATTGCTGGAGCCGTAGAGAATAAGCCGTTTCTACATCCTACCTCGATTAAGGGTAATGGTAAGGTTGGTCCCACTGGTGTTGACCATATCGCAGCCGCAACGCTTAAGTTTGAAAATGACATCATAGGTGAGATAATTGCGTCAGTTGAATGTAGTTTGGGCAGCAGTGTAACCATCTATGGTTCTAAAGGGACCATAATCATCCCAACACCTTGGTTACCTTCAACCCCTTGTCGGAATGCTACTCGTCCCTTACCACTGGATACAGATTTTCCATCATCAAGAATTATCATTCAAACGAATCAAGAAGCTGAATCTGAAATTATGGTTGACGTGGATCGTGATTTGTTTAGCTATGAAGCCGACATGGTAGCTGATCATATTGAAAATCGGCAAGCACCTGCTATGCCTTGGGACGATACACTTTCTAATATGCAGTTATTGGATGAGTGGCGTAAAGAAGTTGGGGTTACTTATTAAGAAAATAGGTGTATCGAACTGTGGCTATAGCAGAGTGAGATGAGAAATAAATTTCAGAAAAATTTAGTCTGAACCACTCGTCAATTTCCACGCTAAGGTTTTTTATCTACTAACTGCGATGTGAATTTTATCTATAGAAACGTAGTGGATAGTAGTGAACTACACCTTGGTAATAGATCTCCAGCCAATGAATTTTTGGCCTAGCTGGTTTGATAGATCAATTAGTTTTCGGATTATACTTTATCTTAAGATGATCAGTTACTTTCTTATTCAGTCAGCTTTTGGATGTACCAAAAGATCTGTTTTTAATTTAACTATTTGGTAGATTGCTAATCAACCATCACAAAATAATCTGTGGGTCGAAAACAAAAAACGGGGTGCACAGTAAACTGTACACCCCGCCAACCACTAGTAACGTTTATCAAGGAGAGTTGATGAACAATCTACTTAATAGCACGGGCTATGCCAAAATGAAACTGACGAAGGTGACGTAATTTATCACCAAGAACAGCCTGCGGTCTCATCTTAGTGATGAAATTGGCAGCAAAATGACAGTCATTATTTAAGCAAACCTTGATTAATCCTTTTCTTTTGAGAAAATGAAAAATAGACTAAGCAGATATGCATTTGTTGAGTGGTTTATTTGAGTCTAGGGATTATTTTGGAGCACTAAACATGATAGTTTCTATCAGATATCTTTTCTGGGATAGAGCGGGAAAAAATCAATCAGGGAACCTAGAAACCCTAGATAATCATATCCTCCGCATAAGTAAGCCATATACGCATATCGCAGTAGCTACTATAGATAACACAATCCAAATTAAGCTAACAGGCCCATAATTACCAAACGATTGACCAATTAGCCACGGGATAACCATTCCACCTAGGGCCCCGCCGACAAATAATAGACTGGTAATCTGACCAGATACAGTCAGATACTTCTCAGTTATGAAGATACCGATGGGAAACATCGAGGCTACTCCCAGTCCAAAGATACCAGTTCCGACCCAAATAACCTTCAATGATGTAGGCCAAACCAGGATCAACCCAACACCAATTAAACATAATAATAAGTCGACGCCAAGAATATATTTGACGTGTATTCGTGTAGAAATCGGGATGCTCAAAAGGCGACCAATGGTTAGCGAAAACCAAAATATAAAAGTTAGATCAGCCGCTGACGCTTCATCTGCTAAATGGCTCTCCAAGACATAGGTCGCTATCCAACCACCTAAACTAACTTCAGCTGAAACAAATAAAAAGAAGAGGGTAATGATCAAGAGTAACAGGTAGGTATCCATTATCGGTTTTGAGGTGGTTTTTTGGTGCACTTTTGGTCGCTCTGGGCTAGGTAAACATAGGATCCAAAAGGATATAGGAATGATCAATAGCCCAATCGTCCAGTAACCCCAAGTTATATTTCCAGTTAATCTTAAAAATTGAGCAAAGATAATTGGAGACAAAGCTGCACCCAAGCCAAAGAAGAAATGAAGTCCATTCATATAAGGCTGAACTTTCTGACCGTGTAACCAGACCAGTAATGTATTACCACCAACATCGGCTGCACCAACAAAGATACCGATCAAAAACATATTTAGGATGAGTAACCATAGGACGGAGATTATAGGTACTAAAGATAAGCTAAGTGCAATCAGAAAAAACATAGCTGCCATGATTGGATGGCCAGGGATGCGGTCATAGATGTAACCACCAGCCAATGAGCCCAGAATGAACCCCAAAGCTTTGGCAGTAAATAAGTAACTAATTTGACTCAGGTCTGACTGAGTATTATCGGCAAGACGACTTAGGGTTGGTCCTAGTGAAGCTACTAATAGTCCAAGCCCGATAAAAGCAGCAAAATAGGCAATAGAAACGGAAATTTGGGGATGGTATTTGAATCGATGGCTGCTTATATTCATTGAAATTAGAACTTTTCGACCTACGGATCTAATATTGTGCCACTCCTAACTGAAAAGTGTTCCTAAGCAACAAGGGCTTGTCGGTTTTTCGTCGCAGGAAATAGTCAGACAACAGATGATTGACAGCTAAATTAAAATTTCTTCTTTGACTACCCGGAATTTAATTTAGCTTATTTTTCTTGTACGCGGATAAACGACAAAAAGTAATTATGGCGAACTGATTGAACTTAGGTCTGCCCATATTTGATCAATAGAGAGAAAGTCTGTCTAAGTTCAGCAGATATCAGTACTAGATTGGTTAGATCCAAAATACGTCTTTTGTAGTTGCAATTGGTTGGAGTCAACACATTAAATTGTGCTTATGTAATTAAGAAACTTTGAGAATTAACAGTGAGAAGTGGATCTGTTTTGACTACGGTCATTAATTCTCATACGATCTTTACCACTGATTGGCACTAGCGAATGTTCCGGAGAATCCCAATCAAGTACTTTAACAATCGGAATAACTACCCTTACAGCCAGTCCTATTCTACGCATACTGGAATGATTGGGATCAGATTGGTGTAACGTCCTTTCGTTGAAAAGAATAAATTCACCTGGCTCCATCTCCAATGTCACAATATTATTGAGATCAATATAATCTGGATCACCCATCCGGTTAAACTGAACATTTGGCTTGGATTCGATATGCGGGATCACACGCCGATGCGATCCTGGTATTATTTTTAGGCAACCATTTTCAACAGTGCTTTGGTCAATTGCAATCCAAGCTGAAACTATAATCGGTGGTTCTAAAGGCCAATAGTTAAAATCCTGGTGCCATGGAATTTCCTTAGCTCCACTTTCCTTTACAAAGAAATTTGTACGCCACAACAAAAGGTCATCACCATATAAACAAGCCATACGTTTGACAATCTGAGGATCAGTTGAAACTTGGTGAATTAATTGATTATCAAGGTGNCGATTATGGACCCGATTTTTATGATCTGGAGGATCCGTATTTAGAACTGATTCGATCTGTTTCGCGGTCTNCATCATCTCATCAGCAGAACAAAGAGAATAAGGTCCTAAATACCCTTGTGATCTGAANGTCTCGATCTCATTAGAATTCAAAATGATATTTTCCATGCACTTTCCTCANCCTTACATTTTTCGTCAGAAAACATATTACATCGTTTAGATATTGTTATCAAAGATCTGTAATTATTTGNGCTTATTTGTTCGATTCCTATCAAACCATCTTTTTATATTTCTAGGTCTACAAGAGACCAATTTTTTATTAAGNCAGAAACTCTTTTTTACGNATCATAACAGGAATTTATTGATTATTATTTTTTGTATAGGAAAATTGAATATCTGTATGCTGCATTCCTTAATGCTTAACTATCAATAGCTTACATGGTATNTAATAATTCTATCCTTCAAATCACTAATCAGAGTTTATGAAGGTAAGGCAGATAATTTATTACTTCAATCTAAAGACGAAAATTTCATGATTTGAATGATGAACAAAAAGTAAAATGCTTTTTTCATAGAACCTTTATCGTTATAATAGGCCAAATAATTTATGGCATAACAAAAATAGAAAGACAGTTGGAGAANGAAAGAATGAATATAGAAAACCAAAGCGANATAGTCATTTTAGAAGACTTGTGTCAATCGAAACGAGGAGGTCATTCACTTTCTTTAATCGATCTCCTCGAAGGTCAAACTCTTGACTTAGAGTTNTCAGCGTGGTTGATATCTCATGTTTCGCAGGGAGCATCATATATCATTNGTGCAGGTCCAGGTGGAGTAGGCAAAACAACAACAATGAGAGCCTTGCTCAGTGTTGTCCCAAATGACCGNCCTTTTGGAATTGCTTTACCAGGCCAAATTACGGGTACGTTTCATTCTCCTCATTGTGTCATTTCACATGAACTCAGTAATCATAGACCTCCCGGCTATCTTTGGGGAAATGATTTGCGTGAGTTTTTCAATCTTTCAGAACTTGAGCACATGCTGGTTGGTAATATGCATGTTGATGATATCGACCAAGCTTATGACCAAATTTGTCAACAGAATGGAGTACCTGAATCCCAATTCTGTTCTATTAATTTATTTGTATTTTTACGTGTCGAAGGCGAAGATTCTTCCAGTCGGCGTATCAATAACCCTACAGCTAAAAGATTGATCACCAAGATATTTTATTCAGACGGAAGTTCCCCACACCAACTAGTCTACAGCGAAGATAAAGGTTTGTTAGCCAATGCTTATCAGGCTCAGGATGATGTAACGGATTATCGTAAATTTATTGAAAAAGCTTATCAAGAGTCTGAACGAACAGTTGTGGGTCTCAGGAAGTATTTTCTTAACTGGGTATCTACTAGCCATATTAGGTCGGAATAACACTCATAATTTTCATAGTTGGTTCAATAACACATATGTTCCGAGAACTTTAGTAAGGTACCAGTTAAAAAGAATTCCGTTCTTCGGACAGAAATACTTTGCAATTATTCCGCTACGGTAATATCATATAGAGAACCAAATGTCGGGAGGTTACCATGTCCGAAATTTCATTGACCGCATTAACTCCACTCATGCCAAGTCAGTCGGCTGAAAGTGAATCACCCAAAGCCGCGCAAGAGTCCAGTAAAACTCAGCAAGAACCAGCTGCNCCAATTGAACCTAAACAAAAGCCTGCGGCTCCTACTGCGCAAGCAAATCGTAGCCAAGGCCAATCCCAAGATGGTGGGCTTTTAATAGACGGCCAATTCTAATCTTATCCACTTGTATCTTACGTTAGATACCCGATTTTTTTGAATTGGAGTCGGTCGGCTATCAAGTGACTAGTGTTCTGCCCTAACAGTGTCCCCATGCCACGGCCATGGTTAGGGATCAGCACTAAATTTTTGTGATTTGATCAACTTCCTTCCTTACCAGTAACCAANGTTGGTACTGGNCCNACTATTGCCCGTTCTTGTTTCAGNGACCCGTCTTTTATAGTTTTGACTTAACTATCTAATCATTCTCTTATCCACCGATGACTTGATCAGTACTCTTTGTGCTACTTGGTTATTTTGTTGGCTTATGGGGATAGGCTAGTGTTCTTAGTCACGAAGTGTTAATCAATTTGTCCACAACCTTAAAAAAAGTGGGAATGAATGTAGAATAAGGAGCACAGGTATAATAGTTGCAAGAGTTGTGGATAAAGCTAGATCCTTGATTTTGACTTCTTTATACCTACACATTAGATCGACCATCATAATATCTGATAATACGGATAATCGGTCATTTCTATTTTAGTTGACATTCTATAATCAAAATTTAAACGTCAAAAAGTTTTAACTGTGATAACATGAAATACGTGTATTTAATTTTTTATTACAAAATTGGAAGATATTGATGAAACAAATAAGTTCATTCGTTTTGATGTTTGCTATTTGTGTTTCTGCGAGTGCCATTCTCAAAGATCCAAAATTGGCAATGTATTATAGCTTTGATGATATCTCTGGTAAAACAATCAAAGATGGTTCACTTTCAGGTAACAATGGGGAAATTATTATTGAGAATCCAGACCAAGCTGATATTAAATTTGATGAAGGAAAAAATGGCAAAGCTATTAGATTAGACCAAGGGGTATGGATCAAAATTAATGGGGCTGAATTTAATAACTTGCCAGAAGAAGGTTTCTCCCTAGTGACATGGGTGAACCACGATGATTCTGCGGATCCACAAAGCCTTTTCGACGCCATCGGGGACAAGCATGGTAACGGGCTATTTCATGTTGAAATCCGACCCGCAGGTTTTCGGTTTTTTCATAGAAATGATGATTCCGCCGAAGTTTTTAACATTAACCCGGGTCCAGTAATTAAAGGTAAAAATTGGCATCATTTTGCGGGTATTTATGATGCCAAAAGTAAAAATGTTGCTATTTATGTAGACGGCGAAAAAACGCATGAAGCTAAGGCTACTGAAGCAGAATTAGCAACCAACTGGAATNTAACAGCTGGGATAGGGCATCACAAGAACGGACGTTGGTATAAAGGCCTATTAGATGACTTTTTCGTATTTGGTCGGTCGATAACCCAAGAAGAAATTCAAGCAATTATGTCGGGCGATTTTTCGACTACAAATGTTGACCTATCTGATAAATTGCCGTTAGTTTGGGGAGAAGTTAAATCTAGTTTTTAACTATACATTTTTCTCATCATCAATTCCTATTTGAAGAATATCTAATAAAAAAGTGTCTAGTTCACTAAATTGCTAGACACTTTTTTACGCCCAAAATCATCAAATACAATAACTNCCAGATTAATATCGCAGATGCCGACATATTCATCCACTACAGGAAAAAAGCGTTCGACTAAAAAGTCTAAAATTACAGCAGAATAGTAAAAGAAATTAGTTCGATTATTTGCCGTTTGATAATNACGATTGCCAGACGTCAAATAATCCAGTAACTATCTCTTAGTCTTTTTAACTATCTTTTTCCTAGATTTAGGGATCCTATTTTTGCTCAGATTCTATGCAAGCNTCACAAACAGTACATCCATTTTCATATTCAATACNTGAAAACTCATGTNTTCAATTCTTTTCAATCAATTCTCGTGNAAAATCCGTATCATTTACTTGGATGACATAATTCATGCAAATCCCCTGTTTGACAAGTTTATCCGTGTAGATTTTATTTTGTTCTACCTCATCCTAGTTACCATAGGCTGTCAGTGGAGTTGTAAGCGGAACGTTGAATGGTTGGTTAAAACGCGTGATTCTTATATTAGTCGCTCTTTTTTATGGTCTTGAAAGGAAATTATAACGACTGGGCATCCGATACTGGCCTTTTTCGTTGGTTACGCACCCAGTNTCATGTGGGAATGTTTNCTTAGTGGAAAAGAAACTATTTTATAAGCGATGAGCCTGTTTTCAAGATTANTATCTAGCTATTTTGATATAGNTAGGGATGTNCAAGGTTCAGAAGCCTAACTTATCATAATAATTGTATGGGTTTACTGAAATTATGTTTTGATGTATCTGTGGTCACACCATTCGAGGAGATCGGTCTAATTGGAGGGATTGGGGTCATAGTCATGACCTCAATTCTCACATATTTCGTTTTTTGGTTTTTTTGGAGGGATGACTGGATAGAGAATTTTTGGTATGACCTCATATACCTAAAAGACAGTTTTATTGAGTGGAAAGACCTTTCTGATTGGAAAGGAGACAATAGTTTTCGATACAAAATTCGGGAATTATTTCATGGAATACTTAGATGTATACACTCNTCNGTTCAGCTCGTTTTTCTCATCTCAGGAATCATGTTCACTTTTACTCTATTCTCAATTTATAGTTCAATTCTTTTCAAAGTTTGGGGAGGGAATAACTAAAAATGTGGGGTGGTGTGATACTGACCTTTATTTTGTGTTACTTATTTTATGTAGGTTACATATCTTTTTATAAAAAAAAATAATTCAAATCAATTCAGTGATAGAAGTATCTAACNATGAAAATTATCAGTCATTATCTCTAAAACTGGTAGTTTCCAACCAAAATTAAAACGCCTAAAAAATTCTGACCGTGATGGTATAAAATATACTTGTTCGATTTTTTGTTACAAAGCNTTCTGGAAGATGTGTGTGTCGGTTTTGAAAACTTGGGATTGGCCTCTTATAATATTCATTTTTTTTCTAATAGTATTGATGATTCTCGATGGGGTAGGCCATATGTTGGGTGTTCTCGNTGCCAAAATTGACTAAAANCCCAAAAAGATGTCCGATAACTTTGGCAGGCTAGAAAGCTGTCAGGAACCGAAGGAATTTAACTTTTTTGGNATGCCACTGTGGAATTTAAAATCCGTATCAGGTGACTTGATNAAATCGGCCTCTATTTTACCGAAAAATATCACTCTTTCAATTATGTCTTTATCAGAAACGCTTTGAGCTAGTGTCAAATAGTCTTGATAATGCCTCGCTTCTGATCTCAAAAGTGAAATATAAAATTTGTTTAATTGGTCATCTAAATAAGGCGCTAACAGGGCAAATCTTTCACAGGATCTCGCCTCGATATAGGCGCCACATATGAGTTTATCTACGAACGTTTCTGGCTCATGAGTTCTAACGTACTTCATAAGCCCCTTAGCATAGCGACCTGCTGTAATATTTTTGTATAGAATTTCTCTAGATTGTATGATTTCTAGNACCTGACAAAAGTGGTGTAGTTCTTCCTTAATCAGTAATACCATTTTATCTATAAGATCTTGCCCTAGCTTTGATTCTGCTTTTGGAGTAATTGATTTACTAAATTTTAAGTTTTTAACCAATGTATCCAAGTCCCCTTCTTTTCGATAAACAAACTTTTCATAAGGCTCTAGCCAAGCTAAGAGGCTATTTGCACCATCTTTATCGGCTGCATATTTGCGAATAAGCCACATTGCCGTTTGAGCTGCTTTCAACTCACACATCAAATGATCTAAGAGAAGAACAGGCAAGTTCTCAGCTTTCCTAGCTTCAGCAACCCATTTATCTGGGGTACCACATCGTAAAAAAGATTTAATTGGCTCTAATAATTCTATATGTTGCACTGACTTTAGAATCTCTATACTCAAATTAAACAAATGGATATTACCATACAATCAACAAAAGATCAGTTGTGGTAGATGCAGCGGTCCTATGAGAGGAAAAAGAAGTGCGTACTGACTCCCCTATTTGTCGATGTAATAACCGAAAAAAAACAAGTATTTTTTCGATCAAGTTGAAAATAGGATATTAGANCTTCATCACCGAAAATTTGTTGTTAGAGNCCCACTTAGAAAATTATTATAAAGAACTGATGATCTAACAAAAGAAAATGATAACAGTCCCAAGACCATTCTGAAACCTCAAAGCCAGAAAAAATGGTAGATCGGATTTAGTCTTATGTTGTGCTTTCTTCTGGTTGACTGAATACTCAGAAATTATCCATCTCCCAGTTTCTGTTTTGCTAACTTCTAATAATCCATCTTTGATAAAACGTCTAATAGATTGAGCAAAATAAGCTAGTATTTNCTTAGCCTGAACTACAACTAGTTAAAACCTCTGACTGAGAAAAAGCTTCGGGAATNCAGAGATAACCTTTTTATTGGAAATATTCTAGGCCTGTAGATTTTAAACCATTTGTCATTTTATAATTTACGTCTCGCTTCGGTTAGGATTTCGGAAATTTGATCGGCGAATCTTATTTGACTGTCGTCTTCTGGAGTATAACCTATGACATCTCGGGCATTTTGGATGCTCCAGAAGCGGTGGGTGTTGTTGCTGATACCGTAGAAAATTTGGAAAGGTATGTCATTGTCATCAGCGATATCNTCAGCCTCAATACTTTTGACAATTAGTTGAACTTGGTCCCGTATACTAAGATAAGCACCNAGGGCTCGGTGAACGCGTTTCAAATCTGATGCCCCCAAGCCTTCAATATCGGTTTCGCGTGGTCCTCCAATTCGGAGTTGGATGTTTTCTAATTGGACACCATCATTCATTGCACCTGTAGCAAAAACGAATCCTAGTGATTCGTAGGAAATTTTGGCCCAGCCGTAATAATTATCAGAAATAGGTAGCATCTCAGGCTTTACGAATTCCATTTTGTCTTGCCAGATCAGCCGCTCGTAGAAGTCAGCTGCATGATTAGAACTGCAAACTACTGCGCGGCGGACGCCCTCCTCGATGCAGGTTTGATAGATATTGTAAGACATTGCCACATTATCTAGTTCTGTCCAAAACTGTCGGTGTGTTTGACTCGCTGATCCGGTGAATCCACAGTGTACTACTGTGTCNATACCTTTGAAATNCTGCCGATAATTATCACGATCTTTATCCAGCAAGTTGGTAATGATTACATCCTTNACTTTTTCACCTTCACAGTTAGTATCCTTGATATCAAGAATAGTAAGATCGTATCTTTGACGAAGCTCTGATAACATTCGACCGGCAATGTAACCCATTCCACCAGTGATCAATACCTTACGTTTAACCATTAGATTTTCCTCTTTCTATTGCCATGAATACTATATATCTATTTCATTCCCTATATTCATCCGAACNATCACCCCAATTAACAACTTCATCTTTTGGGCTTTGATCGAAAACGATATCATATTACAAAATCAACTAAGAAATAAAAGAGACTGCGATCTCACCTTGTTTTCATCCCTTAGTTCATCTTTCTCTTGAACATGGTAATCACTGACCAANCACTTTNAATGTAATAACTTTTTTGCAAATTACTCCAGNGGNACCCTTTCCAGGCCTATGAGTGTCCTCTTATTGGCTCTTATCTTAGGTAAAACCAAGAGCGCTTACCATTTGGAATTAGAACTGCACCACTAGTATGTCTACATCCTCNTCTTCTTTATCCATTGGTCTTCCCAACTTGCTGGACTCTAGAATCTGCTGTAGAGAATAAAGAGCGGTTAGCCGTAAGCAANGGGGGATTTTCAAAGCAAAGACAAAAGTTGTTAGATTAAGCATTCTTAACTAGAGATGTTCCNTCCCAGCAGGCATGAAAATTTCGTGTTTCTCCGGATCTGAATAACCTTTAATGTTCATCGGTGCCAAACCAGGATTTTCTAAAGTAGCCTTNACGATATGCTTGTTGAAAATACTAACAAATTCATCATTCAGGTAATCTGAAACTGGCATCCAAAGACACTCCTCTATTTCGTCGTCTTGTTTGGTTACANTTTGGGATAGTGGTGATAGCCGACAAACAAAATAGAGGTCAGACTTGTTGTATCGGTAACCGTGCCAGTGTCGGAAACAGACTAAAGACTCAAACCGGGTTCGGATACCTGTTTCTTCTTGTACTTCTCTCACAACGCACTCAGCAATATGTTCGCCTTGGTTGAGNGCTCCACCTGGTAATTTATACGATGGCCTCTGTCGGTTTCGATACCGTTCACTAACAACCAAAAGCTCGTTTTTTTCATTAATTACAACACCACCAGCCCCTGTATAGTGAGTTGAAAATGCAGGAACGAATGCTCCCTCTACTAGACGGTAAATTAGTAACAAGTAGTTTTCCTGACTATGATGAAATACAAATCCCGCGGCTGTTGCGACAGGAATAAATTCTGCCTGTTCTAATGGGATTTCTAACCAAACAACCTGATAATCTTCTTTTCGCCAAAAATTTAACGACTGAGTTAACTGGGTTTGAAAAACTGATACGCCCTTACAAAGTTCATCGGAGTTAATCACTATACCTCCGTAAGGATTAGGAGTTGCACTTAATATTTCCATTATGATTCCAACCTGAGTGAATTATAAATTACTGCCCACAATANTATATTGATAAATCGGCCATCGAGCAAATATCGTAACCGTGTGTNAAAGTTGACTGGAANAACCCTATTTTTGTTATTATGGAATTGGCTACACTTGATATTCTAAATCTAAAAGGATTGTTATTAAAGACGTTAACAGCTTGGGTACACTTCAACCTGTGTGTCTGTCTGGAACTAATCAATTTTATTAATTTCTTAGTTGGTATAGAAAATACTATATTTGATTGTGATTTTAGATCAGAAACAATGATATGTGTGAACGTATCAATAGCCTCATATATCAACCCAAACCAATTTTCCTACCTTGATCAGTCNGAATTAGTTATTCACAGCCANGTATATCAGTATCAAACTGTTTCAGGTCAACCTAGATGATAGATTTCTTATCTTTGATAGTTTGAGAAGTCCTTTCACAAGAGTTCACTTTTGGATTCACTATTTGAACCAATATTTCCAAAATCAGTCTACTGTCGAANAGGAGCTTTATTGAGAATTTATTCTTCGGTCNAGTTTAAAATTCATTCTTCGTTTTTTTGTTGTTGAAAGATAAGGAGAGGGACTTTATCCTCATTGTAAAGAGTGAGTTGTCCTTCTCGGATATAGTAAGCTTTAGTTTGGGACAACAACTTTAGATAGGTGTGTTCTTGTTGCATGATACCAATAGGATCGGGGCACGCCATTTTGGTTGTACCTATTCTTTCTATTGATAAGTCATATCTATTTTTAAGTTGGTAGCCAGCGAAGTACCGATTGCAGCCAGCCGACCCAGACAACCTATCGGTTGAGAATTGTATGGTTGTTTGAGTGTTGGGCATTGTTTTCTTCTGTCTTCCCTGATCATTGAAACTTAACAAAAACCATTCCTGATCCAATTTATCAGTAAGATATACTGGCTGGGCTATTACAACGTCTGGTTGCTCAGTTGCAGAGGGTAAAGATGTTAAAACCGTTTCAGTGGGCTGTCGGCAACCTAATATCATACATATCAATAGCCAAATTGGTATGTGATTGAAGATAAAATTACTCAATTTGTTTCCTCCAAAACTTACTTTATATCCCTAATTTTGGCTAGACCTAAGCTGATTGAACCAGCCACCTACCTGGTCAAGTATAGATTGACGTCAAAATTTTTCTTATGAACTTATGGTAAAAAATAACAAACTTTCTATTCATTGTCGACGGTTCAGATCAGTGCTATACTGTGTTAGCTTTGCCGAGTTACTTTTGATGGCAATCTAACAAATATTCTTCGTCTTTTTGTAAAAACATAAAAAGGTAAATAATGGATTACAAACTTCTAGGACAAACAGGTGTAAAAGTATCATCGCTCTGTTTAGGGACCATGACTTTTGGTGATGCCGACGAATCTATGTCAGCCAAAATATTTCACCGGTGCCGTGAGGTTGGTATAAATTTCTTCGACTGTGCCAATGTATATCATCAGGGCAGATCGGAGCAAATTTTAGGAGCACTGATCGCTAATTGTCGATCTGAAGTCGTAATTACTACTAAATTTTATGGTAGTATGGGGGCAGATATCAATGCTTCAGGAGCATCACGTCGTCATATTTTCTTAGAAGTTGAGAACAGCCTTCGTCGCTTGAACACGGACTTTATTGATCTTTACTTTATTCACCATTTTGACGAGGACACGCCAATTCATGAGACATTGAGAGCTCTGGACGATTTAGTTCGCCAAGGTAAAATACTGTACCCGGCAGTCAGCAACTATGCGGCCTGGCAGATCGTTAAAGCCAACGGAATTTCGGAACAAGAGAGCTTAGCACGTTTTGAATGTATTCAACCAATGTATAATCTCGCCAAACGACAAGTCGAAGTTGAAATATTACCTATGGCCCTATCTGAGCGGATGGGTGTGATTCCTTATAGCCCATTAGGGGGAGGATTACTAAGTGGGAAATATGGTGTTAGCAAGCGACCAGATAGTGGTCGCTTACTGGAAAATCAAATGTACCAAAGCCGATATGCAGGTAAGCATTACTACCAAATCGCTCAAGATTTTACCCATTTGGCCCAGCAGAGTGGTTATCACCCAGCAGGTTTAGCCGTGGCATGGGTGGGAGCTCACCCAGCAATTACAGCCCCAATTATCGGAGCCAGAAATACAGATCAGTTAGAAGGATCTCTAACCTCAATGCAAATCAACATGACCAACGATCTGTATGCCAGTATATCAGAGCTGTCTCCACGGCCTCCACTGCCTACTGACCGAGAAGACGAACGAGTAGGATAATTTTTCTGAAACGTTCACTATAAACTTGTCTTTTCTCACCACATATTCAACATCAACTGATTCAGGGTGCTTGACAATATGAAATTTTCATTTATGACCTTCTCCTGTCCGGAACTTACACTCGACCAAGTTTTATCTATGGCTAAAGAATTTGGATATGACGGGATTGAACCTCGCATTAGTGCTAGCCACCAACATGGTGTAGAGTTTGATACCACAGTCGATCAGCGTCGTGAAATACGCCAGAAATCGGACGATCACGGTATTGCTATAGCTTGTGTTGCCACTTCCTGTCGATATGCAGACCCTGCTAACCGAGAAGAGATGATCGCTGATACACACCGTGCTATCGACCTGACTGCTGATATTGGTTCTTCTAGAATCCGGTTCTTTGGAGGTCAATTAGGTGAAGGTGTTAATCGCGAAAAGGGGGTTGAATTAGTGGCTACTGCATTAGCTCAAGTCGCAGACCATGCAGCAGATCGAGAAGTCTTTTTGTGTATGGAAACTCATGATGATTGGTGCAATCCATCTGATGTAGCTGATGTAATGCGAGCCGTTAATCATCCCAATATAGCCGTTAATTGGGATATCATGCACCCAGTACGTCGTCAATTTGCTACTATCTCGGAATCATTCGACATCTTACGCCCTTGGATAAAACATCTTCACATTCATGATGGCGATCCGGATAATAACTTAGTACCGATAGGTACTGGTTATGTGGATCATCGAGAAGCGATGAAGTGTCTCTTTTCCATTGGTTATGATGGTTATCTTAGCGGTGAATGGATCGGTTGGTCTGACCCCTACCGCAACCACCTAAAAAGAGAGTTAGACACACTAAAAAAATATAAAGTTGAATTAAGCCAAATTTAAGTCTAATCATACTTTATGATTTAGAAGTATAGATTACTTGAGTGTAAACAAGTATTGATCGAATACAGCATTGCCTATTTTTGGAATTCTGTTCATAAATATCAGTTCTGACTTTCAATGCATCAAAGTGTGAACTGATGAAAGGATTTTCAATTGAACGTCTGTTATATGTTTTTGGGTACCTGACCTTAACAAGACCAAGCATTCAATAATTCAGTACTCTCAGGTTCCAAAGAATAACCTGGCCGGTAGATATAGATTTGGAAGCTATTCTCTTAGATCTTCCTTTTAAACAATATAATTCACAAAAATTATGTTTGATCGTAATTGGTTAAAAATTATCCTTTGGGATCAATGGTCGTCGGAATATCTCTCTAAGTATATTTTTTGTTAAGTTTTCTAATTGTTGTTTATAAAAGGAAACTTCAATTGAGTAGCGTCCCAATTATTAATCGAGAAATCAACCTGAAATCACCAGAAGCTTACTGGAAAATATGATAATGGATAACAGGAAGATTTTGTGGTTGGTGATATCGGTGATGGGATTAGTGATTCTAGTGAGTGGGATTTATATCGCTGACCTTCAACAACAATTAACGGAACTTAGACAGTCAACCCCTGAGACAGTAATTATCTCTGATCAACCGGTTGAAGTTGATCCGCAAAAGACTAATATACAAGTCAATAATTTTCTTCCACAAGGTGTTGTTCCGCAAGACGCCAGCTTTACAATTACCTTTTCAGCTCCAGTGGTAGACCAAACTTTAATTGGTCAAGATCTAGCTGATCTTCCTCTTCGTCTTAATCCAAAAATACCAGGTAAAGTTAGATGGATTGAGACTAATCGACTAAAATTTTTCACAGAAAAAACCTTGCCTCCTTCCACTTCATTTCAAGCCGAAGTGCTACCAANAATATTAGATAACAAACTATTTAACCTGATTGGTAATCGCGTTTTTACATTTCAGACTGAACAGATAAAGGTTGAAAGTGCCGACTTGCAGTTTGCCTATCAGTCGAAAAAAGGAGTCCGAGCTAAGTTAGTGGGTAAAGTTAAGTTTAATTATCCAGTTAGTACTGGTTCTTTTCTTCAGGCAACCACTATTAAGCGTAATCAGGAGAAAATTGACTATAGCCTAGTTCACTCTACAAATACGAATAATGACAATAACCAAGTTTTTGATTTTGAGACGATTGAATTAGAGCGAGGCGATACTGACCAACCTATTGTCTTAAAAATTGCNAAGGGTTTAAAACCTGTTGATGGACATCAAGGTTTAGTTACTGAATATACTATAGGTTTGGCTTTACGCCAGCTAGGTCAGCTGGTAGTCGAAAGTGCTTTTCCTTCTCAAGGTAATATGGGGCAATACCTACAGGTTGAATTTAATACTGATGTAACGGCAGAAAGCCTAAAGTCATTTATCCAGATCAGTTCAGCTGAGGACCAACCAATACCTAATCAGAAATTGCGGATTAGTCCAAAATATCGGCGAACGATACAAATACAGTGTGACCAGTTCAAACCTGGTAATTCCTACCAGTTAAAGATTCTTCGTGGCTTGATAGCCAATGATGAATCAGAATTGAAAAAAACATTTCAAAAGACTATCAAATTTGCAAATCTGAATCCTAGTCTTCGTTTTTTAGGGGATGGCATGTACTTATCCAGAACAGGAAACATGAATGTAGGTTTGGCCACTATCAATGTTAATAAAGTACAGCTAGAAATTTATAAAGTCTTTCGTAATAACATCAATCATTTGGCTAGAAGTAATTGGTCTCAGTGGATGACTTCTTCGCTGGGACAACTCTTGTCNAGTCAAGAACTACCGATTAACTCAGTTAAAAACGATCAGGTTGTAACCCCGATCTCACTAGCGGATTATATCGATGCTGAAAGAAAAGGGATCTTTCTG
The DNA here is from genome assembly GCA_002714785.1 of Candidatus Poribacteria bacterium. GTDB lineage: Bacteria > Poribacteria > WGA-4E > WGA-4E > UBA9662 > TMED15. The sequence continues at coordinate 2,753 of PAYP01000011.1, read as the reverse complement.
GTTAAGGCACGGAAATCGGATCAGCGTTGGTTAGATGCAACTCGATGGGTAGTGNTAACCGATCTGGGAATAATTGCGAAAAGTTCAACTGAGGAGTTAAGGGTTTGGGTCAATTCACTTGAAACACTAGAGCCGCAAGCTAATGTCACTGTCAAATTAGTTAGCAAAAATAACCAGACTTTATTGACTGGAAAGACCAATAGTAAAGGCTACACTAGTTTCACAGATCTAGAGCAAAAAACCAAGGATTTCTATCCATTTGTTTTAATAGCACAAAAAGGTGATTTAAATAATGGGCAAGACTTTTCATTTCTTCAACTAGACAAAACACGAGTTTCTTTGACCGATTTCAAAGTTCGTGGCGATCCTTACACTACTGATGCTTATGATGCTTTTCTCTATTTTGATCGGGGAATCTATCGGCCAGGGGAAAATGCTAATTTGGTGGTATTAGTTCGGGACGAAAAAAATCTGCCTCCAGCACCGTTTCCAGTACTACTTCAAATTCTAGGACCTGACCAGAGAATTTTTCGAGAGCTACGAGCAGAGCTGAACACAAAAGGTAACGCTGAATTCGAGATTACATTTCCAAAATATGCTAAAACGGGCGGTTATACAGCCCGTTTGATGATAGCTACAAAAGAAGTTGGTCGACAGATTTTTCGATTAGAAGAATTTATGCCAGACCGAATCAAAGTGGAAGTAAGTACACCACGGTCATCCTATCAACTAGGCCAAGAACTNATAGTAGAATTGAAAGGGATAAATTTATTTGGCCCACCTGCTGCAGGTATGAGGACAAGTACTGTTTGCGACCTCGAATCAAGCAGATTTCGGCCAAATGATTATNCCTCTTTCTCTTTCTACGATCAGGATCGTTTATTCAAACGGNAGCAAATTAACTTGGGTGAATCAGTCCTAGATGCAAATGGTAAAGGTCAATTTACCTTAAGCTTACCTCAGTCTGTGCCTTCACCATCAGCTTTAAAGGGTATTATCACCGGGACAGTGAGTGAACCCGGTGGTCGAGCAGTCAGTGCCTATAAACGGATCGATATTCATCCTTATAGTCACTATATTGGATTAAAAACTGATTTCGAAGGCTACGTTCAAATTGGACAGCCAGCTGATATTCTAATGGTATCAGTCAATCAAGCGGGTGAAGCGGTTACTAAACGAAAATTAGAGATTCAAGTGTTTAAATTACAGTGGAACTCGATTTTAAAACAGGATAAAAAAGGTCGGTATCGCTACCAGTCCGAAAAACAACCCAATTTGTTGCGAACCGATACATTAACTTCAACTCAATTAGTAAATCGTTATACTTTCATTCCTGATGAATACGGGGAGTACCAAGTCACCGTACGAGAAATTGAAAGTGGTAGCCGAAGTTCCATCACATTTTATACTAGTGGATGGGGATACTCACCATGGGCGATGAAAAATCCTGATCGCCTAGACCTAGTTTTAGATAAGGAAAGTTATGCGTCTGGTGAGATGGCCCAACTACAGGTAAAGGCACCTTTCGCTGGCAAACTATTAATCACGTTAGAACAGGACAAAATCTTGGAATGGCAGACTTTGACAATGAAAGAAAACAGCGTCACGGTTGATATTCCGGTTAACTCGATCTTTTCTCCCAATGCTTACGTCTCAGCTATCTTAGTTCGATCATTGAAATCATTGGAGCAACATGCACCAGCTCGAGCATTTGGAGCCATACCAATCAGAATCAATACTGAGGCTAAGCAATTAAAGGTTAGCCTAACAGCGCCGACAGAGATTCAGCCTAATCAGTCTTTGGTGGTAGAAGTTCAGATTAATCAGGTTATGGCTCAACCTAGTCAGTGTCAATTAACCGTAGCTGCAGTGGATGAAGGTATTTTGCAACTAACTAATTTTCAAACTCCAGACCCTCACCGCTACTTCTTTCGCCAACGAGGATTAGGTGTTACGTCTCATGATCTTTACGCGGGTATTTTGCCAGAGGTAGAATCTGCCAAAGGTACGATTAGTACTGGTGGGGATGGAATTGAAGGCCAACGAAAAAAACGATTAAGTACTATCAGCGTACAAAGGGTGAAACCTATCTCACTTTGGTCAGGTTTGATTACTCCTAATACTGACGGTGGTGGAAGCGTCACTTTTAAGATTCCTCAATTCAACGGTAAACTACGCTTGATGGCAGTTGCCATGCAGGGCGAACAGTTTGGTTCTTCATCGACCTTTGTCACAGTTCGTGATCCAATCGTCCTAACCCCAACTTATCCTCGTTTTTTGGCTGGTGGTGATATTGCTAAAATTCCTGTCCGAGTTTTTAATGGTACCGGGCTCGAAACAGAAATCACTGTTCACCTATCAGGCAACAATTTGGTTGCCATTTTAGATGAGAGAAAAAAAACTCTAATCATCGCAAACAATCAAGAAAAACAGGTTGAATTTTCAGTTCAAACTGAAAAAGCAGTCGGAACCGTCGCTTTCAAATTGACGGCTGAAGGTAATAATGAGAAAACTGAGATAACAACTGAACTTCCCTTACGCCCCTCGGCCCCTCTAGTTACTCGTACAGGCATGGCTTTCACGCCATCGCCTTGCTTTCACATTTCTACAAGAGCTCACAACTGTGGCCGGAGGATGGCCGCAATCCCTTAAACTACGGTCTGGATAAGGTGCGGATACTAAAGCCGATCATTATTGGCGACGGGGTAAGGCTGCGGTCCCATATTTCGTTACTAGACGCCCAGCCCAAAGCC
>PAYP01000010.1 GCA_002714785.1 Candidatus Poribacteria bacterium | reverse complement strand
AATCTATCCCAAGAAGTAGAAATTGATGATGTCCTACCTGCCACCCACACATATTCCAATTGTGGACACCAGTTCTAGGAACTTTTACTGAATTAAACTCAGGAGATTTTGTGACAGGTTATTGGGCCAAGCCCGCTTGAAGAAGGAATCAGAGACAGAAAATAGGAACCAACCGGGATAACCGGTGGACCGGCCATTACCACCGGTTTTGGGCATGATTTTAATACACTACCCAGAGTAGCTGAAGGGCTTGAATGGAGGTAACAAGAGGGCTTAATTGACANGCCTGAGAGTATGAAAGCATTAATGCCNNTCTTAATGAAGCCAGAAAGGAGCTACAACNTCTTAGGGGCTGAGTCTTNATATCTAAGAATCAAATTTCTAGATAGACTTAGTAAGTCAACTACCTCCAAATAGCAATTTTGTTGGTGGCTGCCCGTTGTCGTCGTTAACAGATGTCCTTGGTCTTTCGTTTTTTTAACTTGCAAAGACATCTAAAAAGGGTAGATCGTGGGTGGTAAGGATCGCAGTGGATACGAGTTCCGGTCATTCGCGATTCACTGCATTTTCTGTACTAATGTTCCGATGGATGAAAATGTTGGGTTTGACGTAAAATTCGATGCAGGCGTTGAATCGGATGGTAATCGGGTAGAGGTTGTTCGAATATTGATTTGGTACGGAAGAGGCGTTTCCACCAAGCCGATCGATTTGAGTATACAACTGGTAATTGTGCCGATCGTTTAGACACTTCGATATTGTTTCCTACAGGCATATTTATTTAACCAAACAAATGGGNCAAAGATTTCTTGAATGAAGTTTAGTAACTAGATTATCGGTTGTACAAATCGGCCGAATCTTAATATTGTTTTTTTTGAACTGCTAGTTGTTGCTGNTTTTTGCTGATGTTATTGATCTTTTCCGACCGAATNTCACGCTTCGTGGTTTCAATTCCTTTAATCTTTCCCGCCCNTATGCTTCGTTTTACTCCTTCAATGTTGAGTCGTTTTTGAATTGTGTGTTTTTTAATCGTCATGCAANCCTCTTTGAAAATTNATCTAGTTGTCAAGGTATTAGCCCATTCTAGATGGAATTACGTTCCCGCAACAAAAAGCGTTTCGGCTAAAAACAATTNAGACAACAAAAAGCCTAGATTTTTGCAATTNAATCTGATTCTGAGAGGTATCTTTCTCACTTCAATCATTTAGTTNAAGAACCTGTAAATTACTAATTTGTACGGAGATAACTCTAAACAAGCGCGAACNAACAGATGGAATCTTTTTAAGGATGAAAAACTTGGAATTAGCGGAGCATATAAAATTTGGTTTTTCAGATCTACGACCCAATTAGAGAAAGATGANATCCGGACTGTAAATACTTTTTCAGTATTAACACAAATTANAGTGAGAAGAATGGAATGANGTAATGGAGATTACANTTCCTAGGAGAAAATCGTATCTTTCGAGATTAGTATTGATTAAAGAAAAATATTGGTTGGGCTATCTTGAAAATAGCTTTTCACGTTATCGTGAATCTTTGGATGGTCCAAAACATCCTCTGTCTGTAACCATTCAATGTGATGGTGTTGCTCTAACATGGAATCCTCAATAATAGAAATTTTTTCTTTTTGAGACAGAGGAAGCTCAAACTGACAAGCAATGGTNACATAATGAGTTCCACAGCTGTCATCTTGGAAATTGTTCTCGTAGATGTGGTCGTAAAGACCTTTTAATCGCAATTGACTAGTATGTAATGGAAACCCAATCTCTTGTTTAGANATCCTCTCTAAACCTTCTGATAAATATTCATTTTTATATACTTTTCCACCAGGGACAAAAAGGCTACCTCGAGCTGGATTATTACTTCTCTCTCCGACCAACTAATCTATTTTGGAAAAAAATGAGTAAATCAATCGAAACCAGTTGTGTCAAGCTTAATGCTTGAAAATAGTCTTCNTGACTTAAACGTTTCTTTTTCATAAAATCCTTCATGAGTCTTGTCCCAAATATTTATAANCGCTTTGCAACTGCATATTCTGATTATACTTTCTGAATATCGATCTTTCTATCATTCTCGATTTATTTCACCAACATATGTAAAACCAATCAAATACTAATGCCAAGTTCCTTACGAAACAAACCATTTTTGCTTACCAGGTGAAAGGATAGCAAACATTTTATCATCCACTTAGTGGTTTGCTTCAACGCTACTAAATCATTTGTACTTTTCGGGATATTAAAAATATGCTTAATCAGGTTTGCAAGGTTGGTTAAAACGGTAGATGTTTTTACTGATATCAGGTAAGGCTTGCCAATTGTCTTCGGGCAAAGTGTATCGAAAAATAGTTGAATTATCCGGTTCATGATGGAATCGACGAAAATATACTAATGCCAACATTGGTCGAGGTTGAGCTGTTTTATTAGGCATTCCTCTGTGCCAGCAACGCATATCTCTAATCACCAATGACCCCGCAGGTATTAGCATTCGTACTGAAGCTAAACTTTGAACTCTTTTTTCTAAACTTAGCTGATTNTCTTCGGGCCGATCAACCATTAGGTGGGAGGAAGGCCAAACTTCGGTCGCACCATTTTTTTCGGTGAAATCGACCAAAGGAATGTTAATTACAGCTTTGGTCATAGGTAGAACATATGGCGTATCTGGAAATAGGTGGCCTGCATCCCGATGAATATGCTGAATTGAGCAATTCGGCCAGGCGGTATTATTACCGTAAGGTAAATAGCTAAAAAAGTTATCCCCCAATGTCATTTTCAGAATCTGCATAGCAAATGGGTTTTGTACAATNAGTGGATCTAAGAATGGTTCCTTCATTGGAGGACTAATACCGCCATGATTGTTGGGCCATTGCTTGCNGTATTTNTACTTTGCTTGATCCAAATATTGGTCAAACAATTCGGCAATCCAACCAGGTTCAAANACTGACTTCAGTATNACATAACCGATTTCTCTTAATTGCCGACAGGCTATTTCTAAGCTACCAGTATCCAACTGACTGGATTCTCGTTCACTTGGTGAAATTTGCATTGTTAATCTCCCTTTTAGTTTTTGATTCTTCGTCTCAACTTAGACTCAGCCTATTTCCCAAGTATAGCAGATAACAAATTAGTTATACCATTACGGGCACAAAGGTTTTGGATTGATTGAATTGTCGGGTTTTGATATAATCCAGACATTGTGCTGAGTGTTAGCGTGCCATTAAAATCTCCTCGTTTCTACTTGATCGTTTTCTTAACTGTGTGTTTGGTAGATCCAGCTTGGTGTAAAATCATCTACGTGCCGAAAGATTTTCTCACCATTCAGACGGCTATCGAAAACTGCCAAAACCAAGATCAAATCATCGTCTCACCCGGCCACTATAGAGAAAATTTACGATTCAACGGTCAGGATATTATCCTGCGGTCAACCAATCCAAATGATCTAGAGATCGTTCAACAAACTGTGGTTGATGGAGGTGGAATATCGGCTGTTATTACTTTGTCTGGAAATGAAACCTCAGACTGTCAAATTGCTGGATTAACTTTGACTAATGGGCGAAAAGCCATTGGGGCTGGTATTTCAGGTAATGGATCAGCAGCTACTATCGCTCTCAATCGGATCATTGGTAATCGTGCTATTTCCGATGATGGCAGACAAGCACATGGTGGAGCAATAGCTCAATGTAACGGAATAATCACAAGCAACCAAATCCTGAGTAATTGGGTTGAATCAACCACAGCCAGTGGCAGTGGAGGTGGAATCTATCAGGCGAGTGGAACCATTGTCAACAATATTATCGCAGGTAATACTGTTTCAGTGCTATGGAATGCCAGTGGCGGTGGACTATCAACTTGTCAAGCAGACATCATTAATAATACGATTGCTTACAATCGTACTGTTACCTTATCGGCGCTGGATGGATATGCTTTCGGTGCCGGAATTAGTAATTGCAACGGCCTAATTCAAAATTGCATTCTTTGGGATAACTCACCTAGTAAAAGTGGGCAGATACACAATAGTACAATACCCATGTACTCCTGTTTAAACGATGAAAATGGAAACGATAACTATAATATAGATCAAGACCCACTTTTTGTATCCGAGACTGATCTTCGTTTGCAAGCTGAATCGCCGTGTATCAACCGAGGTAACCCAAAAAATTCACCGATAACCGACCTAACTCACTACCGGCGAACACAACCGGACATGGGGGCCTACGAATGGAGGCCAACTCCTATAGTTAATACATTATCAAGTGAATTAAGTGAGGGGCAGATATGGTTTCGAGGTTCAATAGACCAAGGAGTCGACAAAAAGCTGAAAGCTTTTTTTGAATATGGACCTACCCTAAACTACGGATTGAAAACACCAATTCAATTGATNCCCCTGCAAACACTTGACGAATCAATAGAAATCCNACAGCTAATGAATAATTTACAAGCAAACACTACGTATCACTTTCGCTTAGTAGTAGTCTATGAAAGAGGGCGTAGCTATGGTCAAGACCAAATTTTGATGTTGGGTCAGCCTATCGTTAGAGTTCCAGATGACTATTTAACTATTCAAGAAGCCATCGATGATGTACCTAATGGATACCGAATTGTAGTCCGAGATGGGATCTACTCTGGCAATTTGGATATGAAGGGCAAATCATTGCTGTTACAGTCTGAGAACGGCGCTGAGAGTTGCATTATTAATAGTCAAGCTCAGGGAAGGGGAATTNTCTTTCAAACCTCGGAGACTAATGAAACCGTCATTGAAGGTTTTACTATTACTAACGGCTGGGCTGACGAGGGTGGTGGTATTGCTTGTTTTGGATCTTCGCCAATTATTCGTGATTGTATTGTGGTCGAAAACGTAGCCAATCAATATGGTGGTGGAATTTATTGTCACAATGCCGAACCAATTTTGGAGAATTGCCACGTTTTGCAGAATAAAGGTGGTGGCATTTATAGCTTGGATGCTTCACCCAAAATTAGTCATTGTTTGATCGAACGGAACATAACAGCTGGTGATGGTGGTGGAATTTACTGCCATAAATCGAACATTCAAGTTGACAGCACTATCATTCGTCGTAATCGAGCTGATTATTCCGGTGGTGGGTTATACTGTCGGGATGCTCAGCCATATTTGGTCAATTGTATAATTGATTACAATGTAGCCACTAAAGGTGGTGCATTAAGCGCAAATTTCTATGCTCTCCCTACACTGATCCACTGCACTATTGTTTTNAACCAAATTGAAACCTCAACCTCAAAAGCCACCAGTGGTGCTGTATACGCTGACAAAACAGCTTCCCCTCGGATTTACAACTCAATTCTGTGGTTGAATGGAAACAATCCCATTGAATTTTTAGGCGATGTTTTACAAATCAGGTATTCGGCCGTTGAAGGCGGTTTTCCTAACATTGGTAATATCAATGTGNTACCAATTTTGGCTGANACTGAGCAATATGAGTACTACGTCTCAGATCAGAGCCCTCTCATTGGTGGCGGAAGTCCAGATTGGGCGGCTACTATCGATTTTGAAGGAAATCTCAGAGCTAATCCTCCAACTATTGGTGCTTACGAAATTGGTCGTTACATACCAGATATACATTTAATCCAGACACAATCAGATGTTGGGTCTATCATCACGCCATCAGGCGAAATTTCAGTAAGACGACTAGAGAATCAGAATTTTCAATTCACAACTCAAGCTGGATATCAGCTGGTTGACATCTTTGTTGATGGTAACTCTGTTGGCCCCGTTGAAAGCTATAGCCTAGAAAGAATCAAAAAAGATCATCTCATTACCACTACTTCGATTAGTTATCCAGTGAACCTTCAGGCCGAGGCCTCTATAGAAACTTATCAAGGAGAGCCCATCTCGATTGAACTAACTTTACTGAATATACGTGGGGAACCCACAGTACCATTGAGCCCTATTCGACTGGCATTGGACTCAGATACTGAAGGTGTCTTTATGATAGGTAATGTCATGAATCCACCAGCCACTGAATTAGTCATACCCGTTGATCAAAACTCAGCCACCGTATTTTTTTCTACCCACCAACTAGGACAAAGCCTAATTCGTATTAGTCATCTTGCGAACGATGAACTCTCCAAAATCAATCCTGTTACCCACAGTTTACAAGTCGTTAATGCACTTGAACGAATTCAGGTAGAGGGTAGCCCAATAGGTATCGGACAGACAGCAACGATCACGTTAATTGGCAAGCCAAGTAAGGATCAATCGGCTGCAACTTTTTCTATCCTTGGCCTAGTTGAAGATGTGGTTGCAACTGCTAGTCAAGATCAGCCTACTCACTATGTTGGATACTTTACTCCTATTTTAGACCAGCACCTAAAAGGTACATACGATGTAGTTGGCCAGATTGGCCATAGCAAACAAAAATTAGCTGGTTCGATCGAACTCATAACTGAACCTCGGTTATTATCTCCACAAATCAATCCACGCGCTCGGAGTGGAGAAGAAATACAATTATCAGTTGCCGCCAATCGACCCGGGTTACAGGTTGTAGCCGACATTTCAAAGCTTGATACCACGCAAGCGAAGCCAATTTTACTAGAAATAACTGAGGAGGATAACGTCGATGATGTATATATCTATTCGGCTACGCATGCTATTAGTTATCAGACACAGGCCAGTGATGGTAGTAAGACTGTGCGCTTTTCTGCTACTGACCCACAAGGTGATTTAGCTACACCGATGTTAGCCCAAGTTCAACTCAAAAATGAAGTCTCATTTGAATTAAATATCCCAGAAGATGTAAGTCTTATTTACCTTCCCTTGGTTGTTGACCAAGTCAATCAACAGAAAAAACCGATTCGCCAGGTTTCGGATTTATATGAGGTACTTAGTCCAGCAGTAAATTTTTTAGTTACCTACCAGCCCGAAACAGCTGATTGGGTCAGTTATTTCGGGGATCACCCAGCCAGTTCTCGGGGGGACGTACCGATTACCAACACTACTGGTATAATCGCGGTCATGCGGCGTCCGGTGACATTATTTTTGACTGGAAAAGTACTAGACCACCGGCTCAGACTGAAGGGGGGTTTGAACCTTATCGGATTACCGAGGCAAGATCCACGATTAACTGAAGTAGGAGACCTGATACAGTTAGACTCAGTGGGTGATTCCATCACCCACCTGATTGTTCAGTCGGACATAGTAGACCCGATTGATCGAGCTAAAGATCAGCATTTTCGTCGGTTTTTAGCTGTTGCTTTCCCTGATTCGGATGGCACCGTTAATCTCGTACGAAATGAACCTATTCAAGCTGGAAAAGGACTGGTAATGATTACTCGCGGGCCAGAAACTATTGTCGTTCAAGGTGATCCCTGGCCAAGTAAAACAAACGAATTTTCTTCAAAGTCTGCTCCTACCATTTTGCCTGTTGAGCCTATTTGCGACTTGATTTTGCTGAGAGGAACTTTACCGACAGTATCGTTCCTTTCGGCCCAAAGCTTAGTAGTAGACAGTGTTAGAGTTGTTAATCGATCTAACCACTTAGTTGCAAGTTCCCAACTGAGTAATAAGTTTGCTCCGGATTCTAATCAACGGTCAATGGATTTTTCGCTGACATTAGTTGGATTAAATACACAGTTCGATAAATTAGATCCAGATAGGTTGATTCATCAACCAACACAAGTTGGAGACCAACTGGAAATCCAGATATTCTATGCCGACGGTTCCACTCATAATTTTTACCACTCTGTGACAGCTACTGAGTTGATCAATCGATCGATTGATTTAGGACCGTTGCTTCATAGTGGCCAGTTACCATCGAAAACGCAACTACTAGGTAACTATCCTAATCCTTTTAATCCGGAGACCTGGATCTGTTACGATTTAGCCAACCCAACTCAAACGGCAATTTCAATCCATAATACTAGTGGTATGCTAATTCGACGAGTTAATCTGGGCAACCAACCTGCGGGTACTCACACTTATCATTGGGATGGGAGAGCCGAAAACGGTGAGTTAGCCGCTAGTGGGGTTTATTTTTATACTTTCAAAACTCTGGAATTTGAGTCAACGAAAAAAATGGTAATCCTCAAATAGGAAACCAGTGATGTCCAGCAGTAACAAGAAAATGATTTTTGGTTGGTATATGTACGATTGGGCTAACTCTGCATTTGCCACAACTGTGATGGCTGCGGTTTTACCCATTTACTATAGCCAAGTGGCTGGCGCAAAGCTTGAAGGTAATCTGGCTAGTGCATATTGGGGATATACGAATACAATTGCTTTGTTAATCAGTGCATGTTTAGCACCGATTTTAGGTGCTATCGCTGATTTTTCAGGTTTAAAAAAACGCCTCTTATTATCATTCGCAGCTTTAGGTATCTTTTTTACGGCTCTTCTTTATTTTATAAAAAATGGGGATTGGCTGTTTGCATCACTTCTATTTATTTTGAGTAGTGTGGGTTTCAGTGGGGCAGATCTTTTCTATAACTCACTCCTACCACACATTGCCTCGCCTGATGAAATTGACCAAATCTCTACCAAAGGGTACGCACTAGGCTATCTCGGTGGAGGGATCTTATTAGCCATTAATGTCGCTATGATTGAGTTAATTGGAGGCGAATTTGCTGCTCGGTTATGCTTTCTGAGCGTTGCAGCGTGGTGGACTGTGTTTACTATTCCTCTTTTGCTTAATGTTAAAGAGCCAGCGACATTTCATCAGACAGATTCTACAATCAATCCTGTGATAGCCGGGTTCAGACAGTTGAAAAAAACATTTAACGACTTAAAACAATATCGTCAACTGTTATTATTCTTAACAGCTTTCTGGATTTATAATGATGGAATCGGTACGATAATCAAAATGGCAACAATTTACGGCGCTGAAGTAGGTATTAGCCGAACAGATTTAATTGGAGCCTTACTCTTAACCCAATTTGTCGGGATTCCTTTTGCTATAGGGTTTGGACACTTAGCAAAGCTGGTAGGTACTAAATCTAGTATTTATATTGGCCTAGCAATTTATACTCTTATTTCTATCGCTGGCTACTTCCTATCAACGGCTCTTCACTTCTGGATATTGGCGTTTATGGTTGGCACAGTTCAAGGAGGAACACAAGCCCTGAGTCGATCATTATTTGGATCGATGTCTCCTAAAGCAAAAACCGCTGAATTTTTTGGGTTTTATGGTATGAGTTCTAAGTTCGCCGGAATCGTAGGTCCACTTCTCTTTGCCATCGTTGGGCAGATCACTGGCTCTAGTCGTCTAAGTATTGTTGCTTTGGTTATCTTTTTTGTATTAGGTGGTATTATTTTGAGTCTGGTTGATGAAGAAGAAGGGATTCGTGTCGCCCGCGTAGCAGATGCGGCTGTCAGGTTATAGAAAATAGAATTATACCTTTGTATCAGTATAGCTTTGAGTATGTAAATAATTCAAAAAACTATGGGTAATAAATCAAACAGAAAACATCACTACTTGTCAGAACAAATAAGAAGATAGGTTGGTGGGATTTCAGTTCTACCGGATGTAACCGAGTGAACATGAAGAAGGCCCCTGATGCTTGAGCTATTTCAAAGCTTCGTGAATTAGGTATGGAACATTGATACCGCATAAGCTAGATAATTTCTATCGGCTCGTTATATTGGCTTTGAGCCTTTCACTGCCAGCCACTGTAACAAAGTTAGTTGGGTTCTGTTTAATCGTCGGACTAGGATTTTTGGCTTGTAGCCCCGACTTACCCGAACCGACCGCTGATTTTTACGCAAAACAAGGTTGGAGTCAGTACAAAAGTGGTCAATACGGTGATGCCAAAAGCAGTTTCGAATTGGCTCAGCGGCTAAATCAGGACAGCGCAGAAGCTTCATTAGGTTTAGGTTGGTTAGCATTTGTAGAGTCAGCAGATCTACAAACGGCTAAGGGACAGCTGGAAAATGCTTTACTATTAGCTAACCAAGATGGTAATCAGGATTTGCTCAACGATGCTCGTGCTGGTCTGGCTGGTATTAATTTGTCATTNGAGCTATACCAGGATGCGATCAAGTATGGTGAACAGATTGAGGATGGTTATCAGTTTACCAGAGGAAGGCCTAATTTCGGGTATAGAGAACTGACTTTATTACTAGCTATTAGTTATTTTCACTTAGGCAACTATGACGAGTCAGTTGAAAAAATTCAACAACTCAACCCGAAGTTTAGCTGGCAACCTGATGATTCACCAGGCAAAATCTTGAAAGAGCTCGAAAAACGGAGTTAAACAGGACATTTGACTATCCGAAAATCTCTATTTCACCATATTAAGNTTTTAATTTTGCTATTAAGTCTGGCTTTCTCCAGTTGCTCGGTCGCAGTCAGTCAAAATGGCCAGTTGACCGATCAGTCCACACCCGTTGATAGTTCACTTCCCGATAAGGTTTTCGTTATTGATGTCATTGGGCCGATCATNTACTTCAATTTGGGTTTCGAGCAAGGTGTCAAAAAAGGTATGCGATTTGACATTCTGGGNGAGACTAACGATGTAGAAAACAAGGCTGATCTGCCTAAGAAAGGTTGGATAATTGTCTCCGAAACCTACGCTGATGTTTCCAAAGGTGAACTGAAAGAGATTAGCGGACTTGCACCAGAAATTGGCGACTTGGTGGTGTTTCATCCACAAGCCTCAGCCTTACTGACAGATTCCGTTCGAGAGATAAGGANACNTGCGGATCAAAATCAAACATTAGAGAAAACTCGAAAATTGCCTCAGTTTTTANATATTAACTGGAAGCAATGGGGAGTAGTTGGTGTCGGTCTTGCTACAGGTTACTTATCCTTAAAGTCTCATCGTTCGATGGAACAATCACTTGGAACCTACAATGATGCTATGAATGAGGGCAAGTTGGCAGAAATGGATGTGGCGAAATCTAAGATAAATGAACATCACCGAAATCGATTAATTTTTGGTGTTACTGCCGCCAGCTTGTTAGGTTTTTCTGGTTATCAAAAATTTTTAAGCTCTAGTGGTGCAGAGAAGAATTTTTTTAATCATATCTCTAAACCTCACAATCTTAATTTTTCCTCTACCTACATCTCAATTTCTGGCTCATTATTCGGCATTGTCTGGCACTCAAATTTTTAGAAAAGATTCGTAGATAATCAGCCCACTTATGGGTGGCCAAATTGATAAAAAAGAACTATTACCAAACACTAGGTATTCCACCTAACGCAACTTCAGATGAGATACGACAAGCTTACCGGCGTGCGGCTGTTCGTCATCATCCAGACAAAAACCCAAACGACCATACGGCGGAAGATAAGTTTAAAGAAATTTCGGAAGCCTATGGTGTCTTGAGCAATCCGGATACACGACGTGAATATGACCGATTAGAGGGCTTTTCTAATATTTCTGCCAATAGTAGACGGAATACAGACCCAGTCAATTCGAAATCTACCATCAACGATATTTTTAATGATTTGTTTAAAAATAGACCCAGCCGAAAGTTCAACGAGAAAAACAGCTCCACAAAAAAACAAGAATCACCAGTTAGTCGTAATGCTCCTATCCATCATAAAAAGAAAGGGGCTAATATTCAGCAACATATCACAGTATCTTTTCGAGAATCAATTTTGGGTGGTGAAGCGATGCTCCAAATCAGTCGAGATGAACCATGCCAGAAGTGTAATGGAGAAGGAACAAAATCAGATTCAACCAAAGCTATTTGCCCTCGTTGTATTGGAACTGGTAAAGTAAAAGGTAATGATACCTGTTCTCGTTGTCGGGGAACGGGCATTATCATTCATCAGCCTTGTAGTACATGTAGCGGTTGGGGAGTCAACGCAAAAGAACGAAAGTTGAAAGTCAAAATCCCCCATTCAATTGAGGAAGGAAAGTCTCTAAGGCTAGCAGGACAGGGGCATTCTGGTCTGTTAGGTGGCGATAGTGGCGACCTAATAGTTGAAATTAGGGTTTCACCCGATCCATTTTTTGAAAGAGATGGAAATGATTTGCGTGCCGAAGTACCTATTAGTTTCGCCAAGGCTGTACTTGGCGGGCAAGTAAAAATTCCTACACTTAGCGAGTCAGTCGTGTTTTCAATTCCTAAAGGTACTCAATCGGGACACACATTTCGTTTGAAGGGACTTGGTATTTGCCAAGAAGATCAACAGGCCGGAGATCTTTTGATCACTGTTAGTATTAATGTGCCAAGGACAGTCAGCGATAAACAAGAGCAATTGTTGCAAAAACTTTTGGATTTGGAGGAGCAAAATTAAGTGGAAGGTAAAAACTCAGTTGGCGTGGCAGTTATCGGAACTGGCCGAATCGGCCAACTACATATAGAAAACATTATTCGTTTTATACCNGAAGCTGAGTTGATGGCAATTGCTGATGTTAACCCTTCATCAATTGAACACGTAGCAAAAAAATTTGCTATTCCAACTGTCTCAACCGATTACCTTCAGTTATTAGACCGGTCAGATATTGAGGCTGTTGTTGTTTGTTCTTCCACCGATACACATGCTCAGATTATTCAAGATTCAGCTCAGGCTGGTAAGCATATCTTTTGTGAAAAACCAATTGATTTAGACTTAGANCGAATTGACCAAACGCTGAAGATCGTNGATATAGCCGGTGTCAAATTACAAATCGGTTTTCAGCGCCGCTTCGATATGAATTTTCGACACTTGAANGATCTTCTACTGAAAGATCAANTAGGACAATTACATTTGCTACGTATTACCAGTCGCGATCCGGCTCCACCTCCCATCGACTATATAAAACTTTCAGGTGGTATTTTTTTGGATATGATGATCCATGATTTTGATATGGCACGTTTCATTACAGAGAGTGAGGTCGTCAAAGTTTACGCAAGTGGTGCGGTTCTGGTTGATCCAAATATTGGCTCCGTAGGTGATATCGATACGGCCGTTGTAACACTCGAATTTGCAAATGGGGCCATTGGGAGTATCGATAATAGCCGGCAGGCTGTTTATGGCTATGATCAGCGAGTTGAAGTCCTAGGTAGTAATGGTATGCTTCAAGCTGAAAATGACCAGAAACATACGGTAGCCATAAGTAAAACTGACAAAATTCAACGGTCTTCTCCCCCTTTCTTTTTTCTTGAACGATATCGCATGGCATACGTAGACGAAATTAAATCTTTCATCGATTCGATTCGGAACGACCGTGTTCCACTAGTAACAGGTGAAGACGGAAGAGCACCAGTAGTCATTGGGTTGGCAGCACAACATTCTTTAACTGAGAAACGGCCAGTTTATCTAACTGAAATCGAGAATATGAAATCAGTCAGCTAAGTTGGTCTTAGAAAATGACATAGATCATATTCGAGTTTTTTCTTACAATTAGTGAAGTGTCAACAATGAACAGTATTATAAAGTCGAACAGACGCACAAATATGATTGTCATCCATGATTTGTAACAACGTACGTATCTAAAAATTGTAGTTCATAGGCCGTTAAAGTGGAATTTAATCGCTATCACAAGGGAGTAACAATGAAACAGATCATAAAAATATTGAGTAGACAAGTGAAATTTGCTAGTCTCATTCTCACCCTGANGTGTTCTTTATCGCNAGCTAAGGAGACTTTTTATTCAGCTTTAGAAAGTAAGGCCGAAGTAGAAAAAGAGGGTGGACAAGTTTTGGGAACCGCTAAATTTGTTGAGGCNAAATGGGGAAACGGATTTTTAGCCGCTGAAGGAAAGGACGTAGTTGCTTTTCCGGTTGAAGATCGTTTTACTAAACTAGAAGAGGGTACTGTTGAATTTTTTGTTAAAATGGGTGTTGATGCTAAACAAATGACCGGTGAAATTTTCTTTTGGTTCACTTACAAAAGGGGAACTGATGCTATTTTCTTACAATTCGATGGTCGTAAGGGAGCGGGTACAACCGGAATGAGGATCAAAAGTGGTGGTGGCTGGCATGATGCGTACAGCAAACCCGTCAAATGGAAAAAAGGAGAACTGCATCACATGGCTGGAACCTGGGGGCCTGATGGTATAAAGCTATACCTAGATGGGAAGCTAGCCGCTGAAGATGAGTTCAAAGGTGGTCCAAAGCAGTTTGCAAAAACTTTTAGTATAAACAATGTAGAGCCAGAAAAAGTCGGAAATTTTGCTTCCAAGTGTATCATTGACGAAGTGCGGCTATCCGACCATCAGAAAAAACCAGATGAGTTAATTCTGGACCCTAAAGAATTTTTCCCAGTTCATCCGAAGGGAAAAACAGCTACAACTTGGAGCTATCTTAAAACACAGGCTGACTAATGGTACTGACCAAGTTCGTTGAAATCAAACTGGTAGTAAGTGATTCTGATCTTGTTCTTATTTACATTAATTAGTTGGGGTATGATTAGATAGATTAACCTCCATTTAGTCAATTTAGTAGCACCTAGTCGGTCTTTCTTAGAATGGAAATTTCCATTCATCCATAAAAGAACTATTACAATGGGTTGAAGTGCGGTCGGATTTACTTAAGGGGTAGTTTGGCAAAACTAGTGCCAGTAAATCATTTTCCAATATAATACTTGAGACTGTTTGATCAAGGTGTCTGTTGTAGAATAGCAACCTTGTTGCGTGTGATATTTCTATCGAAGTTCTTTATTTTAATTGTTGACTTAATAGGATTGAAAAACTTCAGTTTGAGTATAATAATCATTTCATTAGCTCCCTATTTTCTGGATATTTATTAAATAATAAGGAACAGAATTATCATGAAACATAAGATTAGATTCGGTATTATTGGAATTGGTGGTACTATCGGTGGAACAGCTAAAATTTTAGTGAATGAGACAGAAGCGGAGTTAGTGGCGTTAGCTGATCCAGATCCAAATCGTCGAGCAAATATTCTAGACGGAACACGAGGAGTCGAAACTTTTGACGACTATAAGACAATGTTGCAACAAGTTCAGCTTGATGCTGTTTGTATTGGTTTGCCAACCTGGATGCACGCATCTGCAACCCAAGATGCCCTAGAATCTGGCTTACATGTCCTCTGTGAAAAACCACCTGCCAATAATGCAGAAGAGATGAAGCCCTTGGCTCGATTGGCATCAGACAAAAATCTATCCTGCATGTTCGTTCGTCAATCACGCTTCACACCACAACTGATGGAAGGACGACGTTTAGTTACCAGTGGTGAGTTAGGCGATGTTTATTATGTAGATACTCGTTGGGTTCGTACTCGGTGGTGTTCAGCCAAGGGTTGGAGACATGACAAGGCGAAAGGTGGAGGTGTTTTGCTAGATTTAGGTATTCATGCTATCGATAATGCTTGGTTTATGATGGGTTGTCCTAAACCAATAGAAGTTACTGCGGGGTTGTACAACGCATTTTCAGACTTAGCACCAGATGGACAAATCTATACTGCCGACGATGCAGCCTGTGGGTTGATACGATTCGACAATAATTGTGTCTTACATTTTACTGTCGCTTTCTCGCTTAATACGGCTGACGGAAAAACGTCGGAAGATAATCAACCAATCGCAACTGAATATCAACGTGTTAGTTTACATGGAACAAAGGGTGGATTAGAAGATGGGCGCCAGTTAATCGGCACTGCTCAGGGGGTTGAAGTGAAACCTATCGACACATCAGCCTATAGTGGTGATGCCGTTACTTTACAAACCCGCGAATTCATTCGGTCAATTAAAGAAGAAGATCAACCACTTAATTCTGCAGATCAAGCAGTTATGTTGATGCAGATGCTAGATGGGGCTATGGAATCGAGTGATACTCGATGTGCGGTAGCAATTGAAGAGTGACAAAGTTATGTGATATCATTCCGTTCATTGTTGCTTTTCGACCGGATTGGTAATCAAATTTTTTCAATTCTATTTTAGGAGTTTTTATGGCTATTTTTCTCCACACCCGAATTCGCGTTAGTGATTTAGACCAGTCTATCAAGTGGTACCAAGACCATCTTGGATTTCAAGTGATTAGTAGAAGTGATAAATCACCCGCAGGCAACCAAATTGTTCACCTAGAGTTACCAGGTAATGACCACACTCTAGAGCTAACTTACTCCGACGATTATGACGTAAATGTACCAGAAGACCTGATGCACTTTGCAATTGGTGTACCTGATTTGATTGCTTTCTGTAACCAATTAGAAAATGAAGGCGTGGAAATTTGGCCT
This sequence comes from Candidatus Poribacteria bacterium, assembly GCA_002714785.1. Classification (GTDB taxonomy): domain Bacteria; phylum Poribacteria; class WGA-4E; order WGA-4E; family UBA9662; genus TMED15. The sequence goes on along the minus strand of PAYP01000010.1, from coordinate 59,203 downwards.
AGCGATTGGCGCCAAACTTTCCCAATGGGACGTAAAATGGCATTTATAGACGATCCAGACGGATACGAGGTTGAACTATTAGAGCGTGCTGAAGAAAACTAAGTCTTTTGAAATCCCCTTTTGCCAGCTCGTTTTCCTATCTTTTAACTGAACAAGAAAATGAAAATTCAGTCGACATTGACCTAAAATCGAGTGCTGAAATTGTTTCAATCTTTCAGAAAGAGGATCGAAAGGTACTGTCTGCTGTTGAAGAGCAGGCTTCCGCTATTGCGACTGCTATCGATATGGTGGTAGTAGCGTTTCGAAATGGTGGACGGTTGCTTTACATGGGAGCAGGAACTAGTGGTCGACTAGGTGTATTAGATTCTTCAGAATGTCCACCAACATTCAATACTGAACCAGGTCAAATCCAAGGACTAATTGCTGGAGGAGACCAAGCTTTACGCCGGTCAGTAGAAACCGCCGAAGATAGTCATAAAATGGGGGGCCAGGTCATCCGGGATCACTCAGTCTCTAGTGTTGACATCGTGGTGGGTATTGCTAGCAGTGGACGGACACCTTACGTTTTGGGCGGACTCGAACAAGCTCACCTGCTTCAAGCCCAAACTATTCTTATCTGTTGTGTTCCTTCTAGTCCAAGTGATGCCGANATTAGTTATATTAACCATTATATTCGACCACAGGTTGGTCCAGAAATTATTNCAGGTTCGACTCGTCTCAAGGCAGGAACAGCNACTAAGTCAGTTTTAAATATGTTGACGACTGGAGCTATGATTCAAACAGGGCGCGTTTACGGTAACTTGATGGTCAATATGCAAGCAAGTAACAGTAAAATCAAAGATCGGGCAGTACGGACTGTAATGAGCGTTACTGGCTGTGAACGATNAACAGCAGAGTCTGCTTTAAATCAGGCTGATGGTCGTGTGAAGGAGGCTATTGTCTGCTTGATTCGGGGGGTCGATGTGTCAATAGCGANTGAATTATTAGAAGCGGAAAACGGTTTTTTACGGCCTGTTTTGNNCAATCCAGATNCCAGCTGATTNCAGCCCAAATTATCTTTTGGGCTGAAGAACCAATCGATAACGTGCTGTGTCATGGGTTAATTGATCTTTAGTAGACAACTGAGCTTGTGGTGTCTCTCCGTTGATTAAGAACTCCTCCCCTTTTTGTGGGTATCTTTGAATGTAGCGAAGACGCAATTCATTCCAAGGCATTGACGTCCAATCAGGATTTCCTGGTTGGCCTAAGTCTTCTTGTAAATCGTAGATGCCATAATAATNATTGGGGTTTTCAAAGAAATGCGTCAGTAATTTATCACAGTCAGCTAATCGGTAGTGAGTTCCCCANCCTTCATTTCGTGCTAGTGGTAAGCTATTAGATGATTCAGAATCAGTTGGTAGGAGGTGGTTCTTTCTTCTCTCTACTTCGCTTGTATTTGGTGATTGAGTGCTCATCAACTCGCTGGTTTTGTTCAGATTGAGTCTGATTATCAGAGAGGTAATGCTAACAACCAACAATAAAATGCCTATAATAAAAAGGCGAATACGCTTGATTTTCACGACTTTATCCTCTATACATTGCTAGTTTTTGACTAACGGAGACCAAATTTTGAAAATTGCTTACTTCGATTGCTTTTCTGGTATTAGTGGAGACATGACACTAGGTGCTCTAGTCGATACTGGAGTTGATCCTCAACATATTACAGAAAAGTTGACTAAACTCAACGTAAATAATGAATTTACTCTGACTTTTGAACGGACGAAAAAACAGGGGATTTCAGGTACAAAAGCCTTGGTAAGTCAAACGAGTGATTGCCATCATAGTCGTCATCTAGCTGATATTTTTTGTCTGTTAGACGAAAGTAAATTAGATGAAAAAATAATCGGTCGATCAAAAAAAATTTTTGATCGATTAGCTACTGCAGAGGCTAATGTCCATCAGATGCCCAAGTCAGAAGTTCATTTGCATGAAGTTAGTGCGATCGATTCAATTGTTGATATTGTTGGTTCAGTTATCGCTTTAGATATATTGAATGTTGAAAAAATATTTGCTTCACCGATTTCGGTTGGTACTGGATTCGTTCGTTGCTCCCACGGACTAATGCCGGTTCCAGTGCCAGGAACAATGGAATTGTTGAAGGACGTTACAATTCGGCAGACTCAAATCCGAAAAGAACTAGTCACACCAACAGGAGCTGCAATTATTACTACATTAGCTACTGGTTTTGGGCCAATGCCAGAATTGACTGTCACGCAAACGGGTTATGGTGCTGGTAGTCGGGATCTACCTGAGACACCAAATCTCCTTAGGGTTATTATCGGAGAAAAAAAAACGGCCTAATCCCGGGAAAAGCCCAAAAGTCATCCCTAATCGATCAGATTGTGGTCATCGAAACGAACGTAGACGACCAGTCGGCTGAAATTACGGCTTGGGTTATGGACCAACTGCTTGCAACTGGAGCTTTAGATGTTTTCTTAACGCCCATACTAATGAAAAAAGGGAGACCCGCTACTAAAATAACAGTCCTTTCAACAATAGAACAACAATCTACATTAACTCAATTACTTCTACAACAAAGCACCACTTTTGGTGTTCGCTCTTATTTAGTAGATCGTCAAAAACTTTCTCGAGATTTTATTGAAGTAGAAACTGAATGGGGGATAGTAAAAGCTAAGCGTGGATTTTCGAATGATTCCGTCACGAAAATTGTGCCCGAATACGAAGACTGTAGACGGCTAGCAGAAGCCAATCAAGTCCCACTGCGAACCGTCTACGAAACCGTTATACAGGAAATCAAACTAGACGAAAATCAGTCTATTGATTCGTAAATCAAACTTAGAAAGTACTAGCTTTATTAGTAGAAGTACACCACCGCATGGTCATCAGGTGATCAATCAACACACTTTTGGCTTCTGGTGTACCAATATACTTCAACGCTTCAACTCCATAGCCGCGTACGTAGCGGTCATTATCTTTCAATGCATCCTTCAGTGCGGGGACGGCCTCTTCTGCAGCTGGACCTATTCGAGCTAGGGATAAAGCTGAGGTGAACCGAGTTTGCTTATCTTCATCTTTAACAAGAGCCTTTGCTAAAGCATGTACTGATGTATCAGTATTGCCTTGAATAAGGCCTAGTGCTTCAACCACATTCCGACGAATATTCACAGACTCGTCGTCTAACAAAGAAACCAAATGTGGTACCGAGTCGACTGCATCTATTTCACCCAAAACGTAGGCTGCATAACCTCTGGTGTCAGCTGATTTATGATTAAGTAATTCAGTAACTCTTTCTTCTACTCCCGAGCCAACTGCGGTTAAAGCATAAGCCGCATGACGTCGAATCGTTTCGTTTTCGTCTTGCAAAGCATTGGTTAATGGTTCGATGGATTCCTCACCAATTGCACCTAAAGCATACGCTGCATTCAAACCAACTGGTTCGGATGGATCGTTTAGAGATTGGATTAAGGTCGTGATTGCTTCACTTCCATTTCGTCCTAATGTACCTAGATGATTAGCTGCTTCCATCCGTTCTGGTTGGGTACCAATACGCAAAGCAGTAATCCATTGACGAATTTCGACTTCGGTAGCCGAAGCTACTGTTTTATCTTCACTCCGTCCACTGGACCAATTCCATAGGTGTTGCCACATAATACTTTGATCGTTTAACAACTGAGAATCAGACGGTGGGCACCAGTCTGTATCCTGATTATTCCAAGTTGGAATCGTTGGCGGTTTCATCCGAATAAATTCGAATTTGAGCATGTAACGGGTCAGGTCAGTTTGATTTGCTGTAGCTTGGTGCCACAAATCGTAATGTATAATTGCCATGGTACCAGCTTCACCAACGGCCGAAAACTTAGTTTCAGATGAGTCTTGTTGTCGAGAAAGATAATAAGGACTTCCCGGCATGACAGCTGTCGGACCGATCTCAACCGGTGTGTCTTGTGGGTAATAAAATACCATGGCCCACCAAGTACGATGATTACGAACTTTACCGTATCCCCAGTAACTATCTTTATGCCAACCACCACCACTGCTTCCAGAACGATTCGTATGTGGATGTCGATGTGGATGCATCATATAGTTAGGCCCAATGACACTGGTGAAAGCTCCACGCACAGTTGGGTGATTAAATACATCTTGAATTTCTGGCACTCGCGGCAGTAGATTATTACCGGGATTCCCATCCATATCGACAACTTCATCCAGTTTTTGATAAATTGTGTCATGAATACTCTTAGGTAAATCGGGTTTAATAATCACGAAGCCATTAGTCAAAAACTCACGCATCTGCTCATCAGTGAACAGATCATCAGAACTAATAGGGGGTAAATTTGCATCAATCATGTGTTAATTCTCCAGTATTTAAGTTTAGATCAATTTACTGCACCTTCTATTACTTGGTCAACCGCAGTTTTCCAGCCGGCTAACTTCTCTTGGCGAATAGATGTGCTCATAGAAGGCGTAAAAACTTGGTCCACTTTTCGGTACTTTTCGAGTTCCGTCATATCGCTCCAAACACCGACGGTTAGTCCAGCTAGGTAAGCAGCACCAAGAGCCGTTGTTTCAATTTGTTGAGGGCGTTCAACTGGTCGGTCTAGTAGATCTGCTTGAAACTGCATGAGAAAATTATTATTAACAGCACCACCATCTACTTTCAAGCAGTCGAAAGACAGATTAGCTTCCAATGCCATTGTCTGTACAACATCGACCGTTTGATAGGCTATTGACTCGAGGGTGGCCCTTACTATCTCTGCTCTCCCAGTACCACGTGTAAGATTAACAATTGCGCCTCTAGCCGACGATCGCCAATAAGGTGTTCCCAAACCAGTAAAAGCGGGTACAACATAGACACCACCAGTATCCTTTATGCTGTTAGCGATTTGTTCTGTCTCCTGAGCAGTCTCGATGATTTGTAATTCGTCTCGCAACCATTGGATAGCGGCACCTGCTATAAAAATACTTCCCTCCAAAGCGTACGATTTCTGGTCAGAAGTGGAACAAGCTAAAGTTGTCAATAATCCAGATGATGACGTCATACGCTGATTACCAGTCTGCATCAACAAAAAACAACCAGTTCCATACGTATTTTTGATACTGCCAGCCTGTGTGCAAATCTGGCCAAAAAGGGCCGACTGCTGATCTCCTGCTATGCCTGCGATAGGAACCTGGTCGGGTAGACCAACGACACCTTTTGTTCTGCCAAACTGACATCTAGAAGGATACACCTCAGGGAGCATAGGCAAAGGAATCNGAAACAAATCAAGGAGGTCAGAAGACCATTCTAATTGATCAATATCAAAAAGTAAAGAACGGGAAGCGTTGGTTTCGTCTGTTGCGTGAACTAATCCACCTGTTAGTTTCCAGAGTAACCAAGTATCAATCGTACCAAAAGCCAACTGCCCCTGATGAGCCCTTTGACGATTAACGTCCACTTGGTCTAGAATCCAAGCAATCTTGGTCGCAGAAAAGTACGGGTCTACTACTAGCCCNGTTTTTTGTCGAACCCACTCCTCGTGGCCATCCGATTTTAGCTGAGAACACATATNAGCAGTGCGCCGACATTGCCAGACAANAGCGTTGTAGACNGGTTGTCCAGTTTGGCGATCCCAAACCACTGTTGTTTCCCTTTGGTTAGTGATTCCAATGCCAACGAAATTCCTATCAGGTCGAGTTAGTTGAATAATCAGTTTCTGTGTTATTTGCCAAATTTCAATTGGNTCGTGTTCTACCCAACCAGGTCGTGGGTAGATTTGTGTCAATTCACTGTAAGCCCGATCGACAATTTGCCCATTAACGTCAACTACTAAAACGGTTGTACCTGTTGTTCCCTGATCTATGGAAAGAATATAGTCAGCAGTCGCCATCTGATTTTACGTGCTAGGGCTAAAAATACCTCTTCGGCTTACTAAATCTAGCTGGAAAGTTGGGCTACAGGATTAGATAAGATCCCAAAANCGGCAATCTCAATCTGTACTAAATCACCATCTGCTAACGGCAGGTCAGACGGGGTTATAATACCAGTTCCCGTAGAAACGACTGTACCCACGGGAACCGGGTTATGTCTCATAAGGTATTCAGTTAATTGCTCAAATTTCCAATTGATCTGATCAGTATTGACTTCTCCCTGATAAATCAACTCGTCGTTCCGAATTATACGACACTTAATATCCAGATCATATGGATTATCTACTTCCGATACCGTTAACAGCATTGGTCCCAAGGCACAAGAACCAGCATAAATTTTGGACTGCGGTAAGTAAAGCGGATTTTCCCGTTCAATATCCCAAGCTGAAACATCGTTACAAATAGTATAACCGACGATTTCACCATTCCGTCCGAGGATATATGCTAATTCAGGCTCTGTCGCGGTGAAGGTTGAGTCACTGCGGATACCAATCGTACCTCCAGAGCCAACACAACGCTCAGACGTAGCCTTGAAAAATAACTCAGGTCGATCAGAGTTATAAACCTGACTGTAGATATCTGATTGGCTATCATCATCTCGCATATCAGCGCTACGCTTGTAGGTAACACCAAATGCCCAGACTTCTGGTGCATCGATAGGAGGAAGAAGATGAGGTANATCGGAACTAGGAGGGTTATCCAGCTGAGAGAGATTTAGTTTGCCATTTTTACTCGTTTCTTGCTGACCCAAAGCAATGGGAGGTTGCGGGGAATTGACGGATAACTGTTCCTGAATATCGGCTAAGATAATTCCCAAGCTAANACCTTCTTCAATGGAAACTTTCAATAAATCAAGTACTGTTGAAGATTCTTCAGTGGTCACGTCCACGATCTCATTTTCTCGCGTGACAACACCTACCCGCNTGCCTTTTTTCGGTAAATGATATTGGATCAGCTTCATGATTTATTCCTTTTCAGCTCTATTCATATAATACAGCTGTGTCAATTCTTCTATAGTCAAGAATCTCTACTTCAGAAAATAAGATTTCTATCTCTTGTATGGCATTCTGAACAGAATCAGATGCATGCACTACATTATGAGCCAAGTGATTGGAAAAATCNCCGCGAATAGTACCNGGACTCGACTCAGCTGGGTTCGTGGCACCATTGAGCAAACGTACAATCTCCACAGCATTTTGCCCTTCTAAACATATGGCAACTATGGGGTCAGTAGTCATAAAATCAACTAGGGGGTCATAAAACGGTTTGCCAAGATGNACTTTNTAAAGTTCCGCAGCCATCTGCTCAGACAAATGAAGTAATTTTAGTGCGACCAGTTTTAGCCCTTTACGTTCATACCGGTGGACAATCTGACCGACTAGACCTCGTTGAACTGCATCAGGCTTAATGAGGGCTAGTGTTTTTTCCGTTTTCATTGGCTATCCTTCCAGTGCTTTCTGAATACGATCTAAGCCTCGATTAATTTCTATTTCTGAGGTCGCAAAGGAAAAACGCATATGGTTATCGGCACCAAAACCATCCCCAGGTACGGCTCCAACTTTAGCTTCATCCAAAAAATACGTCGCCAATTCTTGCGAGCTATTAATCGAATGGCCGTTAATCGTACGGCCATAGTGGGCTGAAAAATCAGGAAAAATATAGAACGCGCCCTGTGGCCTAACATATTCAACACCATCAATGACATCCAGCCTTTGACAAATTAGGTCTCTTCGCTTTTGGAAGGCTTTCACCATTTCCACTACTGGTTCCTGTGAGCCATTAATAGCCGCTAAGGCAGCTTTTTGTGCAATAGAAGTCGGATTAGAGGTACTATGCGATTGAATCTTTGACATGGCTTTGATAGCATCTTCGGGCCCCGCCGTATAGCCGATTCTCCAGCCAGTCATCGAGTAAGCTTTCGATACACCATTTACAACGAAAGTAAGAGACTTAACGGCATCACCGAAACTAGCTAAACTTCGATGTTTCGCTCCATCGTAAAGCAGAGCTTCGTAAATTTCATCAGAAATTAAATAGAATTGGTGTTCAACCGCCAACTCTGCGATCATTTGTAAACTTTCTGTTGAGTAAGTCGTACCAGTTGGATTACTCGGACTACAAATAATTATTGCCTTTGTCTTTTCAGTCACCGCCGACTTAATCTGATCCGGTGTTAGGGCAAAATTCTGATCCGGAGTAGTATTGATTACAATAGGTGTAGCATCGGCTAATTTCACCATTTCGATATAACTGACCCAATAGGGAGCGGCAAATATAACCTCATCGCCCGGGTTACAGATAGCCTGTAGAATGTTGTAGATGGTATGTTTAGCCCCACAAGAAACGATAACCTGATTAGCCTCGTAACTAAGGCCGTTATCACGTTCAAATTTATCTACAATGGCTTCTCTAAGTTCCGTGATGCCTGCTACTGGTGTATACTTTGTGAACCCTTGATTTAGAGCTTCAACAGCCGCCGATTTTATATGATCCGGNGTGTCAAAATCGGGTTCACCAGCACCAAATTTGACCACGTCTAATCCATCAGCCACCATGGCATTGATTTTTGCTGTCAAAGCTAAGGTNGAAGATGGGGTAACTTGTTTGCTTTTATCAGAAATTGAAATCACGTTCTACAGTGTCCTTTTAATCTTTAAAGTTGGGTTTAATTCGAATAACTATACTTTTACAAAAGTTGGCCTAGTTTTTCATAGAGCTTTCTTTCTTTTTGTGTTAACTTTTTTGGAATTTCGACTTTGATTTTGATACGCAGGTCACCACAGCGACCAGTACGATCAACAACCCCTTGCCCTCGTACTCTTAACTGGTTACCGGGTTGTGTGCCTGGTGGTATTGTCAATTCTACACTGTTAACCTCATCTTGACTCAAGGTGGGAATTCTAACCTTACCACCCAAAACAATAGTAGGAATTGGAACTGAAACTTGCGTAACCAGGTCTAGATCTTGCCGCTCAAAGCTAGGGTGAGGTTTAATCTTGACGTCTAAGAACAGAGCGCCCCTTTTCCCGTCCTGTCTCTGGCTTCCTTGCCCCTTCAAATTAAGCTTGTTTCCGTCTTGAACGCCCGGTGGAACCTTTACACGAATACTTCGACCTTGAACCTGAATATGTTTCTCTGTTCCGTANACTGCCTCGGANAAAGAAATTTCTAANCTAGATCGGAGATCTCCTGTTGGTTCGCTGCGACGGCCACGAGCTCCTCCAAACAGATCATCAAACGCATCATTAAAGTCGCCAAANCCCGTCTGACGTCCAAATTCAGAATTCGAAAAACCTCTACGTCCAAACAAATCCGAGAAGTGAGAAAAAATATCGTCGGTACTGTGGAATCCCTGAAAACCACTATTGTGTACACCTGCATGACCGTGCTGGTCATAAATTCGTCGTTTTTGGGAATCGGACAGAACCTCGTAAGCATTGGATGCTTCCTTGAATTTATCCTCAGCCACCTTATCGCCAGGATTTTTGTCCGGATGGAAACGAACCGCAACTTTACGGTAGGCTTTTTTTATTTCGTCTGGTGTGGCGTTCTTGCTAATACCAAGAACCTGGTAATAGTCTCGCACAATCTATTTAGCTCCGTGAACCTTATTTGGGAATATTCAACAGCCGCTCAGCAATTTGAACAGCATTTAATGCTGCTCCTTTTCGCAGATTATCAGCTACTACCCACATATTAAGACCATTCTCGATTGAAACATCTTCTCGTATTCGGCCCACGAATACGCTATCGGAACCTGCTACGTCAGTTGCTAACGGGTACTGGCGTTCAGCCGGTTGATCCATAACCACCACACCCTCTGAAGCCTGAAGAATTTCACGTGCATCAACAGCACTTAACTTTTCTCGAGTTTCGACGTTAATCGATTCTGAATGAGCGTAAAAGACTGGAACGCGAACTGTCGTTGGTGACACACCAATCGAATCATCTTCAAAAATTTTGTGCGTTTCATGCACCATCTTCATTTCTTCTTCAGTATAGTCGTTATCAGCAAATGGCCAATCAAATGAAACGTTAAATGCCATCTGGTGAGGAAAATTTTCACACTTTACTGGCCGACCGTTAAGAGCAGAAGTGGTCTGATCAACTAACTCATTGATACAAGCACCACCTTTACCCGAAACACTTTGGTATGTCGAAACAACGATCCGATTTATACCAACCGCATCATAAATTGGTTTCAAGGCGACCAACATCTGGATAGTTGAGCAATTCGGATTTGCGATAATGCCTTGATGATCATGAGCGGCATGCATGTTGACTTCCGGAATAACTAGAGGTGTGTCCGGATCCATACGAAAAGCACTCGTGTTATCAATAGAAATGCAGTTATTCTTGACTGCTGTAGGTAAAAACTCTTTACTTATTGACCCTCCAGCCGAAGCCAATACTAAATCAACATCCTCGAATGAATCATGCGTCAGCTCTTCAACTACGACGGTTTCATCCTTAAAAGACTTTAGAGCACCTGCAGACCGGTGCGAGGCTAATAACTTTAGCGAGGATACTGGAAAATTACGTTCCTCCAGTATTTCCAGCATAGCGGTGCCGACAGCCCCTGTTGCTCCCATCAGGGCCACCCGATATTCACGACTCATAATTTTCTCTCAACGAATACAATCAGTTTAATTTGGGATTAGTCCGTTTGAAATCATTCTCTTTATTAAAAAAACGGCTACGAATGTGGCCACCTATTCTAACACAGGATATAAAATGGTGCAAAACAAAGGAACTCAACCAAGTATTCTCCTACGAATCGTACAAAGGGTGTTAAGAATCTGATCTCTTAGTTTGAGCTTGCCACTGTCTCCTTAAAGTGCTATACTCGGATCGGGTACAGCCTTGTTTTTGCCACCAACTGTTAACAAAGTAAACTGTCCATGTGCCGTACTGTTTCCCTCCTACTAATCTCTTTCATCTGCATGATTCGACTGTCCGATGCAGCTTTTGAACGCATNCAGNTTTCTGCACGTTCGNTTGGTATTGGTGGNGCAAGTGTTGCTTNGACTTCTGGAGCCGATTCAGTTTCCCAAAACGTAGCTGGACTAGCGGTGGATTTACACAATCCTGAGCTCGCTTTGAGCCATTTAGAATTATATGGGTTACTTCACTANAACGCAATTTTTACAGCTATCCCCATCTTGCCGGATAACCAGTGGAAATCATCCCTTGGACTTCACCTAACTAGTTCCACTGACAAACCTGGTGTGTATCAAGAAATAGAGATGGGTTGTGCTATAGGACAGCAAATTTCCTCCTCCACTTATCTTGGTTTTGGATTTTCTTATCTAACATCTCAAGCCAATTTAGGGATTATTCAAATTGGTACAGGTCGAGGGCTTTCTATGGATGTCGGAATTCAGCATCGATTGGCCAATCAAAAAGTTGTAGTTGGTGCTTCTGTTGCTCACTTGCTCTCTTATATTGATTATGATCGTAGGCAAATTGGGGGAGCTAAATCACGCCAATATAATGAAAAATTGAGTCCTCATATCCGCTTAGGTGGAATTATGAGCCTCGATTTTTTGTTCGGGCAATTACATTTTCCAAAATATAGACTCATTACTCCTACACTGGAAAAAACGGTGATTGCCTTTGAATTAGCAAGCCGTCGTTTTTCCTTAGGATTGGAATCAGAAGTACAGAATGGTTATTTAAGGTTTGGTTATCGATACAACGGTGGACTAGATCAAGGGATTTGTGCAGGTTTTGGCTACAAATTTCACCAGTTCAAAGTCGACTATAGTTGGGCTAACGGCCATTTTGGTACATCGTCTCACTTAATTTCTATCACCCTCCATTTTTGAGATCGAAAGGGAGTTTTGATGCAAAAAAAATGGGGCTGGTGGTTTTTAGGAGTTCTAGCATTTTTACCCGCGAGTCAAGCCGATTGGGTAAAAGGAAACGAAACAGTTCGATTGGTAGGCTTGGGTAATACGCGTGTTGCTACCAGCCACCAAAGTGGTAGTTTAGTTGGTAATCCAGCAGCTGCGATTAATGGTAATAATCTCTCATTCCAATGGGGTCTGGCAAATCTAGACTACCAGTCAATGATCCCCCAAGTTGGTTTTCATGCTCAAAACCGGGCTAGCTTAGATTTTTTGCCTGGCTTTTACTACGCTCGACCATTCGGCCGATATAATCTTCACATTGGATTTATTGGGCAATTCAAAAACAAAACCCAAATTGGTATGGAACATACACGTTCAGAATATATCATTAATGAACAAAGGTTCCTGGCCAAAGCAAATTTGGTTTCTACTTATGACCTTCTATGGCAATCTGCATGGTTGTTTGGCCTGAGCTGTCAGATCGGTACTAGTCATTTAGGACTCCGTATAAAGGCTTCAACACAACGAGCCAAGGCTGGCCAAATTTTATCATCTCTGAACCTAGATGCTCAACATGGTAGTGATGTCAATGTCAACGACCCAAGAGCATTGATTCCAGCTGTTATTGACAGCCTCGACTTTGCTAATCCATCCCAATACTTAGAAAGGCTAGACGACTCCCGAATTAATCAGAAGATTACTAAATACGACTTGGATTTCGGATATCAAAGCTACTTCTCATTTCGGAAAGTTGATGATTTTTGCGTAGGTATAATGGTGGAGAATATGTTGCAACGCAGGTTAATTCAACAGTCATTCACTCAATTTGGTGTTGGTGTCAGCTACCAACCTAACAACTGGATGCTCGGTGGAATCGATATATTCCGAAGTGCCCAGCGTTTTAACTTCAATTTTGGACTGGAGGTTGGAACAAGCTGGAAAAAGGGATTTAATGGGGGCCTCGCCGTGCGTTTCGGCATTCAACATCACAGAGAAACGACCCCTTCATTAGGTATCCAAATAGCCTTAGGTGGGTCAACCTGGAATTATGCTTGGCAACGTAAAACGACTTCAATAGGGCAGCATTTTTTGGGTTCAGCGATTCGCTTTTAAGCCGCTAACCCCACTGACGATGGTTTGATGACATAGACCAATTGGTCAGTGGTCGACCTTTTCCTTCAATCCAGTCAGCAGTCAAAACTATGTGGTCGATGGTCCGCCGATTGTTGGTGAAAGTCACATGTATTAACCCATCATTACTTTGAATAATAGACGGATAATGAAAAGATCCTTCTCCTTGAATCAGATCTCTTTTATGTGGCCAGGTTTGTCCTCCATCGTAGCTTAAGCCGAGTGTCAGAGGGTTTCTATCTTCGGGNTGGTTGTTCCAAGCCATAACAACCCGACCATCCTTTAGGAGGATGGCGTCCAAGGCTGAAAATGGGCAGTAATTATCAGTTATTTCTGCCTTGGACCAAGTACGACCTTGGTCATGAGATAGGCTCCTGAGNACTTTCGGATCCTTGCCAGATGGCCGGATTAGCGCTAGGATCGAACCATCCTGAAGTNAGACTAGAGCAGGATGTTGGTTTCGTTCNCCCGGTATTTGCCCGCGAACTTTCCAGCTGAGNCCGTCATTTTGACTCGCCCACACCTGCGAATGCCAAGTCGTAAACTCGGTACCAAACAAAATATCACCGTTAAGAAGATGAATCGGTTGGCACCTCGGCACATGGCCCCAATCCTCTTCGATTACTTCTGCAGTTGACCAAGTGTAGCCACTATCAGTTGACTTTTTTATTCGCAAATCACAAGTTACCCAACGTACACCGGGACCGGCCTTTCCTTCTAATTTTCCATGCATCGTTCCATAAATTAATGANAGTAAACCATCCTTGNTTTGAAGCAGAATNCCATTACCTTCAGGTTTGCCTGAGGTGTCTGCAACGGAAACGAGCTGCTGAAACTTCTCATCTGTTGGGCTACGGCGTGCTAGAACCCAAGCAGCATCAGGCCGGGCTTCGCCTTCTCCAGCATAATAACCAACTAACAGATCACCATTTTTCAATTCAATCATAGTTGAACAATGACAACTAGGATANCGTTCAGTTGGCTCAGCAATTGCTTCCCACAGCAAGATTGACACAATATTTCACCTTTCAACTTAATCCGTAAATAAGACAGGCCNGCTCCCAATCAAGAAGTAAAACAGAACTAGCTTTTAGGGCCGATTAGCCATCAACTGAATGATTTATGTCGATATGCATTCTACTTAAACCATTTTCGCTTNGCCTATATTTTACGTCAATCTTGACAAATATAGCAAAATGATTTATAGTTTNGCCCCATGATTGNTAGGTATTTCGAANCTATGCGNCCTNTNTACCATTGAGGTTCAGTCATGCGGGTTTCCAATGTAATTATGTTATTGGTACTGTGGNCAGGGATCGGGCTCTCANCNCTGGGGTNGTCAGCACAATCCACCGACCAAAAGAGAATGACGGTTTCTCCTGACAGGCCAGTAACANTTCCCTCGACGGANCCATTTGCACCCTCTATACCTTCTTCCGGTGATTCCTCTCCTGATCCAGCCCTAATTGGGCCATCAAGTGGGGTCCATTTTGGGCAAGATATTCAGCTTCAGTCTGATAAAACAGTAGAGCAAATTCAGCTTATTCTGGGATCAGCTACCGTTGATGGTCATGTTAGAGGAGATGTGTTTGTGTTCGGCGGCAATCTAGCNGTAACTGAAACTGCGAAGGTAGAAGGAAAAACTAAGGTTTATTTGGGCCGGATTGTAGGGAAGCAAAATCTTATTGCTGGAACCTTCCAAGAAACTAATGGTTTTAACCTAGTTTTGGGAGTCATCAAATTCATTCAGTATCCCGAGCGTATTTGGTTCGGTAATTCCTACTCGTCTATCGTTTGGACTATCGCTAGCATTAGCGTAATGTTCGTAGTCTATTTGATGATTGCGGGTATTTTACCTACTCAAATGATAACTATGGAAGAAGCCATCTCTCGCCGCATCATTGGTAGTACAATAATTGGGTTGTTAATTTTTCTTCTTTTAACGGGTTTATTCTGGTTCGCGGTTTTTTCTATTATTGGTATTCCCTTGCTAATTTTACTTTTCTCATTATTAGTACCAATGGCAATATACGGGAAGGCTGCTGTATTTACTTCACTTGGATATAGTTTGATACCTAGAGATAAGTCGGTACTGTGGGCTGTTGTCTTGGGCTATATTNTTTATCAACTTGCTCTNCGTGTTTGGCCACTGCTTAGTTTGCCAACTTTTGTGTTAGTGAGTGCATTGGGTGTTAGCGCAACCATCCGGACAGTATTTGGCTCAAGATCGCTACGGAATCGTACATCACCTCTCTCCCCCCAGAATTATAGTTACTCATCTCGTAACCAATCTAGCCGGGATTAGGTTCTAGCAAGTGGAAACTTAAGACTTGTTAGGTTATAATCCCTTTCCCACAGAGTACCATGGAGTTTATGCGAATATCATACCGAAGCCTTGCTTATTTAATTTTAGTCGTGTCAGTCTTTCTTTGTGGATGTGCTGCTTTCGAAACTACGAAGATTGAGCCGGTTTTTGATCCAGAAGCGACAGTCCTACCCCGTTCTGGAACGATTGCCTACGCTAAAAATGGCATACTGGCTCTGGCAGTTCCGCTCAACGATGTTAAGGCTGCAGATGCCTTTGCTGTCATTATTTATAACGGAACTGACCATTTCGTTTCACTAAAACAGAAGGAGTGTTGGATGCTAGATGGTACCGGCGGGCAAACTAAACCCATCCATCGATCAATGTATACAGCTACTCTGGGAAAAAATTATAAACCTACACTGCCACCAGAATTTAAGTCTGAAGTGTTTCGCTGGAACCGATCTATTCGGATTTACGGAGATACTGCGGCTTTACCAACTGAAGATATAGAGACGACGAGGATTATGCCAAAGCAAAGATCTCAATTCTTCCTCTATTTCCGGACTCGTAGTATCAAGTCTTCAAACCTACGAGTTGTTGTGCCTAAAATCTACAGTGAATATGATCAGAGTGAGACCACCTTTGTCTTTAAGTTCCGGGTAAAAAAAGGGTAACGACCTTGCCAAATGCGACTTTCGGTCGTCTTGGTCAGTCGCCTATAACTAATTTTAGCCTGTGTTTTTTCCTTTGCCTACCTCTGTTCGTCTCGTTCTACTCGTGTCGAAGTTTACCAAAGTTGGTNCATTCGAATAGTCGAACTAGCCCACAATTAGAGAGTAAAGAGCCAACGATCAGCTTCGTGGGTGAATTTGGTGGTATAGGTCAAAGCGCTGGTCAGTTTTTGCACCCAATAGACTTGGCTACTGACGTCAATGGACTAATCTATGTAGCTGATATGGGCAATAATCGTATCCAAGTATTATCTCCTGAGGGGGATTTTCAGTATGAGTTTGGTTGCCAAGGCTGGCAAGTTGGAGAATTTGACGGTCCAACCGACATTGTAGTTGGTGATCAGTTGACGCTCTTCTGCACCGATGGNGGGAACAATCGAGTGCAAACCTATCGAGTAATTGATTCCCAACTGCAGTTATTTAGCCCACACTATCCACTGAAAACAGACACCAATCGGCTTGATCAACCAACAGGGATCAGTAGATCACCAACTGGCGAAATCTACGTAGTTGATCAAGGCCATCATCGCTGGTTAAAATTTGATACTAGCGGACGCCTACTGTTTCAGTGTGGTCGCTATGGTGATGGTATTAACCAATTTAATCAACCTACTGATGTTGCTACTGACCGGGATGGCAATTTATACATAGTAGATTCAGGAAACGGACGAATCAAAAAATATGATTTTAGTGGNAACTTCGTCATGCAATGGTCTGAAAATTTGCATTATCCTAATCGTATTGCGGCTCATGATTTTATCTATGTTACGGATAGGCAATCAGTGAAAGTTTTTACAACTATAGGTACTTATATAACCGAGATAGGTCCATTTGATCAACCTGCAGGTGTAGCAACTTTCGAAGATCGTTACCTTTACGTTACTGACTTACTGCGTAATACGATCTCTGTTTTTGATTTAAAATCGGTAATTTCTAACCAATAGACCATGCCGTCCNTCACCTGGCTAATCTTATTTTTCTTATCAAATAATTGGTCAAAACAAGAAAAATGGTCGCAGGTNTTTTCTTTGACTCAAAAACATGAACAATTTCAGGTCGATGAGTCGACGAAAAAAATTCGGTTAAACTCAGTTCCAATCATCCAAAAAACTGAGCAAATTTTGCTTGACGGCCAACTACTAATCCGTAATCAAGATTACCGAATTGACTACGAGGAAGGATTGGTCGAATTCGATCTTATTTTAGTAAATAGACAGCAAGTAACCGTTATTTATCAAACGCTACCTTTTCCAGTTTTACCCATTTATAAAAGAGACTTTTNGTNAGNACCATCCACTACAANGCCTTCACCTGAATTAAATCAATCTAATGTACTCGAGTCAATAGATCNGCTCAAAGTNGAGCCACAAACAGCGNTCAATGAACAACCAACTCTACAGGTTGCGGGCTCACAAACTTTTGGTGTTTCAGTCGGTACAGGTCAGTCATTNTCCCAAAACCAGGAACTGCGCNTTAATATCTTCGGTAATATTTCGGAAGACATAGAAGTTATAGCTATGCTATCCGATCAAGATCTACCCATTCAGCCTGAAGGTACAACTGAAAATATTCAAGACTTTGACCAAAAATTAATTCGAATTACTAGTCCAATTATCAACGGTACTTTAGGAGATTTAACAGCCGACATTGGCAACACCGAAATTCAATTTCCGATGGCTTTGGAAGGTGTATTTGTTGAGGGAAATTTTCGCTATGGGTCATTTCGTTTGATTCCAAGTGCTGTACCCAAAGGACTATCAACTAGCAAAACTATACAAGGACAAGAAGGACGGAGCCAATATAGGTTAGATGTTGATGGGCAATTCGTAGTCGCTAAGGCTGACAGTGAAATAGTTTGGCTCAATGGCGAAAAGATGAAACGGGGACGAACTAACGATTATGTAATCCGAGATTATGGAGACCCAATCATAGAGTTCACTAATCGACATATTATTACTAATAATGACCTGATAAGAGTTGACTTTGAGTACATCCCCGAAGATTTAGTTTACCAACGTAGTATTAGAGGCTTTCGAGGTTTGTTTCACACAGCTGATAAAACAGCAACAATTGGATTTTCCTATGCAAATGAAGCTGACCACGATAATCCGGATGATACTTTTGTACTTCTATCAGCCCAAGATTTACGAGATTTACGACAGAATCAACATGATAGTCGTAGCCTGATAGCACCTCATCAACACACTGTGTGGGGAATTGAAACTCAGCTAGGATTAGCTGACCTTGCTACACTAAATGGGCAAATGGCTTTTAGCACAACTGATACCAATACACTGTCAAGTCAAGACGCACGTCTGCATGGTCGATCTTGGAAATTACATTCAACAACTCAATATCCCGCGAGCGAAAAGCCCAAATTAGTCTTTAATCTTACTTATCACGATTTAACGTCTAATTATCGGCCGGTTGGATCCTCTGACCAAAGTCGAAACCGATATCAATACAGTTCACAATACAAAAACCATAATTTCGATGACCAGTATTTGGAGGCACGTCAATCAACAACCAACAGTCAGATAGTGCAGAAGGCTGTTGGTACTGATGATCGTCAACTCTCAGCAAAACTTCAGTTATTACCTTTTACTTGGATGAACTTCACCGGAGGACTTGGTAAAACAAGAACTAAGCAAACAAATGCTGAGTTTCATAATTTCGCATTGGACTTAGTTCCCAAAAGCCTTCCTCACCTGTATCTCAGTCAATACAACAGCCAAAATTACAGCAAACTATCTGCCAACGCTTCAACCACTAATCAAAAATACAGACAACAAGGAAACTTGTCATACCGGAAATTACTTACAAAGGATACTGAATTGAGGCTTCATAGTGGAGTTGAGCGGCTTTTTTCTAAACCAACTATTAACGGTGCTGGGNCCCCTATGTCTCCANAAAAAAGACAGATCAATCGTCTTCAAGTNGACCTACAATACCAAAAATNAGTTACTCTNGATTACAAGTATNCACAAGANAGGTCAAAAACNAGACANACTTTACTGACCGTNGNCAACCGCCCTTTGATGCTTTCGGACTGGTTAAAAACTTCTCAGGCACAAACTTGGTCAATNGGCANTTTTTCTCAAGTACGTCGTTGGGTCAATTTTTCCAGTAATTTGTCTCGCCGAAGATTTAGGAATTACGGTCGTACAGATAGCACTGTACCTCCTGATACTACAACACAATTAGCTGATATTAACTGTCGAGTCACACCACTAAATGGAGCCATTAACTTTCAATTTGCCTACGAACTTGACAAAAAACTAGCTACAAAACGAAGAGAGGTTTATACCGACATTAATCCCTATACTGGGCATCAAATCCGTCCAGGAGAAGGTCATTATGTCAAAATTGACGAACTGCATTATGTCGAAGATTATGAAAAAGGTCAGTTTATCAAAATTATCCAAAACCTGGCAGATAAACCTGTTACGGCAGTTGATACCAAAGTACAATTGCGAGTCCGCCCTAGGTCTTCTAGACCACAATTTTCACCTAAAACACTGAATCGGAAAAGNTCCTCTTCGTTGGGTAATTCATCTTCTCAAGTACTTATTGAATCAAAAAAATGGTGGACCATTTTGTTGAAGTGGGTTAGTTTTTCGATGCGACATAGCCTAACTGAAGAACAAGAAGACGCTGACCAATTGGCCTTTTACCTTCTTCAACAAAGGCTTTCTCAGCGGACAGTCTACGGTCGCCATAACCAACGTTACCAAATCACCGTCTCTCCTTCACCCAAATTCACTTTGGACTTCAACTACGTGGAAAATCGGAGTCTAAACCGTCGAGTTAACAATCGACAGCGNCAACATCAAGGGCGAAATTGGAACTTCAGGACTACTATCAANCCAAACGTTAGGCTGTCTCTAAATTGGCACTCAGAATGGCGGTACGATCTCGAGTTGTTCGACCGAATTGGTCAATTAAATTCATCTCTAGAGCAACTTTCAAACTTGGATCAGANTGAACAGAGAAACGAACTCGATCTTCGTTATGAATTGAATCAAAAGTTTCGTATTAATTGGGTCGGAATACATCAACAGACCAAAGATACGGACAGTGTAACTAATGATGCAACGGCCTACACCNAGACCTTATCTCTTGAAAACCGGTTAACTTATTCAATGATTGGAAAAGGTCGTCTTGATATGTCTTATCAGTTAGCGTATGGAAAAAACCGAGGTGGACAACCTTTTATCCGTTACAATTTTTATTCAGGATTTAGCCATCAAGCTAAATTTACTGCCAACTATCGTATAGAAAAATATACTGATTTACAGTTGCGATTTAATTATCGCCTTTTGGCAACCGAAGTCCAAAAACCAGAACACCGGGCTGAAATGGAAGTTAGGGCTCAATTGTAAATTATCTGGCTTTATAATTAGCACATGATTGATAGCTACCACGNCCGTAGACTGTTTACNCTATTTCNCCTTTTCATTTATCCTTCTGTCAGGAGNCTNCCGCTTACATTTTTTATATACGTTTAACTAAAAAATACANATCGATGTTGTGTTAAAATAGAAAGATAGAAACAACTCCTACATTATGTCCATAGGCTAAAGCTTTGGACGACGACAATTTCAGTTTACATTTATGCTTAACAGTAGTGAAAAATTATCGAAGCNACCCAGAATGACCTCTCGGATGAATTCCTCATCTTAGTATTAATAAATGGTTATACAACCTGTATCGATCATAAGAGATTCAACCCTCTTAATTCAATTGATATCCCAAAATAGAAATCAATATTTATTTAATTGACTTGGCAATTTTCTTCGCTAGGTTATAGTTACTCTTTGCTTGTTGGTCCCATTTTTGTTGGTACTTATTCGATGATTCTGACCAATTCTGGCTAAACTCTATTGAACTGACCAAATTCTCATTAATTGGCAATCGTGATACTAACTGTTTGGCTTCATCAAGTTTTGCTTCTATTTGTTCTACGTTTTTACCTCGACTGCGTTTCTTATCCAACTTTTCCTCTGCCTTGTAAATTNCTTTCCAAGCNCGTTGAAGTTCTTGAAGCCGAAAAGTTATAAACCAGTCGAATAACGAATTAAGAACTTCATAACGCCTCTGAGATAAGTCAGCATCAAATGGGACTGACTTCTTAGTCTGAAACGGATTAGGGAATCCATCGGGTGCTTGATCATACAGATCAGGAATNATTGGTAGACGGCTGATNCTATCGGTAAAGAGTAAATTTTGACCGGTTCGACTAATTACAAAGTCGATGAATTTTTGAGCAGCATTAGTGTTCGGACTGCCCTTGATCAGCGCAATATTCGCTGGTACCATCGGTGTAATGGAAGGATAAACAAAACCAACAGGTTGACCACTTGATATAGCCGATAAACCAAAAAAATCGACCACTACACCAATTCCAAACTCACCACTGGCGATGCCTTGTGGGACTCCAAAACTCCGTTCGGTAATAACNGTCATGTTACCAGCCATTTGTAGTAGCAAAGCCCAGCCTTTTTGCCAACCATGCCCCTGCAGAATTGATTCTACAGTCAAATGGGTCGTCCCACTACGAGAAGGAGAACACATAGAAAGATGGTTATGATATATAGGCTTAGTTAAATCAATCCACTCTTTGGGGAATGGAAGTTGGTAAGCTTGCATATACTCATTATTCCACATCATTCCGTAACCACTCAAAGCAAAACCAAAAAAGTAGCTATCAGGATCATGAATAGGGTAGTCTCCAATTGTTTTTGCAGTTTGATCGAGTAATTCTNCGGGNGGAGTATAACGAGCTAATAAATCTTCTTTTTTAAGTAAAGCGAACGCATCAACGGCACTAGCCCAAAAGATATCGGAATTCGGTTTCGTAGCGGTCTCTCGGATATATGTAACTGCAGCCGATGTTTTNTTGGAACGAAAAACCAGTTTTATGTCTTGGTGTTTTGCTTCAAATTCTGTTTGATAGGTGTCGAAAAGGTCCTTCGGAAATGAAGTCACAATCACTACTTCCGCTGAAAAAGTNGTTGCGCATGTTAGTAAAACTAAAAAAAATAAGGATGCCAAAAGCTGAATTAGATTATTCATTTTATTTCTTGTTCCTGCTTAAAAAAAATACCGTACTGTAAACTAAAAAGATATGCCAATGTATAAAATTTAGCTATAGTAAAAGTTGATAAGATTGTGTACTTTCTACATAGGTTGGTACAAGAATTCTGGTCAAAGTCCTTCATATATTTTGCCTTGCACATCAATAAAAAACATTTCTAACACATGTTGAAATGATCAAAGAACAAACCTTAGCAAAAGCACTTGGTTGTTTAGGTCGTAAATTCAATCGTTTGATTTCATCATCGGTAGTAAAACATGTGGAGACGAAGTATGCCCAAGAATAGTTTTCAGTACGAGTGTGACCAAAATTTTGTCTCAATATCAAATTCCTAGTATTCGAATTTAAAGGGATACATNAACGAGTCTAGTTGTAGGGCATCCTGAGAACAAATTGACGAAATTTCGTCTGCAAAAAAACCTGCTTATGCTTTTTCACTAAGAATTACCCCAAGTTTCATATGTGTAACAGAATTCTGTTCTGGTTATTGATGAATGGATTACGTTACTGAGTACAGCGCTTGTTACGATTATACAATTCAAAATTAGCTTTTATGTTAACTTTGGTAGTGAAAAACAAGTATTCGTAAAACGACNCTACCTGTTCTTTGTGAGGTCAAAATTNTTGATCGTTCTGTTAGTACTAATGGATAGTGATGATTTGATTCTCACAACCAAGTGCTAATTAAGTTAAGCATACCTGAACTTAATTTGAAAACAATACTATACTGTGTCAGAATGAACCGATTATAGCATCAACCCAATAGTTCAGCAATGAGCACATCAAGCTATCAAGTTAAACGTTTACACAACCAACCCCTTGTTTCAGATGGTCATAATACTAATGGTCCGTCAGTGATCAAGGTACCCCATTGGTTGGGGGTTAACCAACGTCCATTTACAATCAAAAATGGCAAAAAAATCGTCGCTAAATACTACCTATATTATGCAAATCACAATGGNAAATTCATCCACATGGCGTGGAGTCATAAAATTGACTCTGGGTACTGGTTCAAATTTAACCGTCCAGATTTAGGATTNAATGTAGTCGAAGTNCCTGGACGAGGTGTATTAGATTTAGTTAATGGCCCACAGAGGATCTATCTAAATTCGTCAAGATCTATTTATTTAGGCAAACCTGATGGAAAACCGGGGCATATCGCCTCTCCTGATGTTCATGTTGATCATCAGAAGAAACGAATAATCATGTATTTTCATGGAAATGGTAGTGGGACAGCTTTTCGACGAAATTCAAAAGGTCAACGCATCCCCTACCCAGCCAAACAAAATACTTATGTTGCCACCTCGGTTGACGGCCTTAATTTTAATCTTCCTGATCTAGGCGGTCAAGCCGGACATGGCATTTTACCTATTTGCATTGGTCGAGCTTACATGAGAGTATTTTCCTATAGGGGCCAAACATACGGATTTTCACGTTCGGCCCTCATTAATATTTCACCTCATGACCCATTAGCCCTTCCAGATCCTGAGTTTCCAACTGATTCGACATGGACCGCTATTGGAATTCAAGAACAAACAGAACTATCTCAGTATTTTCGTGAATATTATTTACCTGAAATTAATCATTATCGTAGCGAGCTAAATCAACCAAGTTTCAAGCAGTTTGATTTAGAGGGGCAGGTTTTNCCTCGCCACCTTTGTGTTAGAAGGCTACCTGATGAACGTCATTTAGAAGTATTCTTTAGCGTAAAATTTAAAAAAGGGGGTAATTTTGAGCAATGGCGGCCTCCAAATGATTCGGAAAGAATTTTACGAGTCGTCTATGATCTGAGTTGTGAACCTTGGCAAATACAATCAGACGCTAACGGCCAGATGAGNATTGAAGAAATATTGAAGGCAGAAACATATTGGGAGTTTAAGGGCCTTTGTGACCCTTTTGTTTTTATAGATACTGATAAGCGTATCTATCTTTTCTACTCAGGAGGCCCCATTCAGTCAGAAGGTGCAATTGGTATGGTAGAATTGAGCCCTAAGTAAATTGACACAATATTCTTGATCTGAAAGCATTCAAACTCTTTTCATAAGTGGGATCTAGAACTAGAATCTTTTGTTTCTTCATTTTCAGTATGTCTACTTTAATTTGCAAATCTCATCAAAANTTTGCTATTGATAAAGTTGAACCACCCAATTGGTGGATAGGTATGAAATGGAATTGTGTTCAGCTAATGATCTATGGAAAAGGGTTAAACAACATATCAGCCAAATTTCAAGATGATCAGCTCACAACTATTGTTTTAAAATCTAGTAATTCCTATGCGTTTGTTCAAGTGGAAATCCCAGATAACCTACCTCCCGCAACCTACNCTCTTGAGATCACTGCATTTGGCCAAAAGGCCATGATTGATTTTCCTATTTTGTCGAGAGATATCAGCCCGGACCGACACCAAGGTTTTAATGGTACGGACGTTATTTATTTAATTACGCCAGATCGGTTTGCTAACGGTGATCCCACTAACGATCTAGCCGATGGAGTAGTCAGTGATTTTGACCCAAGCAACATGTCAAAAAGACAGGGCGGAGATTTATCAGGTGTCATTGATAAGCTACCATACCTACAAGATTTGGGTGTTTCAGCACTTTGGCTGAATCCTGTTTTGGAAAATAATGGAGCTAACAGTTACCATGGTTACGCTACTACTGACCTATATCGTATTGATCCCCGCTTAGGAAGTAATGCCGAGTACAAGGATCTTGTCGATCAGGCACATTCTCGCCAAATCAAAATTATTTTTGATCATGTTAGTAACCATATTGGTATTGGGCACCCGTGGCTTCAAAATTTACCATCAGAAAACTGGTTGAATGGAAATATTAATGAACACAGTAGTGATAAGCATTACCTGTCTTCGATTAATGATCCACACGCAGATCCTAATACGGTAAAACTGCTTCAGTGTTTTTGGTTTGTCGATGCTATGCCAGACCTCAACCAAAAAGATCCATATTTAGCAAATTATCTAATCCAAAATACTTTGTGGTGGATTGAGTTCGCTGGCATTGATGGAATCCGAGAGGATACTTACCCATATGCAGATCAGGAATTTTTGTCCCGGTGGGCTGCGACGATTTTGAGTCAATACCCAAATTTTAATATTGTAGGAGAAATCTGGACTAATACGTCATCTTCTGTAGCCATGTTTCAAAAAGGAAATTTGTTGCCTCACCAAAAAGAGACTAACCTACCATGTGTGATGGATTTTCCTCTATGCCAGGCATTTCGTCAATATTTGACGGGAACCGGTAAGTTGCAAAATATTTACGAGGTTCTTACCCAAGATTTTTTATACTCTGATCCTAACAATTTGCTCACCTTTTTCGATAATCACGATATGCCCCGCGGTGCTTTTATTGCCGAAGAAAATATTCAAAAGATTAAACAAGTGNTAGCAATGCTATTAACCTTGCGTGGCATTCCACAGCTGTTATATGGGACAGAAATTAATATGGTTGGTGGTGAGAGCCACGTCCAACTACGTGCTAATTTCCCTGGAGGGTTCCCAAATGATAAGCGGAGTGCTTTTGATACAGGTGGTCGAACGGTAGTGGAACACGATGTTTTTACATATGTGAGAAAGTTATTGAAAGTCAGGAAAAGAGTTTCTCCTCTGACTACTGGNAAACTAATTCATTACCCACCGGATCATGGTAACGATGTGTACAAATATCTTCGAATCAGCGGAGAAGAAATAGTACTGGTTATTATCAATGGCCACGACGAGAAAAGGCCAGTTGACCTTTCTGAATTAGCTCATTGGTTTGATCCAGACTCTAGATTTATTAATTTGGTTACTGATAAAATTTGTACTATTAGCTTCACCGAAAGGCTTGTAGTACAAAGCTGGCAGGCACTAATTCTGCATCAAATGCCCTAATAAGACAGATGGTAATATGGTTATCTTCGTGATTACGATTTGATTTGACGATTTTGCCCATGTATCCTTCAGANGGTNNAATTGNACNACTANGCCTGTTGTTNTGTGGTAAAGTATATGGGCTTACAGAAACCAGCCACAGAATAATGTCGTTCCACGAACGGGCATGCTTTAAAAAATACAATAAGTTGACCACTCAGTCTATAACTAACATATAACCTGCNCAGTAGGGTGAGTCTTAGATTCAGACTAGAATATGAATCCATGTAATCATATATTAGGCATGATATGAAGAATAATCAGTTAACCAACAATCGGTGGATGAAATTATTGCTTGTCGGCTTGTTTCTGTTAACTCTGAATAGTGCTTATCTGGTNAGCTTTGGTAGNCCCAACCTTTTTTATATCGGAAACGTACTACTTCATATTTCTCTTGGTTTAGTTCTGACTATTACCTCAGTACTACTGCTGATCCATTGGTGGCCAANTTATAGTCGTAAGCATTTTGGTTTCTGGCGATTTGGTCATNTACTCCTTGTAATTGCNATNGTCTCTGGTGTTTGGTTGATGATTGTCGGTGGTACACGCCCCAATCGCTGGCTTTTACTAACCCACATCATTACNGCTTCGCTTAGTGTTCTNTTTCTANTNAGTTACCTCATTCTGGTTTGGAAGTTTTGGGTAAAACCATCTACAGTAGTTCTATTAGCTTCTATATTATTTCCGTTGGGTGTNTTGCTGTTTCGCCAATACTTGCCCAACCCAGACTATCTAGTCAAAAATCCGACTAANAATATACCAACTAGCATGTATGAAGAAGGAGGAGGCTCTAGTAGCCCTTTTTTCCCATCTTCTGCAGAAACTGACACGGGACAANTAATTCCAACCAACTTCTTCTTGACTTCAGAAACCTGTTCTGCAAAAGGTTGTCATACCGACATATATAATCAGTGGAATCAGTCTGCCCATCACTTTTCGTCTTTTAATAACCAGTGGTATCAGAAATCAATCACGTATATGCAAGATGTAAATGGTATCCAGTCGTCTAAGTGGTGTGCTGGTTGCCACGACCTAGCGGTCTTGTTCAATGGTGTTATGGATCAGCCAATCCGAGAAAATTTGCACAGGCCTGAAGCCCAAGCAGGTTTAGCCTGTACGGCTTGCCATTCAATTGAAAGAGTTAAGGACACTATGGGGAATGGAGGTTATGTAATTAAGTACCCGCCTTTGCACGAGGTAGCAGCAAGTAAAAACCCAATCGTCCGAAAACTGCATAACTATTTAATCCGGCTTGATCCTGAACCACATCGCCGTAGCTTTTTGAAACCATTTCATCGAGAAAACTCAGCTGAATTTTGTTCAACTTGTCATAAAGTACACTTAGATGAACCGGTGAATAATTTCCGCTGGTTCCGTGGATTTAACACTTATGATCAGTGGCAGACTAGTGGCGTATCTCATCAAGGTGCTTTGTCTTTCTATTATCCCGAGAAAGCTTTAGATTGTGTAGATTGCCACATGCCCTTAGTTGATTCACAGGATGCAGGTAATGTTAAAGGTAAAATCCATAGCCACCGATTCCCAGCGGCCAATACAGCATTACCCTTTGTAAACCATCACCAAGAACAGTTAGAAGCTGTAACTGCATTCTTAAAGGACGATCAGGTAACAGTAGATATTTTTGCTCTTAATCGTAAGGGTAAGACAACCCAAATTGACGAAGCTGTATTACAGCCTGGCGAGGAAGTACGAATTGATGTAGTCGTCAGNACCAGAAAAGTCGGCCATCGCTTTCCCGCTGGTACGATTGACGCATTCGATGTTTGGTTGGAACTGAAAGCAGTAGANGAGAATGGAGCGGTAGTATTTTGGAGCGGTTATATAGAGGCTGAAGATGGTAACGGTCCAGTTGAATCCAGTGCTCATTTTTACAAATCTTANATGATTGATGCTCATGGAAACCCAATTAACAAACGAAATGCTTGGGCCACACGAACAGTTTTATACAATCGAACTATACCACCTGGTGCGGCGGACACGGTTCGATTCAAGCTGAAAGTGCCAGAAAACAGTACAGGAAAGATAAATTTTCAAGCCAAATTGAATTATCGAAAATTTGACTGGTGGCACACTCAATGGGCTTACGCTGGTATTCGCGATCCGAATGACACTGATTTTGATTTAGACAAATCCTACGATGACGGAAAATGGGTCTTCACTGGAGACACATCCAAAGTCGCGGGTAAGATTAAACAGATTCCTAATTTACCGATTGTGGTTATGGCAGAGGATAAGGTTTCGGTGCCAGTGGGAGTCACATTTACAGNNCCAGGCTTGAATCAATCATCTACAAACAATATTCGTGAACGATGGAACGATTATGGTATTGGCCTTTTACTGCAAGGAGACCTGAGATACGCAGAAAAAGCATTTATAAAAGTAACAGAACTTGAACCNGACTATATGGATGGCTGGGTCAATATCGCTCGCTGCAGGATTTCGGAGGGGGATATTACTGGAGCTAAGGAAACGCTGGAAAGAGCTTTTGTTATTCAAAAAAGATTGGCTTCTACTNACCCAAATCGAGCTAAGGTTCATTATTTTTATGCTCTGGCTTTGAAGCCACACGGNCTATACGACGAAGCACTCGAGCACTTACAAAAAGCGGCAGATCAATTTCCACGTGACAAAAAAGTGAGGAATGAAATAGGCCGACTGTATTATTTGAAGCGAGAATATGATCAAGCCATCGTCGAGTTGAATAAAACTCTGGAAGTCGACCCTGAAAACCTAGATGCCCACTATAATCTGATGTTGTGCTATCGAGCCGTCGGAAACAAAATTGAGGCTGTGACGGCACAAAAACTTTATTTGCGTTTTAAGGCCGATGAGTCAGTCGATCAAATCACCGGTTTGGCGCGACGAGCGGACCCAGATGCTAATCGAGAGCGACAGCCTATTCACGAACATATCTCAAATTATATCCCCGCTAGAACTTCAGCTTCTCTGCCCGAGCCATATCCATTAGTGCAAAACTAGGATTAGCTATCAAGCAGGCAGTGTAAGCAATATTGCCAATATTGTTTGATATAGTCTTGGGTGGGGGATGACAAATCAGAGAAAAGCTGCTCCACCCATTTCGATAGTTCGATTCCGATTTCAACTTCGATTGATCGCTTCTCCGGTGAAGGTAAAGAAGAGTGTATTTTTTGGTATTTTNCCAAAGCCCTNTTATCGAAATCCACGACTCCAAATAACACAAGATTAGTGATCAACGTCGAAGTAATTCGTTTAGGCTCATCGAGTTCTCCGTCGCTTATTCGGTGGCTAGAAAAAAGCTGCATTTTCGGTAATGATCGAAAATAAACTAGTCGATGAAAGAAGTTATCTATTTGTTGGTTAGCGATATTAAGATCTAATAAATGAGAAATTGGTCGGTGGCTGCTTTGTAGTCCATGCAGAGCTACCTCCGCTTTCTGAATGGTAATCTGTTCTTCTTCCAAACTTTCCAAAAAATCATTCTCGTAAGCGTTATAGCAAAGAATTGGTTTTAGGTCGATAATGGTTTTTGGGATTTCCCCTAGGGTTGGCGGGCAAATCCGGCAAGACTCAATAGTTTTAGTTGCTCGTTGTTTTAATTGTGTGATTAAAGTGTTACCAATCTGAAAAAATTTCACCAATGGATTTTTGCTCATCAAANCAGGTGCTTTATCAATATCTTGGTTAGCTGCGTAGTCTAAACCTAAACTTAGAAACCGAATGCCTTGTTCAACAGCTTGTTGAAGACTTCGAGCTCCAAAGTCGGTCGTTCGCATTTTAATCAATTTGTGAGAGATTTGAATCACTTGATCTTGAATCTGATCGGCGAGGGAGCGGGAGATTTGCCCCGANAGAACACCATTACGGATAACACGGTGGAGAAAAAGCGAGTCGCCTGTATTTGATTCTAGCGACTGTAATAATTCTAGTTTATTCTGATTCTGGCTCAACATCAACCAAATCTAGCTGATTCAGATCAACTTGTTGTTGTAGTTGTTCTTCTGTAACCGTGATCCCGACGGATTGATCTCTATCTTCTACTCTCACTTCTCTTTCAGATTGAATTTGGATCAGCCGNTGGCTCAAACTTCTGGGGTCAGATTGATTGAGATCAAATATTTCGCCCATCAACCGGATGAACAACTCATAGTCGGCTTCCCAAACTGCAAGACATATTCCACGAGTTCGCTCATCTTCGTAGCTAATCAGTTCAGAAGTCGGATTTATCAAGCCAGTTTGTATTTGCAAAGCTCGAAATTCACCTTCAATTTCGACTCGGCTACGTATCATCTCAGCTAAAACAGTTACATCGATTTGGTACAAGAATTCAGCTAATTCTTCTGAATCAATATTCATCATTTCGAACAACCAAAAATCAAGCGCACCTTCATCTAGTTGTCCATCTTTCCACAGAGCGACATCCATGATTTCTTCAAATTGTTCCGCAGAAACACAAGACAACATAACCGAAGACAGGCCAGTTCCTAAGTGTAAATTCAGAACNTGTAGGATATCTNCAGCTGAACTCGCTTGAACCAGTTCAGTACAATCAGGAACTAACTCATATAAAGACTCTTTCTGACGGGGGGTCTGGGCACTAGAAATCAAAGCTAACTGGTGGTCAATGGTGTAGCTTTGGAATAACATTTCTGCACGGCGGGTTGATAGTCGAAAAAGCTCTTGTGTTTCTTGGTTTAGATCGACAAGCATTTCCATAATAATTACAACAGCCCTCTGTTCTCAGAACGGCCCTAATTCTAGCATAATTTTTCCACTGATGCCTGTTTTTTGTCTTTTTACTGACAATGAGCTAAAATTCTAGAAAACGTGATAAAATAGACGAGTTTTTTTAAGCATANACNATAAGAGANCNTTGATGAATTTTCTAGCCCACCTGTTTCTATCTGATGAGAATCCCGAAATTATGGTTGGTAACTTCATTGCAGACATGGTCAAGGGAAACAGTTTTTTAGGGTACCCAAGTACTATTGGCAAAGGTATTAGAATACATCGCAACATTGATAAATTCACTGATAACCACCCGATAGTTCAACTTAGTAAAAAGCGCTTACGCCCGAATTATCGGAAATACGCGGGAGTTATTGTAGATATGTTCTACGATCATTTATTGGCTGTTGATTGGCATACTTACTCACCAATTCCTCTGGCTAGCTTTGCTGAGAAAGCTTACAAAACCCTTGACAGCTACCAGTCTCTAATGCCAATCCGGAGCCAACGTACCCTATTCTACATGCAAAAGGGAAATTGGTTGGTTAATTACGCTGAACTNTCAGGGATCGGCCAAGCCTTGGGAGGTCTTTCTAATCGGACTCGATACGAGTCAGGAATAGAGCAATCGATAAATGACCTGCGATCTGATTATTCAGCTTATCAAAATGAATTTTCTAGTTTTTTCCCTGATTTAATCGAATTCAACCGAGTTGAGTTGAACAAAATTCTAGACGAAGCCGGTTAAGAGCTGCAGGATAAAGTCGAGCATCCAGGTCGGTTCCGAGCCCATTCTGGCCGTTTAGCGGCGTAATCATTTTGGTTAGGTTGTTCATCNTATGGGTACTGTAACAATTTCAAGAGGTCCTCGACAAACGTGTGGTTTCCATTTTCCGCTTTTTCGATAGCCATTTGAGCCAAGTAGTTCCTTAGAACATATTTCGGGTTAACGCGGTTCATCTTATCTCGTCGAACTTTATTAGAAGCCCCTTCTTGATTTACTTGTTTAATGTAATCGACAAGCCATTGACCAATTTCAGATACAATATCGTCTGTAAGTTCTTCGGGCTGGTAGTAAGCACTAATTAGTGGTTCCATAAGTTCTCGATAGTTTGTATCGGGCACCGGTATTTTTTCAGCGTCAATCATGGCTAGCTGGCGGTAGAAAATAGTCATATCAGTTTCAGCTAAGGTCAGNACCTTGAGGAGTTGAGTNATTAATTTTTTGTTTGGCTGGCCTAAACCTAGTTTCTGGGTCATCATCGACTCCCAGCTTGACTCAAATACCTGCTCGTAACTGTCAAGTGCTTCCAATAGCGGTTCTTTTTCCTNAGTTAAACAGTAGATGGATTGGGCTAATTGGGCGAGATTCCAATGAGCAATGTGCGGTTGATTACCAAAACAGTAACGTCGGCCATGCGCATCGGTGGTGTTTGGCGTCCACTTAGGATCATAGTNATCCAACCATCCGTAGGGNCCATAGTCAATGGTTAAGCCCAAAATTGACATATTGTCTGTATTCATTACTCCGTGNACAAACCCAACTCTCATCCATTCNACGATTAGTTCAGCTGTTAATTGACAAACTTGTTTGAACCAATCGACATAAATTTCCACTGATGGCCTCCCTAAATGGGGGAAATCAGTTTGAATTGTATAGTCAACTAATTGTTTCAAAATATCAGTTTCACCGCGAGCAGCAAATATTTGAAAACTACCGAATCGGGTGAATGTAGGAGACACCCGGCAGACGACTGCTCCTGGCTCCATTTTAGGGTTTCCGTCATAAAACATGTCCCGAAGTACTAGTTCGCCAGTGGTAACCAGACTCAAAGCTCGAGTAGTTGGAACACCAAGATGATACATAGCTTCACTACACAGAAATTCACGAATAGAAGATCGTAGAACGGCTAACCCATCTGCTTGACGGGAATATGGTGTAGGGCCAGCGCCTTTGAGTTGCAANGCCCAACGNTCTCCATTTTGGTTAACTATTTCACCGAGATTGATCGCTCTCCCATCGCCTAATTGGCCAGCCCAATTTCCAAATTGATGGCCACCATAACAGGTTGCATAAGGTTGCATACCTGATAGTAATCGATTACCTGATAGAGCTTGTACGAAGTCNGGTGAGTGGCAGGCTTGTGAACTCAGATCGAGCAAGTTTGCTACTTGCGGGGAATACGCAACCAATTGGGGGTTTGTAACTGATTTCGGTTTGACATAAGAAAAACAGGCGCCTTCGACTTGACGACAGAAGTTATTAGCTTCTGGATCAGAGGGTAGTTCTCTAATGAATCGATTGTCAAACTTTAGTTGCTGTAGCTCTTGGTACATCATCTATTCCTTTTTATTATTCCAAGCGAAAATCCAATGTGGCTAAAGCTCAAGAATCATTACCCACATTGGATTTTCGCCTAGGTATTGACTGCGAAGAAAAGTTAACAGGCCAGTTTCAGGATCAATTTGATAGGTGGCTAATTTCCCAGAACCTTGACCTGCAGCAAAAAGAAAACTCCCACTTGGATCTAGGTTAAATGTTCTAGGTATTGGTTCGGTCTCTTGNCTACCAAGAGNTATTAAATTTTCGCCATNATCCGAAACCGAAAAAATCGCGATGCTATCGTGCCCTCGATTAGCAACATANAGGAATTTACCAGTTGGGTGAAGGTGGATTTGAGCACATGTGTTCTCTTCTCCAAATTTATCAGGCAGGGTCGAAAGAGTCTGATTGGCTTTCAAGCTTCCATCTTCAGGATTAAGCTGGTAAGTGGTTACGCTGGAACCGTTCTCGTTGGCCACGTAGATTACATTTTTATCGGGGTGGTAGCAGTAATGGCGAGGCCCAGCCCCGTCGATGGCTTTTATGATGGGAACAGTATTAGGAAGAAGTTGGCCGGTTTTTGCAGAAAATAAAAATTGATAAATCGAGTTGGGTTCGACTGTATGAGGCACAAAAGCGTAACGATTACTAGAATCAGTGATTATACAATGTGCACGTTTAGCTGTGTCGATCCAGCAAACTGGCTGAGAATGCACTGTTTTGTCGTCATTAAGTGGGTTGGAAGCAATTCCACCAGCACCATAATAGGCAGACAATAAGTATCTATTTGTACGATCTAAAGCGAGATAACAAGGGTTAGAAGGAAGCTTGGTTTGGCCAATAAAGCTAAGATTGCCACAGGTAGCATCGAGACAAAATGTGGCAACTTGCTCGGTCGAGCGAAGACCTGCGTAAAAATAGCGCTGTGTACCATCAACGGCCAGTGGGCCCGGGGTTCCGTCGACAGTTACTGTTTGGCAAAGCGCCAAATCACCTGTATCAATGTCCATTTTGTGGACTAAAATCTTTTTCTCGTTAGCGATGGAAAAATAAGCGAAATATGGCATGCTCAACTCCTCCGATTCGTTCGTACTTTTCTGTTAGAACAAATTAAATTACGGTTAGAGATACGATTTTGCTATTACCTGACGCGCTTAAAAATGATGATGTGTTGACGTGGTAAGGTATGAATAGTTTCGACCCATTCCAGTGGATGTGGGCTAGCTTCNTTNAGTACTTGAAGCTCTGACATCTTNTGTAGGCGTTTGATTGGTACGCTAGGATCTTCTAATCGGTATTCTACAAAGACTAATCGNCCACCAGGTTTCAGGCTTTTACAGATACTCCTTATCATTTCATAAGGATGAGAAAATTCATGNTAAACATCAACCATTATTGCTAAATCAATACTGTTGATAGGTAGATTTGGGTCATCTATTTTACCAAGTATGCCTTTAACAT
Organism: Candidatus Poribacteria bacterium; assembly: GCA_002714785.1. GTDB lineage: Bacteria > Poribacteria > WGA-4E > WGA-4E > UBA9662 > TMED15. The sequence goes on along the minus strand of PAYP01000010.1, from coordinate 24,734 downwards.
TAGTGATGTGATATTGTTTCATGTTATCTGTTAACAATTTGACCATCTCTGGCTGGACATCAACTCCATATACAATGCCTTNAGNGCCAATCAGAACAGCTATTTGACGAGCGATGTAACCAGTCCCAGCNCCGATNTCCGCAATCTTATCTCCANCTTTTAAATTTAATGCTTCCACTAACAAGCTAACCCGNTCTTCCTGCTCTCGTTCAGGTCGCTCCAACCACCCAGCAGCTAAATGCCCCATGACATGCGAAATTTCTCTTCCCATGTAGAATTTACCGATACCATCGGGTGAAGATTGACCGAAATGATAACGAGTATTTTCAGTTTTCTTCTCTTGATTATGGTCGTTTATTTTTCTGGCGAGCGAAACTTGGTTTAACATCGAAAGTAATACAACAGAAATAAGAGCTATCAGCTGCTTCATACTTACCCTCTTGACTCTTCTGACGGTTTATACCAGCCCAAATTGAGATTGTTTTTTTATCATCTGTTAAAGTTTATGTCAATGGGACCACAGGTAAATTATAAGAAAGAGAATCCTTGTTGGCAACCAGAAAGCTTTATCTGACAATAAAATCTTGGCTAAACACCGGAATCTGACACATTTTTTACTTCGTTAAGTTGATGGTTGTCGAAAAATGACTTTTGTGGTACAATTTNAGAGTGTTTTTAAGACATAATCCGGCAGNTTTTATTTGGGTTTTTCAGCGATTTAGTAGTCATTTTGAAGCACGTTCTTTTAGCTAGTCGCCAACTAGAGGGTTTGAGATGGAACTGATATTTGAAAAAGAAGATTTATCAAAAGCGATACAGATTTTGCAAGGGGTAGCGTCAGGACGTAATACTTTACCTATTTTATCTAATGTATTGATTCGTGCTGGTGCTGGTCAGATCGAGATTGCTGCTACTGATTTAGAAGTCGGAATTAGAATGAATGTAGCAGGACAGATTCAAGAAGAAGGTGAAATCACCGTTTCTGCTCGCAAGTTAGGTGAAATTGTCCGTGAGTTACCAGAAGAAGATATTCGAATATCCACTGTTGGGAACGATCGTGTTGAAATCGTTTGTGGCTCTGGAAAGTATAAAATTATTGGTTTGCCCAGTGACGAGTTTCCACCAATTCCATCAATTGATGGTAGTTCATTCACCATTAGTGGAGAAGAATTACGATCCATGATCCAGAGGACTGAATTCGCAGCCTCTACAGATGAGGCTCGTTACTATCTGAATGGATTATTCTTTAATTTGACGGAAGAGTCTACTCAAATCGTAGGAACTGATGGCCATCATTTATCCATTGTGACAGAAAAAAGTTTAGAACCCAAACCGGACGAGCCGATCAGTGTAATTGTTCCATTGAAAGCTGTCCGTGAAGTCCTTAAAACTTTTTCAGATTCGTCGTCTATTCAATTTTCGGTCAAAGGTAATCAAATTTTATTTGCTGANGATGGTGCGACCCTAGTTTCTCGGTTGGTGGATGGTGAATACCCCAAATACGAAGGAATCATTCCTGACAATAACGACATCCAAGTCGTGGTTGAAAGAGAAAAGTTAATTGGTACTGTTCGTCGTGTATCCTTACTCGCTAATCAAAATACCCATTCAGTACGCTTAGAATTAGAAAACAATCAAATGCGTTTATCAGCCAGAACACCGGAACTNGGAGAAGGTGAAGAGACGTTGGACATCGGAGGCGAAAGCGAAGGGCTTGAGATAGCTCTGGACGCCCGATATTTGAGGAACGTTCTGTCACATATTGATGCCCATGAGGTGATAATGGGGTTTAAAGACAGTGTCAGCATCGCAATAATCAAACCAGTGGAAGACGATTCCCACCTATGTTTAATTATGCCGATGCGCCTGAACACCTAGCCATTTGTTCGGTGATCTAATGTGGTTAAACCACTTGACTCTCCGTAATTTCCGAAACTATATTGACCTCGAAGTTCAGTTCCCCGATTCTGTAAACTTACTAGTTGGTAGCAATGCTCAGGGAAAAACAAATCTTTTGGAGGCTATTTATTTCACGAGTACGGCTAAATCACATCGGACAAACTCTGACCGAGAGTTGNTTCACCATGACTCAGACTGGTTTTTTCTTCAAGCTAAAATTTCTGTCAATTTAATAAATGATAGCAGTATAAAAGACAAATCAAATCTTCAAAAAAATCAGGCTGCGGTTCAAGAAGAACTAACGGTTGAAGCTTCTTATCAAGCTCCAACTCAAAAGCGATTTAAACTAAATGGTTATCTTCTCCCTAGACTGTCAGAGTGGGTTGGTCAGTTTCAGGTGGTTTTTTTTTCACCAGAATCACTGATACTGGTAAAAGGCTCACCGGGGGATCGCCGACGATTTCTAGACCAACTCATCTGCCAAGTCAACCCCTTTTATTTGAACCAACTCCAACGATATCAATCTTCTTTGAGACAGCGAAACGAGTTGCTAAAACAAATTCGGCAACAACAACAATCAANTGATTTGCTGAAGGTGTGGGATGAATTACTGGTAGAAGATGGCGTTTACATCACTCAAACTCGTGCTTCGGTGTTGCGTCAACTCCAAAAATTTTCTCAAGACTATCATTCTCAACTAACTCAGTCGACAGAAACCTTATACATCTGCTATTGCCCTTCTCTAGAATCGGGAAGTGAAATCNAGAAGACAGATGATCAATCTGGGAATCACTTATGTTTAGGTGATCATTTTCGTCTTAAATTACAAAAGTCTTTGTCCANNGATATTGTTTACGGGAGTACATCGGTTGGCCCACATCGGGATGAATTCAAGCTATTGATTCAACCAACTATTCTAGGTGGAACCAAGCGAGAGGTTAAATTGTATGGTTCTCAAGGACAGCAGCGAACGGTAGCCCTATCCCTCAAGTTAGGTGAAGTTGAATTAATACATAATCAGACAGGAAACTCGCCCGTTGTTTTGTTGGACGATGTTCTTTCCGAACTCGATGATATTCGTTCACGATTGTTGTTTGGAACATTCCAGAAACTTAGCACCCAAACTTTTATTACTGCTACAAAAGAAGAAGACTGGGTTTCGAGTCTTCCTGCTAAATTCAGCCGGCATTATCGACGGATTGTAGTGGAGCAGGGAAAGATTGTAGCCTGAGATAGAATGAGTGATGTTCGTCAAAAAACAGTGAAATTATACCAAGCCTTGGAAGAACTTATTGACCAAAATGGCTATGGCCCTAAGCTTGTTGAGCGGCGTGTATTGAAAGTATGGTCAGAAGTTCTACCTTTTGGACAATTTTCAAAAGCTGTCTCATTTCAGAATGGTCTTCTGAGTATTCTTGTGTTTCACAGTAGTTGGCTTACTGAGTTGCATTATCAGCAGCAATCTATTATTGAACAATTAAATCGGCACCTAGGCCATCAGCTGGTTAAGAAGTTAGCCGTTAAGATTTCAACAAAAATTGTTGAACGAGCACCTGATATGCGGCAAATATCTCAAACTGACGNCGCATATAAAAAAGTAACACAGCCTAGGAATAACCATTCTCGAAAAGAAACCGCAGAGTTNGCTGTTTCGGGTATACAAGACCCTCAGTGCCGACTATTGCTAAAACAAATTTTTTTATCAACCAAATTAGAAATGGGACGAACCAAGGCATAGATCTCGTGCCCTAGATACATTCACAACAGGAGTTTCAGATGGCAGAATCAACTATAATTGGGGCACCTAAAACGGAAGAAAAACTTGCCTATACTGCTGATAGTATTCAGGTATTGGAAGGATTAGAGGCCGTACGTAAAAGACCAAGCATGTACATCGGTAGTACGGGACCGTCAGGACTCAATCATCTAATTACGGAGTTAGTCAACAATTCAATCGACGAAATATCAGCCGGATTTGGTTCCGAAGTAGAAGTTACTCTTCATGCTGATGGAACGGCTAGTGTTACAGACGATGGTCGAGGAATTCCGGTCGAAAAACATGAAAGCGGAAAATCGGCTTTAGAAGTAGTGATGACTGTCCTACACGCGGGTGGTAAATTTGATGGCCGGGATGATGTTGGGTATAAAACTGCTGGNGGTTTACATGGTGTGGGTGCTTCCTGTGTTAATGCTTTATCTGAATGGACACGTGTCCATGTCCACCGAAACGGGAATATTTATCATCAACAGTACCAGCGAGGAGTACCCAAAGATATAGTAAAAGTTATTGGGCAGACTAAACAAACAGGCACAACCACGGTCTTTATGCCCGATAANGAAATATTTGAGACTATCGAGTTTGGGCACGACTTCGTCGCNGAATGCTTGAGAGAACTAGCTTTTCTAAATAAGGGTATAAAAATTGTGTTCCGGGATGAGCGGCTAGCAGGTAGTAACGAAAAAGCCGAGTATGTGTTTCAATTTGAAGGAGGAATTGCCACATTTGTCCAGCATCGAAATCAGAGTAAAGAAGTCATTCATCCTGAACCGATTTATATTGAAGGTGAACAAGATGATGTTAAAGTCGAAATTGCTGTGCAGTATACGACTAGCTATAACGAGAGCATCAGTTCATACGCNAACAACATACGTACAGCTGAAGGAGGATTCCANGAAAGTGGTTTCAAAAGTGCGATTACCCGAACTTTCAACAACTATGCAAAAGATAATGATTTGCTCAAAACTGCCAAAATTGCCCTGAGTGGAAACGATATCCGTGAAGGGATTACGGCTGTAGTCAGTGTTAAAGTGCCTGACCCTCAGTTTGAAGGCCANACCAAATCTAAACTTGGAAATACTTATGTTGAGGGTATTGTCCAAACTCTAGTTAACGACGGGTTGAAAACCTTTCTAGAAGAAAACCCNGCAATAGCTAAAAAGATTATCCAAAAAAGTGTGCAGGCTGCCCAAGCCCGCGAGGCAGCTAGACAAGCACGAGCGATGGTGCGTAGAAAAAGTGGACTAGATAGTGCATCAATGCCGGGCAAGTTGGCTGATTGCCAAGAAAAAGAAGCTTCATTGTGTGAGATTTTTNTGGTAGAGGGTGATTCAGCTGGTGGTACTGCAAAACAAGGACGAGACCGCAGGGTACAAGCGGTTCTTCCTCTAAAAGGTAAGGGAATTAATGTAGCCAAAGCCCGTATTGACAAAATCCTGAAGAATGATCAGGTCGTTGATATTATCACTGCCTTAGGGGCTGGATTTGGGGATGAGGACTTTGACCTTGATAAACTACGTTATGGCAAAATAGTCATCATGGCTGATGCTGACGTCGATGGTGCACATATTCGTACACTACTTTTGACTTTCTTCTTCCGTCAAATGCCAGAACTAATTTTGAATGGCCATCTTTACTTAGCTCAACCACCACTGTACCAAATACGGCGTGGCCGTCGAGCACAATACCTATACAATGATTCTGACATGGACAATTTTTTGTTGAATGCTTCATTCGAAGCAGCACAATTAACCAATNTTCGAAGGGGAAAACTTTATGATGACAATCAATTCCGAAAAGTAGTACAAGCAGTACGCGGAGTTGAATCACTATTATCCAGTTTGAGACACAAGGGGATTGATCCTGAAAGAGTTTTTANTCAACGTTTCGCNGGTACTGAACGAGTTCGCCTGTTACAAGTCGAGACGAAAGATGGTATTTCTTACTATTTTGAAGATGCGCTACCTTCTCAGGAAGAATTAGCAGAAAATAATGGGTCCGATTTACAATTAGATCTGTCAGAATCGGGAGACTCTGCGGCTGTTTTGTCTCCAGTTATTGTACAAGAAGCTGAGAATATACCTGAACTGTTAGAATTAGACAATTTGATCCAAGATTTAGCCGATTTAGACGTTCTGGCACANGATTTTGTACGTCCGTTAAAAGATAGTAATTACGGTAGAAGTGATGGGGGAAATGGTGAAAATGGCGACAGCTCTCCCTACATCTTTTCTTTGAAAGAAACCAGTGGAAAAACCGAAAGGAAACCGACCAAGTCTACAAATGTATGGGATATGCTTGATAATGTGATGGGAATTGGACGAAGAGGAATTAGCATTACTCGATATAAAGGGTTAGCGGAAATGGACGCAGATCAACTCAAAGAGACAACAATGGCACTTGATAAACGTATTTTGCTCCAAGTCAAGCTAGAAGATGGCATAGAAGCGGACCGTGTTTTTACTCTGCTAATGGGAGATGATGTTGAACCTCGTCGGCAATTCATTGAACGTTATGGTAAACAAGTTCAGCTTGACCTTTATGGTTCTTAGAACTGAAGTAAGGAATACTTTATGAAAATAGACCGACACGNCGATCAACANATTGTTACTCGCTATATTGAAGAAGAACTAAAAGAATCGTATCTCACATATGCGATGAGTGTTAACACCAATAGAGCGATTCCTGATGTTCGTGACGGGTTAAAACCAAGTACACGCCGAATCATTTTCGCCATGGGTGAATTGAACTTGACCAGCGATCGGCCAACCGATAAGTGTGCTGCAGTCGTGGGAGAAGTAATGAAAGACTACCATCCCCACGGTGACGGCCCAATCTATTCCACTTTGGTAGGTCTAGTTCAAGATTTCGCCATGCGATATCCANTGGTTAGTGGACAAGGAAACTTTGGCTCAATCGATGACGACCCACCCGGTGCAATGCGTTATACGGAATGTAGACTAGCGAAAATTGCCAATGAAATGTTGGTTGACATCAAAAAAGACACGGTTGACCTGCAACCCAACTATAAGGAATCTGTCAACGAACCAACCGTCTTGCCAGCTCGATTACCTAACCTGATTCTGAATGGGACAACTGGAATTGGTGTTGGTTACTTAACTCGAATACCCCCCCACAATTTGGTCGAACTTGTTGATGCGATCATGTTGATACTTGAACGGGGTGAAGATAGCGTTACAACTTCAGATTTATTAGAGACTATGCCNGGCCCAGATTTNCCGACGGGTGGAATTATTGTTGGCCGCAATGGTATTCGTAACATGTATGAAACTGGACGTGGTAGCATGACTGTTCGGGCGAGAGCTATTATTGAGAGACTCAATAATGGCCGTGAACAAATCGTCATAACCGAAATCCCATATCAGGTCAAGAAGAACCAGTTGCTCAAAAAAATATATGACCTTGTTACAAACAAGACAATCACGGGGATTTCGGATATCCGGGATGAGTCAGATAAAGAGATTCGGGTGGTTGTTGAACTAAAACGAGGTGAAGTCGCTCAGGTGGTTCTAAATCTTCTCTATAAGCATTCTCAGATGCAAACAAATTACAGTGCGATTATGTTGTGCTTAGTTGACGGTATGCCCAAAGTGCTGAGCTTATATGAAATTTTATACTATTACATACAGCATCGGCGTGAGGTAATTCGTCGTCGTACGCAGTTCGAATTAACACGGAGTGAAAGAAGAGCCCATATCTTAGAAGGTTACCGAACTGGACTTAATAACATTGAGCAAATAATCGAAATCATCCAAACGGCAGAATCCCCTGAAGTAGCTCGTCAGGAACTGATAGCCAACTATCAGCTGTCCGAACTGCAAGCTAATGAAATTCTTAGCATGACCTTGCGTCAATTAACAGGATTGGAACGTCAGAAAATTAATGACGAATACGCCAATTTATTGGAGCAAATTGAGGAATACCGGACGATTTTGGAAAATGATTTTTTGGTCTCTGATATTATTAAGCAAGATCTAATAGAGTTGAAAAAAAATTATGGAGATGAGCGAAAAACCGAGATAACTGACGCTGTCCGAGAGTTCCAAATTGAAGATTTGATAGCTGATGAAGAAATGGTAGTTTCAATTTCTCATTTAGGTTACATCAAACGAGTACCGATCTCAACCTATCGCCGTCAGAATCGTGGTGGGAAAGGTGTCATTGGAATGGGGACTAAGGATGATGATTTTCTAGAGCATATCTTTATTGCCTCTGCACATCAGTATATCCTTTTTTTTACTGATAGAGGGAAATGCTATTGGCTAAAAGTCTTTGAAGTACCAGAGGGTAGTCGTCAGTCAAGAGGTCGTTCGTTAGTCAATCTTCTCCGTTTNGAAAGTGACGAGCGAGTAACTGCCTTCCTGCCAATACGAGAATTTGATAATCAACGATCAGTATTTATGGCGACACAAAAAGGGACGATAAAAAAGTGTAATCTCAGTGTTTTTAGTAATCCTTATTCAGCTGGTATTATTGCAATTAAATTGGACGAAGACGATCGACTAATTGGCGTATCATTAACNGATGGTANTCATGCGATAGTTTTAGTAACACAAGATGGGATGTCAATTCGGTTTGACGAAAGTGAGACTCGAGAAATGGGACGGACTGCGCGTGGTGTGCGGGGCATCCGTTTAGACAAGTCAGACCAAGTCGTTGGAATGGTAACATCCAATGATGAAACTGAAACATTGTTGGTAGTCACTGAAAACGGCTATGGTAANAGAACGTCGCTAGAAGAGTATCGACAACAATCACGTGGTGGTAAAGGTGTAATTACCATCAAGACCACTCGGCGAAATGGGATTGTTGTAGCAGTAAAGGTTGTAAATAACGATGATGAACTTATCATCATCAGTTCTAAGGGTATGATTACACGTATGGGGGTAGGAGATGTTCGAACCATTGGTCGCAACACACAAGGTGTGCGTCTAATGTCTTTGGCCGATGATGAGCGAGTGGTTGATTTAGGTAAAATTGTTACCGACAATCAAGGAGAAAGTGGTGATTAAAGCGACCAACCTAGTTTTGAGATTACTGGCTATTCAGTTAGTATTAACCACTGTTGGACTGACTAGTTCCACAGATAGTTTGGCATTAATACAAAATNCGGTCACTAATCGCCCCTTAATACCTAGGTACAGTAAAGCTCACCAAAATTACTTAAAANTAAGTTGGGCCACCTACTTGCGAGCGCAACGTCAATTTCCTAAAGCNCGTAAACTCTATTTGAAAGTGGCTGAATCCTACCCTGAATCGGCTTTTTTGCACACGCAAATTGCTAATACTAGTTTGGCTATCCAAGATATCAAGACGGCTGAAAAATCAGCATTCCGAGCTATCGAGTTAATTCAAAAAGATGAGACAAAAGAAAAACCAGAGCCATACTTTCTGCTCGGGCAAATTTTGTTAAAACAACGTTCTAGATCGGGAGCTGAACAAAATTGGCAGCGGGCAATCACCGCGTTTCAGAAGGTTACAAAAATAGACCCCGATCATGTCAATGCGCATCGTTATATAGGTGAATTGTCTCTACTTAAAGAAGATTACTTGCTGGCAATTGAAGCTTTTAAGTCCCTGACCCGAATAATGCCCTATCAGCCGCAGTTTTATATGNGACTGGGACAAGCTTATCAAAAGAGTGACCAAAAACTAGATGCAATNGAGGCTATGGAACGTGCGGTCAAAATCGATCCTTTATTGAGTGATGCTCACGAGCTACTAGGTGAGCTATATATTGACTATTATGATGAACTAGAAACTGCAGTGTATGGATCAGCGGAATTGGAATTAAATCTTATTTCAAAAGCTCAATCTGCTCTGCAGAAAGCGATTTCTGCATACAGCCAAGTAAGAGAATTAAGGCAAAAGCAAATGAAAGNAGAAAAGCTAGCCGAATATGATCAAGGTATCATGACCTTTCGTTCACGACTTGGTAGCTTGTATTTAACCGCTGATCAGCCAAAGCTAGCCATAGAAACTTTGAAACCAATTTTAGAGACAGATCCGAATCATAGCGATACTAACTATCTTCTCGGCTTAGCATATCAAAAAGTTGGTAAATTTGATCAATCCGAATACCACTTGCGACTAGTAGTTCAGACGACCAAGAGATCAGCAGCTTATAACGCGTTGGGTTATTTGTTGGCTGAACAAAACAAAAATTTGACCGAAGCAGTTGAGTTGATCATGTTTGCCCTTGAACAGGACCCTGAAAACGGTGCATACTTAGACAGCCTTGGCTGGGNATATTACAAGCAAGGGCANATTAAACNAGCAATCAAACAATTAGAAAGAGCTGTAAAGTANGAACCGNATAGTTGGGAAATTCAAGACCATTTAGGTGATGCATATCTGAAAAGTGGANAAGTAAAAAAAGCTCTCGANTTTTGGGAAAGAGCCATTGAACTAGCCCCTAATAATCAGGTCATCCATAATAAATTACAGAAGAATGCGGGCGAAAAGAAAAAGAGATAGTCGATTCCATTAGTAACGGAGGACCCACTATATATAAAGTGCGTTAGGAGAGGGACGCGTCAAGATGAAAAAAGTAATTGGTCTGAAATGCCGAGAATGCGGCGAGAAATACGAGAAGTCACCAATTCATGTTTGCGAAACATGCTTTGGACCACTGGAAGTTGAGTATGACTATTCGTTGATATCTAAATCGATTTCTAGACAATCAATTGAATCTGGCCCACTAAGTTTATGGCGTTACTCAGATCTACTTCCGGTAGATGGAGAGCCAGTCTGTGGCCTGCATTCTGGTTTTACACCACTGGTTAGAGCAAGAAATTTAGGGNACGCGTTGGGTGTCCNCGANATCTATATCAAGGATGATTCNGTTTGTCAGCCAACTCTTTCCTTCAAAGATCGGGTCGTCGCAGTTGCCTTGACCAAGGCCAAAGAATTTGGCTTTGAGACTGTTTCNTGCGCTTCAACTGGTAACTTAGCTAACGCNGTAGCTTCTCATGCAGCCAGTGCAAACTTGAACTGTTTCATTTTTATACCCACGGATCTAGAGTTAGGTAAGGTAGTTGGCACACAAGTCTATAATCCAACAGTGGTCGGTATTCACGGCGTCTACGATGACGTCAACCGGCTGTGTAGCGAGATTGCTGGCGTTTACCCATGGGCTTTCGTTAATATTAATATTCGCCCCTTTTATGCTGAAGGCTCTAAAACACTTTTCTATGAAGTCATGGAGCAATTAGGCTGGCAAACACCAGATCATATTGTTGCCCCGGCCGCTGGAGGTTCACTGATAACCAAAATTCAGAAATCTATCAAAGAATTCCGACAGCTCGACCTAGTACAAGAAAAACCTGTTCATATTCATGTAGCACAAGCCAAAGGTTGCGCTCCAATTGTTAACACATTGAAATCGGGAGACGACTTTGTAAAACCAGTTCGGCCTGATACCATAGCCAAGTCGTTAGCGATTGGTAACCCNGCAGATGGAATCTATGCNGTAGAAGCCGTGAAAAATTCGGGAGGATGTGGCGAATACGCTACCGACCAAGAGGTCGTTGAAGCGATACAATTATTGGCGACTACTGAGGGTATTTTTACTGAAACGGCTGGAGGGGTAACATTAGCAGTAACTAAAAAGTTGATTCAGAATCAACAAATCCAACCTGGGGATAGTGTGGTAGTTGCAATCACTGGCAATGGTATGAAAACTATTGAAGCCTTAGATGGTAAGGTTACATCTTCGCACCAGATTGCTCCTCAGCTGAAGGCCTTNAGAGAATTGATGCACGACATATAATCTCTCTGAGTCTCCGCCTGATCCTCGTAACTTTGTAGCTGCGGAGAAGAGATTCTGGCGTGTTTATCGCGAAAGGACATTCGAGTGGAAGTTCTTCAAGGAACAATTGAGCGAGTTGTATTTGAAAACGTCGAAAGTGGTTATGTGATTGCTCGCCTTAACTCCAATTCCTCGCCAGGAGAACTCATAACGGTTGTTGGAAATTTGGCTTCGATTAATCCCGGAGAAAGCCTACTGTTAAAAGGNNTGTGGGTCAACAACCCTAAATACGGNCGCCAATTCAAAATCGAGCAGTACGAGACAGTCCTTCCTTCCACTATTATTGGCCTACGTAGGTATTTGGGTTCAGGATTAATAAAGGGTGTTGGTCCTGTAATGGCCAACCGAATTGTTGATAAATTCGGATCTGACACACTAGAAATCATCGAGCATCAACCTGAAAAACTTAGTCAAGTCGAGGGTATTGGACAAAAGAGGATCGGTGTTATCAAATCGGCATGGTCCGCACAACGTGAGATTAAGAATGTGATGCTCTTTCTCCAATCGCACAATGTTAGTACTACTCATGCTACTAAGATATACAAAACCTACCAAGACCAAGCTNTTCCTGTTGTCAAAGAAAATCCTTACCGTTTAGCCGATGATATTTACGGTATAGGATTCAAAACAGCAGATTCTATTGCTCAAAATTTGGGTGTAGATAATGAATCGCCATACCGAGTACGAGCAGGACTAAAATATGTGTTGAGCCAAAAAGCTGAAGAAGGGCATGTATTTCTATTTAGAACTGAGCTAATCTCTACGTGCCAAGAGATACTAGAATTATCGGAATCCGCGATTTCTGAAGGGATCTCAGCTTTGNTTGCAGCCGAAGAAATCATATCCGAAATAATTCGGGAACAAGAAGCAATTTTTTTGGCTCCTTTTTACTACGCAGAAGTTGGTGTTGCTAATATCATTGGTAGAATATTGCAATTTACACCTGCGTCTTTGAACCAAGCAGATTTTGATCGATCGATTGACCAAATACAGAATTCGCTTGCAATTCACTTGGCAGATGGGCAGAAGAAAGCCATTCAGACAGCGGTTAATTCTCAGGTAATGGTTTTGACGGGAGGGCCAGGAACAGGAAAAACGACAACGACACTGGGTATGATTCGATTGTTGGAAAAATTAGGTTATCGAATACTGTTGGCAGCACCAACTGGACGAGCTGCTAAAAGACTGAGTGAAGCTACCAACCGGGAGGCAAAAACAGTACATCGATTGCTAGAATTTTCACCGAACGAAGGTGGCTTCCAGCGCAACCAACATAATCCCTTAGAANCCGATGTGATAATTGTAGACGAAGTTTCGATGATTGATTTGGTTTTAATGAACAATTTGATGAAAGCTGTCTCACAAAAAGCAAAGCTAATTCTAATTGGTGATGTTGACCAGCTACCATCGGTCGGAGCTGGTAATGTACTGAAAGATATGATTGCTTCCGAAGTTATCGATCTAGTTCGTCTGACTGAAGTATTCCGTCAAGCTCAGGAAAGCATGATTATTACTAACGCTCATCAGATTAATTCAGGGAAGGGACCAAACCTGACTGGAGACGCAAGTCGAGATTTTTTCTTTATAGAAGTTGATGAAGTTGATCAAGTTGCTGAGCAAATCGGTCAATTAGTACAAAGCAGGTTGCCCAACCATTATGGTTTTGATCCATTCGATGACGTTCAGGTTTTATGTCCTATGCGAAGAGGAGTAGTTGGATCGGAGAATCTAAATAAGTTACTGCAAAATCTGCTCAACCCATCTAATTCAGGCATGATAAATAGTGGGAGTATGTTTCGTGTAGGAGACAAAGTAATGCAAATCCGAAATAATTATGAATATGATGTTTTTAATGGCGATATTGGTCGAGTAGAGGGTATTGACCAAGTAGATAAAGTCCTTCAGATCCGATTCCCAGACAAGATTGTTGATTACGATATGGCTGATCTTAACGAATTAGTATTAGCTTATGCTACAACGGTGCACAAATCCCAAGGCAGTGAATATCAAGCTGTTATACTACCCCTGGTGACGCAGCACTACATGATGCTTCAGAGAAACTTGCTCTATACGGGAATCACAAGAGCCAAAAAAATAGTAGTCCTAATCGGTAGTAAACGGGCATTGAACATTTGTGTTCATAATAACAAAGTTACTGATAGAAATACTCACTTATCCGCTCGGCTACAGGAACGAATTATCGCCGTTACCAATGATCAAAATCGACTTGATCGTGCTGATTACTCACTATCAGGCCTCTGATTCACATATTAATGCAAGCTCTTATGATCCTATACTTTGTAGGAAACGGCCCAGTAGGTCACCATACTTAGCGATTAACCCAGCAAAGACAACTGATACCATAGACATCAACTTAATCAAGATATTTAGCGAAGGACCGGAAGTATCCTTGAACGGGTCGCCAACCGTATCACCGACAACAGTCGCTTTGTGAGCTTCAGAACCTTTTCCTCCTACTGCTCCAGTTTCAACATACTTTTTAGCATTGTCCCATGCACCACCGGCATTGGCCATCATGATTGCGAGAACAAAACCCGTTGCCAGTCCACCAGTTAGTAGACCCAACACTCCGGCTACGCCTAAAAAGAGACCAATAAGCACCGGTATTATAAGAGCAATTAATGCTGGATAGACCATTTCTCTTTGTGCACCAACAGTAGAAATTTCGACACACCTAGCATAATCTGGTTTTTCAGTTCTCTGCATGATACCGGGTTTTTCCTGAAATTGTCGACGAACCTCTGCCACCATAGCTGCAGCAGCTCGCCCAACTGCTTTCATAGTCAAAGCACAAAAGTAGAATGATATCACCGAACCAGAAAATAGGCCGATTAATACTTTGGGATTCATCAGTGTTACGTCGTAGTAGGTCATGAATTGTGGTATTGAGACTTTCAGAGTTTCGACTGGACCAACACCCGGAATATTTAACACATCCTGATGCGCTGAGTGAATTAAGCCATAACGAATTTCCTCAATATAGGCTGCTAATAGGGCTAAGGCCGTCAAAGCCGCAGAACCGATAGCAAAGCCTTTGCCNGTAGCAGCGGTCGTATTNCCAAGTGAATCCAGTTGGTCAGTACGGTGCCGGACTTCAGGGTCTAGCTCAGCCATTTCTGCATTTCCTCCAGCATTATCAGCAATTGGACCGTAAGCATCAGTTGCCAGCGTAATTCCTAGTGTAGCNAGCATTCCCNCNGCAGCGATACCTACTCCATAAAGACCCATTAGCGGTTCAGTCGCTCCACCAGGAATATAAAAGCTAAGTGCAATTGCAATTACGATGGTNATTACTGGTATAGCTGTAGATTCCATTCCAACTGCTACTCCTTCAATAATCACCGTTGCTGGCCCAGAGCTCGATTGTTTTGCAATACCCCTAGTTGGTTCGTAATCGTGGGAGGTGAAAATTTCAGTTACTTTTCCAATGATTAGCCCTGCGGTTAATCCAGTAACAATAGCTATCCAAACCTGCCACTTATTAGGCAAATCTAGATAGTGAAGAACTAGTGCAGCTGCCACTGCAATAGCAACTGAGCTAAAGTTAATGCCAAGATTCAAGGCACTCATTAGCTGCTTCATCGTTGCACCTTCTTTAGCACGAACCAGATAAATGCCAATAATTGATAATACGGCTCCTAAGCCCGCCAAAATCATAGGGGCGGAAAGATATTTTAATTGTAATTCAACGTTGGTATAGTCTTTGGCCGCCACAGCTGCCACACCTAGAGCTGCAGTGGCGAGTATTGACCCTGCATAAGATTCGTATAAATCTGCCCCCATACCAGCNACATCTCCAACATTATCACCTACGCTGTCAGCTATAACGGCTGGGTTACGAGGGTCATCTTCAGGAATACCAGCTTCAACTTTACCTACCAAATCAGCTCCTACATCCGCAGCCTTCGTATAAATACCACCACCGACTCGAGCAAACAAAGCTTGTGTTGAAGCTCCCATTCCGAAACTCAGCATGATGACAGTTATTTGTGGCAGAGGATTCTCGGCTAAAAAACCTGGAAAAATCTTTGGAAAAAGATAATAGAGGATCAACAACCAAGCAGCAATGTCAAGCAATGCAAAACCGACTACAACNAGGCCCATAACAGCTCCAGCTCGAAAGGCAATTCGNAGCCCATTATTGAGACTAATTTGAGCTGCACAAGCTGTTCGAGCTGATGCATTAGTCGCCGTTTTCATACCCAAAAAGCCGCAAAGGCCTGAGAAAAAACCACCCGTTAGAAAGGCAAATGGGACAACTTTGTTTTGAGCTTCTAGACCAAAAGCCATAATTAGGAATATGACACATAGTAGGAAAAAAACCACACCAACGACCTTATACTGCTGATTGAGGTAGGCCATGGCTCCTTCCCGCACAGTTTGTGCTATCTCTACCATAGCTGGTGTACCTTCACTTTGCTTCATTACCTCACGATAGAAAATGTAGGCAAAAAACAAAGCAATAATAGAGCCGACGGGTACGATCCACCAGGCAAATGGTAACGGTAGTATCATTTAGGTTTCCTTTTTTACTAATTTGAATATAGCTGATTTTAATTCTAAGGTTTCAAGTTTATATCAATGTTTGAAATATTAAGCTGTTTTAAAATTTCTCCAACCAAATAAATGGATCCGGTAACACAGACTAAATCAGCGTTACTTTCTATAGATATTTGAAATGCCTTTCTTACATCTGGAACTGACATGATTTCAGTCCCAAACACCTTCCAATTTTCGGCTAGCATTTGCGCTGCAGTCACTCTCTGGTTATTAAATGGTTGGGTTGTGATAACTAGATCAGCAAATCGGCAGATATACCGACCAATTGAGGTAATCTGTTTATCTTGCATCAAACTAACGACAACAATTAATTTCGGGTTGTCAAACAAACGCGTGATATTTTGAAATAGAGCTTCTATGGAATCTGGTGTGTGTGCTCCGTCTAAAATCACCTGGTCGACTAAACTTTGAGGTCGATTTTCTAGAGAAACAACCTGAAAACGTCCCATCAACTTTGTTTCGGCTAATCCTTTCCCGATCGCCATAGCTGACAATTTCTGATTCAGTTTCAAATTCTGTACAGCGGTAACAGCTGTAGCGGCATTGGTCGGTTGATATGGACCAGCTAACGAAATTGACAAGTTAGAATAACTATCGAAATCGAATAGTTGACCATTTAAATTATGCTCCTTTATCTTCAGATCAAGTGGGACACGAATAATAGGCGCCTGATGATGTTTAGCTGTTTTTTCAAATATAGATTCTGCTGATTTAGGTTGTGGTCCTAAAATAAGAGGAGTTCGCGATTTAATAATACCAGCTTTTTGGTCAGCGATATCGGCAATTGTATGTCCTAAAACTTTTTGATGTTCCAGGCTTATTGGTGTAATGACTGACAATTCAGGTTGAACAATGTTAGTCGCATCCAATCGTCCACCTAGGCCTACCTCAATCACCGACCAATCTACTTCCTGTTGGGCAAAATAATAAATAGATAAGGCGGTGTACAGCTCAAAGAAAGAGAGACGACCCCATCGGTCTTGTTGTTTGAGAACATCGGTAATAGCTGGTTGAATATCGATTAAACATTGTGCAAAATCATTCTGAGAAATAGGAGTATTGTCAATGCAGCACCGTTCACGGGGCGAGACAAAATGAGGAGAGGTAAACAAGCCAGTCCGATAACCAGCTTGATTCAAAATGCTAGCGATATAAGTAGCTGTAGATCCCTTCCCTTTACTTCCACCAATGTGAACAAATCTCTGTTTTTTATGTGGGTTATCAAGACGTTCGAGAAGTGCGGTAATCCGCTTTAAGTTATAGTGGCGAGCGTGCTGGCTAAAATTCGGGCTTTTTTCAGTATTCAGAAATGTGTCAATATAAGCTAAGGCGGATGAGTAGGGAATCATTCTATCATGACCAAAGCAATTGATCAATTCCCTCGTAAATGGGAAAAGAACGACACAGCTTTTCAACTTTGGTCTTAACCTGTTGGCGAGCGGATGGACGCCGACGATTTTCGATAGTTTCAGTGATGAGGTCAGCTACTTGGACCATTTCTTTTTCTTTCATCCCACGTGATGTTATCATCGGTGTTCCGATCCGAATACCACTGGTTGTATTGGCTGAGCGTGAGTCAAATGGGATCGTATTCTTATTGACAATAATACCAGCATCTTCCAGATAGTTGGCTGCCTGACGACCGCTTAGCTTCTCGGAAACAGAAGTCAGATCGATTAACATGAGATGGTTGTCTGTACCACCGGTAACTAAACGGAAACCATTTCTGGTCAGGCGGCTAGACAGAGCGTCCGCATTAGTAACAACTTGTTTCTGATAATCAGCAAATTCAGGTTGTGCAGCTTCTTTAAATGCCACAGCTCGAGCGGCGATAGCATGCATGAATGGACCACCTTGCAGGCCAGGAAAGACTGATTTATCGATATCGTCGGCTAGTTCTTGTCGGCACATGATAATAGCCCCCCGGGGTCCACGTAATGTTTTGTGAGTAGTTGTGGTCACAACATCACAATAAGGGACAGGACTGGGATGAACACCACCTACAATCAGGCCGGCTATATGGGCAACATCTCCCAGAAGATAAGCACCAACCGAGTCGGCTATTTCCCTCCAGGGAGCAAAATCAATCTCACGCGGGTATGCACTAGCACCCACAATAATCAGGTTAGGCTTGTGTTTTTGTGCTAATTGGGAGACAGTTTCCAAATTTATCCGCTCAGTCTCAGGGTCTAGTCCATAATGAACTATGTCGTAGTACTTACCAGAAAAGTTTTGCGGTAAACCATGTGACAAGTGCCCACCATGATCTAGTTTCATGCTTAATACGACATCTCCAGGTGAGAGTAGAGCATGGAAAACAGCTAGATTTGCCTGAGATCCAGAGTGGGGTTGTACGTTGACGTGTTCGGCGGAGAATAAGGCCTTTGCACGATCAATCGCTAGCTGTTCAATTTGATCACTATGATCGCAGCCGTTGTAGTATCTGGCCGTCGGATAGCCCTCAGCATATTTGTTGGCAAAAACTGTACTTTGTGCTTGCATTACCGCATGACTAGCAAAATTTTCGGATGGGATCAGGGTTAAGTAGTTCTGCTGTCGAGTCAGGTCGGATACTGCGATTTCAAATACTTCGGGGTCAAATTTGAATAAGGATTTCTTCATTGCTTTCCTAAATAAGAGGGCTAAAATTTTAACACGCTAAATGTGGGCTTTCAACCCAATGTGTAGATCTTAAATGACCGGTGTACGTGTAAAATAGAGAACCATTATTGAAAAAACAAACTGACACCACGGTTGGGCTATATGGTTCAGGATCTTATCAAGCTAATGTGCTGAAAAATATACATAGATGGAGAATCCACCTAACCTAATTATTTGGAAATGTCATCCTACAAACGGGACTAAAAGACTTTTTGATGATCGGTTCTAACTATATCAAAGGTAGGATAACTACGCTGAATTATCGAGAAATAGTGGTTGTCAAAACATTATGTAGGACGAAATTAAAATTAGAAAAACTTTAGTTCGCAAAGTGCAGTCTAAGACAACTTTGACTGATTATATGATAATAACGACGAATCAAAACTTTCTTGACCAGTTAGTGAACCAGCGTTCAACAACCACTTTCTTCTGCGTGAAAAATTCGACTGCATCTCTTCCTTGCCCATGCATATCACCAAAGAAACTGTCTCCCCAGCCACTAAAAGGAAAGAATGCCATTGGGGCTGCAACACCCAAATTGATACCGATGTTACCTACATGAGCTTGATAACGAAATTGTCTAGCGGCAGCACCACTACTAGTAAAAAGACAAGCCATATTACCAAACCGACTGCTATTGACTAATTCTATAGCATCCTCGATAGTTTCAACATGTATCATGCTCAAGACAGGACCAAAAATCTCCGTATGCGCGATGTCACTGTCCGGTGAAACTTTTTCTAGGATAGTCGGTCGGATAAAGTATCCTTTTTCAAACCTCTCAATTTTTGGTTGTCTACCATCTACCAAAACCTCAGCACCATTTTCTAAACCCAACTGAATTTGGTTCTCGATCCGGTTCTTGCTTTCAGCAGTAATAACTGGTCCCATTTCGACTGATTGATCTAACCCGTTTCCAACCACACGTGTAGAAGCTTGTTCGGCAATAGCATCAGTAAACGGAGATTTGGCTTCGCCAACAGTTACAGCAATCGAAGCAGCTAAGCAACGTTGGCCTGCACAACCAAAAGCGCTGTCAGCCGTAATCTGGCTAGTCATCCCAAGATCAGCGTCAGGCATGATAATAATTGGGTTTTTAGCTCCACCTTGACACTGGGCCCGCTTACCATTGGCTGTTGCCCTGGCATAAACCTGTTTGGCTACTGGAGTAGAGCCTACAAAACTAATAGCCTTAACCTGAGGATGATCAATCAAAGCTTCCGCTACTTCTGCATTACCATGAAGCAAATTAACTACGCCTTTGGGTAAGCCAACTTGATGCAACAGTTGGAAAATTTGTTGCATGGTGTTTGGTACTTTTTCGGAAGGTTTAACTATGATCGTATTACCACAGGCAATAGCATAAGGCAAAAACCAAAATACGATCATAGCTGGGAAATTAAAAGGTGTAATAGCTGCACAAACACCGACTGGCTGACGAATCATCGTCTCATCAATACCTTTGGCAATGTCTTCTGAATTATAACCCTGCATTAGCATTGGAATTCCACAAGCGACTTCAACATTCTCAATAGCTCGACGGAGTTCACCTTTAGATTCGGCTAAGGTTTTTCCACATTCTATTGTGATAGTCTGGGCTAATGAGTCTAGGTTTTCTTCCAGCAGTTGCTTCAAACGAAATAGATACTGAATGCGATCGGTAGCAGGTGTTTCTCTCCACTCTTGAAGGGCTTTCTGGGCAGCCTGAACCGTACTGTCAACATCAGTGAAAGATGAAGCTGGAATTTGGCTAATCACCTCATCAGTAGTTGGGTTAAGGACATCAATTTTTTCACTAGCTGTTGGATAAACCCACTGTTGATTGACGTAATTAGGTAAAGTTTCTATCATTTTTTAAGTAGTTCCTTCAATATTAGATGCGACTGGCATAAACATAGTAAGCGCCGATTGTTAACCCGCCTGAATCAGTTAAGTAAGTTTGCAATCTGGTCTCGCCAGCTGATAATTGAAAAGTGAAAGACACGCTTTTATCGGATGTTGATATGGTTTGTGTCTGTTGGTATTCACCAATTTTGATGGTAGCGGATTGTAATTCTAATGCTTTTCCACCGTTATATAAGTCGATCTTGTCGCCTGGAATACCTTCTGTAAGCCGGCGATCTTCCTCTTTGGGCCAACGTCTCAATTCAAAATGATATTCACCGTCATGGGCGAAATCGACTGCCCAGTAACCGTTACAGGCCAAACCTTGGCGAATTTGGCCTTGGTTCCAAGCATGCTGCTGACCATGCCAGTCGTGGCTGGTTAGTAGAGATATTTGCTCCTGATCACTACCAACAATAATGGGGCACTCTTCATCAAATCGAGGTGAAACTAAGTCCCACCAATTCTCATAGTGTTGACATAAATCTTGTACGACCTCGGGATGTTGATCAGCTAGATCCTGACGTTGTTCTGGATCCAACAGAATGTCGTATAATTCTCGACCGTTGATCAGTCGCCAACGCTGATTCATAGTTGCACTTTGTTTCCATTTAATCGGACGTTCAACTCTTTGCGAATCAGTAACAATTACTCTTTCAGTCAGTTGATTGATTTCAAATCTCAACCGTGAGGCTAAACTAATACCATGAAAATCTGCAGTCTCTGGTGGGTCAACATTACACAGATCAATCAGCGTCGGCAACAGGTCAATATTGGCAGTCAGGTCGTCTATTTCATTTCCGCTTGTGTGTCCCCCATTAGGCCAATGTAGAAAAATAGGTACCCTATGACCACCCTCATATTCAGATCCTTTTTTACCTCGCATCCCAGCATTGAAGCCATTAATCACAAATTGATCTTGGTCTAACTGACAACCTTCAGCCGAACCGTTATCGGTCATAAAAATAAAAATAGTGTTATCTGCGATTTCTAGTTGCTCTAACTCCTGCCGCAATCGACCAATATTTTCATCAATGTTGGTGATCATCCCATAAAAGTTGGCTCTGGATTCTGGTACCTGTTGGTCAATGTAGGGTGCAGCATATTTCTGTGGAACGCGAAATGGTCCATGTGGAGCGTTAGTCGGAATATAGCAGAAAAATGGCTGATCCCGATGTTTATGAATAAATTTGGTGGCTTGCTCAAACCAAATATCGGTGCAATATCCTTCGAATGACTCTTCAACACCATTACGCCAGTAAGTATCGTCAAAGTAATCGTTACCCCAGTAATCGGGCGTTTGACTAATACCACCCCCGCCATGATAGAGGGCTTCATCAAAGCCCCGATTATGTGGGCGGAAAGGGTAGTTATCACCGAGATGCCATTTACCAAACATACCAGTCCGATAACCATTGGCTCGAAAAATGTCAGCCATAGTAGTTTCATCATTACGCAATAGCGACCGACCACCGATGGTATGCCAAACGCCAGTGCAATTACAATACCGGCCAGTCATAATTCCAGCTCTAGTCGGGGCACAAGTTGGCCCAACATGAAAATTCGTCAAACGAGTACTTTTGGCGTGTAATTGGTCTAAATGAGGCGTGTTAATGATTGGATTTCCGTGGCAAGCCAGATCACCATATCCCTGATCATCCGTAATTATAAAGACGACGTTAGGTCTTTGGTTCATTCAGTGTCTTCCTGTTCGACAAAGTCGATAGCCAAACCATTTATACAGTATCGTAAACCAGTTGGCTTCGGTCCGTCAGGAAAAACATGTCCCAGATGTCCATCACATTTGGCACACAGGACTTCTATTCGCTTCATGAAGTGGGAGTTGTCTTCAGCAGTATCGATACAGTCCGAGTCCATGGCTTGATAAAAACTAGGCCAACCACAACCAGAATCAAACTTTGTTTCCGATACGAAGAGGGGGTTACCACAGCCAGCACAAACAAAAGAGCCTTCCCCCAAACCTTTCATCTCGTTGGTAAATGGACGTTCGGTACCCTTCCGGCGTAAAATTTTATATTGCTCAGGGGTTAGCTTTTTCCGCCATTCTTGATCACTCAATTCGATTTTGTCTTTTCGATTTTGGCTCATTTTTGGCTCCTGATGTACATATAATTTGTCATAACAGTATTGTCCACACTTCCGGCCTAGCTCACGTGTTGCAGTTTTGTCACCCGTCCGGTAGCAACCCACTCGGCTATAAAGATGTTACCATTAGCATCAAAGCAAGCATCGTGTGGATGAATAAACTTACCTTCCACCCATTCTTGAGGCCGCTGGCGAATTTTCTCTTTCACTGCTTTATCGTCTAGGTTAGTAGTAACCCGTTCTACGTCAGCCCCTAAACGAGCTACGACTTCATTTTGCTTGTTAAGAATACTAACTCTAGCGTGTAATTCTGGTACTAACATCAAATCATTCCAGGTATCAATATTGGCGGGCAGACCATACCCCTCCAATGTCTCTAGGTGCTTACCATCCAAGGTCAAATATTGCAAAGTATGGTGAGCTCGGTCGCAAACAACAATTTGAGTCTCTCTTCCAGGACGATTATCAATCCAAATACCGTGTGGGGTAGAAAATTTTCCTTTACCATCTCCTGGCCCCCCAAACTTGGAAATCCAATTACCATCCTTATCATATCGGTGAACGAAAAACGAACCGTATCCATCGGCTAGCAAGAAATCACCACCTTCAAGAAAAGCAAAATTAGTTGGCATGAAGGCATCTCGTCCCCATCGTTTCTCTCTAATAGTATCTTCATCTGCCCGATAAACGCCACTCTCCATAGGTGCATATTTTTCCCAGACGACTTCACCGGTTAAGGTCATTTTGGCAAAAGACTTAACTTGTTGGTACGCGCAAACGTAAAGAAATTGCTCATTTCCTTCAGTTCGTACTTCGATACCATGGCCTCCACCCTGAAATTGGTTACCAAACGAGCGCACATATTTACCAGTTTGGTCAAAGACAAAAATTGATGGATGATCTGGTTCTTCAATTCTTCCTTCGTGAATTACGTACAGTAACCCATCTGCGTCTACCGCCACATTGTGCGTGGTTTGCCAACTGAACTGATCAGGTAATTTAGCCCATTGGTGAAAAACTTCATACTGATGCTCACCTTGTCCAATAACCAGATTTTTACGACCCGTTTTGTCTGACGCTTTAAGGATAGTTGGAGCGATAACGGTTGTTAGGGTTGCCGCACTAGCCGTTTTAATAAAGAGGCGCCGGCTCTGTACTTGATCGTGTTTTTTGTCCTTCATTTGACCAGACCTCGCCTAAATAATGTTGGCTCATTCTAAGCCATCTCTACTAAGTTGTCAAATAAATATCGAGCTGTAAACTCAAGTTGTGACAGGGATTGAGCAGGAAGAGTGAAAAAAATAACCCAAACGGCTAAACAAATTGATTAGTCTGACCGATAAGGAATCAGCCAGTCAGTTGAAGCGACAATCGCCGCTGACTAAGCCGCGGAGACCAGGGTCAAAAAAAGATTAAACAAAACGACCCACACCTCCGATAAGAGAACAGCCCAGTCAGTTCTTGGCAGAAACGACTGAGGTAGAAAACAACAAACTTATCGTAAGATTGACCGAATTGATTAGAACAACAGGAGCAAGATCATGGCATTAGCAAGCGGATTCAGAGTTAACACCAACACCACCTCATTTCACACGTATCGATCCTACTCCAACTCCCAGGCTGGTTTAGAACAAAACATTGAACGATTGTCCTCCGGCCTTCGCATCAACCGGGCGGCTGACGATTCCGCCGGTCAAGCCATCAGCCAACGAATGAAGAATCAGGCCACTGGTATGAAACAAGCGGTTCGCAACTCACAGCAAGCCACCAACTATTTACAAACAGCCGAGGGCGGCTTGAACCAGATTCACGGCATCCTGGCTCGAATGAGAGAATTAGCGGTCCAGTCTTCGTCAGACGGACTCAACATCAATGATCGCTTCAGCATCGAGCTGGAATATGCCCAACTGAAGGACGAAGTCAGCCGAATCGCCAATTCAACCACTTACAACAACATGACTTTAATCAACGGCGACCGAGCCAAAGGCGTAGCAA
>PAYP01000009.1 GCA_002714785.1 Candidatus Poribacteria bacterium | reverse complement strand
GCAAAAACTGGACCATTCCAGTAGCCGCCAGTTTGAATATTACGTGGAAAAACAAAGACGGTTCTGATGGCGGACCACAAGCTTTAACCTACACACTCAAGGCTGCCGACAAGACCGCTCCTAAGGTGTCTGGTGGTAATGTGAAGAATGGTGCAAAAGACGTTGACCCTGCACCACTTAACGAAAAAGGTATCGTAATTGAATTTAGTGAAGAAGTTAGTCAAGGTACAGTTGAGTTGAAGCCGGAAGGCGGAGACGTAATTGGAACCGAGGCCGCGTGGGAAGGCAAGAAAGTCTCTCTGACGATGTTGGCCGGAAAGACGTTGGCTAATGAAACTACTTATGTCATTACTATTGGTGGTGTTAAAGATGCTGCTGGTAACGCTCTAGAAGGCGGAACTGTCAAGTTTACAACCAAAGGAAAAGAATAAGATAAGTTAGTTTACTTACGACTTAACTTATCCCTTCAGAAGCGGCATGTCTTCGGATGTGTCGCTTTTTTTGTGCCTGAACATATCCGAAAAACAGTACATCAGGCAGACACACGGAGTTCGGATGTTCTGGAGTATGCCTTTCTTGACCCATTTTTGACCTTGTGCTATCCTGCAGTAGACCTAAGCTAGGTAGTTTCCTTCTTACTCAAAAATACGATTTATTAGTATTAATGCAAATTTGGACGATAATTAAACATCTTTTTCGCCCGTTTTTATATTCAGTTTATCGCTATCGGCTAGAGAAGCAAGTAGATAACTGGAAAATACCAGAACATATCGGAATTATATTAGACGGAAACCGACGCTACGCAAAAGAATCTGGATTTGTTAACGTTGTTCGTGGCCACTACGACGGAGCTGATAAGCTGGAAGAATTTCTTGGGTGGTGCGAAGAATTAGGTGTTAAGATCGTTTCAATTTGGATTTTCTCTTTGGATAATTTCAATCGGGACGGCTCAGAAGTACGTGACATTCTAAATGTGATTGAAGAAAAAATGCGAGAGATGATTCATAGTGATAAAGTCCACCATAATCAAGTCCATATAAGATCAATGGGGAAAATTGATCTACTTCCTGCAAGCTTACAGGAAACTATTCGGAAAGCAGAAGCCATTACTAAAAATTATGATAAATTTATCCTTAACGTTGCTGTTGCCTACGGGGGACGCGAAGAAGTGGTGGAAGCATTTCGTAATTATCTGATTAGTCAAAATGAGAAAAATAAACCGATTGGAGATTTAATCGAAGAAATCGACGTCACTTCGATAACTGAACATCTCTACACATCAGATTTGCCTGACCCAGACTTAATTATTCGAACTAGTGGTGAGATTCGATTGAGTGGATTTCTTATGTGGCAGAGCGTGTATGCTGAATATTACTTTTGTGATACTTTTTGGCCAGCCTTTCGAAAGATTGACTTTCTGCGAGCTATTAGAGATTATAATAAAAGGCAGAGGCGATTTGGTCGTTAGCCCCAAAAATTAAATAAGGATTTATGCTACCGGTTGACGAAATCAAATTGAGAGGGCAAGTTATTAGAGCCCGAAATAATTTTTACGATGTGAGAGCCTCCAACTCACCGAAAGGGGAACCGAAGACTCTTGTTTGTCAATTGAGAGGAAGCCTAAAGCGAGATTTGCGATCGATAAAAGGTAAGCGAATCTATGCCGACCCTGTTTCAGTTGGAGACTGGGTTGAATTGGTGCAAATTAACCAAGAACAAGGTGTAATCGAAAGCTTATTGCCGCGGCAAACTAAGCTTGCACGTCGGCACCCCAATCCAAGTGGTGTCATTGAGCAGATTATTGTAGCTAACGCTGAGCAGGTAATAATTGTTGCATCTGCGAGGCAACCAAAACTAAACTACCGCTTTATTGACCGCTTTTTGATTTTGGCGGACTACGGCAATCTTTCTGCTACTATTTGTATAAATAAAGTGGATTTATTACATCCTAGTCGTGTGCAACAGGTTACAGAAAAGATAGATCACACTTATGTATCGCTCGGTTACCAAACACTTTATACTAGTACTCGAAAACCTGAAACTATACAACTGTTGCGACAAACACTGGCCAATAAATTTAGCGTAGTCGTTGGTGCTTCTGGTGTTGGGAAATCCAGCCTTTTGAACATGGTCCAACCCGGATTAGGATTGAAAGTAGGCGAAGTCAGTCAACAACTCAAGAAAGGAAAACATACAACAACCATGGTTGAATTGTACGACTTGGAAACTGGTGGAGTTGTTGCAGATACACCAGGTGTTCGAGAAGTAGGGTTGTGGGGCATTGATGCCAAAGATATAACACTGTATTTCCCAGAGATGGAAAAATACTTTGGTCAATGCAAGTTTAGAGATTGCTTGCACCTTACTGAACCTGGCTGCCAGATTCGACAAGCTTTGCAATCCGGTCGTATTGAGCAATCTCGATACGATAGCTACGTGGCCTTAATGGAATCCAACGAATCTAGTACAAATTACTAATACAATTTGCGGCTTCACTAAAACATTATTGGTATTTCGGCTACATAAAGTTGAGGGTGCCCGGATACATCCGACGTATATACCACTAGGGTCTCATCCGGACTGAATGATGGGTGTGGGTGTGTCCACTGAGGACCATAAACTGTATCCACTTCCATTTCCATCCAGCTTAAAGCTGCTGACCGATCTTTTGTTTGTTTGGCCTTATTCCAATCTTCTGCCACTGCATATCGATCTTTTTCCCACTGACTACCTTTTGATGAACTTTTTGGAAAACAGATGGCGGAATGCTGGCCAGATGACACATCAATTAGCCTTAGCCCAATATCAGGGTGAATCGTATCACACAAAACTTTAGTTCCAGCCCTGTTACTACAAATGTGCCAGGCGTTGAAGTCAGCGATGGTTTGCATTTCTAAAGTTTCCAGTGAAATTCTTCGTAACGCATAAGGCCAATGACTAACAATCAACTCCTTTTGTTGACCTAAAAACGTTTCGTGAACTAAAAACTCATTATTGTCGTGATCGTACAAAAGATGGTTGTGGCTACCGTCCCGATTAATGATCCACATCCTTGGAGCTGGATCTCCCGAGTAAGCGATTAAGTCGGGAGAATTAGGATGAAATTGAGGATGAATTATTGTCTGTTCTGCTGCAGTAAAGATCACCTGTCCACCGGAACCATCAGTATTTGTAACGGTAATATGCGATTTCCCGTTCTTCTTCAAGGCCGTAACCAGCCACTTTCCATCACAACTCAAACTACATTCACCCAAACTTCCACCATGAAATTGTGCTAACACCGACTCTTCTAGGGTTTCGATCATGATGGACTTGATTTTATCACCTGCAGTATAAAAAAGAACAGAACCATCATGTGAAATGAGACCTGAATAGCCGTGTATATCATCTTCATATGTTAATTGTCGAATTTCACCATCAGGAAAACCAACTAGATAAAAATTTGACTGTCCAGACCGGTAGGAAGTAAACACCAGATTTTTCTGATTCGGGGTAAAAGTAGACGTCAAAAAGTAAAGATTATGATTAATGGAATTGTCTGATGTTATTTGCCAGATTTTTGTGCCACTTTTCTCGTCTTTAATCAATTTCATTTCTGAAGGGTGAATTGATCCTTTTCCAAATTTGCTACGAAGGTGTGGGGTAGCCCGATGCATTTATTTTATCCTTATATATTATCAGGAAAATGGTAAATTTAGACTGAGATCATGGAAGTCCATTATAAAATGAGAAAATTGGATTTACAACTTTTATTTAATACTTTAATCGTATGGTTTGGCTTTTTTAATCGTATGGTTTGGCCTTGCACCAAGTTTGGGCTTGTGCTAAAATCCCATTCAGGAGGCGAGTAGATGGACCAACTTAAGGTTGCAATAATAGGAGCCGGGAAGCGAGCTCAAGAATATATGCGAGTCTTGACGGCTATGTCGGATCAGTTTAGGCTAGTGGCGGTTTGTTCCGACAATCAAGCTTTTCCTGATGGATTGGCTGATTTTACTGATGTGTCCACTTACTCGGATGGAGAGGCCCTTTTTGCGAATCATCAAATTGATCTTGGTGTTGTAGCTAGTGATCCGATGAAAGTTCACGACGACTCAATTAAGGTTTTAGAACATGATGTTCATCTTCTTGCTGACACGCCGATAGGTGTTGACTTGCCTTCGATTGACCGTTTGGGACGGCTCGCCCAATTACATCGTGTAATAGTCGAGGTTTCTGAACCTTATTTTCGGCGGCCACACGAGCGAATCAAACAAAAATTAGTCCAGTCAGGCCTGATTGGTGATATTAATTTTGCTTATGCTCGTTTTATCGGGCATGGCTATCATGCTGTTAATGTTCTCCGTAGCTACGTTGGTTTTGATATACCACCGACTCGAGTTTGGGGGTTTCAGCGTGATTATGGTGTAGAACCACACAGCCTTCCATCTGGTGCTGAGATTCAATCAGAGCAATGGCAACACGGGATTATCGAATTTCGGGGTGGAGTCCGTGCTGTCTACGATTTCACATCAGCTGCGTATCAATCGCCTATCCGTTGGAGACGGGCTAAAGCAAACACAGAGATTTATGGGCGAAGAGGAATGTGCGTAGGTTTGGATGTCGCTGTTGGTGATGGTTCTGGAGAGACAAAGGAAGTCAGTGTGAAACGACGCACGATAAAAGTTGATGAGATCGATGTGGTGGATGCCTACGTGGTTGATAGTGCTCCTGAGATTGTATGGGAGAATCCATATCGCACCTATCCACTNACNGATGGTCAGATTTCTTTAGCTGCGGCTNTAACTAGNATCCAAGAGGCAATTCAGACAGGTTCAGCGCCTGAATATGGACTTTTTAATGCNAGGACNGACAGAGAAATAGACATGGCAATGGCAAATTCTTCTGATCGACAGGGTGAGAGTATCGAGATCCTTTAGTTTAACTAGTTATTCTGAAGACTTGAGAAACCGAATAACGGTACACTTCTGCTAGGACAGCTTTGTATTCTGCTGGTGATTTTATATTTATTCCTGCTGGCCCGTTTTTAATGGGTACCGTACCGGGGACACGTCGGAGTAAGAGTGACGAAGAAGAACCGCAGCGACAAATAATGTTGGATAACTTCTATATCGGGCGCTATCCAGTAACTGGTGCTCAATATCAAAGTTTTGTTTCTAAGACCGGCCGGTCTACCCCACGTTACCAAAATGATATTAGGTTCAATTCCTCATTGATGCCAATTGTCGGTATTACTTGGTATGATGCTGTAGCTTTTTGTGATTGGCTGAGCACGGAAAATAATCAAAAATTCCGACTACCGACNGAGGCTGANTGGGAGAAATCTGCTCGTGGNGTAGATGGGAGTCAGTATNTTTGGGGTGATCAGTGGAAACTGAATCGAGCTAATTTCGCCGAGTCCAGTTTNAAGCAACTAGTTCAAGTTGGATTTTACGAGAAAAATGTCAGTCCTTATGGATGCCAAGATATGGTAGGAAATTGTTATCAATGGTGTAGTGATTGGTTTCACGCACAGACTTATAAATACTCCCCANATGTAAATCCAAAAGGAGCGAAGGAAGGGCGACGGAAAGTTATTAGGGGAGGATCNTGGAATACAAANGGAGAATTTAGTGGTCGATGTGCCAATCGCGCGGCTCATCCACCTGATCAAGCTCCCAACTGGATCGGATTTCGTTTAGCTACAGATGAGTTATATTGACGGATAATGATCAAATCTCAGCCTTATTTACCTTATCAGACAGGAACGAACGACATCCCGGTCATCAAACGGTATTTTGTTGGGCCCGTTTTCTATAAAGGCGTCACACCCACGCCCTGCGACAACGACTAAATCTTGATCAGTTGCGATATCCAGAGCTATTTCTATAGCCAGTCGTCGATCAGGTATCACTTGATACGATCGATTAAGCGCTAAATCTATCTGCNTATCCGCCAAAATTTGCTCCGCTCTTTCCGATCTCGGGCTTCCACTGGTTAATATAGCATGATCAGACAGAGACGTTGCAATTTGTCCCATTAAAGGTCGTTTACTTCGATCTCGGTCACCGTTGCAACTGGCCACGCAGATTAGTCGATTTTTAACGAATTGTCTGGCCGTTTCGAGTAAACACTCCAGAGCCTTAGGCGAATGGGCAAAATCAACTATTACAGGCTTAGCTTCATTCCCGACAGATTCGAATCGTCCTGCTACTACGGTCTGTTTTAGACCTTTTTGTATCATATTATTACTNAAACCCAAAAACTGGGCGGCCCCCAAAGCAGCTAGAGCATTTGAAACATTGTGTNGCCCGGGAAGTTGTATTTCTACAGCAAAGCTTTGGTCGGGTGTAACGGCCTCAAAAGAAGTACCACTAAGTGTTGATTTTATTCCTATTGCCTTCAAGTCTGCTAATGAACTCAATCCAAACGTTCGAACTTTCCGATTTAACNTCCGATGNGCATGGCGTAAAATAGTCTCGGATCGCACATCATCGNTGTTGACCAGAATTAAACCATCATTTCGTACTAGATGGAATAGTCGAATTTTCGCTGACAGGTAGTCTTCCATATTTTCATGATAATCCAAGTGATCTTGGCTTAAATTCGTGAAAATTGCCACTGCAAAAGTCAAGTCGCGCAGCCGATCTTGTGCTAGTCCGTGAGATGATGCCTCCATGACTAAATGTGAAGCGTTTTCACTAATCATAGAAGACAATAAATGGTGAATGGTAACTGAATTGGGTGTGGTTAGTTCACTCGGTAAACATAGATCCCCAATGTAGTGGTTATGAGTACCAAGTTGACCAACCGTGTGTCCAGAAATNCTAAGAATTTGCGACAAAAAATGTGCGACTGTTGTTTTCCCATTTGTGCCAGTGATTCCCACNGTTTTTAGCCATCTTTGTGGATGCCACAACCANTACCTGTTACGTTGNCACAAACGAAAAAAATCAATCCATGAGAAACCGGGTTGNCGTAAACAATACTTAATTTGCTTGTAGATGCGACTANAATGCTTCCGTATTGCCATAGTCACTCAAGTTATGTTAACTGTTTGACCACTGGCTGCCGAATGATAAGCAGCCGTAATCACCTCAACTGATTGAGCAGCTAGTTCGACAGTCATCTCGATCGGTGTTCCAATATCAATTGCGTCAATAAAGGAGCGAAATTCTTCTTCAATCCAATTCTGACCAGAAATTGGTTTCCACCTATTTTTTTGCATGATACCATTAGTGGTGCTACTCCACATCCCCATCGGATCTAGAGGATGAGGCACAGGAGGTTGAAAAGATGGTTCAGCAGCATGGACTTCTAATCTTGGCTGGTTAGCATCGAAGTCAACAATTCCTGTATTCCCCACCAATTTAATTCTCTGGATACCACCGAGGGGGTGACTAGTCCACCCAAAACGACCACTACTAATCGTAGCTGTTGTGCCATCAGCTAATTCCATAATAATTGAACCAAAATCTTCAACATCATAAGCTAGATGTTCTTTAAAAAAGTAGTTGCCCGTGGTAGCAACCAGGCTTTTGACTGGTTGATTTGTAATCCAATTAATTACTGATACTGCATAAACACCAATATCGAATAGTTCTGGCTTGGCTTCGGCAAATGTATAACGGGAACGTTTCCCACTTTCTATCCTTCTTTGTTGTTTCACCGACCCTGGGTGCCCTTTAGCAAAAGTTATGTCACAGTGGATTGCTCGAAGTTGGCCAATCACTCCTTCTTCTAAAGTAGTCTTGGCTTCTTTTGCCCAATTACAATGTACGTTACTGAACATCTGAGCTTTGACACCTGATTCATGTACAGCGGAGACAATCTTGCTTGCTGATGATGAGTTTAAGGCTAAAGGTTTATCTAAATATAGATGCTTTCCTGCTTGAGCACAGCAAACGGCAATTTCTGCTCTTCGCTCGACTTCTGGACATAAAGAAACAATATCAACATCTGTTCTCTCTAACGCGACTTCTAAATTCTGGTAAGGCAAATCGAGTTCATCGGCTAGTGCTTGATTCAATATAACACGGTCAATCGGAGCATCTTCTTGATCTGCTACCGCCACCAGTCTGCATCGCGGATCAGCTTGGAATTGAAGTGCATAGTTTTCTTGGTGCGAGCGCATCCCACCGACCAGTAGTACACCGTAGGTCTTACTAGACATATTCATACTCCAATGCACATTGGTGGTATATAACCCCCCGACTACCAATCAGGTGCAGGTCAATGGTTGGTTTTTGAATGGCGTCAGTCAAATAATTTGCAGATAGAAGGGCTGATTCACCATCAGCAAATTGTAGCAAGACAGTGGTCTGACAATCATCCTCTCGAAAGTGGCTAAATTCTATTTCTGAATGCATCCAACTATTGGCCAAATTGATTAAAGTCTCAATCGTACCTCGATCTGTGAACTGCTGATTGACTTGATAAAAACATCTTAAAAAGACAGGAGTTCCAATCCGACCGGTTTTGATTTCGGCCTCGATACTTGCTTTTAGTTGTTCCATATTTTTATTCTAAATAAACGGATAACCAGGTTAGGATCTTTCAACTACTCTGCGTAACTCATCGCCATTATTCTTCCACCAACTATACAGAATATGCACATCAGTACCGATACAGAAGTGCTTGACGCCTAAATCAATATAGTACTTAGCTTGCTCTGGACTACCAATTTCCGCTCGCGGTGGAACACCCATAGAAATGGCTGTTTCAAAAACGCGTTTTTCTGTTTCTTGAATTGACTTATCTCCACGCTGACCAGCCTTCCCGATACTCATTGAATAGTCAGCTCCACCCCACTGAATCATATCCACCCCTTCAATTGATAATACCTCTTCTAAGTTATCGACAGTACCTGATTTCTCTATCATAATCACTACGACTACTTCTCTCAGAGCTTGAACGTAGTCTGTACCACCACCATAACCCATATAGGAAAATCGGCGAGTGGCAACTCCGTAAGTACCATTATCTTCTGGAGTATCAGCGCGCGTAATACGAATACATTCCTTCACATCTTCAACGGTACGACAATCTGCGAACAAGACACTTTGGAATCCTGACCCAATTGCGCGTTGAGCTAGAAACCCACGAGGTTCTTGATCCACTTTTATCATACTGGATAAGTTATGGAGTTCTGCAGCTCGACACAAGTTATCCAAATCATGAAGATCAAAAGGACCGTATTCTGCTACAAACTCGACATAGTCGTAAACACCAGTATGTCCGATTACTTCCATCATCGATGGCCAAGTAGTATGGATGTGAGTACCGATGCTGGGACGATCCGTTTTGAGTAACTGTCTTAGTCTATTGGGTCTCACGTGTAATTTCTCCTAGAATACTAAATTATCAAAATTCTACATACGGTTGACTTACGGAAAAATAAGAAACGACTCATTCTATAAGAAGAAGTATCAACATGTAAAGGCAAAGAAATAAGCAGTTATTATTCGAAGTTCTTTCACTTCATTATTCATTTATCTTCGTTTCAACTATTGCCCACGAAAGTGATATGTGGTAGCCTAAAGAACATTGAACAGATTAAGATGATGGAAGCGACCAAACATACAATTATAGGAACAGCCGGTCACGTCGACCATGGTAAAAGTGCATTGATCCATGCATTGACAGGTATTGAGACTGACCGATTGAAAGAGGAAAAGGAACGAGGTCTATCAATTGAGCTTGGTTTTGCCTACTTCGATCTGCCAGATGGATCTAGGGCTGGGATCATAGATGTTCCAGGACACGAAAAATTCATACGTAGTATGCTTTCAGGTGCTTATGGAATGGACATGGTTCTACTAGTAGTAGATGCCAAAGAAGGCATGCAAGAACAAACCATCGAGCATTTGGAAATCATCGACTTGTTAGGAATTTCGAATGGTATATTAGTAATTACAAAGATTGATTTGGTCTCGATGGATCAGTTACAAGACACTATTGAACTTACAAAAGAATTATTATATGAGACAAGCCTAGCCAATGTTCCGACTGCAGCTGTCTCATCTATAACGGGCGAAGGTATTAATCAACTAAAGAAAATCATTTGTGAAAAATTACCAACGGCATCGGTTCCTATCCAGTCTTCGCAGAGTGGTAGAGGGCGTCTCTATGTGGATCGTGCATTTAGCCAAAAAGGATTTGGAGTTGTCACTACTGGTACGTTAATCGGCGGGGTGGTTCATCGTGAGCAGCGGTTACAGGTGTTACCTGCCGGCGATGAAGTTCGAGTACGTGGCATTCAAGTACACGGAAATAATGTCCAAACAGCTATGGATGGCCAACGTACCGCCCTGAATCTATCTGGAACGTCCCTAGGTCAGGTTCCAAGGGGTTCAGTGCTATGTCCTCTAAAATTTTCTCTCACTACTAACAATATAGACGTACACGTTCAAGTTCTCGATTCGTTTCCTCGAATGTTGGAACACTGGGCTCCTTTGAGGTTTTACATTGGCACTTGCGAAGTGTTCTGCCGGGCGATTATGTTGATCGAAGACGCAGTTTTCCCTGGTGATAAAGCCCCAATGCAGCTACGATTAGACAAGCCAATTTTGACATTTAAAGACGATCGGTTTATCTTGAGAGATTCTTCTGCTGAACATACTGTTGGTGGTGGGAGAGTATTAAATCCGTTTGCGGATCGACATAAACGCATGAGTGAAGATACAATTGACAGGTTAGAACAGTGGACTCAGGCTCAATCAGATCTTGATGTTTTGCAGTTGATATTGGATGACCATTTTTCGATTTCTGTTGATTTCCTTCACTACTACTTCTCTATTTCAGAAAAACTATTAACCAGTTGGATATCCGATTTGACTCAGTCCGGGGACATTGTTCAGTGGACTGGAAAGCCGACCGAAATATCCTCGAGTAATCGGGTTAAATCAGTAGAGCTTAAAGTTGAACAGTTACTCAATGATTACCACCAGGATAAGCCCTTAGATATCGGTCTAAATATTGCCCAAGCTAGAGANAAATTAGGTTTAAATGAACCGGTTTTTGATAAGCTAATTCAAAGAATGGTCACTCAGAAGAAAGTAGAAAAAGTTGGCAATCAATTACGCCTCTTTGATCATCAAATTGCGTTTAATGGCAACGAAGCTGCTATTAAAAATGAAATTGAAGATTTGTTTCAACGATCTGGTATCAATACTCCGAGCTTATCGGATACTGTTATACATTTGATAAACTACGACTATACTGAAGCATCAGTTAGAGAGACATTTTCTGCGTTAGTTAATCTGGGTCAGTTAATCAAAATTGAAGATGGAATATTTATCCATCGTTCGATCTTTGATCAGATTAGATTTCTGATCATTGAATATTTAGAAGANAATCAGACATTAACTGTAGCCGAATTTAGGGAGTTAGTCCAAACTAGCCGTAAATATGCCGTGCCCTTTCTGGAATATTGCGACCGACAAGGTATTACCATTCGAGAGGGAAATTGTAGGAANCTAAGATCTAAATAGCAATACTAAGCGATGAAAGGATGAAGAATAGATTTTTTCTTTCTTTTCTTTTCTTACTTCTAATAGTTGTAAATGGTTTATATATTGGTTGTGGAGGAAAAACCGAACCCCTCATGACCACTCCCCATTCAACTTCTGACCTCGATTCTGGACTTCATCTTTTGNATCAAAACCTGTATAATCAAGCTTTACCTTATCTACGAAGTGCGGTNTTGAACAGTCCCAACTCAGCCGTTGCTTATGCAGCGTTGGGGTGGACTTGCTATAAGATGGGCTATATATCGGAGGCAATTAGTGCAGCGGAAATGGTACTTCACCTTGAGCCTAACACGCCTAATCTTCCGTTGCTAATTTATCATCTACGTCAGGATCAAAATGATTTATTTTTGAAGTGACANCTTAGATNACAGAATTATTTGGAGAGTGTATGCAAATTGTCGACAAGCCTTGGGGNAGAGAAGAATGGTTAGAACTCAATGATAACTACTGCTTCAAACGCTTACTAATAAATGCAGGACAACGAACTAGCTTACAGTATCATCATCATAAACTAGAGACTATCTATGTGGTAGAAGGTACCGCTGAAGTTCTACTTGACGATGAATGGAAAACTGTTGTTGCGGGAGACTATTTCACTGTTACCCCGCCGACTGTTCACAGAATGGTGGCAAAGACCGACTTGATTTTGCATGAAGTGTCTACACCACAGGTGGATGATGTTATCCGCTTGGCTGATGATCATGCACGTCCTGACGGTCGGATTGATACTGAACATGAGAATGCCTAATTTATGGTTTGTATTTAGAAAAAAGACCTGCATATTATAAACCTGTGATTCATAATCAGAGAAGTGCTCTATGAGTTTATCCGAACAAGAAATCGTTGTCCAATCAGGCCCACTGAAAGAGTTGGCTCGCGAGCTCTGTATTAAAGCCGGTATACCAACGGATCATGCTCAATTGATAGCGGATCTTCAGGTAGAAACTGATCTGAGGGGCGTACATTCCCATGGTACACGTGCCTTACCTCGATATCTACGATCNATTTTTAATGGTGATTTGATTGCGGATCCCAAAATCAAAATTGTGGAAGAAGGTCCCAGTTATACCGTGATCGATGGTGGGAATGGAATTGGGCATCCTTCCTGTGTATACGGNATGAGTAAGGCGATTGAAAAAGCTAAGAAGACCGGTATTGCAGCTACTGGTGTTCGAAATTCAGGACACTACGGGGCTGCCGCCTGTTACACTATGATGGCTGTAGAGCAGAAGATGATTGGTTTCGCCACAACTAATACTGGNGGGGCTTCAGTTTCCGCTCCAGGTGGGGCCGAACCTGTAGTAGCTAACAACGCCTTGAGTTATGGTTTTCCCGCNGGCTCCAAACAACCAATCCTACTAGACATGGCATGTGCTGTGGCGTCTTGGGGAAAAGTTGAAACCTTACGCATGTATGGTGAACCAATCCCCCCTGGCTGGCTACTCGATAGTGAAGGCTTACCTGTTACTGTTTCAAGTGATGNGGGAAGAATGTTAGCTCCAGCCGCTGGTGCCAGAGGATATGGTTTAGCGTTGGCTATGGGAACTTTAGCTGGACCACTAGTCGGTGGTCTGCTAGCTTGTCACAAGGAAAGTGGGGACAAAAACCCATCAGAGCATTTTTTTATTGCTATTAATGTCGGTAGTTTCACCGACTACGATGAGTATGTTTCTGAAGTCGAGAATGGAATTGATACTATTCAGAAATCCAGAACAGCTCCTGACAATGATCAAGTTTTTTTGCCAGGAGAAATCGAGTGGGATAATCGCCAAGAGTCGATTAAAAAGGGCATACCCTTACATATTGATCATCTAAGAGCTTTATCTGAAGTTGCAGCGCAACTCGATGTTGATATTCCTTGGCCAAGGCTAGAAAAATAATTGGAATTATCAACAAAAACAAAAAGAATAATTGGTTGGCGAATATTGTTTACTGGGTCTACTCACCAACTAATTCAATTTGTACTCCATCAGGGCCAGAAAATAACGCCAAAGGCAAACCATTCGGTCTTAAATTTTCCAATTTGGATCCTTTATTTTCTAAATCAGATACTACAGCTTCAAAATCGATAACACCAAAAGCTAGTTGATGAGCTCTCCAACGGGGATTGCCAGTTGTCGGCTCAGCTTCAGCTTCGCCAAATTTGGGAAACAAAAAGATATCTTCGCCGCCAACTTTCATGGGGGCGATTGTCATACNATGGACCTCTAGCTGTTTGATTACTGCACCGTCGAACATTTTCTTATAGTCATCAAATCAATANTTGTTTCTAAGTCTTGACACCATATACAAACATAGTGGAACTTGTACTCCATTTGCTTCTTCTTCAGAATGCATCAGTTACTTGAATAATATGAGCTTGTATTATATCCTTACGGGTAGCATCGAACNCATCAATTGGGCCTATTCTCTTGACCGGTGGGCTCGTTATGCTTACAATACACAGGTCATAACTTGACTAGTAACTTAGTGATCTCTTTGAATTACTTTTAGCANATGCAAGATCAACCGGTAGCACTCATTGTCAATAGCAATCAACGTCAGATCGAGCAGCTACGCTCTGTTTTAGCCGACGAATCGCTTGATGTGCTTGTGTCAAGTAATTTTCAAGCGGCTTTGGAACGAGTGGAACGTATACCAATTGATACCCTGATCACACCCTTGCATACTGGTTTATTGGATGGTCTAAAAGTACTAGAAATAGCTCGGTTAGCCAACCCTGATGTNGGTGCAGTTTTCCTTACGGCTCACCTTAATCGGGCCTATTTAGCACAAGAATCCAGCCGAAAAGAATTGTTAACTCACGAGCATAGCCACTTGTTAGCAACGCCNGTTAACCCAATCTATCTGAGAAATTTATTGCGAAAGATTTTAGCAACTCGTCGTTTGCTGATCGAAAATAGAGAGTTAAAACTAAGAATAGACGGGCACACCGACAAATATAATTTGGTGGGCAATTCGGTTTCCATACAGAATGCGCGCCGACTGGTTTCTCAGATATCGACGTCTCGTGCTCCAGTACTCATTACAGGAAAACGAGGGACAGGGCGTCAAACGGTCGCGAGATCTATTCACCATCGCAGTTTACGTGCTGGCCAGTTCGTTGTTTTTAACTGNGATTTGGTCGATCATCTTTTTACTTCCTCAGATCTGTTCACTGTTCAGGAAGGTTGGCAAAAATCTTCTTCTTCACTCCCAACAAACAATCACCACAGCCGTTACCAATCAGCTGATGGTGGCACACTATTTTTGAGTGAGATTGGTAGACTAAGCCTATCAAATCAATCTATCTTGTTGAATTGTTTGAACCAGCAGGATCAGACTATCAAAACCAAGACTAGCGATAATGCTAACTTTGCACAGAAACTAGATGTAAGNTTAGTTTGTTCTAATGAGTCAGATTTAGCTGATTTGGTTGCAGAAGGAAAATTTATGGCAGATCTGTATAACAGACTTAGAACGATTCAAATTCAGATGATTCGACTCCGAAATCGTAAAGATGATATACCTCTTTTAGCTAACTTTTTTCTAGAAGAGTTCTGTGCAGCTTATAACAAACCAGTTAAGAGTTTAAGTACACTGGCTTTGAACGCGCTTATGACTCACAACTGGCCGGGTAATGTTCGAGAACTTCGTAATACAATCGAGGGTATGGTGGCGATTTCGGAAACTGAACATTTAAACGTTGAAGCCNTTCCACAATCAATTTTAAAACAAATCAAAATGAAACCTNTCAAAGTGGAACAAAACCATTCTAATATGAAGCCTGAAAAGGGTAAGCAAATTAATGTACATGTTGGAATGACAATGGCAAACATCGAAAAGGCTGCGATTAAATCAACCCTAGAATCTGTTAATAATAATCGATTGAGAGCTGCTGAAATGCTGGGTGTCTCCCGTCGGACAATTTTTCGAAAAATCAGGGAGTATGGGCTTTGAGCGACTTTTTTATTCCGAGTGTCAGTGGAACTACTGTCACTCACGGCCCAACTGTGACTAAATCCGAATCTCTGCTAGTAAATCTGACTGATATAATTCTAAATGGTAGTTTCGTCGCAATTTTCGTTGGAGTTATGATCGGGCTGTGGGTTTTACTTAAAAAGAAAATGACCAGTTCACGACCNTATGGGCCCGTAAAAGCCCTACAAGATCTTTCGCAACGAGACCTAGAAGCACAGGGCGCTTTGCCCAACCAATTGCTACGGGATAACCAAACGGCTGGTGCTAAGCACGCCAAATTATCAGCTGCAAGTATGATGGCTCACGAGNCGTTAAAGTCGCCTGCACTTGTAGCNCTGAAAAATCTAGAACAAGCTCTGCGGCTAAAAGAAGACATGAACTATGTTGCCTATTGTGGCCTAATTTCAGATACGGTAAGGTCTTATCTAAACGATTATTTTGGCCTTCAAGTCTCTAACTCTTCTACCTCTCAATTTCTGAATAGATTACCTGAGTCCATTATAGATCATACTGGTGAAATATTGAGGATGTGTGATATGATCGAATTTTCTAATCATTGTCCCACCCAAACTGAACTAGATAGTATATACCAAAATAGCAAATCGCTAATTGAGCAAACGGATCGCTTAATTTGCTCGTATAATTTCTAACCTATGACTGNTATATTCCTGATTTTTGCTTATGCAACGAGCGGAACTTAATGCCCTCACCGAAATAATTAAGAACGAAAGTTCCTTTGCTGATCAGCTCATAACCGAAATCAGCAAGGTAATCGTTGGNCAAANATATATGATTGAGCGCTTAGTAATCGGTCTGCTTTGCAATGGTCATATTCTTTTAGAGGGCGTCCCAGGATTGGCAAAAACTACNTCAGTTCAATCGTTGGCAGCGGCCATTTCTACCACCTTCAATCGGATTCAATTCACACCAGATTTATTACCGGCTGACCTAATTGGTACTTTGGTCTACAACCCACAAAAATCCGACTTCTATGTTAAGCGTGGTCCCATATTTGCTAACATTATCTTGGCNGATGAAATTAACCGAGCTCCGGCNAAGGTTCAATCTGCACTTTTGGAAGCCATGCAAGAAAGGCAAGTAACAATCGGGGATAAAACATTCAAATTGGAGGATCCGTTTCTGGTTTTAGCTACCCAAAACCCAATTGATCAAGAAGGCACGTATGCACTACCAGAGGCACAAGTGGACCGATTTATGTTCAAGCTGCACTTAGATTACCCTAACCGAAAAGAAGAACTCGAGATTTTAAGAAAGTCATCCCAATCAAATGATATAAACATCGTTCCAGTTATTCAGCCAGAAAGAATTATTCAGNTGCGAACGGTTGTACGTCAGATTTACATGGACAGCAAAATTGAAAACTATATTGTTGATTTAGTACGTGCAAGTCGAAATCCTGCTAAATACGGTTTGGACGGTCACACCGATTTGATCGAATATGGTGCCTCACCTCGTGCGACGATCTCACTAGCCATTGCGTCTAAGGCACATGCATTTATGAAACACCGAGGCTATGTTACGCCTGAAGATGTTCACGCTATTGGAAAAGATGTACTACGTCATCGGGTTATAGTNAGTTACCAGGCCGAGGCAAGAGGNATTGATTCTGAAAAAATTATTCAGACGATTTTCCAAACAGTCGAAATTCCATAGACATAATTTGGAATGGTGTCCTTACTGATCACAGGTCAACTGAAAATAAGCTTAGAAAAACCCAAGGAGTTAGCAGCCATCCAATTGATATGCTAAACACTGAACCCNATGTATATTCTATCAGACACTCAAGTCGGACGATATTTCCAAAACGGCTACCTATTGGTATCAGGCTTGATACCAGAGGGTATTTCTCAGAAAATTGAAGAACGGATTTGGTTACAATTCGGTATTGATCGTCAAAATCCGGATTGGACAAAAGCTGTTTTAGAGGAATCAGATCATCCAGATTCGCTTGCTTGTTACACAGAAGAGTTCTTACTAGCTGCAGCCCAACTATCTGGGGATGATCCACATTCTTTCCGNAAACCGAATAAAGTTTTTGGTTTGCATACTTTTCCTTCAACTGGTCAGTGGAATTGGCCAAGTCCACACATAGACCATGCGATCAAGGCTCACGGTCATAAGACTTTTCCACGTGCTTTTCGAATTGCAGCTATGATATTTCATAGTGACGTAGAGTCGCATGGTGGTGGAACCATTGTATGGCCAGGATCCCACCATCAAATCCGGGCGTTAGCGGAAGGTGATCCGAAAAGGTACGAGTACATGTGGACACTAAACGGAGATATTCATCAACTGGACCTGAAAGAACCAGTTGAAATAACGCCGAGCCGAGGTGATGTTTTATTTTACGATGTGTTTTGTGCACACTCTGGTAGTAAAAACGTGACAGAACGGCCGAGACTTGCTTACAACTGGAAGCAATAAGCCGAAAGGAAATATTAAAATGTGTTTCAAAATTGGGGTTGTTACAGACGAAATTAGCCAAGACTTAGTCGAAGCNGTTGAGGCCGCTCAATCNTGGGGGCTGGAGTATATTGAGCTTCACAGCGTTTGGGGACAGAATATATGTGATGTTGATTCCTCTACCTTGAGTAAAGTAATTTNGATCGTTCGATCCAGTGGATTGACAGTAACAGGTATTGATTCTCTCACCCTGCGTTGTAATCTTGACGATGACCAAGAGTATGATGATCATATCTCTCATCTTCATCGGTCAATTGAAGTTGCTCGCCTTTTTAATACCAANATGGTTCGCTTATTTTCTTTTTGGAAGCTTGATCAGATTAGTGAAGAAGCATGGAAGAAGATTTTTGATAAGATGGAATTGCCGATTCGTATTGCAGAAAGGGAAGGTATTATACTTGGTTTTGAAAATGTAAGTTCTGGCAATATCGGTACTAGCCAAGATTTAGAAAAGCTTTTTACGCATTTTGATTCATCCAACCTACAGTTGATTTGGGACCCAGGTAATGCCTATGCTGCAGGTGATCGATCTCCTAGCCCAGAAGGTTATAAACGAGTAAAAGATAGAGTAGTACATGTCCATGTTAAGGATGTCGATTTTGAGAATGGAAAAAGGGTTTGGCTTCCGGTTGGTGCTGGTAAAATAAATTATCATGCAGAATTACAAGCCCTGAAGAATGATGGGTATGATGGNATAGTTGCGCTAGAAACACATTTTCGTCTGCCTGGTGATGACGGAATTCAAAGTACTCGCCAGTCTTATGATGGNTTGATGTCCATCATCAATGAATTGAAGTGAAAATGAAAANTCAAAAAGCGATTGTCTTATTGAGTGGNGGTCTAGATTCAGCTA
Source organism: Candidatus Poribacteria bacterium (assembly GCA_002714785.1). Lineage (GTDB taxonomy): Bacteria > Poribacteria > WGA-4E > WGA-4E > UBA9662 > TMED15. Next base: position 7,436 of record PAYP01000009.1, on the reverse strand, counting down.
CGACCCTTGCAATTGCTCAAAGAGAAAACTATAGAGTTTTCGCTCTTAGTTTTCGTTATGGCCAACGACATACGTTAGAACTCCAATATGCACAAAAGTTAGCTAAACTTAAATCGGTTGAAAAACACGTACTAGTTGACATCGACTTACGTATCTTTGGTGGGTCGGCTTTAACCGATGACATACCAGTACCTAAAAAGCAATCAGTGGCTGAGATTAGAGAAGAAATCCCAGTTACTTACGTCCCGGCCCGCAATACAATCTTTCTGGCATTTGCACTGGCTTGGGCTGANACATTATCAGTTCGAAACATTTTTATTGGAGTCAATGCNCTGGACTANTCAGGTTATCCTGATTGCAGACCTGAATATATACAAGCTTATACTGAAATGGCTAATTTGGCTACTAAAGCTGGGGTAGAAGGACACCGCTTGCAAATTCACACCCCACTGATTGGATTAACAAAAGCAGAAATTATAAAGACTGGTACCAGTCTTGATGTTGATTATGCGCTAACACATAGCTGTTATAGCCCAGATAATNACGGTAGGCACTGTGGACAATGTGACGCGTGTTTATTACGACGAAGAGGATTTGAACAGGCACAAGTTACTGACCCAACACTTTACGCCATATAGGAAAATATGAATAAAAAAGANAATCTTCTACCTCANCCGCAGTTAGTGGGATTAAAGCCTTCTTTCGGCTTCGGAGACCGAATCGGGTTAGCTACCTTTGGTCATGTTTCAGCCAGCCGAAAGGGTGATCTAGTTCCTATGTTTGCTCAACAGTCCGTACGAGAAATGGAACGTACTAATCGAACTCCAATGGAAGTCATGTTGTCAGCACAAAAAAGTTTACGAGAAGTAGGTTGGAATAATTCGTGGGGAGCTGATGCAGACCATTTAAAAAACCGACAAGATGTTATTGACTTGGCCGCAGCAGGGTTCACCTTTTTTACGATTGATCCGTCTGATTACGTCAACGATTATGCAAATTCGCTAAACGGAACAGATCTACAAGCAGCAGTTGACCAGGTAATANAAGCTGGCGCCTTTGAATCTTNACAGCAGNTNACTGACCTTTACCTCAATAAAAAGTTCGATTTGNTGGGNCAGTTGGAAGTTGATTCTCCGAACCGAGAGGATTTATTCCGATCAATTGTGAAGTATGGTTTAGCCGTGGATTATGCCTGCCAAATGGCCAATTGGGTTTCATCAGAGACTGATATTTTTGAGCTAGAAATATCGGTAGATGAAACGGACACAGCTACAAGTGTTTGGGAGCACCTGTTTATTGCGCTCGAACTACAAAGGAGAGGCGTTCAGGTTATCAGTCTAGCTCCACGGTTTGTCGGTGAATTTGAAAAAGGTATTGACTATAAAGGCGACCTAAAAAAATTTGAAAAAACCTTACACCAGCATGTCTTAATCGCACAACAATATGGTCCCTACAAAATCAGTGTTCANAGTGGATCAGACAAATTTAGTATTTACCCAATATTAGGCCGGGTTTGTAAAAATTTATTACATGTTAAAACAGCCGGTACTAGTTATTTAGAGGCTTTACGAGTAGTGGCAAGACAAAATCACCGTGCATTCCTAGAGATAATTAAATATGCTATTGATCGATTTGAAACTGATAGTGCTACCTATCATATTTCGGCGAATGTGGANGTTTTAGAAGATCCTGTATTTCTTAGTCCTGCCGACCGAGAAATTGCTTACCTTGATGAAGATAATGGCCGTCAAGTCTTGCATGTTTCCTTTGGTTCTGTTTTAACTCAAGGTCAAATGCCGAACGACCAGCCCTTCAAAGAACTGATAACCGAAACATTGGAACAGTATTCCGACTTGCACGAAGAATTCTTGTCGTCTCATCTGGGTAAACATCTTGAGCTCCTATCCGCTGGATAAATTTCGGAATAATGAATATGCAAACTATTATTTTGGAGAAGCCTGAGCATTTCGTCTTCACAGAAACATCAATTCCTGATGAAATACCAGATGGTCATGCTCTGGTTGCTGTGCGCCGAATTGGCATTTGTGGTACTGATCTACATGCATATCGNGGACACCAACCGTTCTTTAGTTATCCTAGGATCCTTGGTCATGAATTAGGCGTAGAAATCCTCGATACAGATAGCAATGAATTCCAATTGCGCACCGGAGATACATGTGCTGTAGAACCTTATTTGACTTGTGGATATTGTATTGCTTGTCGTCGTCATAAGCCTAATTGCTGTACTCAAATGCAGGTACTCGGGGTCCAAACCGACGGTGGCATGAGAGANCAGATTATTGTCCCTTTGACNAAATTACACCAATCTAAAAAGCTGTCATTAGACCAGTTGTCNCTCGTAGAAACTCTAGGGATTGGTGCTCATGCAGTCGATCGAGCAGGACTAGAATCAGAAGATTGCGTTTTAGTAATTGGTGCAGGCCCAATTGGGCTGTCTGTGATTCAATTTGCACAACTAGCGGGAGTNAAACTTCTAGTNATGGATGTTAATCAGAACCGCTTNGATTTCTGTGAGCAACACTTTAGTCTTTACGCTACCGTTAGAGCTCAAGAAGACCCATTGAAACAGATAAAANCACTAACTGGAGGTGATCTTCCGACAGTCGTTTTTGATGCGACGGGAAATGCTAAATCGATGCAAACTGCTTTCAGTTATGTGGCAAATGGTGGGAAATTAGTCTTCGTAGGTCTAGTTCAATCTGAGATTAGCTTTTTTGATCCTGAGTTTCACCGNAGAGAAATTACTTTGCTTGCAACACGNAACTCAACACCTAAGGATTTTAGACGGATTATTGAATTGGTTGAGCAAGGCCAAATCGATACTAACCCATGGATTACCCATCGGTCCAGTTTTCGGGAAATGATTTCGGCTTTTCCAAATTGGTTAAAACCTGAATCTCACACCATAAAAGCAGTAGTTTCTTTGGACGATTAATTTTTAATTTTTATTGATATCAAGGAGTTTCCATCCATTATGTTTGATCTGGTAACCTTTGGTGAGGCTATGGTTCGTTTAGCTCCACCTGATTTTATGCGTTTAGAACAATCCACTACACTCAACATGACCGCTGGTGGTGCTGAACTCAATGTAGCCGTTAATGCTTCCAACCTAGGTTTAAAAACCGCTTGGCTNTCCCGACTAGTCAATAACTGGTCTGGTCGATTCATCCAAAATAAAGGGCGTGAACTTGGAGTTGATGTATCACAAGTCGTTTGGACAGAATTTGACGGTGTTGGACGTGAACGCAATGGTTTTTATCACCTAGAACTCGGTGCCGGCCCACGTGCTGCGAGTGTTACTTATGATCGAGGTTATACTGCTATCTCTAANATGAAGGTTGGAGAAATAAACTGGAGCCATGTATTTAAAAATGCTCACTGGTTCCATTTGAGTGGTATAACTCCTGCTCTGTCCGAGTCAGTCGCAGCTGTTTGTGCAGAAGCTTTGCAAGCAGCTAGAGATAGTGGATTGAATACTAGCTACGATCTCAATTTTCGTTCGAAACTTTGGACCTCTGAGGAGGCTCAGAAAGTCAATCGTGAGCTCGTTCGCTATGTTACGGTCTTGATTGGAAACGAGGAAGATTTTGAAAAGTCCTTGGGTTATAAAGCTGAGGGTACGACAGGTGATTTCGCCAAATTGGACCCAGAGAGCTACAAACAGGTAGTTAGTCGAGTAATAAACGATTACACTAATGTTGAAAAAATTGGTACAACACTGCGAGATGCGAAAACTGGTTGGCTAAACGATTGGCGTACTCTCCTATTCGATGGTAATGACTTTTATTTATCTCGAATTTACGAAGATCTAGAATTGGTTGACCGAGTTGGCGGAGGCGATAGTTTTGCTGCAGGATTGATTTACAGTCTGCTACAAGACAAGTCACCACAAGAAGCTGTCGATTTTGCAGGTGCCTACTCAGCAATAGCTCATACATTTCCTGGAGATTTCAATTGGGCAAGCTTAGAAGAAACCCAAAAAGCCATGCAAGCTGGTAGTGTTCGTATTAGTCGATAAGAACACTACTAGCTTTCATGCCCACCTAAGTAAAATAACGAATATATCTTTAATCTACCTTAGCTATTTCTTATGAAAGTCGTGTTAGCAGAGAAACCATCAGTAGCTCGAGATATTGCTAGTGTCCTTCAGGCTAAATCTAAACGAGATGGATATTTCGAGGGTAGTGGTTATCAGGTGACATGGTCATTTGGCCATCTCTTTTCTCTAAAAGAACCAGTTGCTTATGACTCAAGCTTTAAGCGTTGGTCTCTTAGTACTTTGCCTATTATTCCCAATCAGTTTCAACTGAAACTGATCGATAATAGCGGTGTATCAAAGCAATTTTCGACTATAAAGAAACTATTAAGACAAGCTAAAGGAGTAATTTGTGCTACGGATGCAGGACGAGAAGGAGAGCTAATTTTTCGTTATATCTATCAGATGGCTGGTTGTGAAGGCCGTCCATTTCAGCGACTTTGGCTAAGTTCATTGACCGAAGAAGCAATTCAAAATGGATTTCGGAATTTGCGAGCAGGGCACCAGTATGACTCCTTATTTGCCGCAGCCAAGTGCCGACATGAATCAGATTGGATTGTTGGCCTTAATGGGACTCGAAATTTTACTGTTCGTTATGGGGGCTCTGAAAGAATTTTGTGGAGCGTTGGCCGGGTACAAACTCCAGTTCTGGCCATGATTGTTAAAAGGGATGATCAAATTCGCAATTTCCAACCACAACCTTTTTGGGAATTGACAACTAAGTATCGAAAAGTCACTTTCAAATACAAAGGCCAACGATTCCACCAAAAAGATGAAGCGGAGAAGCTGAAATCTCGCGCTGAAGGACACCCGTTCAGGATTGTTAAAATAGAAGGGAAACGACAATCAGTCAATCCTCCACTACTTTATGATTTAACTAGTCTTCAACGGGATATGAANCGTCTCTACAATATGTCAGCAGCCCAGACACTAGAAGTAGCACAATCGTTATACGAGAAGAAACTACTGACTTATCCACGAACTGACTCTCAATATCTTAGTAATGACATGAAAAGTGACGTTGCCAATGCTCTACGTAAACTAAGAACAAATAAAGAAAAAGAAATTTCAGCTCTCGATTTGGATAATTTAGGCTTCAATTCTCGTATCGTCAATGATAAAAAGGTAACCGANCACCATGCTATTATACCAACAGGACGTACGACTAAAGGACTTTCAACGTCGGAGTCTAGGGTATTTGATTCTGTTCTGATACGTACCATTGCTGTGTTCTATCCTAAGTGTATTAAGCAAATCACCACTGTCGAAGGTGAAGCTAACGAAGTAAAATTCCAAGCTAAGGGGACACAAATTGTATCTGCTGGTTGGACAGTGCTCTACCCGCAAGCGGGCACTACAGACAAAGAAGAAGAACAAATCTTGCCCAAATTTGAATCTGAAGAATCAGGTTCTCACTACCCTTCTATTAGAGCTGGCCAAACGACTCCACCTCGCTACTACACCGAAAATTCGTTATTGGGTGCCATGGAAACTGCGGGTAGGATGATCGAAGACGAGCAACTTAAAGATGCTCTAAAAGAAAGAGGNATTGGTACACCTGCCACACGAGGCGAAATCATCGAAACGCTAATCAGGAGAGGATATATAGCACGAGACAAAAAACGAATTGTTGCTACTGACCTCGGTCGNTATCTTATCGCTTTGGTTAAAGANCCTAACCTGAAGTCCCCTGATCTTACAGGGGAATGGGANGGNAAACTCAAAGCCATAGAGAAAGGCGAATATAATGCCGATCAATTTATGGAAGAGGTGATTAATTTCACACAACAACTGATCGAAACCAGCAATCTGAGAGACTTAGATTGGGCAAAATCTTCTAGCTGTCCCAAGTGTGGAGCTAAAGTAATTCGTGGCAAGAAAGGCTACGGTTGTGCTGACTGGCGAAATGGATGTCAATTTGTACTGTGGGACAGTTACAAAGACATAAAACTTTCNGAACGACAAGCTCAGATTCTGCTCCAACACGGNGTCCTACTCCAACCATATACTGATGAGCAGCAANAACAGTTTATTCTTTATCTTTCCACTGATGGTCATCTGATGGATTTACCGGTCCCCAAAAAAGAGCTACAAGGCCCCGGGAATTACAAAGGGCGCAAAAAAACAAATCCCAAAAAAACAAATCCCAAAAAAACAAAGCCATCATCGATACAATTAAACACCCGAAAGGGAAAAAATACTAATTACAACCTAATCTGCCCAAAATGTCAATCNGAGGTCNAGGNATACGATGAGGTNTATCGCTGTCGGCAATGCAAGTTGAAANTACCTAAAACTATTGCTGGTAAGAAAATCAATCAGCGATCAGTTAAAACCNTACTTGAAAAAGGTGAAACTTCGGTGTTAAAAGGATTCACACCTAAGCAAGGAAATCCGTTTTCGGCTCGTCTAATATTAACTGAGAATGGAATNCGGCTGGANCGTTCTTAGGAAATTTCAATTTCTTTCGTTTTCACATCATCTCTNGCTGAAATTTCACCTGAGTAATAGAATTACCAACTGTGATTTTGCCTGACTGGATCACCTGACAAAGTACCCCCCCTCTCCAGTCGATTGTAAGAGCTGACATTAGTCCCGTCTTTACCTCATCCATGCGAGCGCAAGGAGTTGTCTCTCCGGTGATTTCTAATATCACGTCCCCGATTTGTAAGTGCTGGCCAGTACTATCTTTGAGGTTTAAGCCTTCGACCAGCAAATTTGCTCGCCTTTCAGTCCAACTGAGCTTGGTCTTTAAATCGTTGCAAGCCGAGACCCATTTTTCCAAAGCCAACACAGCTACTTGACGACGTTTAATCTTGGTTCCACGGTAGTCGCCAACAATACCCATATCAATAGACACCTGAGTACTGTTGGACTGAACCATTTCGGCTCTCGCTTTAGGTCGGGTGGCAATACCTTTGAGTATTCCAGTTTGCATAATTTAGATATTCCTTCTTAGTCCTTAATCATTTTACTTTTTATTGTCCAGACAAACCACAATAATCTAAATCGAACGAGCCCGAAATTCTAACCATATCCTAGAGAGGAGTTGAGACCAACGAACCATCAAGAAATAAGAGCAATTGCATATTTTGCAATAAATAAAAAAAGCTCTTACCTCAGGCAGGTCAATACTAACCTAAAGCAAGAGCTTCTAATAATCAAGCAGATTATTTGTTGAAAAATAACCTACATAAAACTTGATAAGTAGCTAAACTTTGTAGATACTATAAACAACGATTGTAGTTGACAAAATATCTGTGAGTTATCTTAACTAGGCATAAACTGCTCATCAAGATACTTTTAACGCTGGGTTTTTAAGTTAGCCCAAGTGGTAGACAATTTATTACCTGGCTCTACTGCTGTCATACTACCCGCT
>PAYP01000008.1 GCA_002714785.1 Candidatus Poribacteria bacterium | reverse complement strand
GACTACGTTGTTTTGTTTTTTTTTCTGCCTTCTTCATTTTTTCAGTGTCTGCTCTCGTTGAGTGGATTATAAAACGGAAAAGACTTGTCGTCAACAAATGGCTAGGTTTTTTGTTGACAACAAGTCTTTTTTCAATTGAATATAGATTAATTTTTTACTCATTTAACCAGTCAATTGCTTCTTCAGTTGTATCAACAATTTCTACACCATCTATATATTCCATTATATTCATGGTATTCAAAATTATCATGCAAGTTTCGGATACTTCACAGATTGCNAATCTAACNCCTTCTTCCTCACCTTCCANCATAATACTCAGNAATGTNGCCANACCTCTACTGCTGGTTAGTCGAACTTGTCCCAGATTAATAATCACCTTTTCAGTATCAATNTCTTCAAAAGCTTTCCGAACATCCTCNGCTGTTTTTCCATCAAGATTATTACTAACATAGACGATGGTGATATCATCACGATTTTCGACTTCAACGTTGGCACCAAACGATTTTCTATCTGACATTCNCTATACTCTCTTATTTCCGAATCATATTTGTGATTAGCTATTCAGCACTAATTTTCAGAGTTGCAGTTGCCCCTTGTCCTTCAGAACCGACAATATCGACCTCATCGACTAGAGATTTCATCAGAAACAACCCCCATCCTCCCATACGTTTTTGCTTAAACTTTTTGACCTGCTCTGCAACATCCGGCTGTTGAAAGTCGGGGTGAATTTCACCTGAGCCAGAATCCTTAACCGAAACTACCATTTCACCGTCTGCAAACAGGTAAGTTATATCAACCATCTTCTCAGGGTCATAGTTATTTCCATGCTCGATTGCATTAATGCAAGCCTCATTAACAGCTACGCGCAAATTATTAATTTTCTTACCCGACAAGCCGAAAATTCGAGCCATAGTAGCAATTGATTCAACCACAATTTCTTCATACCCTTCAATACTGGGGATTGAAGTTATTACTTTCCCGGATCTCATTTTTACCTCTTTGCTGAAAATAGGAACGAAGTTTCGTTTAATACAAACAGAATTTCATTGAAGTAGGACATCAATTTAAGATCCCAAGGCTAATATGAATACCCATTTTTGTCAATTAAAAAGAAACGAAAATATTAGAATCAGAGTGTAGTACTTATATTGGGTTTAGAGTTAGTTTTTGATCGTCTTTCTAGGTCCAATTTTCTCAGGGCTTCTTGATATTATTATTTGACTTGGTGTCAGGCTTATGTAATGATGATGCTGTTTTCAGTTTAAGTAACAGGTCTCGAATTAAGGGAGAAATAGCAGTGGCTATTAACCAAAAAGCTATTATTACATGTGCTATCACTGGTGCTATTCACACACCAACTATGTCACCTTACTTGCCAATTACACCCGAGCAGATTGCTGAACAGGCTATTGGTGCATCTGAGGCGGGAGCATCAATTTTGCACTTGCACGCTAGAGACCCAGCAGATGGTCGGCCGACACCTGATCCAGAGGTTTTTCTCCAATTTTTACCGAAAATAAAGGATGGTTGCCAATCTGTCATCAATATTACTACTGGTGGGGGGCCAGGTATGACGATTCAAGAGCGTTTGCGAGGGCCCTTGCGTTTGAAACCAGAGATGACTTCGCTCAATATGGGGTCAATGAATTTTGCTTTATACCCGATGCTCAATCGCTATACAGATTTTCAACACGAGTGGGAAAGTGAGCACCTAGAAACCAGCCGAGATTATATTTTTAGAAATACCTTCCAAGATATTGAGTATATTCTGGAGAATTTGGGGGTTGGGTGCGGCACACGATTTGAGTTCGAGTGTTACGACGTTGGTCATTTATATAATTTGGCTCACTTTTTAGACAGAGGTTTAGTTAAACCACCTCTGTTTGTACAATTCATCTTTGGTATCTTGGGTGGTATTGGTGCAGATCCCGACAATCTAAGTCACATGCATCGGATTGCAGATAAATTATTCGGTGACGACTATTTATGGAGCGTTCTAGCTGGTGGNCGCCATCAACTACCGTTAGTGACAATGGGAGCAGTCAANGGTGGTAGCATTCGAGTGGGNTTAGAAGATAGCTTATATGCTGGCAAAGGACGGCTCGCAAAATCAAACGCAGAACAAGTCACAATTATCCGACAGATTCTGGAACGGTTATCTATTGAAATTGCTACACCCGCCGAAGCACGCCAGCTACTAGCGTTAAAAGGGGTTGAACAAGTCGCATTTTAAAATCGACTGAACAAAAAAAGTTATTGGCCTGAACGAGAACAGCTCAAGTAAGCACAAGACCTTCGGTTCAAAAGTGCAATCGATACTATTTGCAGAACAAAGTTCCTAGCTAGTTATCGTGGAGAGACTCATTTAAAGAAATTACTTTGGTGTTAGGCTTACAAATAATTTGTCCGGTACGTGAATCACGTATAAATAAACAGTTATCCCGACCAGATAGGTCTAGAGCTTTGAAGATGTTCTGTCCTGCANCTACNACATCACCTTCTAAATCAACTGGCTGACTAGCTTGATTGACTAGGGCTATNTTCATTCCAGCAGTGATNTATAAGCCGGCTTCAACAGTNCACCCTTTTCCTAGAGAGATACCAACGCCAGCGTTTGCACCTAATAGACAATTTTCCTTAATTTCTATAACATGTTCATTTCCACCAGATAGAGTGCCCATAATCGAAGCGCCACCACCAATGTCGGTGTCATCACCAATAAAAACGCCGGCTGACACTCGACCTTCGATCATGGCCGTTCCACTCGAGCCTGCATTGAAATTAACGTAACCAGCCGGCATAACAGTCGTACCTTCTCCCAAATAGGCACCTAATCGGACTCGATTACCTGAAGCAATTCGAACACCACTCGGCAGATGATAGTTAACCAAATAAGGGAATTTATCCAGGTGCGAGATTTGGAGATTCTCACCTTTTGCCAAAGCAGACAAACGAATTTCGGGTACATCCTCTGGCAATAAAGGACCAAGGTTAGACCAAGCGACATTAGTTAATTGCCCAAAGGCTCCGTCCATTGAAACTTGGTGAGGTTCGACTATTCGAAAGGAAAGACAATGAAGTTTGAAGTATGCTTCTTCAGCTGATCCTACTGCTTGGCTAGAATCATGAAGAATCATTAAAATATTATCAATATCATGATAATCATTTGTCCGAGTTGCATCAGATTGTGAAGCAATCTGAGCTACGCTCTCTGTAAAGTCTTCCGATATACTGGTCAATTGTGCAAAATGATGACTCAAACTCTCCAGTTCTTGCTTAGTCAATAACATAAAGCCATTTTCAACGGGTAAATCGAAATCTAATTGGTTCAAATCATTTATCGATATTTGTTGTGGTTTTAGAAATGTGACATCTAATGTTTGTTGATTTCGGCTGCGTCGTATACCAACACTTATCATAATCTGTTGATTAGTCAATTTAGTTCTCCTGATATATTTGATTGGCTGTTACTTTGAGGTTGGCCAATCCTTGTAACAATTGGTGATAATTTAATACGTCTTCAACTAAGATATATTCGTCAGGTTTATGAGCCTGAGATGTCAAGCCTGGTCCAAAATTAAAAGCAGGAACACCAATACCGTTTAGCTGAGCCACATCAGTCCACGCTTGTTTGGCTGTTATTTTGGCTCCAGACCAAGAAATTACTTGATTAAATAGGTGATTTTCGATGATCTGAGCCGCTGGTACATGATCGACAATCTTGTAATTAATCGAATCCGTAACTATAGATGCTGCTTGCCGGAATAAACTATCAAACGTTGATTCCGCTTCGATCATATCTCGACCGGGAGCATAACGGTAATTAATATTACATGTCCATTCACCAGGAATCGTTGTCCTGCCATTTTGACTCTGGCTCTCGGTAATATTAAGCACATCAAAAAAATCAACACCACCAACCACCTGTTTTACTGGTGTAATTTTTGATATTTCTTTAATGAAAGGAATTGCATTATACAAAGCATTTTGTCCATCCCAAGGACGAGCTGAATGACAAGCTTGACCTTGAACTATAACTTGGGCGTGTAAACTCCCTACACAGCCAATTTGGACTTCTCCATTAGTTGGTTCACCGACAATAGATAAGTCAATGTTCCGTATGAAATCAGACTCAGTCTCAATTAGCTTATGAAGACCATTTTGCTCAATTGGTGTACCTTCTTCGGCATCATATAGAATGAAGGAAAAATTAAACTGACGATCCGTAATCTGAGAAAAGTCGTACATCAAAAAGGCAAAAACAGCTAAACTCCCTTGCATATCTGAAGCGCCTGCCCCATGCAAGCGCTGTGATCGTTGGTACGGACAAAAATGAGGTGGTACAACATCTGAGTGACCGACCAGCGCAATATGTGGTAGATTTTCGATCAGTGGCAATGAAAAAATACGATTATTACCCTGCCGTCGGACAAATAAGTCTGGTATCCGATAGTCCAGCCAGTCTTCAATAAATTTGGTTATAGCTTGTTCCTGAAAGGTTGGCGATGGAATATTGAGTATATCAAATAGAAAGGGAATCAATGTCATGGCAACAATTGGTTTAACCGGTCATTCAATTTTAGACATAAGTCCATAGAAATACAATAAACAAGGCGAACGTAGCCTTCACCATCACTGCCAAAAGCGGTTCCTGGCGTAACACAAATGCCCTGTTGCAGGAACAGATTACAGAGTTCGGTCGCCGTTGGATAGTCAGGATGAGATAACCAAAAGTAAAACCCGTTTTGNCCTCCATGAATTTCAAATCCTTTTTTAGTTAATGCAGAGCTAATCAATTTCCGTTTTTGTCGATATTCCAGTCTATTTCGGTCAACGTGGGTTTCATCCTTCCAAGCTGCAATTCCAGCCAGTTGGTTGTATGTTGGCATCCCAACACCGACAGGCGACCGGCAAAGTCGGAAGTACTTCATAATTTCTTCATTCCGAGACAGAACAGCACCAATTCGAAAGCCTGTCATGTGGCTTCGTTTAGATAAAGAGCGAAAAGCTACCCAACGATCTGATTGGCTAAAGTCAAGACTACACACAGGCCTATTATCTTGGTAAAGCTCATTGTAGCACTCATCTGAGCAAACAATAAAACCATACTTATCAGCTAATGAAAGTAGGTGTTGATAATAATTCCGGTCAATTGTCATTGAGGTTGGGTTATGTGGTGAATTTAGCCAAAACAGGCGGCATTTTTCCCACTGTTNTTCGGGAATAGCNTCTAAATCAGGAAAAAATCCTGATGAATGGTCAACAGGTAATTTTCGAATTGGAGCATTTACTGTACGAGCTGAGGCCTCATAGACTGGATAACTAATTGANGAAAACCAAATTTCTTTGTTCGCTATTGACCAATCGAAAGTAAGGGCAAATAGAAAAATGGCTTCTTTACTNCCATTGCTGGAGAAAATATGCTTGATTGGTTCCAGTTTAAGTTGATAATGTTTTTCAACCCAATCAGCAACAGCTTGCAAATAATCGAGCGAACCCGTAGCCAACGGATACTGAGACACGCAATTATCAGTCATAAAATCTTGGATGGCGAGTCTAGCTCCATCGAAAGTTTCATCTTGTGGATCGCCAATAGTCAGGTCAATGATATCATGCCCTTCGGCTTGAAGTTGCATCGCCAGACGCTTAACAGTAGTTAGCGGATATTCGCGCTCTTCTTTAAGGTAAGGGTTAATCATCTGAAGTCATTCGGATGGTTCAATGGAACAACCCAGCAAGCAAAAAATCGTTTTTCAATGATTTGGTAAACTCCTAGTCGGACAGTGATGACTCCAATAACCACCGACGCATAACTTGGGTTACCCGTTGATGTGCTTCTTGTTGTATAAAATGTCCAATATTTGGAATGGTTACTAAGGTCAACTCATTATCAATCCAATCCCAAGTGTTATTGAGTGTACTTGGTAATAAAGCTTGATCGTCTAAGCCGTGAAACATCAAAACAGGGCANTTCACTTTGATTACTGGTGTTCGTAAATCGACAGTNTAGGGGGGGCGAGGGTAATTTGCTTTGTAGTAGTTCAGCATAGATTCAAAGTCAGAACGTTTAAAGGCTGTGATGTACTTCTGTCGGTCATTTGGGTTACTTACCCATTCAGCTAACCTTTCTGCCGTCAGGTAATTATGTGCATCTGGCTGCTGAAAGTTACGTGCATATTGACTATTTGCTTGCTGCTCTGGGTTGCTACTTAATTCACGTCTCAAACCTCTTAGATGAGGTAAGTTACAGATCACTAAACGTTCAACTAAATCAGGTTGATTCATAGCCAAGGACCAAGCTATCGCTCCACCCCAGTCATGCCCAACTACAATGGCCTTTTGATCAACCGGGTCGGATAACTGACGTATCACTGACACAATATCTTGAACCAAGATGTCCATAGAATACTGGTCAACACTTTTGGGTTTATCGCTTAAATTATAACCTCGTAAATCAATAGCAACCGTCCGAAAGTGATTTGATAATCCCTTCATCTGATATCTCCAAGTATACCAGAAATCTGGAAAGCCATGAATCATTATAACTAGTGGGCCTGTACCCAAAGACGCATAGTGGATTTTGACACCATTATTGTTGACATAACCATGTTTCACTTCCGATTCAATGCCCTCTACGTTAGTAGTGGTTAGTAAAACTGAGCTTATGAGAGTTAAGGTAATTAATGANGCTTTCATGGTCCACTTTAAAGCTAATTTGTTTTCAGTTNACTATGATATGGTAGANCCTAGTAGACTAGCAATAGGAAATTGTTAGTCTACATCTCCATAGTTTTGTTATACTTAACGGGCATTTGAAAGTAATATAAAACTATCAAGTAACATTGAAAGAAGAAAATAGACTAGTTACACTTGAGGATAAAATAAATATTGTACCAAATTGATAATCAAAGCATAAATACAATATAATCCAAAGNCGTTAATGCTCTTCCATTCGTAAAAATCTCATCAATCCAGATTAATATCCTCAGATAGATCGTTGGTTCAATAGTGAAACTTTCAACTTCCCAAAAATCTGCCCTGCAACAACTACCATCTTTGGAGCAAATTCTATCTAGTGATGAATTCGTTGATTTGCTAACCAGATTTGACCGAAAGCTTATTGTATTCATACTACGTCAGATAGTAAACGAAGTTAGACAAAAAATTTTAAATGGCGAGACCAACCTACCTAAATTGAATGAATATCTGATATGGGTCAACAAAAAAATACAGTCTGAGCTCTGTTCTTCTATACAGACCGTAGTCAATTGTACTGGTACTATCACTCATACTAACTTGGGTCGTAGTTTATTACCCACCGAGGCCATTGANAACCTTCAGCGTGTCGCTAGCCATTATGTTGATTTGGAATATGACTTNGTTACAGGGAAAAGAGGACATCGCGACCGGATTACTGGTAACCTATTACAACAATTAACTGATTGCCAAGATTCAACCGTNGTTAATAATAATGCCGCCGCTGTTTTGCTTGTTCTGACCACATTAGCAGCAGGTAAAGAAGTTATAATTTCAAGGGGTGAGCTGGTCGAAATTGGTGGCTCTTTCCGAATCCCAGAAGTAATGTCTGAAAGTGGTGCTATTCTGAGAGAAGTTGGTGCTACAAATCGAACACATTTAAAAGATTACCAAGAAGCTATTAACGAGAATACAGGTCTACTACTGAAAGTTCATCCCAGTAACTATGCAGTAGTTGGATTTCATTCCGTACCACCGATTGAGGACTTAGCTGAATTGGGTCATGAGTACCAAATTCCAGTTTTTGAGGATTTAGGTAGTGGCTCTTTAATTGATTTAACAGATTTCGGGTTGCCTGCCGAGCCTGTGGTAAAAGANCGATTAGCTAAGGGTGTGGATATCTTGACCTTTAGTGGTGATAAGCTATTGGGTGGCCCCCAGGCTGGTATAATCATAGGGAAAAAAGATCTTATAACTCAAGTTCGTCAACACTCCTTGATGCGCGCACTAAGAGTAGATAAACTAACATTATCTGCTCTGGAAGCAACACTCCGTCAATATATTAATCCNAAAGATCTACTTGACNGTCTTCCGATGTTATGGCGATACACGCGCTCNATATCCGAGCTGAGAATTTTAGCCGATCAATTATCCGATAGACTATCGGAAATTTTGGCTGGCTACGCCAAAATCGAGGTTGTAAAATCTTCGGCCCAAATTGGTAGCGGTTCATTACCAATTGACCAATTGTCCAGTATTGCTNTAGCTATTCATTCGCATCAATTTTCGACGAACCAAATAGCTAAACTATTTCGTTTGTCAGGAATAATAGGACGTATACGGGATGATCAGCTATGGCTAGATGTAAGGTCAGTTACCGAAGTGGAGTTAAGTACTATTCTAAACGCAGCCAAAGAAGTTGTTAAGCAGTTAGATGATGATAATAATACTAGTAATGTTAGTTAGATAATCTTATTNTTGCTTAATAAGTTTTNAGTGTTTTTATAAGTAAAGGTTGTCCTATTGGACCCAATTCCATTTTTTTGTCAAACAATCTGAATTCATAAATTTGACAAGTAGGTACTCATCGATTTGTTAATCCTAGCCAATTGGAAAATTTGACAAACAAACCGAAAGGGAGGCTTAAATTCGGTTTCCCTGAACTTCTAATCACAGNTTTTATTTAATAGAATCAACCAAGGAACTAACTATGAAAGATCAATTTGAGATTGATGTGACAGAAGAAGAGATAGAGTTTTTCCAAGAAAACGGATTTTTGAGTATAAATCAAATTACTACCGATGAAGAGATCGATTGGATGAAGGGCTTATATGATCAACTATTCAATGATCGTTGGGGAGAAAACGAAGGGAATTATTTCGACTTGGGGGGGCGACGCTCTCATCAAGGACCGGATGTATTACCTCAAGTTCTTGGACCTGAGTCTCGCTTTCCTGAATTAAGAGAAACGATCTATTTCCACAACACAGTAAAAATTAGTGCTAAGCTACTTGGGGTTGAAAAAGAAAATATCAATGGCGGCGGGCACATGATTCTAAAACCTGCGCAATACGGGAGAGAAACACCTTGGCATCAGGATGAAGCCTATTGGAACCCACACGAAATGGCTCATCGATTGAGTGCTTGGTTACCTCTAGATCCAGCCACACTAGATAGTGGTTGTATGCAGTTTATTCCCCGTTCTCACCTGCAAGATGTCCTTCCGCATCGGCATGTAGACGATGATCCTTTAGTTCATGCTTTGGTAACTGATGAAGTTAATCCTGACCAGGCTGTTGCTTGCCCTATTCCATTAGGTGGAGCTACCTTTCACCACTGTCGAACCTTACACTATTCAGGCCCAAATCTAACTGATCAACAACGCAGAGCCTATATCCTAGTTGTTGGTCCTCCCGGCAAAAAATTAGATAAGCCATTTAAGCGACCTTGGATAGAGGAAGGACAACGTGCCGTAGCCAATTTAAAATCAAGATCTTAACTAGACAATTTGCAACATTCGATCTAAAGCGACCTTGGCCCAATAAGAAATATCGGGTTCAACAGTTATGTGATTAATGACTTCGTCGTCCAACAAATTTTCTAATGTCCATAACAAATGGGGTGCATCAACACGGTTCATGGTAGTACACAGACACATGCTAGGATCAATTGACGTAATCCACTTATCCGGGTGTTGGTCAGCCAAACGGTTTACTAAGTGCATTTCAGTACCTATTCCCCACTTTGAACCAGCAGGAGCTTCTTCTATAACCTTGATGATATAGGCAGTTGAACCACTTAGATCAGCCATCTGTACTACCTCGTAGCGACATTCAGGATGAACTAAGATTTGGATTTCAGGCACATCCTGGCGAAGTCGATTAATTTGTTTAGGAGTGAATAGTTGGTGGATCGGACAGTTACCTTGCCATAAAATCAATTTGGCTTTTTCTACTTCTTCCTCACTATTCCCACCCATTTCCTCATTTGGCTTCCACAGAATCATGTCCTCTAAGTTTATACCGTGAGCTACGCCTGTATTTCGCCCTAAATGCTCATCAGGAAAAAAGAGCAATTTTTCTTTTTTATTAAAAGCCCAATCCATAATAGCAGAAGAATTAGACGACGTACAGACAGCGCCTTCATTTTCTCCACAAAATGCCTTGAGATCAGCAGCTGAATTCATATAAGTGATAGGAATAGTGTTGTCTCCACAAACATCGGTCAACTGCTCCCAACAATCTTCAACTAAGTCCAAATCCGCCATGTCAGCCATGTGGCAACCCGCATTTATATCAGGCAAAGAAACTTTTTGATGCGACGCACTCAAAATATCTGCACTTTCCGCCATAAAGTGCACACCACAAAAAACAATGTAATCGGCCTGAGATCGACTAGCTGCCAATTGAGACAACTTGAAGGAGTCCCCTCGGTAGTCAGCAAATTGGATGACTTCATCTCTCTGATAGTGATGGCCCAAAATTACTAACTTCTCTCCCAATTCGGCTTTGTGAGCGAGAATCCGTTCATCGATTTCTTGTTGGGTAAGCTTATAATATTTTTCAGGAATTGGTTGTGAATACATGTTACTTATTTACTCCAATTTGTCACTCGCCGATCTTGTGCCTAACTTTTACCTTCATTAGCAAAATGGAGGGGATTGTAACCTAAAAGACAAATAGTGTCAAGTAGAACTAAGAGTAGTTTGATTAGAAAAAATCTTAAGTTTTTGATTCCGCTGAACTTGTCTGATATACTCGGCCAGTTATAAGAATTGTCATCAAAGATTTGCCTCTAATGAGCATCAAAAGGATACCAAAATGTCAGAGAAAGAATTAATGGAAAAAGTAGAAAACAACCCGACTGCTGAGGCGAGGGACGAGAACACAATTGAAGCCGAAAGTGTGACAATTGTTAATGTAGATCAAATACAATCTATAGACATTTCAACTAAGTTTCGTCGGCAAGTTAAAGAAAATGGGTGGGTATTGACACTCCTTCAACCTTGCAAAGCGACGGTAAACTTATCAACCAGTATACGAAAAGTAGAAGTGCCATTACTTGAAGGTGACCAATTAATCAAGGAACAAGAAGATTTATTCATTGTTCGAAAACAAGCAGCAGACCAGTACCGTAATCATCGCTCATCTTCACCTTTGGCAAAAAGCCGAGATGAGTTAGTGCAAAAATCTCCTGAAACAATCTAAACGTTCAACAAAAAAAGGACACGCTCTACGAAAGAGGTGTCCTTTTTTTGACCGTGATCTATCGAATCACAGCATGATCTTATTTTACAGCCTATTTGGTTGACTTAACAGCACCCCAAAAGACAGGAAGCTTAGACTTAGAATCAACAGCGGTAACAATAGAGCTGATCTCTTTGAAGAAACTATCTTTATCGGTAGAATCTTTAGGGAAGATAGAGACAGCACTCATGGTTGTGTCATCTAGGTGCAAGTTGAAGTAGTCAGAACCACCAGACTCACCACAACGATACAAGAGTACATTGGCGCCTTCATTCAGGTTAATTGGCACATCATAGTTTACCTTGGTTGCACCACCAGTCCAAGCGGAGTCATTCCAATACTTGTCACCATTGACCCAAATTTGGGCAAAATCGTCGTGAGCTGGGGACATCACAGCAACGTGATCTTTTGGAGATTCAATAACGANAANGGCCCAAGTGTCAAAATNACTGTCATCTNCANCATCNTAGATNGTTGACATGTTATTACCNTCNGNNGGATCAATTTCTTTAACNGTCCAGTCATCGNCTCCACCATTATCGGCACCAAAGTCTAACTTTGTTGTTTGGGTTTTCATCAACCCATCAACAGTTGATAAAGATTCTTGAGTCAAAGCACCACCACTAGCATCTTTGACGACATCAATAGGGCCAGANGTGGCAAAACCACCATTGTTNNAGTGTAGCGGCCGGGCATATACCACTTGGTGATCCACGGAGCATCAGGTCGATCTTGCTCTAATGGGGTCCAACCACGATCCCCTGGTTCAGTGAGTGCATCATCACCTGTCAGGATAACAGGGTCTTTGGCAACACCGGCTATAGAAATTGTTGATAATGTTAGAAATAGTGTTAAAACAGCAACACTTAAAGCGATTGAAAGTATGCTTTTACGCACGTTATATATTCTCCTTGAAGGTAATTTTCTCATAAGAAAGGTGCAAATCCACACCTAACNTGNCCAATATAACGCATGTGACAAAAAATTGCAACAAAAAACTNGACTTTTTGTCGGTTAGCTANAGTNCTGTTTCAAAACAAAGTAGAGGTCTGTCNANGGTTGANATGACTAGGTTTTTTTCGGCTTTTTCTTAGCNGCTGGAAACAGGATATTGTTGAGAATCAAGCGNTAACCCGCAGAATGCTTATGTAAATCTAGGTTGGTTGGCACTTGACCTTCGCCGACCAAGTGCCGATAGTCTTCCGGATCGTGTCCGGCCAAAAATGTGAAAGTTCCTTTACCCAGCTTTCCATGAAGATATTTAGCATAATTGGTCCCGTCTATTTCTCCCAATATCACTACAGTATCCCGGATCGTACTTTTATTGAAAGATGTAGTTTGTCCCAAATAACCAGGTACTCGGCTGACATGGTTTTGAGTCAACATTGTGGGAATTGGGTCATGTTTAGCTGCGAATTGGAACAACACAAAATCTTCAACTTGTGACAAAGCATTGAGGTCAGGTTTTGGATTATCAATATTGGAAAACTCATATCGGTTGGCAGAAGTATGAAGACTAAAATTGTGGAAACAGAATGTTTCCTGGAAGTTAAGCTTGTTATGATAATTGTGTTCGACTGGTGTTCCGTCTAATTCCGAACTGACAATATCAACCATTCCAGCTTTGGTTGATAAAGCAATATCCATAGTTTCTGGGGCGGAACACATGGCAAAAATAAAACCACCATCCGCAACATAGTCTCGGATCAACTTAGCAATATGCCCTTTGTATTCGGCGACTCGATTAAAACCGGCTTTCTGAGCTGCCTGCTCAAACATTCTTACCCTTTGTTGATACCAAATAGCAGTTTTGAAAGAAGCATAAAATTTTCCATATTGACCAGTAAAGTCTTCGTGGTGAAGATGGAGCCAATCATACTTACTTGTAAAAAAAGTACCACTGATCAGTTCTTCATCCCAAATAGATTGGAAGGGAATTTCAGCATACTCCAATGCAATCTTGACCGCATCATCCCAAGGATCACGATAAGGGCTATCATCTGGTGGTCGATAAACAGCGATCTTAGGAGCTTTTTCTAGTAAGATCTCATCCATATTGGCAAGGTCCATCTCTTGTTGAATAGCAACATAATCTTGATCAGAAATTTGTTCAACAGAAACACCCATCTCTTTAGACCTCTGTACCACGTCTGATGAGGATTGTAAAAGAAATGCTCCTCCCCGAAAATTTAATAACCACTTAGCGGTATAGCTGCGCGGTGTCTCTAGTGTCCAATAAGTCAATCCATACGCCTTCAGGTGGTTCTTCTGGACCGTATCCATCGGAACTAGTAACCATTGACTCTCAACAGAATTTACAACTAAAGTGATGAAAATACTGAAAATCAACCCAAAACGAAAAATAGAATTCAAATTATTCACAACAGCGGCACAATTGTTTATTGGTTCTAATGATTTGATTTATTCTGTAGGAGAATAACGACATATACTTTTTGTTCCTAGCGAAGAGTTGCCAAGCATTTTTTAAACTAAAATAAGCTGCTCTATAGCGAGTGCCACACCGTCGTGGTCATTACTAGCAGTAATGTAATTACAAATGTGTTTTATTTCTTCTTCTGCATTTTCCATGGCTACGCTATGACCTGCTACTTGTAACATACTTTCGTCGTTGAACCCATCACCAAAAGCCATAGTTTCGGAGATTGGAATGCCAAGTTCATTGGCTAGTGAGGTAATGGCTAGTCCTTTTGAAACTCTTGGGTTCATGAATTCGATATATTCAGGTTGAGTCCGAGTGATATAAAGATCTAAGCCAAAAGTTTCCTCAAATTGTTTAAGTAGGTTAGGAATTTTTTCTGGCTCTGCCAAAACTTGCATTTTGGTAGGCTCAGCCTCGGGCAATTTTAGCAAATCGCCTGTGGCTTCAGCAGACACACCAGTTCGGCTCTCGTAGAGGTCGCTCCAATGATTGCGTTGTCTAACGTATAGCTGATCGTTCCAACCAAAATTGAGATGTAAGTTGGCCTTTTGACAATACTCAATAAGACGAACAGCCAATGAACGAGGTACAGGTAGGTGGAAGCTGACGTCGCCAGTTTTTGGGTGCTTAACCATCCCACCATTATAAGAAATTATTGGATTCTGTAATCCAATCTGCTGGCTAATAGGCAACATTGATTGATGCATACGTCCTGAAACTAAGATAACTAAAGTACCTTGCTGCTCGACCGTATTCAAAATTTTAATGTTGTGCAAGCTAACTTCGTGGTTACTGTTCAGCAATGTTCCATCTAGGTCCAATGCTAGCATACGACATTTTACTTTACTCAACGGTACACCCGAACGGTTAACGACTATATCCAAAATTTTGCTCCAAATTCAATTACGTAGAGTCATATAAAACTAATCAGATGAAGTTGCTAGGGATTAATATATTACTCAATAATAACGAGCGAAACGATAAAAAGAAAACTGTTTGGTAGCATGAGACAAAATTCCTGTTTGTTATATTGTTTATTCAATCCCTTGACAGATACTTTTTCTATCGTTCATCAGTCGTTACTTGACAGTAAGCATAATAAGACAAAACGCTTTCGATATTCGACTATTTGCTAAAAAAGTGATTGGCAAAGGACACAGATATAATTAATCCTAGTCAATAGTTTTGGTTACTGTTCCGATTGCCACCAACTGCTCCATTTTATAAACCTCAAATGAAGAACCAATGTCCAGGGGGACTGATTCTTCCAGCAAAAATTCGCCAATACCGATCTTAATTTCATCGTCAACTGATGGCGATAAAATAGAATCTTCCTTCCCAAAAATTAACCGAGCAGCTGTCTTTAGAGACCAGAAACTGACTAAAATTTCGTCTTGATCCACAAGTGGTAGATGCAGCTTGGCTTCTTCAACCGTTAAAGCATAAATCACAGCTGAAAACTGGACGTAAGAACGCATTTTTTTTGGTGTAGTGATACATTGCCCGGCTCGTACCCAACCGGGTTCGGCATAAACCTGGGTAGTCAACAAGTCATCAGTATTCTGCTCTCTGACTCGGATACATTCAGTACGAATCCGGTCGCCAAATCCGATAATATCCACTGCTTGCCCTGTAAACAAAGTACCTTGTTTGACTTGACAAGTCAAAATACTAGTTTCATCCTTTTGATCATCAACTTGGTAAATAGGAGCAAAAAGAGGTCGCTGTGCTAAATTAGGGTGAGGCCCTAAACTTTGGTTAAGTAATTCAATCAAGTTAATAATTGGTTGAAACTCAGGCGTACTATAATTAATAACTTGACGGTCAAGAGCTAATTCGGTATTACCTGTCAAGATACGTTCAGGATCAATATCGATACCTTCTGAAACCTCAATCTGACACATTTCAATTAATTCTGCATCATCTAGAGATTTAGGCTGATCAATGAAAGCTAATATAGGTCTGACACCAACTGCTGTCGCTAGCTCTGCAACCTGAATCAGATTTGTTGTTAATCCATTTTCCACATTGATGGCTAAAATCACAGCTGACACGATTGGAGTCCCGGCTATCTGATTAGAAGAACCGAAGGCTCCCGTAGCTAACATTTTCATAGCATTGGCTGAAGTGGGAAAATCAACTAATGTATAGCTTTTTCCACTAGTTTCGTAACCACCAGCAGAAAATTGAAAGTAGACATTACTATGACTCAGATCGCCAACTGTCCAGCTGGAGGGTTCTTGCTGACGAAATACTTCAGCAGAAGACCGGCCAATTGTTTCAACAACTTTCAAAAGAGCGAGACAAAGATCGTAGCTCCGATCCCCCACGACACAAACCAAACGCTGATTAGATTGAATTAAAGAGTGCCATGTCATTTTATTATTACTAAAGTTCCACGGAGAAACCATTCTTTGCGACCGCCTGATGAAAAATTGATTTTTCCAAAATTAGGCCAAAACCTGGTCGATTCGGAACTAGAACATGCCCATTTTGAATTTTATAACTGGAATCATCAATACCCGAAACTGTAGCTGCATCCCACTCCACAAATTTAAAATTTCGAATGCCATTTTTCAGATGTGCAGAGGCGAAATTTCCATAGTAGCCACCATAGTGGTGTGGTGCCGTATATACGTTCCAACCATCCAATTTGTGGCCTAGATCAAGCCAACGTGAGAAACCATAACTGAAGATGTCATATTGAACAACATCTATTAGGCCCGCTTCAGCCCAATCCAACAATTTGATTGAGGCTTCACCCTCACCATCTGCAACCAAGGTTTGAATACTATGTTTATGCATCCAATCCTTAAGATTTTCATACAGACGATTATCTTCGTGGAATGCTTCTTCTATCCAGTGAATTTTATCATCAGCAGTTTCAGCTAAAATTGTCTTGGTTAAATTAAGATTATAGCCATTGTTGGCATCGAGCAAGACAGTTGCGGATTGACCAACATTTTGTCGAACTGCCTTAATAACCATAATATCTCTTTGCATTCCAGCGGATAAATCCATGTGCATGGCACCACGACCAATTTTGATCTTGAAGGCAGTATGACCCTTATCCATTCCTTGTTGTGCTTGCTGAGCTATCAAGTCAGCAGCCTCGTAGTGATCAGTTAAGTGTAGATCATCAATGTACAAGGATGTATCGTAACAGGGAGCGGTGAATTCTTCATCGTGATTTGATCTAACCAAAGAGTAAACGGGCTTGCTGGTAAGTTGCCCGATCAAATCCCAAATGGGAAATTCAATTGGCCTAAATCCGTCCCTTACTCGTTTTGGATCATTTTGAAAAATCTCACCGACTGATTTACCCAATACTTTTTCAGCCTCAGATTGACTAATACGAGAGGCTCCAAACCCAAAAGCACCTTGGTCTGTTGTGATAGTAACAATACTTGGTCGAACATACAAACCATGTTCTCCCAAACGCGAATTACATCCGGCCTTTCGCGGGCGCTCACCGAGTAAATTAGCCTGCTCAATTCGCACGATTTTTTGCTCAAACATATCCAGCCTCACTTAAGGGTATGTCGTTCCGGTAGTTTGTTATAAAAACTAAAACTACAAAACCATGATCCCAGTTGTTGGGTTCAATTTACTAATATTAGCTACTTCAATCAAATAACTTAAATTGCAAATTTGGCCACCAAGAACTGGCTATGAATAATCGAACCTATCGGGATTTGATTTATGAACCAAAAATAAGAAAGGGTCAGCAATACGTCGGAAGGAAAAAGAATGTCATTAAATGTCGTGTTGTTTGAATGTTTTGCCTTAGCTACACTTAATTAAAACCAATCCTAACTTGCTAGTAATCAATACCTACTGATATCCATTTTCTTTCAAAGCATTCTGTAAAAAATCTAACTCCTGATGATTCGCGTCCTGTTTCCATCGTTCGACAGGTGCTTTACGCACAATGATACGACCTAACGGAAACCCCAAAAAGGCTTCTAGTTTCTCTAGTGTCTCTTCTTGGTGTAGGACAAAATCTTCGAAACGAATCTTAATCCAATTTTTGGGTTCTGGTGTTGCTTTCATTAACTGATACTGATAATACCAAGAGATCGCTCGCCGCTTCCTAATATCATCAGTTAATTCATACTGAATACCAAAATCCCGAAGATCATCAGTTTTGTGTCCACTAAGAATACCATCCCTTGGGTCGCGTACCCAATGGATATACTTGATATCGGGAAACATACGTTGAATCCAAGGGTAAATTAAGGTGGTTTCCGGGATTTTCCATCCCTTATGTTCAGATTTATTGTTGAGTACATCCTGCAGATAATCAGAAATCAAGTCCGTGAATTCATTTGGAATCTCCTCACTGAATAAGCGGGAAAAATTCCACGACAACCCACCTTCCCAATCAACATACTGCGCTAACACTCTACAAGCGTCATACATTTTTTGAGGTGGAATTTTGTCTCCCGACGGGTTTATAGAAGACCCCATATAGACACCACTAGCGTAGAGGGTATGAGAAATAGCTCTTGTCCCTGAATGACCGCGACCAATGATTGTGATTAAAGACACGTGTGTAAACCCTTTTTCTTTTTACTCGATCTAATTCTTAGTTACTTAACGCCAGCTGATGTTAACCAACTGAGACTTCTCTGAACTTTCAATGGCGCCAAAAACCATAGCCAAACTTTTGATATTATCAGTACAAACTGTTTCCGGTGTACCACCGGTCTTTACGCAGTCAATAAATTCACGAATTAAACCAGTGTGTCCACCAACATTAGCTTGCCCATCGAACGGTGGAATTTCTACCGTTTCACATTCTGAGTGAAAACCTTCTGCTTTCACAACTGATTGAGCTGTCATCTGGTCGCCACCATCCCATTTAACAGTACCTTTTTCGCCTATAATTCGCCAATCACTCTCCCAAGTAGTACTCAAACCTTCAGCACACCAACTACCTCGGTAAGTATAGACAACTTCATTCGTCATTTGGTAAAGGGCAATGGCTGATGCATCATGATCATACCAAGAACCACTTGGGTTCCATTCTTTACAAAAAACGGAAACTGGATCAGCATTACCAATGAAACGGGCAGCATCAAGAGTGTGAATGGCCATGTCCAATAGCAGAACATGTTCCATATGATCACGAAAGCCACCAAAGTGGGCTCCAATATAGAAATCACAATTGATAGTGGTAATTTTTCCAATTACACCAGAATCCAAAAAACTCCTCAGCCGACGGATCTGCGGGTTATATCGCCGGTTTTGTATGATGGCATAAATTTTTCCAGTTTCTTCTGCTATTTTGACGACTTTTTTTGCTTTCTCCAGGCTATCAGCCAATGGTTTCTCACCCATAACATGACAGCCATACTGCAATGATGTAGTAGTAACTTCTGCATGCGCTTCCGGTATAGTGCAATCAAAGACAGCGTCTGGGTTGGTCTTTTCCAGCATTTCTTGTAAATCAGTGCCGACTTGAGCCGAATGTAGATCATAATCTTGGGCTCGCTTCAATGCAGCTTCTTCTTGCACGTCGACCAGTCCAACCAACTCAACGTCCTCCATATCCTGGGCCGCACCTAACCAGGCACCACTCATGCCACCACAACCAACTAGTACAACCTTAATCTTCATCTTTTGACAATCCTTACTTATATTTTTCGAGCTAGCTAAAAATCCAGCGACAATGAGATTCGATGAGCATTACCAACTTGACCAAAGGGAATAAATGCGTAATCAACTTGATAAGCACGGGTCGCATAACCAAACCCACCGCTCAAACTGGACAAAAAATCAGCATCCAGTCGTCGACGGTATCCACCTCTCATAGCAAACCCATTACTAAAAAGATATTCTAAGCCTAGATGCGATCGGCCGTTCTGATCATAACCAAAATCGAAATCAGCAGCTACTGTCATTTGATTTTGTAACAAACTAGGTCTCATGTTGGTGTTATTGACAGCGGTTGAGGGCATGGAAATAGTAATGGTATAGGCCAAGCCAATCCGAACATGTTGAGGAATAGAGATAGGCTGTTGGAGGTACTGCTGTTCCGATGATCCAATGTTGAAGATGCTAAGGCCCAATTTTAAGTTTTTGACCGGTGGCCGATAAATCATTCCCAAATTGATATGATTCCATCGTAATTGATAACCTGTTATAGTAGAGTAGTTAACTCTTTGCTGAGATACTTGAAAAGCCCCACCAATGCGAATTGTTCCCCAGTCAATTCCCCTGTAACCGTTCGTGCTAATCTCACCACTACCGATGGCAACGCGTATGATCATATCACTGTAATTGAATGTACCCATCTCTTGGTATCGACCAACATCAGCCTCAGATTCAATTGTTTGAGGAATATCACCAGACCAGATGTAAGATACATCAGCTCCAACTGACATCCACTTACCTAGTGATTGACCGAAACCAATCCAGCCATGTCGTATGCCTCCTAACCAATCAGCGCCCATGATGGTCAATTGTGGCCGTTTTATCTGGCCAAGCCCTGCTGGATTCCAATAAATAGAACTAACGTCATCTGCAACGGCAGTAAATGTATGTCCCATTGCCGCAGTTCGAGCACCAACTCCAACTCTAACCGCACTACCACCAACCGTGCCAGCAGTCAGGCCTTGGCCATAAACTGGAGATACTAAGAAGTAATACAGTAATAAAGCTAGAAGGCAGAAGGGAGAATATTTCATTCTAACGACCGAACTCATTTTGGGTTCGCCGGATACTTCAATGGAAAGTTGCCCGATTCTATCACAGTCACCTGTTAACCTCAAGGCTTTTTGGCTAACGAGCCACAAGAATTAGTTAATAAGTACATCGGTCAAAAATGGTTCTAGGCCTAGAATAAAAAACGGTCTAATCAGTGAAAGGTAAATCTCGAACAAACTAAGATTTAATCTATTGTTTTGAGTTTTGTTACAATATAATGTTACAACATTAGCATGGCTATTACTAGATCAGTCGTTAGTTGTTGACCAATTAGTGAACATGGTTACTGACTAGTCGTAAATTCATTTACGATTCAGCCGATGAAAATAGAGGATTGAGATTCTTACTCATGCAGTGGAATATTTTTTTATTTACATTCATTCTCTTGAACCCAATAAGCAGTATGATTGTGGCTGAGGACTGGCGACAGTGGTTGGGAAATCAAAGAGATGGGATCTGGCGGGAGTCTGATCTTCTGACATCTTTTCCCAAACAGGGGTTAGAGCCTGTTTGGCAGGTACCAATTGGTAGTGGATATACTGGCCCTGCGGTTGCTGATGGTCTGGTATTTATAATGGATCGAATCAAACACGACCCAAATCTAAAAGATGGGCGGTTTCTGCATCCAGATCAACCACCACAGAATACCAACTTCGTTCGTCGTCTGTTATCCGGCTCTGAACGAGTTCTATGCTTAGATCAGAAGAGTGGCCAGATCCTCTGGTCCTATGAGTACCCGTGCGCTTATCGGTCAGTAGCACTGTACGCCATTGGTCCTCGTGCTACTCCAACAGTTGACAATCATCGAGTTTACACATTGGGAGCCGAAGGCGATTTGTTTTGTTTTGAAACCCAAACAGGTCAAGTCCTTTGGCAACTAAACCTAAGGGATAAATATCAAGTAGAAACACCAGAATGGGGATTTGCGGCTCATCCATTGGTTGATGGAGAACACTTGATATGCATGGTCGGTGGAGAAAAAACCACAGTAGTAGCTTTGAATAAGCTAAACGGTCAAGAAGTTTGGCGTAGTGGATCAACTAAACAACCTGGCTATTGTGCACCCATTATTTACCAATTGGGTGGTAAGCGGCAACTAGTGGTCTGGGACAGTCATTACCTAAGAGGTTTGAATCCTGAAAGCGGCCAGCCATACTGGGAATTAGAACTTCAGCCGGCTTTTGCTATGTCGATTGGCATCCCTAAACAAATTGGTAATCGGCTATTCGTAATGGCTTATTCCAATCTGTCCGCCTTAATTGAGATCGCTAAGGATGGTAATA
Source organism: Candidatus Poribacteria bacterium (assembly GCA_002714785.1). GTDB lineage: Bacteria > Poribacteria > WGA-4E > WGA-4E > UBA9662 > TMED15. Next base: position 15,249 of record PAYP01000008.1, on the reverse strand, counting down.
GCGCTGAGATTGTCTGGAAAGGAGATACAAAACGGGGGGTAGCCGGCGTTTTCAACTCGGCTGTTGTTCAGGATGGTCACATTTATGCTTGTGGACAAAGTGGGCGGTATATGTGTGTAGAATTAGAGACTGGCGAGCGAAAATGGGAAACTTTTGAATTTTCAACAGGTAGTCGGCCCGCTAATTGGGCGAATGTCTTTACTGTGCCCAACGGNAATCGTTTCTGGTTGTTTAATGATATTGGTGAAGCCATAATTGCAAAAATGTCCCCAAAGGGTTTCGAACTAATCAGCCAAACTAAACTAATCGAGCCAACGCACCAAATTGGCCGACGAACAGTGATATGGTCTCATCCGGCTTTAGCTGACCAACACATTTTCGTTCGAAACGATCGCGAAATTCTATGTTATGATGTCTCATCGATACAATTAGATTAATCATTTTCCCGATAAACTTCTATCTGGCCACCACGAATATTGAGCATTAAGTAAAAATATAATCGGAAAAATTGTAACGTCAGGAAAGCATGGATATAGAGNTAGGGCTCGAGATAAATAGTCTTTAACTATTTACTCAACATCAATATCGGAGCAGAAAATCGTTCTGTTCGGAGACATCTTGCCCTCGCATCAGAAACAANCTACGTTCAGTCATGCTAAGGCGTCCTGNTCGNCTTGACGGCGGTAAAATTCTACGATCGTAAACTGATGTCGTTGGCATGAATCGTAGAGTCATTCCCCGACGCGGCTGATTGGAAGTATTGGCTTCAGACCCGTGGGCCAAATATACGTCATGAAGAGAAATTTGACCACTTTCNAATACTAGGTCGACTGCTGAGGTTTCATCAAATTCAGAAGCATTGAGCTCCATGGGCAAACTGAGGTTGGGATCTTCATTTTGGGTATGACCTTTGAGTCGTTGATCTTTGTGAGAACCTGGAATTACACGTAAGCACCCGTTATCGGTGGTAGAAGGATCAATAGCCATCCAAACGGTGCAAGTAGCTAATGGACGAATTGGCCAGTATTCGCCATCTTGGTGCCAAGGAGTTTTTTTGCCTTGATGGGCAGGCTTAGCAAAGAAACTAGAGTTCCAGAGAGCAATATTAGAACCAAGTATCTGTTCAACCATATCTAATATTTCAGGTTGCCTTGCATAGTTTAGGAAACCTAAGTCATAAGCAAGAACGGCTGGGCAATAATCGATAAATTCTGGATATTGCTCGATAAATCGCTGGTGGTGTTTTTTGATATTCGTAACTGTTTCTGGCGACAAACGAAAATCAGGAATCACATATCCGTCTTCTTGGTATTGTTGGGTTTGTTGATCGGTTAGCAAGCTCACGTCCTCACGGAGAGTAGATTTTTGATAAGACACCGTTGCTGGATTCTAAACCAGAGAATTAATCATGTCAACGCAGGTTAGCTGGAAATCCTANTGTGCCGGTTTGATTGACAGTTTTGCCTATGCTATCATTCAACTACAATAAAAATATAGACTTGGGATAAAACCAGATGAAGAAGATGAAATTATTTTTTACGACTTTTATTTCCATCTTGNTAGTTATGGGTTTTACAGGATGTAATGTTGATCAAAAAGCACAACAAACCGGTACTCGCCGNCAGCCAAGAAACGAAATTGATCTGCTAGAAAAAATTAAAGAGAGGGGTTCTATCATCGTTTCNACTGACCCAAACTATGCTCCACAATCTTATGTCAACGAAGATGGAGANTTTGCGGGTTTTGATATCGATGTTGCAAGGGAAATTGGTAAAAGACTTGGTGTAACAATCGATTTTGTCACGCCAGATTGGGACTTGATAACGGCTGGCAGTTGGAGCGACCGTTGGGATATGAGTGTTGGGTCAGTTGCCATGACTGAGCAGAGGAAGCAACGGCTTGACTTTGCTGAACCTGCCTACTACTATACGCTAGCGCANTTTGCAGCAACCAAAAACNTGGGTTTAAAAACAATAAGTGATATTTCTGGTCAGAATGTTTGTGTATGTACAGAGACTGTTTACGAGTATTGGTTAACTGGTGAGGAAGAACGCCTAGGATTGCCAGAAAATTCCGTTTTTGTTGACCCGCCAGATAATATAAAAGTTATGCCCATGAAAACCGATAATGAGTGTGTTCAGTCGATCCAGTCTGGGCGGGAAGAATTCGCTNTTTTCTTGTCTGCTCATACAATTGTCGATGCTGCTATTGACAACGGAGTCGCAGTCGAAAAAGTGGGAAATCCTGTTTTTGCTGAACATTTAGCTGTTGCTTTCGACAAAAAAAGTTCAGCTGATAATACTAGCCTACGAAAGAAAGTCAGTCAGATTATTTCTCAAATGCATGAGGACGGGACACTAAGTAACTTATCCAGGCAACATTTTGACGGAAGGGATTATACCAAACAGCATTCTGGTTCGTAGTAATCAGGGTAAATGTGCTATCCATATCCTCCGATGGTATATCATTCCAGTTCTGTTAGACAAATAGTAGTTCACTCGACGATTTTTATCACTGTCAGGTGACTTACACGTCAATTTCTGAATTGCGACAAACATGGAATCAAGTTTAGGTTATTTTACCATTGTCGAACCTAATTAATTTTTCAGATTCTCCGTCAAGAGTTGTTATCATCGGTGGTGGNATCACCGGACTAACGACTGCCTATAGGCTTCACCANTTAATCAAAAAAAATAAGCTTCCAATCGAAGTCAAATTGCTAGAGGCCTCCAAAAAAGTCGGAGGAATTCTCCGTACAGAGAACCGAGACGGTTTTTTGCTAGAGCAGGGGCCTGACGCATTTATATCGACTAAGCCTTGGGCAATAGAGCTCTGTCGTGATCTGGGCTTAGCCGATCAGCTAATTAAACCGAATCTTGANAATCCCCGTAGCTTTATTGTGCGTGCAGGTCAGCTACAACCAGTCCCNGANGGATTCTANTTGATGGCCCCAAGTTCNTTACGGCCTTTTTTAGCAAGTCCAATATTTAGTTGGCGCGGTAAATTACGAATGATCATGGATTTGTTCTTGCCAACCAAAGACGTGAGTACAGATGAGTCTCTGGAAGATTTCGTAGTCCGTCGATTAGGTAGNGAAGCNTTTGATAGAATGGCACAGCCGATGATCGGGGGCATTTACAGTGCCAATCCGAAAAAATTGAGTCTTCAAGCTACTATGCCTCAATTTCTACAGCTAGAACAAAAGTATGGAAGTATTATTCGGGCATTGATGGAAACGATGTCGGAACGGTCCAGTGGTGCTCGATATGGTATTTTTCGTACTTTTGATCAAGGCATTCAAGTACTAGTCAATGAGTTATTGAAGAAACTGCCAGTAGGAATGGTTGAAACCGGCTCAATGGTCACAAAAATCACTAAGATAATGAAGCCAGAAAAAAATGATGTNTGGAATATCGAAATAAACAATCNAAGTGAAACTAATCTTGTGGCCGATCAGCTTTGCCTTGCGCTACCCGCCACCCAGATGACTCAACTTCTAAGTTCTGATATCCCGAAACTCTCTCATTTATTAGAATCAGTTTCTTATGCCTCATCAGCTACTATCAATCTTGCTTTCAGNCGGTCACAAATCAAGCATCATCTGGGTGGCATGGGGTTTGTCGTTCCGGCGATTGAAGATCGTTCAATAACTGCTTGTACGTTCAGCAGCCTCAAGTTTCCATATCGCGCTCCCGAAGGACAAGTGCTACTCCGNGCTTTTATAGGTGGTGCTCTACAGCAGCACCTACTGGATTATTCTGATAACGACTTACTAAATCTAGTACTAGCTGATTTACAAGATCTGCTCGGAATCATTGGCCAGCCAATATTATCTCAGATATGCCGATGGAATGGATCCAGTCCACAGTATAACTTAGGACATTTGGAAAGGATATCTCAGATCAATTTGGCAGTATCAAAAATAAAAGGGCTAGAATTAGCTGGTAACGCATTCCATGGAGTCGGAATTCCAGATTGTGTCAACAGTGGCAACAAGGCTGCAGAATCAATTTTTAAATCGCTATCATCCGATATGAATAAATCCTAGTAACCCAAATAGATGCAGAACATTCTGCTGGTATTTACACTCGGATACCTTCTTTTACTGCTCACAAGTGGTTGTCAGTCACCACCTAATTTAGCTGACATGGAAAGTTCTTTCCAAACAGGAGATTGCCAAAGTTGCCACTCTGCTATCTGGAAAGAATGGTCACGCTCTCTACACGCAAAATCTTGGACCAATCCAATTTATCAGCAGATGGCCAAAGATTTCCCCAATCGAGTCAAAACCTGTGACCCTTGTCATTCACCCAAACCAATATTGATTACCGGACTAGGTAAAATGCCTCAGTTAAGGCAAGAAAAGAAAGAATCTGGTATCAATTGTTTGACTTGTCATGTTGATGACAAGGGAGCTATGCACGGGCCAAAAGGTTTTCAGTCGGCCAACTTTCACTTAAATGTAGAAGACCCAAACTATGCTCAAAATCCGACTCAACTATGTGCAAGCTGTCACGGTCAACCAAGTGTTGCTGCCCATCAGCAAATCATTGATTGGCAATTGCCAGAAAATAAAAATCAGAAATGTACGACTTGTCATATGTCTTTGGTCAACCGGCTTCATAGTAATCAGAGCTACAATCCTAAAAAAGGTCGTAAACACACATGGAAGGGTAGCCGAAGTCTTTCTATGCTAAAACGGTCTGCCAAGCTAATAATTCAACGTGACAATGATAAAGCTACAATAACAGTAGTTAATAAGACTGGACATCACTTACCTGGTGATGGGTTGAGAGCTGTGATTCTGGAGGTTACCTTCAGCTCGGAAGTAAAGCATCATATTTTTTCCGCCAAGATCGGTGGTGACGGTTTGAGCCTCGAAGTTGATAATCGATTAACACTAAAGCAAAGCAAAGATTTCTATTTTGTAGTTCCCAATAACCAACCAATAAAAGCCAAATTATTTTANCGATTGCTNCCATATCAAGATAAAACAGAGTGGATTGAGATCATGAGCACTGATGGTTAAAATTAAATCTTTGATTANAACTGTTTTGTGAACGGACTTTTNATCCACTTTTGGACATCCTCGACCCCAACTTATCTGTTAATTAATCTACTTGTTAGGTTTGATACCAGCNGTGGTNTTTAGAGCTAAAAACAGTCCGTTGGTTCNNGATAACCNGAGAGTTTCACACACCACCGACTNTCAACGTATTNACTGNTCATTCAANACTTTTTCACTTTCATTTTTCTAGNACCATATATCCAGTTGCTCGTAACAANTTTGNAAAANNGACCACAACAATTTGAGGTTGCTGNGATAAATCCGCTACGAGGNTTAAACTNTCATNCTCNGCGTNTTTAATGCTTTTTNTTTTCAGTAAGTGAGGNATATTTCTTCTANCCTTGTCNANTCTCATTTNCAGAANNATTTTTGAGNAGTGTAATTGNTGAGAAATNAAAANAGGTNTTTTCTGNTATNNTCATTGCTNNTAACAATANCAGTTTNTNTTNCTACAANAGCTCAAATTGAGTNAGAAGCCGTGNGTACTTATNATAGTGGNTTAATNGATGAAAGTGCTNCTGAAATCGTNACNTACGATCNNNAAACCCAAAGAGTCTTTGTATTTAATGCATCTGNTGNTAATGTTGATGTTCTAGATATTAGTAANCNGTCCNTCCNGACNCTGATNTTCACAATTGAAGTNTCNATGGATNGTGGGGCTGCAAACTGTNTCGCTTTTCATAATGGTNTCCTAGCANTTNCTGTTGCAGANAAAANTGAACAANTGCGAAAAAAGACCTTTACCTCTAAAGGAATGGGTTCATGTCGCTTCTACGTATGACGGNANANATATGAAAANTTTTTAAATGGTAAAGAAGTTGGTTCTAAATCCTGTAAAGGCAAGATTGACTTTAATGGTGCCAATTTCTATGTTGGGGCTGAATCAGACGGTGGTCAGCCAGACGATGACCATGGTCGGTTTGCAGGAAGGATTGATGAAGTCTATGTTGCCAATCGTGCTTTTTCTGAGAAAGAAATTCAAGAACTAATGATTTCAGCGTTACCAGTAGAGTTAAAAACCAAATTACNAGTTATTTGNTCCNAACTCAAAAGCAATTAGTCGATTTATCCGAATAGAATTCAAACTCTGTATTTTTCTTTTAGTCAGGATCATTCATTGACTTTGTATTGTTAGTNTCAATTCGAGTTGAACCAGAGTTGATCTTAGGTCCTAAATGTAGCCACATTAAGTCCGAATTAAGCAAAGCCCTTCAGGTGATTTTCACTTGAGGGGCTTTTTGTTAGTTTGTTAATAATGGATAGACNATTATAGCTTTACTATTCTATTTTAAATTTGGTTAATGCCTCTTGAGGATATAAGCCAATAGTATATTAGTAATATTTCTTTACCGATAAGAGTTAGTAAACCAACTGCAAATAGGGTTAAATGTCTTCGACGAAAATAAATATTTATTTCCTCCTCCCTTTCCCAAAAAACCTAATATGTGCTAAACTCGGCGAATCGTGTTTTTTGTGATCAAGAAAGAGATCTTATTTTTACTGGATAAAATGGAGAAATAGGCAAATGGATTTTTCAGTACAGCTGCTAGCAGGACTATCATTGCTNATGATAGTCGGTTTGATCAATAATATCCAAGCTGACCATCACGAGATGGGAAAGACTAAGTGGGGAATGGTGGATGGTGAAGAAGTTTACCTTTTTACTCTAAAAAACAAGAATGGTATAGTCGCAAAAATTACCAATTATGGGGCTCTACTTACTGAATTGCATGTGCCTGACCGAGATGGACAGATTGATGATATAGTACTCGGCTTTGACAACCTGCAAGACTATCTTAGTGGGCATCCCTACTTTGGTGCTACAGTAGGTCGGGTAGCAAATCGAATTGCAAAAGGCAAATTTCGCCTAGATGGCAAGGAATACACATTAGCAACTAATAACGCTCCAAACCATTTNCACGGCGGTGAGAAAGGATTCGACAAGCAGGTTTGGTCGGTGAAAAGTGCCAATACTCATCGGATCGAGATGACCTATACCAGTGCTGATGGTGAAGAAGGGTATCCAGGTCAGCTAGTCACAACAGTTGTTTATTCTCTAGCTGATGATGATACCTTACGCATTGACATGTCGGCTTCAGCTCAAACTCCAACTATCGTCAACATCGTTAACCATTCGTACTGGAATCTCGCAGGTCATGACTCTGGGAATATTCTTGATCATCAACTACAACTCAACGCCCAATCTTATACACCAGTTGATCAAACATTTATTCCGACCGGTAATATTGACACCGTAAAAAATACTCCATTTGACTTTACCCAGTCCAAAAAAATTGGTCAAGATATTNAACAATTACCGGGAAACGGTAAGGATGACCCGGGTGGNTATGATATTAACTTTGTTTTAGCCGGTGAGTTAGGCGAAATGAGATTAGCTGCCAAAGTTAAGGATACAGATTCTGGGCGAGTAATGGAAGTTCACACCACAGATCCTGGTGTCCAGTTTTATACCGGAAACTTTTTAGACGGATCGATTAAGGGTAAAAATGGTACCACTTACCAGAAGCACGCCGCGTTTTGCTTAGAAACGCAAAAATACCCTGACTCAATCAATAAAGANGGTAAAGAAGGATGGCATTCTGTCATTCTCCGACCTTCAGGTAGCTATGTACACACTGACTTGTACAAGTTCTATACAGAGTAAATTTACACTGCGAGCTTTACTAAAGTAGTATTTCAAACACTGGTGCNATAAACCAGGGGCAGAAGAAAATGCGAGTAAATCAAGCCTTTAGGTATATCAGTAAACAATTCACTCCTCTTTTGGTTGGATTTTTGTTGACGTCTGGGTTTATGGGAAATAGTAATTCAGAAACTGATTACTGGGCCTATCAACCCGTTGAACTTCCCGCCCTACCAACTGTTAAAAATTCGGACTGGATCAAAAATCCAATTGACGCCTTTATACTCAGCCGATTAGAAAAGGCTAATTTGTCACCGGCAAAACCCGCCAGTAAACAGGCACTTATTCGGCGTGTTTATTACGATTTGACGGGCTTGCCTCCTTCACCACAAGCGGTAGAAAACTTCCTTAATGCCACCGATCCTCAGGCGTATGAGAAATTGATAGACCAGCTACTGGACTCTGAGCAGTATGGAGAAAAGTGGGGACGCCATTGGCTAGATTTAGTGCGCTATGCCGAAACTAACGGATATGAGCGAGATAGTAACAAACCCTTCGCTTGGCGCTATCGCGACTACGTCATAGAATCGTTTAATAAAGATAAACCTTATGATCAGTTCATTCGAGAGCAATTAGCCGGTGATTTACTTGATCAGCCGACTGCTGAAACTATTACAGCTACCGGATTTTATCGGCTAGGTATCTGGGATGATGAGCCTGCTGACCGGCGGTTAGCCCGTTACGATTATTTGGATGATATCGTTTCAACCACGGGCCAAGTGATGCTAGGAATACCAATGGGTTGCGTACGATGCCACGATCATAAGGCTGATCCTATTTCTATCGAAGACTATTATAGTTTCTTGGCCTTCTTTCACGATATAGCCCCACATAGTAATTCACCTTTAGCTGATATAGGTACACCAGAACAGAAACAAATTTACAAAGCTAAAGTAGAGGAGAAAAAACTCACCCAAGAAAAATTACAGGATCAAATCTTTAAACATGAAGAAGAATTAAAGCAGATTTTTGCTCCCAACGAATCTGATATAGATTCAACTCAAACAGATTTAGTTAATTTAGAATACCGCTTTTTTCGTCATACTTGGGATGTACTACCAAAAGACTTTGATCAGTTAAAGCCTGAGACTCGAGGTGAAATCGCAACTAACCGATTTTCGCTTCGTCCTGCAAGCAGACAAAAAGCAATCGGTTTGGTCTTTGAAGGTCAACTACGTGTTCCGACAAACGGCAAGTACACTTTCTACCTCGATAGTATTGGAGGTTCGAGACTTTGGGTTGACGGGAAAAAAGTGGCTGAATTGGAAACTTCCAAAGGTGGGTATCACCAAGGGGCGATCAGCCTCAACTCCGGCTATGTACCAATTCGGCTGGATTATTTTAACCGTAATCAAGAGTCACCTTACTTGCGAGTCTACTGGTCAAAAATAGGCAGTGGCAAAAAGTATTTATCAGATGAGGTTGTCATTTTGCCTGACGCACGAAGCCAAGGTCAGATCTGGGCCTATACTTTTGAACAACCGAATAGTGACTGGTTTAAATCTGAATTTGATCACACTGAGTGGGCCGTCGGAGCAAGTGGTTTCGGGACTAACAGTACGCCAAATGCTGTGGTAAGAACCAAATGGAATACCTCAGGGATTTGGATGAGAAAAAAAATCGAATTGGACAAACTTCCAAAACAAATTGAATTAAACATTCATCACGATGAGGAAGCACAAGTTTACGTCAATGGAACAAAAATCTTACACCGCCGTGGACATGTAACACACTATCAGAGGCAACTGTTAAAATCAAATCAGCGTTCGCCGTTTCGAGTCGGTAATAATATCATTGCAGTACATTGTTCACAAACCGGTGGAGGTCAGTATATAGACGTCGGATTGGTCGCCAAACCAATTCACGTAAAGTTCGATGATCTACTACGAAAATACGTAAAAGAAATAGAGAGAGACGATGACCTTCAAAAGAAAGTTGAAGCATATCATCAAGTCCGAAAAAAGCGAGACGATATGCGAAAGAACAAGATTCCTTATCCGTACATGGCCTTAGCTGTTGAGGATAAGGGCGTTTCCGAAGTTCATATCTTGCGAAGAGGGAATCCACAACTGGTTGGCGATCAGGTCACACCTGCAGTACCTGCTATTTTGAAAAGGGGTAAGGAAATTGAAATTGAACATCCTTCAACCAAACGGCGGGTAATTGCGGACTGGATTGCCAGTTCCGAAAACCCACTAACATCCAGAGTTATCGTGAATCGGATATGGCAACACCATTTCGGTCGCGGTCTGGTGAGATCAAGTAATGATTTTGGCCAATTCGGGCAAAAGCCAACTCATCCTTACCTCCTAGATTGGCTGGCACATCAATTGGTTCTTAGTCAATGGAAACTAAAATCTTTACACAGGATCATCATGACATCAAATGCTTATAAAATGTCAGCACAAGGAAACGAAGATGCAATGATCTCTGATCCACTCAATGATCTTTTTTGGCGTTTTGATATGCGTCGTTTGTCGGCTGAAGAAATCCGTGACTCCGTATTATCAGTAGCAGGTAATTTGAATCTTAAGCAGGGAGGGCCAAGCATTTTTCCAGAATTGCCCGAAGAAGTATTAGCGACTTCATCACAACCGAATCGGGTTTGGGGATATTCACCACCAGAAGAAGCTAATCGACGCAGTATATATGTCAAAGTCAAAAGATCATTACTCGTTCCGATTCTTAACCAGTTTGATATGGCTGATACTGATTCAACATGTGCAGTTCGGTTTGTAACCACTGTTCCCACCCAATCGCTGACAATGTTGAATGGAAAATTCATTAATCAACAAGCTCAAGATTTTGCTCGAAGGATTCGTCAACATGGTGGTTCAACCCTAACTCAGCAGTTGAAATATGGTCTGGAACTTGTATTATCTCGTCAACCTAGTAATGAGGAAATTCATTGGGCTAATGGTTTTATTGATACCTTGGTAAACGATGAACAAGTCAAACTAGATATTGCATTAGACAGATTCGCATTGTTGGCTCTTAACCTAAACGAATTTATTTTTCTCGACTGATCCAAGCGACCTTTTGGAGAATTCATAATGAAAAATTCAGAAAATAAAGAAAAATCAACAAAGAAAGCGCAGCCCCCAGTTAACGGTAATTTTTGTGGAAGAACAAGGCGTGAATTCCTTCATACCCTTGGTGGCGGTTTTACTTCGTTAGCTTTGACGGGCCTATTATCATGGGACGGTTTCCTCAATAATCAAGCTGTTGCAGCTGATGGTATTGGTCAATATAGTAATCCACTTACTCCGAAAAATCCTCACCATATGCCAAAGGCTAAACGAGTTATTTTTCTCTTTATGTATGGTGGCCCCAGTCATATGGACACTTTTGACTACAAACCCAAACTTTACCCTCTAGATGGAAAAACAATCCAAGTTAAAACGAGTGGTCGAGGTGGAGAAAAAAACGAGGGCCGGATTGTTGGTCCCAAATGGAGTTTTAGACAATATGGTGAATCAGGCCAGTGGGTATCGGAATTATTTCCACACGTATCGACTTGTGTTGATGATATTGCCTTCATTAAATCAATGACTGCAGATTCCCCTCGTCATGGTTCAGCAATGCTCATGATGAATTCGGGCCACGTTCTAAGTGGAAGACCTTCTATGGGGTCTTGGGTTAACTACGGTCTAGGTAGTGTGAACCAGAATTTACCCGGTTATGTGGTGATGCTTGATGAAACTGGTGGACCAATCAGCGGCGCAAAAAACTGGACTAGTGGATATATGCCAGCAGCTTTCCAAGGTACGGTTTTTCGCTCTGATGGTATACCTATTTGGGATTTAAAACACGTAGACAACATGGATCGCCGCGAGCAAAGGCATTTGTTAGATACTTTACAGCGATTTAATTCTGGACATTTGGCTGATAGAGTAGACAATTCGGCCTTATCAGCCCGAATCGCAAACTATGAATTAGCCTACAAGATGCAAGCTACAGCTCCTGAAGCAGTCGATTTGAAGAAAGAACCTGAACACATAAAAAACATGTATGGTCTTGATCATCCAAGAACATCTAAGTTTGGTAAGAAGTGTCTGCTGGCTCGTCGGTTGGCAGAGCGTGGAGTTCGGTTTATTCAGGTCTATTCTGGCGGTCATCACGGGGACAATAATTGGGATGCTCATGGTGATTTAGTAATTAATCATGAGCGTCATTGTGGTGATACCGATAAACCCATCGCAGGGTTGCTTAAAGATCTTAAACAGCGAGGTATGTTGGAAGAAACATTAGTCATATGGGGCGGTGAATTCGGCCGTCAGCCAACAGCAGAATACGCTAAAGGAACAGGACGAGATCATAATGCTCTTGGCTTTACTATGTGGATGGCTGGAGGTGGTATCAAAGGAGGGACTAGTGTCGGTGAAACTGACGAACTTGGAAGTGCTGCAGTCGACAAACCATTTCATGTCAAGCACTTACACGCGACTGTACTACATCAGTTGGGGCTCAATCCTAATACGTTGTCTTATTTTCATGGTGGGTTAGATCAAAAGCTTGTGGGACCTGAAGGTGCAAGACCCATCTATGAAATAATTGCTTAACCCAATACTCCACAAGGAATTTAAGATGCTACATCGACTTCCAAATATCTTCACCCGTTCACTTTTTTTACTCTTTGCTCTGCTATTCGTAATCGGTTCACTAATGAGCTGTTCTGACTCATCTACAAAGAAGAATGACCAAGCAAACGAAAAATCAGATCTGCCCCAAACAGCAATAAAAGCTGGGAAATATATTATTCTTGATACAAGAACTGATCAAGGTGATCGAGCCACAGCCAAGAAAAATGCTGAAAATACCCTTAAGAAATATCCTAGTCTTGATGCCATGGTTGGTCTTTGGGCTTATAATGTTCCCCAATGCCTAGAAGCATTAAAAGACGTGGGAAAAGAAGGGAAAGTCAAGTTGATCTCCTTTGACGAAGATGAACTTACACTCCAAGGTATCAAGGACGGACATATTGTAGGTACTGTAGTTCAGCAACCATACGAGTTTGGATACCAATCAGTAAAATATTTAAAAGCATTGGTAGAAAACCAAACAGTCGATATACCTGACAATAAACAGCTCGATATTCCAACCAAGGTGATTAAGCAAGAAAATGTGGAGGATTTCTGGTCTAATCTAAAATCTCTACAAAAATTAGGACAACAGGCTAATAATTCACCACGGCCTACTGAAGGGCATTATTTTGCCTTTGTAGTTAATCTACCGGACCCTTTTTGGAGTTATGCACGAGCAGGTTGTTACAAAGCTGAACAGGATTTCAATCTTGTTTGTGATTTCAAAATTCCACATGATGGTTCATCTACTGAACAAAACAGGATATTGGAAACCTTAATCCAGAAAGAAGGTTTGGCCGGAATCGCAGTAAGTCCACTCGACCCAAAGAACCAAACAGAAATTTTGAACAAAGTGGCTGAAAAAGTAAAACTAATTTGTCACGACAGTGACGCACCTGAGAGCAATCGTTTATTTTACCTGGGAACAAATAATTATTTAGGAGGGCGTCAAGTAGGTAAACTAATAAAAGAGGCTCTGCCAGAAGGCGGCCAAATTATGATTTTCGTCGGTAAAATGGATGTCCTAAATGCACAACAACGTCGCCAAGGCCTGATTGATGAATTGATGGATAAGCCAATCTCTGGATAATTAGCATCATGCTTACCTAGTCATACTGTTAAAATCAATATCACTTCCAGTTCTAAGGGATATACCTCAATTTGGTTCTTAGAAAATTTAAAAATAGAAAAACCTGTTTTCAGAACTAAGAACTTCTATCCCGATGAATTTGCATTCTATATTATTTTATTTTCTGGCTTCAGACTTTGACGTTCCTGATATAGATGATTAAATCGACTCTGATAGCTCAAAATATACATAAGCACTTTCCTGGTGTTCACGCAGTAAATGACGTGTCGGCGACATTTCAAACTGGACAGGTTGTGGCCGTAATTGGAGAAAATGGAGCAGGGAAAAGTACTCTAATGCGAATCATAGCTGGTGTTCACCAGCCTGATTCGGGGGAAATCTTGGTCGATGAAAAGCCGGTCGTAATTTCTTCAGTTTCTGAGGCCACAGAGTTGGGGATTTCGTTTATTCATCAAGAACTCAACCTAGCCGATAATCTTAGTATTGCGGCCAATCTCTTTCTTGGACGAGAAGCCAAACGTTTTCAACCATTTAACTGGATTGATTCAGCCGCTATTGATCGCCAATCCGAAACTATTTTATCCCGTTTATCCTTAGACTTATCTCCACACCAATTGGTTCGAACCTTATCAATTGGTCAACAACAAATGATTGAAATTGGGAAATCGCTTTCTCAGTCAGCTCGGTTAATTATCATGGACGAGCCTACTAGTAGTTTAACTAAACATGAAACACAGCGATTGTTTGATCTAATCAGAGAATTAAAAGAACAGGATGTTGGTATTGTTTATATTTCACATCGACTGATGGAAGTTAGCGAGATTGCGGATCGTGTAATTGTATTGAGGGATGGCCAAAATAGTGGAGAATTAATCAAGCCTGAAATCGAACATCACCGAATGGTATCTCTAATGGTCGGGCGCGAATCTACTCAGTTTTACCAATTAGAAACTCGGTCAGTTGGTGAAGAGCGTTTTCGGGCAGAAGATCTTGTTGTTCCAAAACTTAATGGAGATCCAATTAATTTTTCACTGAAAGCTGGTGAAGTTGTTGGGATGGCAGGCCTAGTGGGTGCTGGTCGAACTGAATTAGCGGAATCGATTTTCGGCATAAGACAACCGATCAGTGGTTTGATACATGTTGATCAACAATCCATAAAAACAGGATCGCCAGCCGAGGCAATTAATGCTGGAATTTTCTTAGTGCCTGAGGACCGACGATTACATGGTTTAATAACAGAATTTTCGGTTCGCGACAATATTACTCTACCGGGTATTAATCATTACCAAACTGCCAAATTTATCCAGAGAGAAAAAACGGAACTAATATCAAAACAAGTAGTCAATGAACTTCGCATTAAGACTCCTAGTATTGAGCAAGCTGCTAGTCTATTGTCTGGTGGTAACCAACAAAAGATTGTTTTAGGAAAATGGATGTCGCTAAAACCCAAAGTTCTTTTGTTAGATGAACCAACAAGAGGCGTAGACGTGATGTCGAAGGGAGAAATTTATCAACTAATCGATGACATGGCTAAAATGGGTATTGCTATTTTAGCTATATCTAGCGATCTAGAAGAGATTATACGAATTTCAGACCGTGTTTTAATCATGCATAAAGGCAACTTAGCTGGCCAATTGGACCGAACTCAAGTCAGCGAAGAAGCCATAATGAGACTTGCTACTGGAACCACGTAACTAAAACTCAGCCCATATGGAATCAAATTCTGAGCGGCTGGTGTTTAATTCTCGAAGAATAAGACTAACTAAAACAAGAGGTCATTGATCTCTGTCGAGCTCATCACCTC